>NZ_NEUF01000067.1 GCF_002910915.1 Streptomyces sp. SM10 | reverse complement strand
AGTGATGCGGGCGTGGGCGAGGTCGGCGTGGAGGGTGAGGGTGGCCTGCGGGCCGAGGTCGCGTTCGGTGATGGTGGCGTGGATCTGGTCGGCGTCGCGGGCCAGGGTGACGGTGATGTCGAGGCTGAGCGCGGCAATCAGGTGGGGGTCGTCGGTGTCGACGGCGGCAAGGACGGGGAGCTCGTGGGTGCGGGCTAGGTGGGCGAGGGCCTGAGCGGCGTCGGTGATCTGGGCAGGGCCGGACAGCGGCAGTCGGGGGTCTTCGGTGGTCTGGAGTCGGTCGACCACGATGAGGGCCAGACCAGGCAGGTCCGGGACGCTCTCGGCGACCGCGTCGGTGGTCAGGTCGGTGCCGTCGTCGATGTACAGCGGGGCTTGGGCCAGGTGGTGGTGGATGGCTGCGGTGTCGTCCTGCTCGGTGGGGGTGAGGCGGCCGGCTCGCAGGCGGCGGTAGTCGACGGGCAGGTGCGCGGCGACGATGCGTGCGGCGATGTCGGCGCGGGTGAGTCCGGAGGCGGCGTACAGGACGGGTTGGTGCTGGTCGAGGGCGCTGGTGCGTGCGGCGGCAGTGGCGATCAGGCTGGACCCGGCGCCTGGGGCGGCGGCGACGAGATAGAAGCGGCCGGGCTGGAGGCCGCCGAGGGCGTCGTCCAGGGTGCGGATGCCGGTCGACAGGCCCATCAGGGGTGTGGGTGTGGTGGTTTCACCGGTGGGGACGGTGGTCGGGAGGACGGTGTCCAGGGCTTGCGCGAGTGCGGCCAGCCGTCGCGGAGTGCGCGGCGCAGTGATGGCTGGTGGGCCGCTGGCCGGGATGGCGGTCTCGTAGCCGGTACTGGGCGTCGCGGGAGTGGGGGCCGGCGGGCCCTGCTCGGGTGGGGCCGAGGGGGGTACAGGGAGGGCGGTCGGCGGTGTGACCGGGTGCTGGAGTGCCAGAGGGCCGGGTGTGGGGGTGGCGGGGGTTGGAGCGGTAGCGGCTGGCGAGCCGGTGGGGATGGTCGGTGGGGCCGGGATGGTGCCGGGTGAGGCGGGGGGTGTACTGGCAGGCGCAGGCGTGTCTTGGGCTGCTGGCGCCGGTTCCGGATGTGGTTCCGAGGGCGTGGTGGGTGCAGCGGCCGCTTCGGCAGGGGTAGTTGTCGGCACGGGTGCGAGGTCTCTGGCGGCTTCCGGAAGGGGGTTCTGGACCGCTTGCTGGCCCTCAGGGGGTGTTGTGGTGGAGTCCGGGGCTGCTGTTGCAGCCGGAGCTGCTGTGTCGGGTGCGGGCTCGGCTTGAGGTGCGGGCGAGGCGAGGGTGCCGTCCGCGGCTGCGGCGAGCAGTACGGCGACGGGGGTCTTGTGGCGGCACAGCACCTGGGGGTGGCCCTCCGCGCCGTACTGGATCAGGTCCCCCAGCGTTTTGCGGGCGCCCGCGAAGCTATGGGTTGGGGCTTGGGTGAGGTCCCAGCCCAGTTCGGTTGCGTGGGCGGGGGTGGTAAGCAGTGCATGGTGCGGGCCGCGCGTCAGGGGTGTGGGGTGCCCTTCGATGGCGGCGTTGATCATCTGCTTGAGTGTGCTGCGGGCCTCGTGCAGGGTCGCCGGGCCGGTGCGCGGCAGGGAGTGTGGTGTTTCCACGTCAGGGGCGGTGGAGGTTGTTCCCGGCTTGGTCAACGGGCCCTCAACTGACTCGGGTTGGCTGTCCTCGCCGTGTCGGCGGCCGGCGTCTTCGGAGGCTGTCTTGGCCGCTGCGGACGGGGTGGGAGGTGTTGGGAAACTCAGGGGCCAGTTGCCCGCCCAGCTCGGAGCCTGGTCGGACGGCTCCGTTGAGGCTGCAGGCGGGGCAGTGCGGGCGGGGTTGTCCGGCACGGCAGCGTCGAAAGACGCCTCACCGGCGGTGTGGGATGAACGCGAGGAAGACACCCGGGGACTCCAAGAGCAGAAGCGGCAAGCGGTTTGTGAGGGGAAGGTCGGGCAGTCGGCTCGGCAGCGGCCGCCAGCAGGTGCGGAACGACCAGACCGCCAAAAATGTAACGCTGCCACCTAGTCTAGCTGACGGTACATAATATTGGCCGGAGTTATGTAACGTCGGGGTGGGAGTCGCGGGTGATCACGCCCGATCCTGCCCGGGAGGATGGGTGGCGATGGGCGGAAGACGGTAGGCCGGTAGAGCTGTCAGGCGTGATCGGCAACCTGCCCCGTGGGGGTGGCGCGCTCTACCAAGGCCTTCAACTGGGCTCGGAAGGCGGCCTGCTCAGCGGCCCGCGCTTGCCTCTGGGCCTCGTCCTCCGGCTCGTCGTCGCCCTCGGGTTCGTCGTAATCCTCGTACAGCCAGTCGTCCGAGGTCTGCTGCTGGAACACCCTCTCGCGCATCCGTTCCTCGTAGTCCTCGTACGTCTCGTCCGGATGGATCTGCCCGGTACGGCGCTTGATCTCCTCGTCGCGCTCGCGGCGTTCGAGGTACTCCTGCACGGCCGGGTCGGCGTCCGCGCACGCGTACCCTCTGCCTCGCCGGGGCAGCTCGGGCGGTTGCCGGCGGTCCTCGATGCGGTCGAGGACCGCGTGCCACTGGGCGGCGTCCACGACGCTCACGTCGAAGGCTTTCAGGAGCGCGGACAGCTGCTCTCGGCTGGGCAGGACCTTCCCGTTGAGGATCAGGTGGGCTGTCGAACGCGGTACACGGTGCCCGTCGGCCTTGGTCGCCTTCTCGATGGCGCTGTAAGAGGGCTGGCCGGCCCGCAGGCGCAGCCGCGTCAGTTCCTGGCCCAGGGAGGCGGGGGTGCGGACCTGCCGGGTGCGTCGGCCGCGGCCGGTCAAGTGCGGGCGGGCTTTCTCGATCGCAGCTGCCTTCCACAGGCTCAGGGCTGTCGCTTCCCGCCGCTGCGTGGAGTGGCTGCCGGGGTCGCCGGCAGCGCGGGCGTAGGCGAGGACGGTCTCGAGCGGGGGCAGGTGGGTGCCGCGGGCGGCCTGGCTGAGGGTGGAGGCTCCGCGGTACCCGGGCGTGTTCGGTGGGCCGGTGCGCTCGGACAGGGTGGCGTAGGTGGTACGGGTCTCGTCCTTGAGCTGGCGCAGGTAGGCGGCCAGGGCCCGCAGTCGGGGGCTGGTGCCGACGGCGACGGGTTTGGTGGGGCGGCCCATCGTCACCGGCTGCGGCGGCGGAAGGGCTTGGCGACGTCGCTGGAGCGGCGGCCGGTGATCAGGTCGGCCACTGCGGCGGCCACCACGACCAGCGCGGCCGGGACGGGCCGGTTGCCGGCGGCCAGTCCGGCCGATGCCAGGACGACCACGACGATGACCACGACCTCGGGGATGCCCAGCCGACTCGGCTGGGTGCGGGCGGGGAGGTGGCTGGCGCAGAACGCCGGCGGCTCGGGGCTGGCAGCGGGCAGGGGAAGGGCGGACATGAGCATCTCCAGGAAGGTAGGGGTGAGGCGCCCAACCCGGGTGATTCGGGAAGGGATTGGTGCGAGGCGTATCCCGCCGTCGATGCCTCAAGGTTCCCTCGCCGACGCTCTCAAGGCCAGTCTGATCGGCGCCCGTTCAGGCTGACGTGTTCACCGTCGTGAAACGCAGGTACGTCGTTCGTCCCTGCTCAGACCACCTGGAAAATCGGGTTAACCCGAACCCGTCCAGGGCCTGCACCGTCCCTGGTGCAGCTGGCCGAGAGGCGTGTGAAGCGAAATTCCCGACTCAGGACACGAGGTCGAGTGGGCAACAAGGGCGTCTGGTTCCCGTTCTTTGGCTGGCAGCAGCCCGCCGGGGTGGGTGACGGAGAGCGGAGTACATATCCGCTTTCGGGGTGCAGAGAGTGTGTGGCTGCGACAATGAAGTACCGCAGGGGGCGGGTGGGGCGACTTCGCTGTAGGTGAGGGTGCAGGCCTCTTTGTGTGAAGGGGGAACGTGGGGGCGTGGTTTGAGCGCATGGCGGCTGTCCCTGGCCTTGCCTTTGCCGGGAGCCCGGGTGTCATGCGGGAGGCGCTGCCGGGCGCAGGGGTTCGTCCGGACGAGTCGTACGGCTCGCCGATGTGGCCGACCGCCGAGGGGAGTACGTCTGCGACACCGGCCAGCCGGCATGTGCCGTTAGACGCGCGCGGCGCTGAGCTGATCGCCCGTGTCTGGGAGGCGCTGGAGCTTCCGGGCTCGGCCAGGGACTACCACTTTGTTCTGCAGAGCGCGGTCGATCGGCTGTGGAGTACACGTCGTGCGGAGCCTGGGGCCCTCGCCGCGCTTGAGGTGTTCGCCCTGCTGGACTTGGAGTTGATGGAAGCAACCCCGCACTCGGTGTCCTTCGACACCACTGATGCTCCGGCGGCGTTTGTGCGGGTGTCCTCGGTGCCACGGTTGATCGGCCTGCTGGAGCGCGAGGGCGCCTTCACGGAAGCACTTGAGCTGGCGCGGCGGTTGGCCCGTTTCGGGCAGGGCGAGGATGTGGCGGCCCGGCTGTCGGAGAAAGCCCAGGCGCTGGTTGCCGAGGCTGCGGCACAGGGTGGATCGTCATGAGTGCGGGTCTGGAGCGACTGATCCCAGCTGCCTCCTACTTGGAGGAGGCGTTCTTGCGGTGGGTGCTCACGCCGGCCGTGGACGCGTCGATCGTTGCGCGGGTGCACAGTCAGCACCCGGTCACCGTCAACGAGCGCACTTACCGGCTGGACTACCTGATCGCGGGTGAGACGCTGCAGTTGGCCGTCGAGCTCGACGGGTTCGCCTTCCACAGTGACCGGGCCGCGTTCACCTACGACCGGCTGCGGCAGAACGATCTGGCCGCCACGGGCCTGACGGTGCTGCGGTTCTCCTACGATGCGGTGCGGGCGGACACCGCGCGCTGTGTGGCCCAGTTGCAGGCGATGCTGCGGCAGGATCCGCTCCTGGCGCCGCTGGTGACTGCCGTGCCGTGCATCGAGATCCCGGACATGGCCGGCGATCCGATGCGGGCGGCCGATCCGCCCGGCTGTGCCGAACTGCCTTCAGGCGGGGCGTACTTCGCCGGTGTACGGGCCAGGGTGGACCGGGCGCCGTTGCGGGCGTGCCAGGACGAGGCATTGGCCGCGTTGGCGAACTACTACGCCTCCGGCGGCCGGCATGCGGCTGCGGTGATGGCGGTGGGGTCGGGCAAGACGGCCTTGGGGGTAGCGGCCGCGTTGTCGTTCAGCCGACGGCGGGCGCTGGTGGTGACCCCGGGCTCGGTTATCCGCGGCACCTTCGCCAAGGCCCTCGATGCGGGGATGCCGGGCAACGTCCTGTATGGGCTGGCGGGCGGGCCGCTGCTGCCCGGTGCCCCTCCGCCGGCCACGCTCGTCCTGGACGCAGACGACGGGCAGATCAGCCAGGTCAGCCGTGAGCGTCTTCTGGACGCGGACATCCTGGTCACCAACTTCCATGCGCTGGGCACGGGTGACAGTGACGGAGACCTGCTGGCCAAGCTGGAGCCGGGCGACATCGACTTCATCGTTGTCGACGAGGCGCACATCGCGGCCAGCGCCTCCTACCAGCGGCTGTTCGCCCACTTCCAGGGTGCGCGCACACTGCTGATGTCGGCGTGCTTCCAGCGTTTGGACGGCAAGGCGATCGACGCCGATGTCGTCTACCGCTACCGGCTGGTCGACTCCGTCGCGGACGGATCCGCGAAGAACCTGCGGGTGCACCGGTTCGCCCCCGAGGTGGCGTCGACGGTGTATGAGGCGGTGTGGCCGGACGGGCGGCGCGAGCAGATCGTGGGCCGTGATGCTTTGCTGGCCACGCTGGGCGACGAGCAGAAGATGGCACGCATCACCGCACAGTCCGAGGCGCCGATCCGCCAGGTGATGGCCGTGACGCGGGCGTGTCTGGATGCGCAGGCCAAGCTGCTGGCGCCCGTCAAGCCGAGGGCGCTGTTCGCAGCGATGGGCCAGGCGCATGCTGAACAGATCGCGCGGATCGCCGAGGAGTACGGGATCCCCAGTGCCACGCTGCACCACAGCATGCCCGCCTCCGCGATCGCCTCCACCCGGCGGCGCTTCGAGTCCGACGCCGGGGATCTGCAGGGCATCGTGCAGCTGCGGATGCTCGGCCAGGGCTACGACTTCCCGCCCATCACCGTGGTCGTGCCGCTGCGCCCCTATGGCAGCTTCGGCGAGTTCTACCAGTTCGTCGGCCGCGGTGTCCGCGTCCTGCGCCAGACCGCGGTGGCTGCCGACCAGCAGTACCTGGACGTGGTCTGCCATGCCGAACTCGGCCTGGAGGAGCATCTGGAGGCCATGTGCGCGGACAACGACATGGATCCCGCTGTGCTCCTGGATGTCCCGCTGATCGACGCCACCACCATGGAAGGGGATCTCCCCGGCCCCGGCGGCGCCGCGGAGGGGGCCGGTGGGGGTCTGGGCGGGGTGGACGCGTTCGTGCTGTACGAGCGGGGACGCGTCGAGCAGCGCGTGGTGCACGAGCTGGACCGTGTGGAGGCCCGAAGGACGGAGCGGGAGATGCAGCTGATGGCCCAGCGCTACGCCGTCTATGCGCAGAACACCGCTGCGCCGGTGCCGTTTGAGCAGTTCGTCGAGTACATGCGGAGGCTGACCGGTGGCCAGTGACCCGACACGCTGGTGGCAGCCGGCCGTGGAATGTGGTCCCGAGCAGGCGCTCGCCCTGGAGCGGGCGGCCGGGCAGCAGCAACGGTTCGCCGACATCGACGCCCTGGCGGCCAGACTGCTGGCCGCAGGGCTCGCCGGACGGCCGGTGGCCACCGTCGTCCCCGGCCGAGGACGCCACACGCCGGACACCGCCAAGGTGACGGCCCTCACCCGGGAAGAGGAAGTCTTCTGCGCCAACGCCTTCGGGGTCCAGGAGCAGCAGCGGCTTGGGGCGTGGTACCTGCCCCAGAAACTCTCGGTCAAGGCAGGGGCAGTCAATCTGCCGTATCTGCTGCGGGAACGCCCTGGCCACGCTCTGACGCTGGCCGCCGATGACACCGCCCGCCTCACCGCTGTGGAGGACTGGGACACGGTGTTGCTGTGGGCGCTGCTGGTGCCGCTGTTCGAGACACTGCTTCAGCCCATCCGGCTGCGGGCGGCAGGAGAGATCTTCCCTCGCACAGAACAGCAGCGGTTCTGGACACTCATCGAGGAGCGTTACCGGCTGCTGGGCATCGACGAGAGCGCGCTGGAAGCCTTCCGCTTCGGCGGCGGCTGGCACCAGCTGGACCGTGCGGGACAGCAGCAGGCCCGCCTTCGTTTGCTGGACACCCTTGCCGCCGCCGACCTCGTGCAGCTTGCCGCACGTCACCGGATCCAGCGGTTGCAAGGGCTGATGGCTGGTTTCGCCAAGAAGGCCAGGATGGGAACAGCCCTGGCGCGCCGGGTGCTCACCAAAGAGCTGCAGCCGGTCGTCTCCGCGTACTTCGGGGGTGACTGGCTGGCTGTGCTGGATTACCTTCGGGCTCCCCCTCACCCGGATGAGGAGATCATCACCGCTCTGCCCGAGCCGCGTCTGTACGTCGGCATGGCCACGCAGACGGCCGGCATGGCGGCCGAGGCGGGCATCGCGGAGGACGAGGTCCATGCGATGCTCGCGGCCTTCCTCGGCGGCGGCAGTTCTCTGTCTCCAGTGGAGGAGCGGGCTGCGGCCCTGCGCGGCTGGTGGGCGGGCTTCGACCATGCGCATGCCAGCCAGTCACGGGGAATGCCGTCGTTGTGGGGGCTGGTCGATCAGGATCTGATGAGTCTGAACCGGACCGAGCAGGGGCTGACCCCCCAGTTGTATCGGCAGCGTCTGCCCGCCGATGTCCTCGAACGGGTGGGGCGGCTGTGGGAGACGGTGACGCTCCCGCGGTATCCCGGCAGCATCGTCAGCAACCCGCGCCCGCACCAGACCATGGCCGAAGCCCTCGGTCCCGCGGCCGAGTTCTGGCACGGCGTGGGCCTGACCGCCTGGTTCGTGTGCGAAGGCCCCTACTCCCGCACCACCTTGGACCGTGTAGACCGCTACTACAGCAGGCCGCTGGCCGCTCTGCGCGCGGCCGGATGCCCGGTCGACGCCACCTTCTTCCGCGAACTGCAAGCCGCCGAACAGCTCCTGGGGCCGGAGGAAGAGATCCCCGACAGCAAGGACAGTACGGTCGACACCCCGTACGGGCAGGTGACCTTCATCTCCAGCATGAGTCACGGCACCCGCCGGGAGGGCTTCGAGCGAGTACGAGACATCATCACCTGGCACCGGCGCGCCTGGGCCGAGCAGCATCTCGACATCTATCTGCAGCACCGCTGGCGCTCCGCGCTGGAGGAGGTCGCCCACCAGCACCACCGCATCGTCGCCGCCAAGGGGCGTCCCCCCACGCTGCCCCAGTTCGCCCGGTTTGCCACCACGGCAGCCAACCACTGGACAGGCGGCGACCTGGGAGCGCTCTACACCGCCATCGGCGAACCGGCCCCCTCCCAACAACAGCGGCCCACCCGCCTGCTGACTGAAGACGGCTACGACTTCGCCCACCGGGTGTACCAAGAGCTGGGCGGCAAGCCTGTCGACCACGACACCTGGGTGAACAGCCCGGAGGTAACCCAACGGCAGTGGCAGCTCAGCCGTCTGGCCACCGAGAGCCTGCGCTACCTCCAGCTGCAGGAAGCACTAGGGCGGCCGCCCACCACCAAGGAGTTCGGCGCCCAGCGGCTGACCTGGCCGTGGCCAGGTCAGGAAGCCGAAGGCTGGCCCATCCTCCAGCACGTTCTCGCCGCGCTCACCCGCCCCGGCCCGTCTCCGGCCGCACCCCGCTCCCCCGCCGCCCCTGCGCCTCCCGCCGGGGAAGGCGGCACGCCGCGCCTGCTGGTGAAGGGAGCCAACGCAGCCCTGCACACCGAGCCGACCACGATCCGCATCGCTGCCGCAGGCGCACCCGTTGACGTGTCCGCTGTCCTCCTGAGCCGCAACGGCAAGGTGCGCAACGACGACGACCTCGTCTTCTACAACCACCCCAGCCACGACGGGGTCCGCGTCGGCGGGGACACCGTCACCGCAGATCTGGGCTCCATCCCTGACGACATCGCAGCGATCGCCGTCATCGTCAGCATCGACATCGAGGCACAGCCCACAGCAGTGTTCGACCAGTACACCTTCTGGCAAGCAGGCATCACCCAGCCGTCCGGAGCCCCGCTGTCCTTCGCGCCGGACCCCTTCTCCTCGGGTGAGACCGTCACCATCGTGGTGGAGCTCTATCGCCGTAGGACCGGCTGGAAGGTTCGCGCAGTCGGGCAGGGCTACGAGACCGGCCTCGCAGGCCTGGCCGCCGATTACGGCATCAACGTCGAGACCTGACGCCCCGCATTACCCCGTGTGCGGAGAGAACGCGCAGCCCTCAAGAGCGTTGATGACTCTGCTGGAGCCCCTCCTCGCAGGCCCTCAACACGAGTCGCCCCGGGGTGGCGTCTGTCCCTCCCAGGGTCTGGCGAGGGAAGGAGGCAAACGTGGAAGTTCACCGCTTGGATTTCCATTCCGTCCCGGTACGGCATGGAGGTTAGGGTGATCGCGATGCGCACCGTGGGGGGTGCCGAGTGAGCAAGGCACGCTGGAGGTGAGCATGGGGCTGCGCCCGACACACCTCGGCTACGCCTACCAGGACCTGCTCACCGCGCTGCGCCTGGTGGATCTGGCGGTGGGACGCGCGAAATCCGTGCTGGTCGACACGAAGATGTTCACCGGTGACCGATTTGACGACATCACGTGCGAGTGGAGCACCGGCAGCCGCGAACGGCTGCAGATCAAGCACACAGATCACGACCGCGCGTTGTCAGTGGAGAGTTTCACGAAGGACAACCGGGGTTTGCGTCTGGATCTGCTTTTCTCCTCCATGGACCTTGGCCTCACCGCGCTTCCCGGTGCCTCGCACCGCCTTGTGGTGCGTGACACGGAGCCGGAGGATCCCGATCTGATCCGGGTGCTGCGGCCGGTCAGCACGAGCACCGACCCGGGGCCTGCGCTGCACGGCCTGAGCAGCAAGCGGTTCCGATTCGACGTCGCTGCGCTGCGAGCACACGCTCCGTGGAAGGACATGCTCGCCGAGGTCAGTGATGACCTGCTCGACCGTGCCTGCGCTTCCCTGGTCGTCGACACGAATCTTCCGGCGTGCTCGCTCAACATCCGCGAGCCCGGACCAGCTGAGGCGGCCTTGCTGCGCCGCATCACCGAAGAGCTCGGGGCAGGGCGGCCGCCGAACCGGCATCGCGCGCCTGAGGAGGTGGCGCTGGCCCTGATCGAGACGGCGAAAGCGGCGCGGAGCCGGGTGGGAACCGTGCTGGTCGAGGATCTGCTTCCCCGTCTGGGCCTGGAAGTTGACTTCGGGGCAGTCCGTGAGGGGCACCCCGTGGACCGCGCCACCGAGGTGACCCGTCCCACGGTGCTCACGGGCGTGGTTGCGGCCGTGGAGGACGCTGCGCAGCAGGGGGGTGTCGTGGTGGTCACCGGCGCTCCCGGCGTCGGCAAGTCGTGGTTGTGCGAGCAGCTCGGGGATGAGCTGCGGCAGACGTGGCTGGCGGTGCGGCATCACTGCTGGCTCGGCGCCGCGGACAGCGACCGTGAGCAGCGTGTGCTGACCGAGGTGGTGATCGGCAGCCTGCTGAAGCAGCTGGGCGCGGCCGTCCCGAAGGCGCTGGCGCAGGTCCGGCCCCGCTATGCGGCCACGCCGGAGACGCTCACGGCCGCGGTCACTGCGGTGCGCGCCCTGGTTCCGGACCGGCCGATCACGCTGATCGTGGACGGCATCGACCATGTCAGCCGGGTTCTGGGGTACAGCACCGGCAGCGCCTTTCGCGCACAGGCGGACCCGGCGGCCCAACTGGTCGCGGACCTCACCGCCCTCGAACTGCCGCCCGGTGTCGTGCTTGTCCTGGCCAGTCAGCCCGGCCCCCACCTCGAGGCTGTCGACGTCGGTGCCTCGCGTATCACCGTTGCTCCGCTCAACCGCGCCGAACTGCATGCTCTGGCGGATCGGCTGGGCGTGCTGATGGCCCTGGCGTCCTCGCCTGCCGGTGAGGGGGTCGATCCCGCCGCGCGGGCGGAGGCCGCAGTCGCACTGATCGAGGAGCGCTCACGAGGCAATGCTCTGTACGCCACGTATCTGTGCCGGCAGGCGGTTGGTCCGGTCCCGGGTCGGGGAGCGGCGCCCGCGCCGGATGGCGTCGGCGATCCTCTGGAGAGGTTGCGGGCGGTCCCGCCGTCGGCGCATGACCTCGACGACTACTACGCCTATCTGCTGGAGGGTCTGGCCCCCGGGCAGCGCTCTGCTGTCAGCATGCTCGCGGTCTGCGACTTCGCCGTGACCGCAGAGGAACTCGAGGAGATTTTCCCGCTGCCCGGGGTGCAGATCGGTGCCGCGCTGACGAGCGTGGCGCCGATCGTCGCACAACAGCCGGGTATCGGCGGACTGAAGATCCACCATGAGAGCTTCAGCCGCTTCATCCGCCGGGTCGACGGCGATCACAGATGGGTTGATCAGGTCCGGTCTCAGGCTGCCGACTGGCTGTCCCAGCGGGGCTTCTTCACCGATCCCCGTGCCTTCCGGCACCTGCCCGAACTGCTGGCCGCTCTGGGCCGCGACGACGAACTCGCTTTGCTGATCGGGCCCGATTTCATGTCCCGCGCGATTGCCGGGCTGCAGCCGCCGCAGGCCATCGTCCACACCCTGACCGTGGCTGCATGGCGTGCGGCGGTCCGCAGCGACTGGCCCACGATGGTGCGCTGTATCGAGCTGAGCCGAGCGCGGGCGACGTACGAGGACGAGGGCTTGCCGGGTTCCCTGGTGCCGTATGCGGATGTGCTGGTGGCGCTGTCGGGAGCCGACCGCGTGGCGGCAAGCCTGATGTATGAGGGTGTGCCCACGATGTCGGCCCGGTGGGGCTTGGAACTGTGTGCTGCGGTCGACCGGGCCGGCTGTGCTGCCCCGTGGGGGGCGTACCTGACGGCGTGGGACGAAGCACGCGACAGCGAACGGGTTCACTACGGTTCCGATAGCGACGAGTCGGTGTTCCTGGCGGAGTTGCGCGGACGGATCCGGTTGCCGGCCCGGGCTGCCGACGATGTCGAGTCTGAGCAGGTCCCGCTTACGCTCGCACAGCGGGTGGCCCGGTTCCTCGACCAGGAGGCCCTGACGTCACCCGAGCCTGCACTGGGTGTGCTGTTGGACTGTCTGGGTCCCGACCCGTTGATCGAGAGCGCGGAGCTCATCGAGCATCCCGACCGGCGCGCGTCCCTGTTGCTGCATCTTGCTGATGCCCACAGCACGGCAGGCAACATGCTGCCGTCTGCCCGTACCTTGGCCACCGCGGCTTGGGCCAGCGGACCATGTGACCCTCGGCGTCTGCTCCGCCATGGCGTTGCAGTGGCGGACCTTGCCGAGGAGGTCTTTTCCGGGGACATCGCCTCGGTTCTCGCCGAGGCAACGCAGGACGTGCTGACCGACCGTGCCAGCGGTCTGTCTGGCCCGGTGAACAGGTGGCTGACACTGCTGGCCGTGGCCCATGCCGCCGATCCGCAGGCGCCCGCCCGGCTGCTCCCCCTGCTGGGGGGTGACGGTTTCTACCGTGCCTGGCTGCGCTTCGCCCTTGCCACCGTCGGCCTGCACCGCGACGTCGAGGCGGACATCCTACCGGCCGAAACCGCGTCCGCCACCGTGTGTGTAGCGCTCGAACAATTGGCTCAGCATGCACACGCGTTCACGGGTCGCCCCCGGGCCTGCGATCTTGCGGACATCCACCGGCAGGTGCGGCAGGTACTGCACGATGCCGTCGCCCTGCTGCGCGGCGACGACGTCGCGCTGGGCATCGCCTCTCTGCAAGCCGTCAGCGAGGGCACCACCACCTCTCTCATGGGCATGGCCGGATCCGGCCCGCTGGTCACCACAGAGCTGCTGTCCCTGCTGGCCGGGAGCGTCGGCCAGGCCGGGTCCGACGTCGTGCACGAGCTCATACGCACGCTGCGAGCGGCACAAGCCGAGCGCCGTGCGCTGTATGCGGAGCACGCCGACTTCGAGCTTGAGATGGCCCGCGTGAGTCTCGCCTGCGACGACCCCCACGAGGCGCAGCAGTGCTGGGAACGTGCCGCCCGCTATATGGGGGCCTACGGCGGCCACAAGGACATCACCATCGAGGAACTGCTGGATCCGCTGCCTCAGCTCATGCAGGCCGACCCCGTCCAGGCTCAGGTGCGTCTGGCGCGTACGCAGCCTCTTGTCTATCTCGTCGCGGACTGCACCGATGGGCGGGGGACGGCGGGATCACCGCAGGAGTGGTGGCGCTTCCTTGCGCGCCTGGATCCGCGGGCTGCCGCGCAGTTGGGTGCCCAGGTGCTGCTGGCCGAGCCCGGGCTGCCCGACGGCCGGGTGGACGAGGCCCATCGGCAGCTGCTGGCCACGCAGGCTGACACGGCCGACCCTGTCGTCCTGGCCGCGCTCCGCATCGCCTCTGGACCCGGCGGCCGCAGCATCCCGCAGGACATTGCTCTGCTCACAAGGCTCGCTAACCTGCCTGGCGACGACGCGGCCCGCGCATCGCGTCTCCTGCCGGTGCTGGCCAATGCGATCACCTCCACCTACGACGACCAGACACTGATCGCCGCATCGCAGGATGCCGGGGACGAGCCCACCTCTGCGCTGCGCGCAGCAGCGCAGCGCTGTGGCGGTGAGGGCGGCTCGCCCTGGGCGCCCCGCCCCATGCCCGATAACACCTCACGTGACTGGTCGGGCCCCGAGAAACGCCCCACCACAGACGCCTATCTGCACGCCCAGCAGCGCCCGACGCTGCCAGAAGGTGCTGCTGGCGCGCTTGCTGCAGTCCGTGACCGCAGCAGCAAGACATACGACGCCCCCTCGGGCCCACGGTGGTCGAGGGATGCCCTGGCCAATGCAGTCGGGTGGCGGCTCTTGGAGATCCTCGACGGTCAGGGAGCAGACGCAGCCATCCAGCTCCTGCACCGGATCGCCGACGAGATGAACACCTCCCGTCCCCTTGAGCTACTGGCCGACCTCGCCCTGGGGCTCCACTTGCGCCAGGACACCGACCCTGATGTCTTCGGCCCACTCGCCGCCACGGCGGGCATGCTCGCCTACACCACGATGCGAGGCAGCGGCGGATGGCGCTCCTTCGGCGGCAATGACCGCCTGGATCTGTGGCAGCAAGCGCACTTCGCGGACGCGGCCACCGCAGCCCACAACCTCGCAGACCAAGTGGCCCACGCCGTCGCCGAGGCGTCCTACAGCCGCACTATCGGTGTCAGTCTGGCCCTGGTCTCGGCGTTCGCCGTTCAGCCTCCGCTTGCTTCGCCCCCGGCTGTCAGCGCCCTCGCCTGTTGGGATGCGGCGTATGACGTCATCGCCCACCGTCTGCCGGGCCATGCCCGTCTCGGTCAGGGCGCCTACCACCCGGTGCCGGAGCAAGCGACCCAGCACGACATCGACACCGCGCTGTGCGAGCTTGCCATGGCCACGATTGCCCTGCCCGAACGTGGCGACAAGCGCCGTGCCCTGATCGCAGCAACAGTTCTGCTGGCCAGCCGTTCCAGCCAAGCGCAGGCGGCTGCGGCGCGCGTCCTCTCCCTCGACCTCGGCGCCGGTCCCCTGACCTGGCTCCTGACCGTCCTACAAGGCCACCTGCCCGACGGACCATTGGATGCCGCCCTCCTCGAGCAGCTCGTCACGCTGTGCGGCAGTGACGTGCTGTCCGTCCGTGCGGATGCCGCCGCCGTCCTGGCCCGCGCCGGCCACCAGGCGCCCGCCCCCGCAGCAACGGCAGCCCATCCGACACTCGCACGCGCCATCACCGCTGTCCTCTCCCTCACCGAGGACGGCGCATGAACAACCCTCGGGAGTTCGCAACCCACCTCGTCGACCACTACCTGGGCGCCCGCCTCGACGCAGTCGGCAGTCCGGCCGGGCTTCGCGAGACCGTCATCGACCTCGTGATCGATGCCCTTCCTGACGTCGAGACGCTCATGCGCACACAGCTTGACCTTCTGACCAATGGACGCCGCAGCCAGCTTCCCGACGCCTACCTCGCCGACCAGGCCGCCGCCGAAGACTCCCTGCAGCGCGCTGCCGCCGGCCTACGTGCCGCGCTTGCCCAAGCGGGACATCTCGGCAGTGCCCAAAGCTTCGAACGCGCCGCGGCCGCGCGACTGCGCGACGACCCCCGCGCGGCCCTGCGTGCCGAACTCGCCCGCATTCCCCGCCCTCTGACTCGTCCCGAGGCGCTGGCGTGGTCCCTCGACCCAGCAACGTGGTTCAGCGACAGCCATCAAGCGGACAAGCCCTGGCCGCCTACCGGCTTCGCTTCGGTCGCGGGCCTACGGTCCCTGCCGGGAAACGCCATGGCCTTTGCTCGCGTGGGCGAAGGCCCACACGAGGGCTGGGTGCAGATCGGCTTGTTCGAGCGGCAGCGCACTCCTGCACGCCGATATCCGGATCAGCCCGCCCGCCAACTGCAGATCGCCGTCGGTCTGGAGGCCCTCGACGACGACCCGCCGCTTGGCACGCTGCCCGCCTCCCAGGCCCCCTGGCAGCTGTGGACCAGCCCGTGGCGGCGCCTGGGTCTCGGCCTTACGGCCGAGTCGGCAGCCGACCACATCAGTACCGCAGACCAGGCCTTGACGGCCCTCACTGATGCTGGAGCCACTGGCCTGATCGATACGCCTCGTCCTCGTACCCTGAGCGGCCTCGGCCTGCCCCTCTGCGTACTCGCACCCGCCGCCAGCGTCGTGGCCGCACTCGGACTTGAACCCACAAAAGGCATCTGCGGGTTCAGCCTCAGCGACGCCACCGGTGAGGCACTGATTTGCCGGCAGTGGCACGGCCACCTCGTCCACGACGGAAACTACGAACCACTCCTGCCCGCAGTCGCGGGAGCGGACCTGCTCATCCGACCCGACCTGTTCACCCGGCTGCACGACACGATCGGCGCCGCCCGCTGCCGAGCCGGCGTCAACGCCCACCACATGTCAGCAGACGAAGACGACGGCACCCGCGATGACGAGGACTGAGAGCACCTCGTGGGGGTGAAGGGTCACGTCGTGCGCGAAAATGAGGCAATGGCTGACGACCCCGCCGCCTCTGGCACGCACCCGCTACAGATCCCCGCGCGGATACACGCGGTGGGACCGGGCTGACGGCAGCTCCTGGAGCGTCTGCATGAGCAGATCAGCGCCGCCTTCCCCGGCTACCGTCTCCTCGACCTCAAAGAGAAATTCGGCGGCCTGCGCGTCTACGCGGAAGGGCCACCGGCCAGCGGCGACGCTCTTAGGAGCCTGATCGCCTCCGCAGAAGCGGAGGCCGAGCGCACCTGTGTTCTGCGGCGCGCCCGGCCGCGTCCGCACCCGCGGCGACCGGCCGGAAGGGTGGCGCAAAACCGTATGCGCCGCCTGCCACAGCGCGTGGTCGGCACATCGCATCATGATCATTCGTGGTGTGGTGCGCGACCGCGGGTCAGATCCCGGGCGGCGGTGTCCCGGACGGGCGGGCCGGGTTGTCAGACCGGGACCGGGCAGAACGGCCGCTGCCGACACCACGACGCCGGTCGGTCGTATGACGTTTCACACCAAGCCGACCTGCCCCAACAGGCGGCGAGCATCGGGAGATGTGTCTTCGAACGTGTGGCCGTGTTCGAGGCTCTTGAAGACCACGGCGTCTTTGGGGGCGAGGTCGGCGTGGAAGGTGGACCAGGTGCGGCAGGTCGGGCAGTCCCGGCCGATCAGGAACGGTCGCAGCAGGTGCAGTGCGCCGTCGGTGTCGCGAAGGTAGAGGCTGCCTGTCTCCACATCGTTGCTGGGTGAGGTCATGGTGCGGGTCGGGACGACGGGGTGGTCTCCGGCCAGTTCCCGGTACTCCACTCGGGCGCTGCGGGTGAAGGCGTCCCAGCGGACATCGGTGATCTCCAGCAGGGGCAGGTCGGCTAGGAAACTGGCTCGTTCGACCAGGCAGGTCAGGTCAGCGAAGGCGACATCGATGGCGTGAGGCAGGTCGATTGGGTCAACACGCCGCAGGTGGGCCTGGTGGTTACGGCGCTCGCTCAGGGCTCGGCGGGCCTTCTCGGTGTCCTGGTGCGCCAGTAGCGTCCGGATGTCGTTTAGGGGGTGGGCTTCGTCGAGGCTGTTGAGCTGTCGGCTGGTCGCGGCTTCGTTGAGTACGTTGGCCCAGTCTCCGAAGCCCGGGCCGCTGCGCCCGCTGGCGAGCTTGTCCCGGATCGCCGTCACCGCTCCCAGCGTGATGTTCTGGGAGTGAGTGAGGGCGAGAACGAGTTGCGCGACGTAGCACAGCAGTTGCTCGGAGGTGTCCAGGATCGCGGCGTAGGCGGCCTGGGTGTCTCCGGTACTGATACGGGCCTCGGTCTCGCGCCAGCGGTAGGCGATGGGGTAGGGGAAGCGGGTGCGGACGCTGTGGCCGAGGTCGTCGAGCAGCGAGGCTGCTTCGACGCGCAGACGCAGCGCGCGGCCGGAGTCAATGACGCGGGCGCGTGCCCGGGCCGCTGTCTTCTCCAGGAAGACGGACTCGATCACCGAGTCCGCTTCCTGTTCCCACCGTCTGAACTGCTGCTTGGCGGCCGTCAGTTCGTCGAGAGCTTTAGTCAGTGCCTCATCGGGCTGTGGGACAGGCAGCGTGGACAGTGCCTGCATGCTGATGTTGGCTGGCCGTGGCCCGGCCAGGGCCAGGGCGAGTGGGGCACGCAGGAACATAGCAATCAAGCGGGCTTGCGGCCGGGAGAGCGGCTTGATGGGCCTGAGGACCACCACGTGGTCGGACACGGCGGCGGGGAGATCCTCTTCACCGACCTCGGCGGTGAAGAAGCCGTGTGGGGGTACCGTGATCGGGGCGATCATGCGGCGGATCACCAAGTCTCCCGCGGAGAGTTGCTGATCTGCGGGTATGGCCGCCCACAGGGTTTCATCCGACGGTGGGGCGATGGTGCCGTCCCTGCCGATGTCCCGCGGCCGGACCATGCGCACCCCTCCGGAATCCTTCGATGACATCAGATGCTGGCCTCTGAGAGTCGCATCGTTGAAGGAGGCGAGGTGAAAAGTGAAGAGATCACCGAGGGAGTTGACGGCGCCGAAGCCGGCAAGGTCCTCGCGGCGTTGGAGGATGTGCGGGTCAAAGCGCTCGAAGTACAGGCCATGTTCCGGGCCGGGTGTCTCCCGCAGCACGTAGCCGTGCTCGCCCCTGCCGCCCTGACGGGTCAGCAGCCGCTCGAAGTCCTTGATAACAGCTGCCTCATCGGGGCGGGGGCGCGGCACCTGGAAAACCTTCAGTACCGGCCTGGTCTGTGCTCGTGCCCGCAGGAAGACAACCGCCGATTCCACACTCCCAGACAGCTGCGTCAGCGTGCCCGATCCGTAGACGACGAGCAGGGTGTCCCAGTGCTCGGCCACCTTCGTGCGCATCTCGGCCGCCCAGGGCTGATCCGAGACCCATGCATGTGCCGGGAGCAGCACCGCCATCATGGCATCAAGGGAAGGCGGGCGGCACGAGGTCATAACCTCGGGGTAGAAGTCGGGACCGGTTGCACGACGCCTGTCCGAGTTCGGCCTTCGCTCCCATGTCGGCACCAAGAGCAACGGTCCATCGGCGAGAAGTTCTCCGGCGCGTGCGGCCAGTTGCTCCCACGACGGTTCGCGTACGCTCTGCCAGCCCTTGGGTGCGCTGAAGGCCAGCTCGCCAGCGAACAGGGAGCTACTCAGCACGGTCGGCGTCCTCTGGCCAAGGCGTTCAAAACCGATTCCGACCAACTGCTCACTCAACAACGACAGCTGCGCGCTCTCCGCCACGTTTCCCCCATGCCCGACCTGCTCTAACTGCACCAGGAAGCCTAAGGGTTCGCAGGCGGAGGTACTGGACGGCGAGGTAGAACAGGTCGTAGTCGGCGAGGTGGTGGGTGAGGGCGGCGGCGTCCCAGATGTCCAGGGCGACCTGGTGCGTGCGGGCGGCTTCGTCGATGAGGTCGTGCCGCTTCCTGGTCAGGCACCGCAGTCACCGTGAAGTAGATGACGCGGTCAACGGGCTTGCCCTGCCCACAGATCGATGCCAGGTCCTTGCGGATCTTGCCCGGGATGTCGGTGCTTTGGATCGTGCAGGCCATCACCACCTTCTGGGCGGAGGCCAGCGATGCGAACAGGGATGTCGGGCAGCGCTCCCGGGGAATGTCGCTCCAGTGACTTTCGGCGTCCCGGCCTTGGTCCCCGCCGCCGGCGACGGGGCCGGTCGCCGACAGCAGATTGCTGGTGATCCTCCGGCGGGCCAGGCCCAGGCACAAGGCCTCGAACTCGTGGTGGCTGTTGCTTTCACCGAGAATGCCCAAGGCGAAGCGGATCCGCCCCGCGAGCTGGACGGCATCATCACTCACGTTGTTCCCCCTGGTCTCACTGTCGTAGTTGCGCACGACCAGTGTCCGGAACCCCGCTGACATCCGGGGCCGTACAGGCATCTGCTGCCCCGGCGCGATCCCGGTGTCGGTGCCTGAGCCGATCCCCGTAGTGGGGCCGGGCTGGCGGAAGTTGCTGGAGTGGACCGGGGGAACCGGCAGCCCGTACATGCCCTTTACAGCAAACCGGGGTGCTCTCACCATCAAGCCCAGGGGCGGTCGGCGAACGCCCGCCCGTCGACCTGGAGGGGGCCAGGATGGGTGTGCTGTGGAAGCTGGAACCGGCGACAGCCGCCAAGCACCGCCTGTACGAGCGCTACTTGGATGCCTGGTGGCCCATTCTGCTGCAGACCTCCCAGCGCACCGGTTACGCCCGCCCCCGCGTCACGCTCCTGGACGCTTTCGCCGGCCCCGGCCGCTACCAGGACGGCGAACCCGGCTCACCCGTCTTCATCCTCGAGCGCCTGCTGAACCACAGCGCGGTCGACCGCATGCACCTCAGCCCCCAGCGCGTCCACCTGGTCTTCATCGAGAGAGACCCGGCCCGGCACCAGCACCTGCTGGGCGAACTCCACGATCATTTTGGTTCGTTGCGCGACCTGCCCGTCCACCTCGAGATCCAGCGCGGCGACGCCGGCACCGACAGCCTGCCCCTGCTGACCCGGCTGGGCGCCTGGGGCCACCCCATCCTCGGCATCTTCGACAGCTGGGGCAGCGTTAACGTTCCGCTGGACGCGATGCGGCGCATCGCCCGCAACCCCTCCAGCGAGGTCGTCACCACCTTCGGCCCGAACTGGTTCAGCCGACGCGAGAACCTCAATCCGGACGTCCTCGACACGGTCTTCGGCGGCCGGGCGTTCTGGACACCCGCCGACGCCGAACTGCGCCCCGACGAGCGGTGGCGAGTGTGGCTGTCGACCTACCGGGACGCTCTGCGCCGGTCCGGCTTCCGCTATCAGCTGCAGTTCGAGCTCGTGCCACGCACCGGGCAGCCCCTCTACCTCGTCTTCGGAACCGGCAGCACAGCTGGCCTGCGGGCGATGAAGGACGCCATGTGGAAGGTCGACGACCGGGACGGCGAGAGCTTCCGTGACCCGCGTACTCGCGGGGCCGTCCCCGACGGCCAGATCGATCTGTTTCAAGGGTTGGGTCTCGCCGACGACGAGCTTCTGGAACTGGTCGCACAGCGCCTGTCGATGGGGCCGGCCACGGTGGAGACGATCGGCGAGTGGCTGCTGGCCGAGACCGCGCGCTGGCTGCCCAAGCATTCGCTGCAGGCCATACGGGAGATGCGGCAGAACGGCCGGGTGGCCCAGCTGTCGAGCGGGCGGCTCACGGCCAAGAGCCAGGTCGGCCTGCCGGCCTGACACGGCACCCCTCCCCCGCTGTCGTGGCTTCGCAGCCACGGATCACACGCGGACTCGCTGCTCGGGGTATTCACGGACCTGCAACGCTGCGGGGAACCACCCGATCTCCTTGTGCTGCTTGCCCCAGCGGGACCCGAGCTGCTTCACGAACGGGGCGCAGCCGCACTGCCGGGACCTGGCCACCACATCCTCCGCCCAGGCCAGGTCCATCGGGCGGGCCCCCGGCCCGGACTCACCGCCCACGATCACCCAGTCGATGCCCGTCAGGTCCAGGCCGTCGAGCGGGCCGAGCAGGGGCTCGCACGACAAGAACCGCGCCGCGGCCGGAACTTGGCGCAGGTCCTCGATCCGGGGCAGTTCCTTCACGCTCTCCACCGAGACCCCCATCCACAGGTTCGGCGGCCATTCGAGCCGGTCGGCGATCTGGCGTAGGCGCCGGGCCCGTTTGGTGAGGACTTGGTAGGTGTGCTGCGGCGTCTCGTGGATCACCTCGAAGACGCGGCGCACATAGTCCAGCGGGACCCGGGCGTGGAACAGGTCGCTCATCGAGTTCACGAACACCGTCCGTGGACTCTTCCACCCGTAGGGCACCCGCAGCGCCTGGGGGTGCACGGTCAGCCCGAAGCCCGGCCCGGACGTGCGCGGATCGCCGTCGGCCTGGTACTTGGGCGAGCCCATCGCCTTCAGCCGCTTCGCAAGGGTCAGCGCGTAGCAGTGGTCGCACCCGGCGGAGACACGGTCGCAGCCCGTCGTCGGGTTCCACGTCGCCTCGGTCCATTCGATCGCGCTGCGGTCGCTCACTGGGCGGCCCTCCATCCCCTAGAACCGCGCTTCACCCCGGCGGCCCGGCTGCCGCCGCTGCATCCCCAACGGCATATCGCCTCACCGGACACCGGCATCCAATCATCTGAATGCCGCCGCGTAGCCGCCAAACCTACAATAGAACACTTGAACCATTTAGTGAGGGCGACGGACCCGTACAAACCGGCCGTATCGCCAATAGGCCTGCCGTGGCGGCTTGTTGGCAGCTCGCTCGCGCGGCAGGAACCGGTGCTCATCGCTCGCAGTCCGTCCGGTGCATCCGCTTTGGGCGCATGGCCGCAGGCCGCTCATCCGCGCCGGAGACCGGACCGTGCCGAAGCGTGGACGGTGTGGCGGGCCAGGCGGTCGAAGACTGCGTGGTGGGCCTCCCAGCCTTCGGGGGTCTTTGAGGTGACGCCGAGGTGCACGGGGTCGGTGGCGGGGTGGGCGTCAAGGAGTTCGGGGATTCCCGCGCGGGCGACGACGATGCAGGCGTGCCGGTGCCGCGAGGTGAGGACGCACAGACGGCCGGCTTCCAGGTGGAAGGCTGAGGCGTCCCCGCGGCCGGAGAGCGGGTGCAGGACGATGGTGATGCGGAATTCGGACCCTTGAAGCCGGTTGGCGGTGTCGACCGTGATGCCCTGGAGTTCGGGGTACTCGCGTGCCAGGAGCGCGCGGATCCGGTGGGCCTGGATGCGGTGAGCGGTTCCGATGGCGATGTCGTGGGGCTGAAGGACGTGACCGTCGGGGGCCTTTTCGCACGTGGTGACGGTGCGCCGGACCAGCAGCCGCTCGGCGATGGCGAGGACGGCGTGGAGGGCTTCGGTGTCGACCCGGTGGGTGATGCGGGCCGGCAGCTCGAACAGTGCCCATCCGGTCCGGGCGGCCGTTTCGACGACTTCGTCGATGGGAGTGCCCATGCCGGTGGCCGAGAACCTGAGCGTCCTGTCGGCTTCGCCGCTTCCGGCCCGGAAGGGGGTGGCGGGGTAGAAGGCGTCGCTGATCAGGGGGACGGCCGCGGCCGGCAGCCGCCAGGACACGGGCAGGCAGTGGACGGGCAGGTCCGGGTTGTTGTCGAGCAGGACGGTGGCCGCGCTGTTCAGGGGGTCGTGGGCCAGTCCCTTCAAGTGAGGGAGGTCGGCCGTGGAGAAGGGGTCGAGCTGCCCGGGGTCTCCGACAAAGAGGGTCTGGTCGAAGAGGTGAGCGGTCCGCAGGAGTACGTCGGAGCGCATCTGGTAGGCCTCGTCGATGACAGCCCAGGGCCACCTGCGGCCTGTGACCGTGGCCCATTTCATGGCGGTTCCCACGATGACGTGAGCCGCCTTTTCGAGGTCCTGGATACGGGTGCCGGTACGGACGTCGGGGTGTGCCTGCAGGTCGGCGGCGATGATGTGCTCCGCCGAGGTGAACCGGCCGATCTTCAGGCCGGGGTGGTCGCGGGCGAAGCGCCGGACCAGGTGGTCCACCTGTCTGTTGGTCTGGGCCATGACGACGCAGGGGGCGCCGGGTTGCGCGAGCGTGCCGGCGGCCTGGACGACCAGGGTAGATTTCCCGGCGCCGGGCGGGGCGTCCACGACGAGTCCGCGGTGGGTGAGCGCGTGCAGTTCGTTCAGGATGGCGCGGGTCGCCTGGTGCGTCTGCTCCTGCGGCGACGGCAGGTGAAGGGATGTCACTGTCCGGCCTCGTCTTCGCCGCTGTCGTCCGTGTGGTCGTGCGGCGGCCCTCCGTGGGTCCAGGGCGTGTGCTCTCGCGCAGGCAGTTCCGGCATCTGGTAGTGGTCCGGCGCCTGAGTGAGGACGAGGAAGTCGCCTGCTGTGGGCAGGACGGCATGGGTGGGACTGATAACGCGGCCCATGCCGGCCGTGATCTCGAGTTCGACGAGCGTGGCGTCGTCTTCGTAGGTGACCTCGCCGAGCCTGTAGCGGGCATTGCGGCGCAGATGTGAGGCCAGGAGCTGGCCGGGTTCCATGTGCACGGGGTCTTTGGTGGACAGGGTGAACCGGGGCCGCCATCGTGCACGACCGCTGGGGCCGTGGACGATGCGCTCGGGGTCGATCGCGGTGACGGTGCCGCCGAAGGCCTCGCCGGTGGTGCGCAGTTCGGCCCGTACGAAGGGGTCGTCGGCTGCGCGTTCGGCGGCGAAGGCGGCGGCCGTGCGTTCTGTGCGGGCGAGGCGGACGGCGGCTGCGACGGCTTGCTCGCGGGCGGGGCGGGGGCGTCCGTCGTGGGTCAGGTGGCTGCATTCGTCGCTGAATGCGGTGCGTTCGTGATCCCAGCGGCGCGCGGTGCTGTGGGCTTCGGGGAGGGCTTGCAGGAGCGTGTAGGCCTGCCACATGCGCTCCCAGGTGGGCTGCAGGTAGGCGGTCAGCATGCGGTCGAGGTCGTGCAGGATGCGGGTCCGGTCCCCTTCGTCGGCCCGGGCGAATGCGTGGAACAGGGGGGCCAGTTGGTCGTTGTCGAAGGCGGCGTCGGTGGCAGGGCCCGCGGATCGGTGGAGGGCCGGGTCTTCCGCCTGCTGGGCGGCGTCACGTCCCGAGGCGGCGTGGCGGGGCGGGTCGATCCAGGCCAGCAGGGTGGCGAGGTCCTCGTCCTCCAGGGGGCTCTGGCCGGTGATCCAGTGCATGCCGAGGAAGTCGGTCATGGGGATGAGGGCGGCGGAGCCGGGGATGTCGGCGCGGTCGGTGAGATAGGTGAGCCAGTGCCCCAGGCGCTGTACGGACCGCGAGGTGGGCATCTGGTCGTCGACGGTGCGGAACCTCAGGTCGTCCCCGAGGGCTTTGAGGTGCTGCACGGTCTGGGGGTTGGGGACGAGGATCTGCGGGGCGTCGGCGTAGCGCTGGCGGGCAGGCTTGCTGGCGGTGGCAGGCAGGTGTTCGGTGTGCTGCCGGCGGGCGTCGATGTGGCCGGTGACGGTGTCTGCCAGTGCGGCGAGCATGGGGGTGGTGCTTCCTGACGGGGGTGCGACCAGGAGCTGGGGGCGGTGCGGGTCGGTGCCTAGCATGACGGCCAGCGGCCGTGCGGCGGGCCCGGTTTGCTTCAGCGTCAGCATCATCAACGGCCTGTCGCTGAGGTGGAGATGGCGCAGTCGGCTGGCGCGCAGGGCGTCGCCGGTGGTGGCGGCACGCATCCGCAGGAGCGAGGTCATCAGGCTCATGCGCGGCCCGTGCGGAGGTCTGCGTGGATGCGGTGGGCGTGGCGCAGGGCCTGGGTGATGTCCTTCTGGTCGCGTGAGGGGTGCAGGTGTCCGTCGGTGAGGGCCAGGGCGGTGGCGATGGTGTCGATTCCGGCCAGGTCTTCGCCGACAGCGGTTCCCAGGGTCTTGGTGCTGCCCTGGTTGCGGGCCTCGGTGCGGCAGTGGAGGGCCAGGTCGCAGTGGTGGCGGCAGCCGGAGGTGTAGTGGGGGCGCGTGGTGGCAAGGGCGGCGACGAGGTCGCCGCGGGGACGGGTCGGCTTCTTGTCGGGGCCGGGCGCCAGGTCGAAGGTGGTGCGGGACGGGATCTGGTCCAGCAGTTCGGGCAGGCGGTGGAGTCTGCCGAGGAGGCGGCTGAGGGTCTTGATCTGCGGGCGGGCGTCGTGGGGCGTCGCCGTGGGGTGGTGGGAGAAGTTGCGCGGGTTGACCAGGACCACCGTGTCGGAGACGTGTTCTGGTGGCAGGCCGTCGTCTTCGAGGAGTTCACGCAGGGCCAGGACGTAGGCGGCGGCCTGGAAGAGTGCCGCGGTGACCTTCGCGGGATCGGCCTGCCCGTGGATGACGGGGAAGGACTTGATCTCGACGATGCGGAATGTGCCGTTGTGCTGGAAGGCCACGACGTCGGGCTCGAGGTAGACCTGGTGGCCGGCGACGGTCAGCCGCAGGACGGGGTGGTCGAGCAGGGTGCGGGGCTCGGACTTGCGGTGTGCCGCGCTGAGGACGAGGTGGCGGGTGCGGGCGTGGCGGATCCCCAGAGAGGACGTGTCGTGGTCGCTGCCGACGCTGTTGACGTCCGCGTAGGACACCTCGGGCAGGGTCAGCCCCAGGGCCTGGCGGAGCAGGGGCACGAGAGGTGTCCCGCCCTGGGCGGTGACCTTGCGTTCGAAGGCGAGGCCGTAGTCGAGGGCGAGTTGGGACTTCTGCAGCGGTCTTGCATGGCCCAGATGGGCGGCGAGTGCGTCCTTGTCGATACCGGCAGCGTCCATCACCAGCCGGCGCTCGCAGCTGGGATTGGCGGTCAGGGCGGCCAGGGTTCGTGCATTGTGCGGGACGGGTGGGGCGGTCCCCCGCAAAGCGCCCAGTCGCGCGTCGAGTGAGCTCACGGTTTTCCTTGGAGGGGCGGGGCACAGGTCGTGCGGGTCGCAGAGGCGGGCTACGAAGTGCGGCGCAGGCGGGTGGTGCTGCGCAGGGTGTTGCCGAAGATCTGCTCGGCGTCGCCGAGTTGCCGGCGCGCGCGCCGGGCGGCCTCGGTGCGGGTGTCGGCGTCGTCGTCGGCGTGGATCTCCAGCTCGGCCGCGGCGGCCCGGCGCAGCGCGTCCAGGTCGGGTCGGCCCTGGGTGTGGCCGTGGAGGTCGCGGCTGTACTGCCCGAGGAGTTGCTCGGCGGGCTGTGGCAACGGGGCTTCTGCGGCCAGGCGTTCGGCGGCGTCCACCAGCCGCAGGGCCGAGGTGAGGAAGTGGACGCGCTGGGTGAGTGGTCCCACGATGCGCTGCTCCAGGGGCCATGTGCTCAGGGCGAGCAGCCCCCGGGCCGGCGAGAGTAGGTCGGAGGTCAGCGCGGAGCAGATGTAGTAGGGGCGGGCGTAGGGGGCGGAGCGGAAGGAGCGCTCCTCGTCGCGGCGCAGGGTGGTCAGGCGTGCGGTGTTCAGTGCGCCGGAGAAGAAGGCGTGGCGGACCTGGCTGAGCAGCTTGGGTGCGGCGGGGACGGCGAGGAGGGCCAGCGCCTGACGGACCTGGTCGCGTACGGGCAGGCCGGCCTGGTTATCCACGGCGGCCGGGGGCGCTGCGGGCTCCGGCTGGGCCGGCGGGTCGTCCTCCAGGCCGCACAGAACGTTCCAGGCACGTTGGGTACGCCTCAGTTCCTCCCCCAGGGTGCCTGCCTGGGCCGTGTCGTGTTGCGCGAGCGCCTGCCGGACCGCCTGCTGCAGTTGCTGCATGCGTTCCTCGAGTGCGACCAGATGCTCTTGCATGCCCGCATGCTAACAGGACCCGCATGTTCCTGTTTTTTCCTGTGAAGGGTGTACAGTCCCGGCCCGTAAGGCACCACTGGTGCCCTCCTACGCCTCCCTTCGGAAGGGCGCACGAAGGCATGAGCAGAACTCTCCACACATCCGACTGGCACGTGGGCCACACCTTGTACGGGCATCCGCGCGAGGAGGATTTCGACGCCGTCCTGGCCGAGATCGCGGACGTCGCCCGGGAGTACCGGCCGGACCTGATCATCCACAGCGGCGACCTGTTCCACAGCTCCCGTCTCACCGCGGCGGATTTGCTGCGTGCCATGGGCGCGCTGCACGAACTCGCCGATGTCGCCCCCACTGTGGTCGTGGCCGGCAACCACGACTCCCCCGGGTACCTCAAGTTCCTGAACCTCGTCAGCGGCCCCTCGCGGGGCAAGGGCCTGTTCTTCGTCGACCGGCTGCGCCCGGCGCGCGAGGGGGGCGTCCTCTCCTTCGACGCCTGCGGCGGGGAGCAGCGCATCCGGCTGGCGGCCATGCCGTTCGTGCATCCGAACCGGTTCTGGCGGTCCTCCTCCACCTCCGGCATGACGCCCGCGGACTACGCCGAGGGAATGCGCGGCCTGCAGGCGGAGCTGGTGGAGGCCCTGCGCGAGGGGTACGACCCCAGCAGGGACGTCCTGCTGTTCACCTCCCATGTGTACGTCACCGGCGCCACGCGCTCTGCCAGCGAGCGAGCCGTGCACGAGGCCTTCGAGTTTCCTGCCGAGGATCTTCCCGACGTCTCGTACGTCGCCCTCGGGCACATCCACCGCCCGCAGATCGTGCCGGGCATCGAGTTTCCCGCCCGCTATGCCGGCAGCCCGCTGCCCATGGACTTCGGCGAGGCCACCGACTCCAAGAGCGTCGTGATCGTCGACGCCGACCCCGGACGGCAGGCGAAGGCACTGCCCCGCCCCCTGTCCAGCGGCCGCCGGCTGGCCTACTTCCCCGGCACCCTGGACGAGCTGAGGGCTCAGGCCTCCCAGTACGACGGGACCTTCCTCAAGGCGGACATCACCGGTGAGGAGCCCGGCACACTCCTCACCCGGGAGGTCGCCGAGATCGTGCCCAACGCGATCCTCGTGGGACCGGTCCGGGCACGGGAGGAAACCGCCGACGCGGTCCTCGACGAAGCTCCTGGCGACGAGCCGGATCTTCCCGACGCGTTCCGCGCCTACCTGACGCGCGAAGGGATGAGCAATGCTGCGGCGGAGCCCACCGTCTCCGCGTTCACCCAACTGCTCAACGAGATCGACGACGAGACGCCATCGCCGACCCCCGCCGAAGAACAGCTCCGCATCGCGCTGAGCGACACCTGGACGGAGACATCGTGAGGCCTTTGCGGCTCACCCTCACCGGAGTACGCAGCTACCCCGGTGAGTGCACCATCGACTTCACCGACAAACGCCTGGTCGCCATTCTGGGGGCCACCGGCGCGGGCAAGTCCACTCTCCTCGAGGCGATCCTCTTCGCCCTGTACGGGACCTGCTCGTGGTCGAGGAACAGCCGGGACGTCTACGAGCTCATCAGCGAGGGATGTCCCAGCATGCACGTGACGTTCGAGTTCTCGGTGAACGGACGCGAGTGGGCCGTGCGCCGTTCCCTGTATGCGAACAGCACCAGACCGCGGGCCATGCTCAAGCCCCTGGACGAGGATCCCGACGGTCTGCGGTTCGACAACAAAGAAGCAGTGACAAAGGCGGTCACCCGGATCATCGGGCTGGACCGGGACGGCTTTGTCAGCACCGTCCTGCTGCGCCAGGGCAAGTTCGACGCACTCCTCAAGGCGCCCGGTGCCGTCCGTGCCGACATCCTGCGCCACGTCTTCGGCATCAACGAAATCGAACGCGTACGCACACTGGCCAGCACGCGGCTGGAGCGCTTGACCGCGCAGATCACCGAAGCCCTCCGGGAACGCAATCGCCTCTTGCCGGACCCCCGCGCCGCGGCGACCCGGGCATCGCAGGACGTGGCGCGCACCCGTGGCACCGCGGCCCGCCGGCGCGAGCGGCTGGACGCCCTGCGCGAAGCCCAGCGCCGGGCCATCAGCCACAAGCACCGCAAGACCGACCTGGACAAGGCCTCGCGGTTGCTGCGTGAGCGCGCTGTCGCGGATGCGGGTATCAAGATGGCCGCACTGGCGCGGGCGGAGAAGGAGTTCGACGCCGAAGCGGCAGCCCTCGAAGAGGACCGATGCGGCCTGAGCAAGACGCTGGACACGTCGCAGGGCGTACTCGACGCGGCCGCCGAGGCCGGTGACACGGTCAAGTCCTTGTCCGGCGCGCTGACCGTCCTGTCCCAGCTGCCGGGCCGTGCAGCCGGCCTGGACGCCGTGGTGCAACAGCTGAAGCAGGAGCAGGTTCAGCACGGCGAGCACGAGAAGGAGCACACGCAGGCACGGCAGGAACTGACAGAGGGCAAGCAGCACCTTGCGGATCTTGCCGAGCGGGCCGAGCGGGCCGAGCATGCCGTGAGCGAAGCACGCGCGCACGGCGACCAGGTCCAGGAGGCCGTGCGCACGGCGCTGCAGGAAGCGCGGAGCGCGGCCGGACATCTCCAGGCGCAGGCCACGGCGCTCGAGGCTGCGGAGAAACACCGCGGCCACAGCGACAGCTTGGAGAACGAGCTTCAACAGCGGCGGGATGCTCTGAAAGCAGCCCAGGACGCCGTTGCTGCACTGCAGTGCGGGGACGCGGCCCATGCGGCAGGTGCCGGTCTGGCGCCCGGCGATGCCTGCACGGTGTGCACCCGGCCCGTCCCGGGCGACTTCACGCCCCCACCACCGTTGGACAGCAAGGCGCTTGCTCAGGCCAAACGCAAGGTCGCCGCACGCGCAAAGGCCGTCAATGCGGCGGTGGACACGAAGGCGGAAGCGGCCGCCCAGCTGAAGGAGGCCGAGCAGAAGGCCGACACGCACCACCGCGGACACCTGACCACCCGCGAGAGCATGGAAGCGGCCCTGATCCAGGTACAGGAATTGGTGGACGCGGCGCCCCCGCCGGCCGCCCCCGCCACGACCACCGCCCTGGACACACTGCACCGGCAGACCGCCGTGCAGGCGCATGCCCTGGCCGAAGGCGACCCCGTGAGCCGGGCCCAGATCACCCGTGCGGTCAAGGAGCTCGTCCAGCCGCTGCGCGACGCGGAAGGAGAGGTCCTCGCGGCACACACGAGCGCCCACACCGAACTGGCCACGGCGCAGGCCGAGAACGAGGCGGCCCAGGCTGATCTCAGAGTGCGGAACGTAATCTTCTGTCCGGCTTGTGATCGCTCGATGGTGTGACGTTGGGGCATCATCGCCGGTCAGGCGTTCGGGGTTCGCTTGGGTTGTGGCATGAGCATGCGCAAGCCGTACTCGAGTGACGCTTCCGACGAGCAGTGGGCCCTGGTCGAGCCCGTGATCACAGCGTGGAAGGCCGCGCATCCGTCGGTCAGCGGCCATCGGGGCAGATACGAGATGCGGGAGATCGTGAACGCGATCCTGTACCAGAACCGCAGCGGCTGCCAGTGGGACCTGCTGCCCCACGACCTGCCGCCCGCCGGCGCGGTGAAGTACTACTTCTACAAGTGGCGCGACGATGGCACCGACCAGACCATTCATGATCTGCTGCGGTGGCAACTGCGGGAGAGGAAGCGGCGATTAGCCGACCCGAGCCTCATCGTCATGGACACCCAGAGCATCCGCGTGGCCGTCGGCGTCCCGGCCGCCACGACCGGCAAGGACGCGGCGAAACGGGTGCCGGGGCGCAAGAGATGCCTGGCCGTGGACGTACTGGGTCTCGTCGTAGAGGCTGTCGTCCTGCCTGCGTCCGCGCACGACAACGCCGCCGGAATCGCGCTGCTGGACGGCGTGGCCGCCCAGATGGTCACCGTGAAGAAGGCCCTGGTCGACCAGGGGTTCAAGAAGGCCGTCGTCGACCACGGCAAGCAGTACGGCATCGACGTCGAGATCGTTGAGCGCAACCCGGCCGACAAGGGCTTCGTCCCGCAGGCCAAGCGGTGGATCGTGGAGCAGACGAACGGAATCCTGATGTTCTCCCGCCGCCTGGTCCGTGACTACGAGCACCGGCCCGCCACCTCGCGCTCTCGCGTCTTCTGGGCGATGACCTCGGTCATGGCCCGCCGGCTCACCGGCGCCGCCCTGCCCTCCTGGAGGGCCGCATGAGCGACAACCCGCAGATCAGAGCCATCCTTGCCTACCTCGAGGCCCGGGAGACCGAACTCGGCGAGCAGGCCGGGCAGCTCCGCGCGTCCATCGAGGACCTCACCACCCGCCTCGGCGAACTCGACGCGGAAACCGAGAACCTGCGCATCACCCGCAAGACCATCCTGAACATCCCGGTACCCAAGCCCGCCGACGATTCCCCGCGGCCCGAGGCCCCGGACCACCCCGCCTACCAGCAGATCCTCGCAGCCTTCACCGACACCGGCCAGCCGATGCGGGCCCGCGACCTGTGCGAGGCACTCGACCTGCCGATCCTCCCGAAGAACACCGAAGGCATCCGGTCCAAGCTGAAACGCCTGGTCACACGGGGCATTCTCACCGAACCCGAACCCGGCCTGTTCGCTCAGCCCCGCACCTGAGTACCAGTCCGCCCCGCCGACCAGGACTCCTCACCCAACCCCAAGCACCAACCGGACATCAGGTCACGTACCGCACTCT
>NZ_NEUF01000066.1 GCF_002910915.1 Streptomyces sp. SM10 | reverse complement strand
CTCTCCGCCGTCGGCCTCCAGTACGTCGCGCGCCCCCGCTCGACTCACCCGTCAAGGACCACTCACCGGAAGAGGCAAACGTGCCCGAGTGCTACTCCAGCATCGGCGAGGCCGTCGGTGCGGCCATGCAGCACAACATCCGGCTCGCCCACCGCAGCGCGGCACCGGGCTCCGACAAGCCGCTGCAGATCAGGCGCCTGCCCGGCGCTTCCGCCGATCCGTACTCGGTTCGCGGAATGATTTCTCGCCTCCACGAGGACGCCTCGCCCGATGAGGTGGCGGGCATCATCGAGGAGGTCAACGGCGCACTGGTCGGGGCTCTGCCCGAGCTGACCGAACTCGTCGCCTCTGCCGCCGACTGGACTCGCGCCCGTCTCGAATTCGACGACCCGCATCACAATCCGACTTTCGAGACGTGGACCCGACTGGCAGCCGCGTACGGGATGCTCCAGGACGTCCGTGAGCAGTTGGAAGTCGCCGAGGACGGTCTCGCTGCCTGTCCCGCAGAGCGCACGGACCCCCGGCACCACCAGATGGTCAACGTCTTGCGCAGCCGGGAGTTGCTCGACGATGTCCTCGGTGCCGAGGCTGCTCCTGTGCCGTCCGCTGCCCGGAACGTCGATTCAGACCGGCAGCGGGCGGCCCGCGCCTCCTCGCCGCGCGCCGGAACATCGCCGTCGACCGGCAGTCCGCCAGCCACCGCAGCACCTCCGCCCGCGCCTCGTTCTGCCGGCCGACCCCGCCGAAACGTTCCGCCTCAGACGTCCAGGAGGACCCCCATGAGCTGCACGAGAGCCGAGCGCGCCCCGCCCCTGCCCGCTCGCACACCCAAGGAACCGCCGTGCCTTCCCCGCGCACCAGCGCGCCCTCGACCACCACCGGGTCGGACGCGCTCCTCTACCTCCTGTTCGGCATCCTCGGCGCCGCCATGGCCTTCGGCTCCCTGGCCTGGCTGACCGGAAATCTCACCAACACCTTCGTCGGGAGCGGGACATGGGCCCCCTTCCGCGTCACGGACGCGCTGCTGCACCCGGAGGTGATGTGGCCGGCCTTGAGCACCAGCATGCTGATGGTCGGCGCCCGCGTCGTCCCCGCCCTGTTCACCGTTGCCCTGGTCGTCACCGCTGCCGTGCTGTGGATGCGCTGGCGTGCCGGGTCCAAGTCCGGCCTCGCCCGCAAGGCGGACCTGGCGCCGCTGCTGGACAAGGAGATCGTCGCCAAGGCGAAGAGCCTGCGCCCGAGCCTGGGCGGCCGGGAGAGTAAAAGAGGTCCTGCCCGCTGACCGCGGCATCCTGCTCGGCACCCTCGATCCCGGTCGTGCGGAGGTCCGCGCGTCCTGGGAGGACGTGATCGTCGCGATCATGGCCCCGCGTTCCGGAAAGACGTCCGGGCTGGCGATCCCCGCGATCCTCTCGGCACCGGGCCCAGTCCTGCTCACCAGTAACAAAGCCGCGAACGACGCCTTCACCACCACGGTGGACGCCCGTGCCGAGGTCGGCACGATCTGGACCCTCGATCCGCAGCAGATCGCCCACCACCCGCGCGAGATGTGGTGGGACATCCTCGCTGACGCCCGCGATCTCGCCGGGGCTAAGAGGTTGGCGGGGCACTTCGTGACCGCGAGCGTGGACGAGTCCAGCGGCTCCGACTTCTGGTCCACCGCCGCGAGCAACACCCTCGGTGCCCTCTTCCTCGCCGCCGCGTCCCACCGGCGGCCGATCACCGACGTCCTGGCCTGGCTCGCGATGCCGGCCGACCGCACCCCGGTGGACCTGCTCACCGACGCCGGCCACCATGCGGTCGCCGCCCAGCTCCAGGGCACCGTCTCCGGCGCGACCGAAACGCGCGACGGCATCTATGAGACCGCGAGGCAGTACGCGAGCTGCCTGCTCGACCCGGACGTCGCCGCCTGGGTCACCCCCAACGACGACCTTCCCGAGTTCCAGCCGTTCGCCTTCGCCACGTCCCGCGACACCTTGTACCTGCTGAGCAAGGACGGCGGCGGCAGCGCGTCCGCGATCATCGCGGCAGCGGCCGACGCCGTGATGCGCGCGGCCGTGATCGTGGCCGAGCGCTCCGGCGGGCGACTCGACCCGCCCGCCCTGTGCGTCCTCGACGAGGCGGCGAACGTCTGCCGTATCTCGGACCTCCCTGATCTCTACAGCCACCTGGGCAGCCGAGGCGTCATCCCGATGACGATCCTGCAGTCCTACCGTCAGGGCCAGCGGTGCTGGGGCGAGGCCGGTATGGACGCCCTGTACTCCGCCGCCACCATCAAGATCATCGGATCTGGCATCGATGACGCGGACTTCGCCGACCGGCTCAGCCGTCAGGTCGGCGATCACGACGTCCAGACCACCTCGGTGTCGACCAGCGAGGGCGGCAAGTCCACCTCGGTGAGCATGCGCACGGAGCGGATCCTTCCGCCGGACGCCATCCGCGCCCTACCCAAGGGCAAGGTTCTGCTGCTGGCCACCGGCATCCGGGTCGCCATGCTCAACCTCAAGCCCTGGTACAAGGAGCCCTCCGCCAAGGTGGTCGGCCCGGCTTCCGCTCGCGCCACGAAGGCCATCACCGAGCGTGCCCTCGCGAAAAGCATCGACCAGGACGATCTTGGACTGTCGGCATGAGCGCGCCCACACCACAGCAAGGGCGGTTGGCCCACGCTCCGGTCGTCCTGCGCGGTGGCCGGTGGTGGCTTGACGGCGGGGCCGCCTCGGTCCCCGCCTCCGATCCCGCCTTCACCGCCGCCCTGGACGACTTCGCGCTGTCGATGGCCGCTGCCGACCAGGCAGTCACCGACCTCCTCATCCGGCAGGACGAGGCGTCCTCCGTTGATCCCGGAGGCCGGCGGTGAACCCACTGATGAGTGCCGAGCAGGCGGTCATCGGTGCCGCCCTCCTCGACCCCAAGCAGCTCACGCACCTGGAGTGGCTCGCTGCGGACCACTTCTATCGGCCCGTCCACCAGGCGCTGTTCGCCGCCCTCCGCAAGCTGCGCAACGACGGGCATCCCGCGCTCTCGGCCGATGGTCCGTTGCCGCTGTCGTGGGTGACCGACGCAGTCGAGGAGGCCGGACAGCACGTGCGCGGGCTGACCGCGGCGTACGCCCACACTCTGATCCAGGCGTGTCCCCGAACCGAGCACGCACCGGTGTACGGACGCATGGTGCTGGAGGGGGCGATTCACCGCACCGTCGCCCAGCACGCGATCCGTCTCCACCAAGCGGCTCGGGCCGACGCCGTCCAGGGCGAGGTCGAAGTCGAGGGAGCCTTGCGCACGGCGGACGTCCTGACCGGCGTACTCACCGACCTTGCACGACGCTGGGGAACCGACCCTCGACCGGTCCCACCTACCGCTGGGCCCTCTGCCGCCACGGACATCCCGCCTCCGGCGCAGAGCGGCCAAGTCGCCGAGGACGAGCGGTTCCTCCTGGCCGTCCTCGCCGAACAGCCCGGGGCCATGGGCGAGGTGGTGGCCTGGCTGCGGCCGGGAGACTTCGCCGACCCTACCCACGGGCAGCTCTACCGGTGCCTGGGCGCGCTGCACCACCGAGGCGAACCCATCGACCGGATCACCCTGCTCTGGGAGGCCCAGCGACGCGGTCTGCTGGCCGACGGCACTGTGTCGAGCGAGCAGCTGACCGCCGTCTGCGAAGGCATGGTCCCCGGAAGCGCTGACTGGTTCGGACAGCGGGTGATGCGCTCCTCCGTCACCCGCACCGCCGCCGCCTCCGCGCGAGCCATCCGAACTCTGGCCCAGGACGAGGTTCTGGGGCCCGGCCGGCTGATCAACCACGCCCTGCACGAACTCGGTCCGCTCGACGAGGTACGTGCCCGCTGGGCCACCGCGAACAGCAGTCCGGCTCCGAAGGCCACGGCATCCGCGCCGCCGACGGCCGAGCCGCCGCCCGACCGAGTGAAGGCCGCCCGCGCCCGCAGCACACCACGCCCAGGCGCGTCACCCCCAGCCCCGGCCAGCCGTCTCCCCACGCTGTCAGCAGCCCGACCACCCTCGCGCGGCCACCCGTGAGACCCCCTCCCCACCAGCTCTCTTCTGCTCCCCTGGAACTCGCCTTGATCTACGGTGAAGCGCGACCGAGCACACACCTAGCTCCATGTAGGAACCAGGCCAGCGGCTATTTCCCATGGAGCTCGATGTACTGGATCGCAGCCCGCAGCCGGTCAACATCATCTTTGAAGTGCCCCAATGCCAAATTACAGGCCCGGCACAGGAGGCCCCTCACCTTGCTGCTGGTATGGCAGTGGTCGACATGAGGGCTCAGGTTGCTGCTTCGGATCTCGAAAGGTTCGCGGCAGATCCAGCAGCGATACTCCTGCTCCTCCAGCATGGCCAGGTACCGGTCGTATGCAAAGCCGTAGAGACGGCGCATCGCCGACTTCTGGTCCTTGAGCCACTTGCACGTCTTGCACACCCGAGAGCCGTTCTCAATGAAGAACCCCACGTCGGCGTACGGATGACCGTTGTGGCAGTGTTTCTCGGTCCCGCGGTAGGGCTCCCTAACGTCCCTGAGAGGATGCTTATGAGCGTTGCGTTTCTTCGACTCCCAGCCACACTGCCTGCATTCCCAGGCCTTGCGGTTCGGTTGCTTGTAGAGGTTCTCGTCGTTCAGCTCGTGGCCGTTCACGCAGTGGCTAGGGATCTCAGCCTCGCCCGGCTTCTGGTACCGGCGGACCTTGCCTGCTGAAGCGTGGCTTACGGATACGCAACGCCTGTTCCCACAAGTGCGCCTAAGTATCTGCCCTTTGACGAGTTGATCATTCTTGCTCTCGTAGAGCCAACGGGCGACCACGATTCGCTTCGAACCCCTGCCCCTCTCGGCGTCCGGCTCGAACCAAATTGGGTGGCCATCCTTGTTCAAGGACCCCTGCCAGATGAGACACCCGCCATCCCGCTCTCGCGTGTTGTTAGCAACCACCACGAGGCTCAGGGGGGTATTTCGGTAGCCAGCGTCGGCAGGCACCGGGAAGGGGATGCCCTCACGCGTGTACCTCTGGTAACAGCGTCCACATAGGCGCCGGCGGATGTACCCAGATACTTCTCGGCAATCAACGCAGGGGGCGCTATTCCTGGCGCGGGTGCTCATCGACGGACAGTACACCGACGTTGCGCGTGACAGGTCGATCATTCCGCATCTCAACAGGCCGTCCTGCCGCTGTGCTCCAGGCCCAGGGTGGAACCCGAGCTGCGAGCCCAGCTCAACCAGTGGTAACAGCCCGACTTCCTACCAAAGTACCCTCGGCAATCTCGTACTCACGGCTGTCACGGAATCAAGGGGTCGCCGAACCAGCGGCACGGCAATGGCGACATGACCCTGCCCAGTGCCGCGGCGTCTCTGTTGCCGACGCCGAGGGCCAGCGACACGGGCACCCCGGGCCGCCGCCCCGGGAAGGGATGGCGGCCTCCCTTGTCGGCGGTGGTCCTGCCCCTGTGGGCGGAGGAGACGCCGGAGGCGGGGGCGCGGACAGGCGATGGGGAGCGTACGGATCCGCCATCACCCGATGGGAGAGCCTCACCCGCCCGGCCCCGGCCCCCACGGACGGCGCCGGTCGGCTCCGCGCGGACTTCGTGGAGTGGATGCAGGGCCTCGACGCCGGCTGGGTCACCGCGACTCCGGGGCTCGGCCGTCCAGCACAGCTCACCGCGCTCGGCAACGGCGTTGTCCCACAACAGGCTTTGCGCGCCTTGCAGTTGCTGGCACCACCCTTCCCCCGCTGTCCCCGCTGCGCCGACCGATAGCGCTCCACTACCGCGTTTTTCCGGCCGGACCAAACCGCTGATTCTCCGGATCCTCTCGGGCATGTCGCCGTCTCACAGATGGAGCACACCCCCATGGCCGACACCAGCCCGACCTCCCCCGGTCCCGAGCCGTACCGCGTCCCCGACGCAGACCTCGACGACCTCGCCAGCACCCTCGCCAAGACCATGGCCGAGGTCAGGCAGCACGGCGTCATCCTCGACCGCCTCGGCTCCGAGCCCGAATCCGGCGCCATCCAGCCGCCGGACGGCGCTCCGGAAGCCGAGGCGGCTGACGGGAAGAAGCCCGACGACCCTGCCTCGGTGTTCATCCTCGCCCTGGGCGGCAAGGAATATGCCGTCGAACTCGCTGCCCTCAGCGACTGGGTGCACTACCTCTTCCTGCCGGTGTACGGCCGGGAGATCAGCACGAGTCGTCCCTGGTGCGCGCACTGGCACGAACACCCCGAGGCTGTCGCCCGGCTCCACGCACTCTGGCTCGCCTGGCAGCAGTTCACTGACACGGAGGCCGGCCTGTCCGGCCCCTCGACCTGGCACCGCGACCACCTGGACCAGACCCTGGCGCACCTGCGTGCGCCGGACGGACCGTTCGCGGCCTGCACGACCAGCGCAACTCGCCCCAATCACCGGGTGCTGGCCACCCCGGCGCCCGAGCAGGCGGGGGTGGCGGCGTGAACGACATTCTCGACTTCGGCCTCGACGATCTCTCGCCGGTCGACGACGACTCCGCGGAGGCGATGGAGGCTCTCTGGGCTGGCGACTTGACGGTGCTGTCCCAGCACCACACCACGCCCAACGGTTCGCACAGCTTCGTCCTCGCCCACGACCGATCGGTCACTTGGGGGCACCCGGCGAGCCACAGCTTGTTGCGATCGCGGTCGCTCGGGATCTGGGGCAGTCCACGTTCACGTTCGAGACGAGTCACCACGCCGCGGCGTCCTTCGCGCAGAACTGGCTGGCAGAACGCGGCTGCCCGCTCGAACGGATCGCACTGCGCGGTGGCGACTACGTCGAGCCCGCCGACGACCTCACCGTCCAGGTGGAACAGCAGATCCAGAAGTCGGGCACCCGCTACGAGGTCCTCGACATCTACACCTCTGACGACAATCCCAGCGAGGCGTGGACACTCGTCAACGACTCCCAGGCCACCCAGGCACCGGTTCGCCTCTTCTACGAGGAGTGGAACCAGGTGCCGGCACGTACACGATGCGCGAGGGCGCCTTCCCCGACGTCGGCGTCGCCCAGACCTGGCTGGACGAGCGCAGCGAACCGCTGCACGAGCCTCCGGAGTACAGCGACCACAACGGTGCTGTCGTCCGGGCCCGCATCGCCCGCATCGCCCGCATCGCCCTTTCCCGGTCCGCCGGCACCTCTCCGACACCGCAGACCGGGCTCGACGCGCCCCGCGCGTCAGCGGCGGTACCGGTTCAGCGCGCGGTCCAGGGGAGGCTGCTGTGAGCCGCGCCCGCTTCGCCTTCGCCGCGCACCCTGACGCCATCGCCGATCTGCGGGAACTCCCTGCCGAGATGCGCGATTTGGCCTTGCTGGAGCTGCAGAACCTGGTCCACGGAAGCGACGACTGCTTGCCGTTGAAGGGCCGTCTCGCCGGCTTCCACAAGGTGTACGTCGACCCGGAGGTCTCTTACCGGCTGGTCATCCAGTTCCGCCAAGCGCCACCGACCTCGACCCACAAGCGCGAGATCTACCTCGTGGCGGCTGGCAGCCGGAAGGACTACGCGGTCTACCGCGCGGCCCACCTACGGACCGAGCCCCAGCAAGGGGTCGGCCCGGACTCCGCCACGGAGGCCCGCGTGCAGGCCGCCCGGTCTCGCTCGACGCTCACCACCGAACGGCCGACAACGGGCCGCGCGGCTGCCCCGTCACCAGCGCCGCCCTCGGCCACTGCTTCTCGAAAGGTCGCCCAACGATGACCAACGACCGTACTGCGCTCACCCGTTCAGAGCTGGCGGATCTCCTCACCAAAGCCGCTCAGAACGTCGGCGGCATCCCTGCCGCCGAGTACCCGACGGCCGCCGCCCGCTCCTACCTGCATCCCGTCTTGGGTCCGCTGGCCGCTGGGCCCCGCGTGATCACCGAGCTGAACGACCGGTTCGAGGGCTTCGTGGCCACCGAGCCACGCCCTGCTGGTTCGGCGGGCCTGTTCGCTCTGGCCTCCTACGCCTCCGCGCTGGGGTGGCTCACCGAGTCGTTCGCCGAGCTGACCTCCTCGGTCGATGAGATCTGTACCCGCGTGGGCATACCCACGGAGCCACGCGCCCCGATCGTCGCCGCGCCCGGTGGTACTGAGCGGGGCGACGAGTTCGACTTCGCCTTCAACGCACTTGAGTTGGAGGCGGTCCGCAACGCAGCCGAGGCCGCCGGCCTCGCGCCGGACGACTACGTCGAGGTTCTCTCCCAGTCGCTGCTCGCCGCCGCCCGGATCACCGACGCCTGCATGGAGATCTCCAGCGGCCTGCTCGATGACGCCGATCTCCTCAGCGAAGTGAGCGACCGCCCTCGGCTCGACAACGATCCCGGGAGCCTGCCCGCTCTGGTCCGCTCCCTGCTCGCCCGGATGGAGACGACGGAGTGAACCCGTACGACGCAGACACACACCCTGGGCCTTATCTCGTCGTCGAAGTGCTCGGTGTCGGGGATGTCAGCGTGCACGCCCTCGCACATGGTCCGGAGGGGCCGCTGCACCAGGCCGCTACACGCGTCATCGAAGCCGCAGCGGCGCTGGACGAGCGACACGAGAGCGTGCTCAACGCGGTCCAGCGCGCTCAGCAGCTGCTCGAAGGCACTGGTCGGGGTGAAGTCGGCCGAGCCCAGGTCTCGTACGCGCTGCTGCGCACAGCTCTCCCGGACCTCGGAGACGGCCTGGCCCAGCAGGACCGGGCATACAGCCAGCTCGTCGAGTCCCTGTCCGCCTACCGCCGGCTTCTTTCCTCGCCCGAGCCTGCTCAACACGCGAGCAACAAGAGCCACGGTCCGGGCCAGAAGACGAGGCCCCACCGGGACGACGACTGGGCCGTTGCCGGGGAGCGCGGGCTGGTAGCCCTCGAAGCGGTTGCGGCCGGAGTGTTCGCTTTCGCCGCAACGCGATCGGCGAGGACCCGTACATCTCGCGGGAGAAGGCCCAGTGGCAGGACCCGGCGGTCTTCCCGCAGACCGTGCAGCGGCTGGTCGCCGACGGGCTACTGCATCAGGACATCACCGAGAACGTGTACCGGCCCGGCCAGCTCCTCTCGCTCACTGCGCAGGGGGAAGCCGCCATGCGTGATGGTCGCGCGACGACCTCCCGGGTGTCCGCCGCCCTCGGCCGCACCACCACGCGGACCACGTCAGGCGCGCTCTCCGACCCGGCCGCCGTGCCCGTCGCAAGGACCTCCCTCGCGACCCCCCGCTCACGCTGACCTCATCCTGATAAGGACCCCACCATGGCTACCCCCGGCCTGCCTCCCACCTTCTCCATCGCTTCCATCGACGCCCAGCGCGTCGAGGAGGCTCTCGCCCGGATCGGGCCCAAGTGGACCACCTGGACCGCGATGACCCTGGCCCAGGTGAACGGCCCCGTGCGCGTTCGCGACGTTGCTGCGCAGCTCCCCTTCGTCAGTGAGCAGTTCGTAGGCAAACGGCTGGCCACGATGCACGCTGACGGATTGGTGATCCGCGATGACGACCGGCAGGGTGCGCCGTACCGGCTCAGCGCGCTCGGCACGTCTCTGGCCCCCGTCCTCCGCACGGTGTCGGACTGGTCCCGCACCCACCTGACACAGGAACCGATGGCCGAAGCCGAGCGTGTCGAGGACGCGCTGCGCCGCTTGCATCTTCGGCACTCAACTGCCGTGATTCAGGCCCTCGACTCGGCTGACGGCCAGATGCGGTTCGTTCACATCGCCGAGGCGGCCGGTCTGGACTACGGCCTCGCACGGCAGCGACTTGTCCGGCTTCAGGCCGATGGCCTGGTCACGCGGACGGGCTCCCGGCACGGAGACCCTTACGTGCTCACCGATGCCGGCCAGGCGTTGGGGGCCGTCTACGCGAGTGTCGAGCACTGGAGTCAGCCGTTCGCGCGGGAGTGAGACCTAGAGGCCACTCGCCGCCGCCACGGCATCCGCGTCCGCTCCAGCGGCTCCTGCGGATCCGTTCTCCTCCTTCGCTTCCGGAGACTCGACATGTACGCCCCCGATGACGCGGACCGGTACCAAGAGATACTGGTCAGCCCCATGTATCTGGCTGGTTCCAACGGGGCCGGCGATGCCGGCTTCGCGCCTGTCGCCCACTGGCCTCACCAGTACCTCGATGAGGGACCCTGCCAGCTCCTCGTCACCTCCCCCGACCAACGGATTCGGATCGGCTGGTTCGGCGACGACTTCGAACTGTGGAAGATCAGCGCAGCCGAGGACGCTTTCTCGGCGCCTCGCTGGACGGCGACGTTCAACCACGTCACCCCGGCCGAGATGGTCGCTGGCCTCACCGCCGCACTGGTCCAGGACTACGACGAAGCCATCGCTTCCGACACCCCCGGGCGCTTCCTGACAGGACCAACCGTCCCCTGGAGGGACACCGTCCGGCCGCTGACCGATGCCGGCTGGAACCTTGACGGAGCTGCTGAACTCGGCACCGTCGAGATCATCGCTCCCGACGACCAAGCGGGCATCCTCATCGACAGGCGCGGCTACGGCTCCGACCGCACGACCGTCGAGCTGTGGGCTGGCCCGCCGGGCTGGGGCACTCGTGCCGAAGCGACGTTCACGGCCCGCACCCCGTCCCACTTGATCGCCGCAACCGCCGCTGTGATGGCGAAGTCGACCCCGGTGGTCCGCGAGCGCCACCAAGTCGACCGGCGGATGCAGCACTTGGTCACCATGACCCCTGTCGCTTCGGCCACGCCGATCGCCGAGGCTCAGGTCCCGCGCGCTCCGACTCCGCTGGACGTACGCCGCACCGCGGTCACCCAGGCCGTACACCGTGCCGCGCGGGCACCACGCACAGCAGCCGACCTCCGGGTGATGGCCGCCCAGAGCCGCTCCACGGGTGCGGCGCAGAAACGGACGGGACACCCCGCGACCTCTGCCCGGCTGCCGGCCAGCTCGCCGGCGCCCCGGCGCGGACGCTGATTCCCGCCCCAAGCCGCACTCCACGCGCGTCCGTCCCTGCACAACAACAACAGGAGTTCCACCATGCCTACCACCATGCTCGACCAGGCCAGGGCCATGATCGAGAATGCCTGGGGCCAGCCCATCGAAGCTCTTGAGGTCCTCGGGGTCCGCCGCCCCAGCGAGGACCCGCTCCTGCGCTGCGCCATGCACACCCGAACGGCCCTGGCCATCACGGACAACGCGGTAACCGTTCACCAGGACCGTCTTCACGCCCTGTCCCGGCATGGGTACGTGCCTGACTTCTACGAACTCGACCGGATCACCGAAGCGGCGGTCAGCCTTCGCGTCGCCCACGCGGAGAGCCGTGCGTACCTTCAGGCGATCCGGCGCGTGGTGGAGGCTCGGGAGGCCGCCGCACCCGAGGTTGAGGCACCGGCGGTTCGGCTGGCACAGGCCGCTGTCGCCCGCTCCCGGCAGACGCGGCAAGCCCCGGGGGACGTACCAGAACCGTCCTCTCCGGCGGCTGTCGTCGGGCCGTCGGCGCCCGCAACGGGGCCCCGATGTTGAACGCCTAGCTCCGATTCTCGTCGCGGTGGCCCTCTTCGGCCCGGGGGCCCACCGCGCGGGCCAGCTCCTCCACCGTCAGCTCCACTCGCCGGCCTTCGGCGACCCGGCGCTCGACCGTCTCCTCGTCCGGCCACAGGTCGGACTGTGCGCCGACTCCCCACTGACCGTCGGCGACCATAGCGATGTCGCCCACGGTCCACGGCCGCCCGGCCGCGCGGATCTTGCGCTCCAACCCGGCGCCGTCCCAGTGTCTACTCGTCTCGGCCATCGCTGTCCCCCTTCTCTCGCCTGCGGCCCGTCACCGCAACCCATGTAGGACAACCGCGGTGGCCTGTCCATTCCCCGGTCTCCCGTCATCTGCGGACGACCCCGAGTTCGCCCACGGCAGACGTCCTTGCCGGGAAACGACTACGTATTTCGGCATGTCACATGCCAACGTACGGATGTCGGGAAAACCGCAGCTCAACGAAGGGATCCATCTAACCGTGAGCACTCTGCCACCCTCCTTCCGGCCGTTGTCCGTCCCACGACGGATGCTCTCAACTGGCTCTCCGCTGACCACAGTGCGGGCCCGGTGCTCGATCTCCTGGACGCACTCAGGTGGGCGATCGTCGACACCCCCGAGGCCACGTCCACGCGACCAGCCCCGACGGCTGTGTCTACGTCGGCTGGCTCCCCGACGACCCGTCGGCCTGGCAGCGCAACATCGTCTGGCACGTCCGGGTGCAGCCCGCCGATGGCGACGCATGGGTCCAGGAGTTCGGTCTCCACACCCCCTCCGAGGCCGTTGCCGGATTCCTCGCCCTGGTCACCAACTCCTCGTGCTGACTGTCAATCAGGCTCCGCTCATACGTCCACCGACGGCTCGACGACGCCCCGTCGTCGGGCCGACCAGCCCCCTCAATGTCCACCGTTCACGGAGACTCCCTTGCCCCAGTACCTGACCGTCGGCCACCTGCTCCGCCAGCTCCAGGAACTCGACCCCAACCTGCCGGTCCGTCTCGCCGTTAACCCCGACTTCCCCTTCGCTCACTTCGTGGGGGCCGAGGTCGTCGTCCGCGGCGGCAAGGCGTACATCGCCGACAACGGCCAGGAGGACTACCTCCCGGTGGGGGCGCGCGACGCCCTCACCTGGGCCTGATCGCTTCCCTACCATCACGGAGGCTTCCCATCTCGTCACTCTCGAGCCCCGCACCCCGCCTCGCGCTGCACACAGTCGCTGTGCGCCCCATGCCGCACGGCGTGCACAGCGCGCTTCTCCAGCGCATCTCCACCCGCCCCGACGCCCCCTCGACATCACCTGGCTCGCCGCCGAGACTTCCAGACTCCCCCTCGGGCGCATTCGACTGCGCTGGGAGCCCGCATCGCGGAGCGGCTGGGACGTCACGACGTACCTGGGGCTGACCACTGCCGAGGTGTTCCTCGGTTCCTGGCCCTCCACCCCGGACGACTGGCCGCGCCTGGTCCGTCCGACCCTGTACGAGGTGACCGGCCTGTGCGCCGCCCTCTCTTTCGCGACCGACGCCCTCAACCTCTCCGACTGGCTCGCCGGGGTCTGACCCAGGAGCGCCGAAGGCCGCCCCGCGCCGCTCAGGCAGGGGCGGCCTCATCGTACGTACGCTCGTCTTCGGATGCCGGGCCCCTTCACGTACGTCAGGCGCGCCCAGCCCCGGATGGACGCTGGCGCCCTGGCACACGGTCTGAGTCAGGCGGCGGGCTCCTCCAGCGCCACCACGACCATCACCGGAAGATCTGTGTCTTGTTGGATCACGCCGGCAGTCAGGATCCGGGCGTCAAGGGTCCACTTCTTCACCGTAATGAACTCGCCCCTGTCTGCCTCCGTCGGCTCGGCCATGATGAGGTGGCTGGCAAGCGGGGACTCCTCGATCTCAGGGAGGAAGTCGGCCAGCGCTTGCTCCCCCTGCTCGTAGACAGCCTCCAGGTCGTCGAAATAGCCCGACTCGTCGACGTCGCGGATCCAGACGGCGAACGAGACGCTGACCGTCCCACTGGTAAACGTCTGGATCCAGGCCCCGATGCTGCCCTTGTCCCACGACGTCTCCACACCGTGGCGGGGTTTGCCTCCGGGCGTCCACTCCTGGGCCGAGAACCGCGCCGCCGCGCCCTCGGCAGTCAGCGGGGCGAGGCCCCGGAGCTCTTCCAGCATTGCGATCACTGCAGCCATGAACTCATTCCACTCATGCCGTTGCCGGGCACGTGATACGCCTTCAGCTGCCCGCTGGCATAGGCCTCGGGGAAGGCCTTGGACAGCACTTCGTTCACATGCGCGGCACCCCATTCATTGGACACCATATAGCGGACCCCCTTGCCTCCGAGATCCTCGTTGAGGGCGAGCAGCTTGTCGGTCTGTGCGGTGAGCCGGCCCTCGTTGTAGTACTTGAAATCTGGGTTGTACGGGGATTTCTCCCATTCACCGATTCTGTCACCGCCGGTCCACTTCGCCTCTGTGATCCAGCCGTCCCGCGGGCCTCCGTCGACGTGGACCTCCCGGCCATCTGGCAGGATCCACTGCTGCTCGTAACTCTGATCGGTGACGAGCCGCTGGTATCGGAACGACGCGCGTTCGAGCAGCTTGTCCGTCAGCCAGCCCAGACCTTTGAACTGCGAGTACGGCGACAGCCCGAGGGGGTCGCAGACGGTGAACGGGTTGTGCACATAGGCGACCGGATTCGGCGCGGGGCCGAGGCCGAGGGGGTCCGGGGAGGTGTAGCGACCGGTCTCCGGGTCGTAGTGGCGGAAAAGGTTGTAGTGAAGACCGGTCTCCGGGTCGTAGTACTGGCCGGGGAAACGTAGCGGGGTGTAGGCCGTGCTGGAGCGAGCCCATGCGGTGGTGCCCCAGAGGGTGCGCCTCGCGCGCCAGGCGATCTCGCCGGACTCGTCGACCAGCTCGGTGGGCGTCCCCACGAGGTCGGTGGCGATGGCGAAGAACCGGCGGTCGATCTCCTCCTGACGGCTGTCCGGAGTGAGGAGGCGCTCCGTCTGGGACAGCGGCACCAAGCCGCGATGGTCCCAGGTGAGGGCGACCACGTGTGACAGATCCGGTGTGTGAACGGTCTGTTCGCACAGCGTGGAGCCGTCCCAGGTGAAGCGGACCTCCTCTGCGACACTCTCGCCGTCGTCGGCAAGGCGCTGCTTTGCGGTCCGCCGGCCCAGCGGGTCGTAGCGATAGCGCCAGCGGGTGCCGTCGGGGGTGACCACGGCGGAGAGACGGTCCTCGGCGTCCCACTCGTAACGCCAGGTGTCGGGCTTGCGCGAAAGACGGGTTTTCTGGCGCAGGGTCACGCGGCCAAGGGCGTCGTGTTCGAAGCGGACGTTGCCCGCCTTTGTGACGGAGGTTCCGGTGTAGGAACGGGGACCGGTGGCATCGTGGCCGGGATGGGAGGCCGGCCAGGAGGCCACCGCCTGATTGCCGGCGGCGTCGTAGGCGTAGCGCTCGGTCCATCCCTCTGCGTGGACAGCGGTAACCCGGCCGGCCGGATCCAGATCGAATGCGCGGGAGCCCGACAGATCGTCGGTCACGGACGTGAGATGGCCGTCGGCGCGGTGGGCGTAGCGACGGTCGTTGAGTGAACGGCCCTCGATCGTCAGGTGCTGGGCGCAGATCCTTCCGGCCTCGTCCCAGGCGGAGGCAAGGCTGAGGGACCCGCCGAAGACGCGCTCGAGTTCCCGGCCGGCCGCGTCGTGGGTGAAGGCTATCTCGCGTCCGCCGCTGGTTATCCGGGCGGCACGGCCGGCGGCGTCGTAGCCGTACTCGGTGATCGCGCCAGTAGGGGTGATGCGGCGGGCCCGGCGGCCCAGCCTGTCGTAGGCATAGTTCATGGCGCGGCCGTCGACGAGTTCGGTCTTGGTTCGGCCACGCCGGTCGTACGTGTAGAGGATCTCGCTGTCGGGTCCGGCAGCGTGCAGCAGGCGTCCGGCCCGGTCGTACGCGTAGGTGGTCACCTTGCCCGCCACGTCCTTGCGGACCGCTTGGCCGAGCTGGTCGTAGGTGTAGGACACGGTCCGGCCGAGGGCATCGGACCGGGCGGTGAGCTGCCCGGCGGCATCGTACCGGTAGGTGCGGGTGCGGCCGTCGAAATCCGTCTCGGAAGCGAGTCGGCCGGCGGCGTCGTATGTGTAGGACCAATTGCCGTGCGGGCCGGTGACCCGAGTCAGCCGCAGGTCCGCGTCGTGCTCGAACGTGTGGCGGGTACCGTCGGGCCCTGTTCGGGCGGTGAGCAGGTCGAAGTGGGTGTAGTCGAAGCGAGACATGCCGTCGGCCGGACCGGTATGACTGAGGGGGTTCCCCTCGCCGTCGTACGTCCACGACTCGGTGGCCCCGTCCGGGGCAACACGGCGGGCGAGATTGCCGTCCTCGTCCAGGACGACCCGGGTGACGCTACCCATCGGGTCGACGCTACGCACGATCCGGCCCAGAGCATCGCGTTCCAGGCGGGTGGTGCCGCCGGCCGGGTCGGTCACTGCCACCGGCAGCCCCGCTGCGTCGCAGCGCACGGTGGTGGTGGCGCCGAGGGCGTCGGTGACGGTGTTCAGCCTGCCCCGGCCGTCGTAGGCGTACCGAGTGGTGGCACCGGCCGGGTCGGTGACGGCGGTGCGGTTGCCACGCTCGTCGAATTCCTGGAGCCAGCGGGCACCGTCCGGCCCGCGGAACTCCGTAGACAACCCCGACGAGTCGCGCACGGTGCGCAGTTCACTGCCGTCGGGACGGGTGACGGCGAGCAGGCGGCCGTCCTCGTCATGGGTGAAGGCGGTGGTGCGGCCCAACGGATCGGTGCGGGTCAGGTTGTTGCCGCGGGCGTCGTAGGTGAAGCGGGTGGTGTGGCCGAGCGGATCGGTGGTGGCCACCACCCGGCAGTGGCGATCGATCTGGTGCCGGGTCGTGTGTCCGCCGGCCGTGGTGAGGCTGGTGGTGCGGCCACCGGTCTCCGGATCGGGTTCGGTGTAGGTGAGGGTGATCTGGATGTGGCCGGCCTGACCGCCTTCGGCGATGACGCGGTCGCGGTCGTCGTATGTGTAGTCGTAGCGGCTGTTGTTGGAGTCGACCCAGGCGGTGACGCGCCGGCGGTTGTCGTGGACGAAGGTGGTGGTGGCACCGGACGGCTTGACGACGGTGGTGAGGTTTCCGTCCTCGTAGCCGTAGCGCATCAGAGGCAGGTCCTCCCCGTTCTTTCCCGCTCCAGCCAGGGACAGGGCCGTGACCCGGCCGTCGCTCACCGCGACGGCCACCCGGCGGCCCGCAGAACAGGTCAGGGCGAGCGGAGTGCCGTTTTCGGTACGTTCCACGGCCCACCAGTTGCCGTGGCGGTCTTCGACCCGGTCCAGCCAGGCGTCGCCGTCGCCGCCCGGTTCGCTGTCGGCCGGGGCAGTGAAATGCCGGACCAGGCCCGTACTGGGATCGCTGACGGTGTAGTCGCCGTCCGCTTCACGGGCCAACAGTGTGCGGGCCGTCCCGGACTCCGGGGCGGTCGGGGTGCCTGGGGCGGGGTGCGGATAGGAAATCAGGAGGCCGTCGGCGGTGACGAGGACGACGCCGGACGCGTCGATCTCCAGGCGCTCGTCGACAGTGGAGGTCCAGGAGGGGCCGAGGAACCTGCCTGCCAACAGGCCGGACTCGGTGCGGCGGGTGAAGACCAGCGGCAGGGTGCCCGGCAGCACCAGATCGGTCTGGGGCAGGAACATGCGGCCAGAGGCGAGGTCGACCGGGTCGGTGCCGGATACCACGCGATGCCCGTCGGGGCGGTTGTGGGTCCCGTCGGGAACGTTGTCGAGCAGCCTCCGGGCCCGGGAGGCCTTGGCCGCGTCCACAGCGAGGCGGACCCCCTTGACGACGCCCCCGCCCCCGCCGGTGGCCACGGTCAGTGCCGCGTCGGGCAGCAGCCGACCGAACCCTTCCGCGGGGTCCTTCATGAAGTCGCTGATCATCTGCTTGCCGGTACCGACCGGGTCGTTGGCGGCGACCAGCAGGCCGGCGGCAAGACTGTTCAGGCTGGTGGCGTACTCGGCGGGGTGGGTGATGTTGTACGCATCCAGCGGATTGGCCCCCCGGACGAAGTTCACCAGCCCCGCGGTGCCCTTGATGACGCCGCCGCCGACGTGGTCGTTGATGATCTGCAACTCCTGCAGACCGTCACCCACCTGCTGTGCGTACGAGGGCTTGTCCGGGGCCGTGTCGCGGGCGGCGCGGACCGCGCTCCGGGCGGTCTCCGCGGCAGTGTTCCGCTGCTCGCGAGCCTGGGCGAGGAGTTCCTGCGCATCCTGCATCAGCGATTTGCCCGGGTCATCGAACGTCGACGCGGGACAGGGCGGCAGAGTACTGGGATCGCGCTGCTCGGGGGCCTGCGCGTTGTAGCGGTCGACGGCCTTGTTGTAGTCGTCGATCCGCTTGCGGTGGCCGTCTGCCGCTTCCTGGGAGGCCTTCACGCCCTCCTTCCACACGTCGATCGCCGTCTGCGCCTGGTTCTGTGCCCAGGTGACAGTGCCGGCGTACGCCTCCAGCGCGGCAGCCGCCTTCTCACAGGCATCGGCACCGGTGAACCACTTCGGCGGTTGGGTACTCACCGCGGTGCGCAGCGCATCTGCTGCCTCACCCTTCAGCCGCGAAGAGTCGAGACCCTTCAACCCGCCTCCGGCGTCGTCGAATGCTTTCTGGAACGAGCGGAGCTGCCTCGCCGTGGAACGGATGTTGCCGGGGCTCCCGTAGACCAGCTTGGTCTTGTCCTCGGTCTGCCCGAGGTCCATCTCCTCGACCTCGGCGCCCATCCGGTTGGCCACCGAACGCGACTGCTCCCGCACCCAGTCCGAACCGGATTCCCAGCCCACGTCGTCCAGCCGGTCCGCTGTCCAGTTCCCGGCATCCTCGACCCGGTTGCCGGCCCATTCGACACCGTCCTCAACCACGTCCTCGACCGAGTCCGGCGTGATGTCCCTGATGAAATCTCCGACGCCCATCCTCAGCCGCCCCCGCCCGTGTCCGAGTCGCCCTGTCGTTGTGCCTGCTGGGCACGTTCCTCGGGCGACGGCCCGAACGTGTCGTCCAGCGCCCGGTCCCACTGGCCGTCACTGAGGCCGAGCTCGTCCTTGAGCCTCTCCGACTGCCGACCACCCTGCCCCTCGGTAAGAACGGTGCGTCCGGTGTCCTTCCAGGTTTGCTCCATGTCCTGGCCGGCCTTCTCGAACGACTCGGCGCTCCAGTCCGGGTCCAGGTAGTCGGGAGTGAAGATGTCACCCCAGTTCTGCTGGGTGATGTCCTCCTCACTTGCATGCGGGTTGCCGCCCATCACGGCATTGACGCCGACTTTCAGCGAGCCCTCGACGTACTGGTCGTGCTCCCACTGTGTGCCCGCCGCCAGCCCGAGGCGCGATGCGAGCTCGCTCGCGTCGCTCACCAGGGCACGCACGCCCCACTCCCACCGCTCGCAGAAATCCTCGAAGTCCACCGACAGCCCGTGGTGCCCGGCCTCCATTCCCGTCATGGCCAGACCCGAGAACCCCTTGCCCATCACCGACCCGGTGGCGCCGCCGAGTTCGCCGAGCTGATCGATCGTCGCGCCTACGCCTTTCGTGAACTTCGCGACCGACGCCTGGTCAAAGGCCAGGTTCGCTTCGTCAGTGCCCATGGCTGCGTACCTTCTCCGCGGCGCCTGCGTCGACTGCGACGCTGTCCGGGACAATTCCTGTGACCGGCGGGAAGAACATCGCCCCGTCCTCGTTGGCGATGTCCACTGCGAGTCCGCCGGGCTCGTCCAAGGCCGGCACGAACTCGTCCACGATCCGCGCCCCGAGGAGCGCGACGTAGTCCATCAGACGATCACCCGAACCGTGGTGAATGGCGAAGCGGGCCAGCGCCACATCGTCCGTGAACGCACAGATCCACCGAACACCGCCCGATCGGGCACTCCACAGACCCGGCCCCACCGATGGGACCAGGAGAACAGTGCGCCGCATCTCACCCACCAACGCCTGCGCATTGCCAACTCCCGCCCTTTGCTCGGATATTCGTTGGGCGAGCATCGTCCTCGGCTGTCCCACGCGTTGCCCCCTCGTCCTGGTCGGCTGATGCCCCGTAGAATAGGACGAGCGTGCGGGTGGAGTGGTTCTCCCTCGTCCATGCACCCCCGCTCCATTTCATGGACATGAACACCTGCCGTATATCCCGCCGAGACGGTGGAGAGGGACCGGCACCGACCTCCGAGGGCAAAGCGTCCCCTCCTCTTGAGTACGGGAGGGGCCCAGGCCGAGGTCCACACCGGTGAAGCTACGGCGGAGGAGGTGATCCTCCACTCGGCTGGTGGGAAGGTCATGTCCAAGGTGAGGACGAGGGCCGGGTACGACTTTCGGGGCAGGTTACTCAAGAACACCGAACGTTGCTGACCGCAACTGAACGCTGAGGGGCGCCACCGATGCGTCGGTGGCGCCCCTCAGCGTTCAGTCTGGCACTCGTCTACGCCAGGTAGATGCCGGCGAAGACGCCGTCGAAGCCAAGCGCAGCCAAGCCCGCCTCGACACTCGGGTAGGTCGTCCCGTGCGGGCCGCCGACCAGCGCGTCGAAGTCGGCGCGGCTGATCTCGGGCTCGAGCCACTGGTTGCCGCACCGGCAGCGGACCCAGACGTTGCGCCCGTGGTTGATGAGCAGCCAGTCGCGTCGGGCACGGCAGGCGGAGCACATCACGGGGATGCCCCCGAGAGCGAGTTCGCGTGAGTGGCCGACGCAGCGAATCGCCCCGGGTCCGTCGGCGGGCCGCGTCTCGGCCTGGAGCTGCAGCAGCGGGTCGGTACCAGTGAGGAGGACGGGCAGCGCAGGTGCCGGCTCCGTGGTGCGGGTGGTGGTTCTGAGCACGAGCGTCATCTCCCGGTTGTCGGTCCTGTCTTCATCCGTAACAGCCGGTGGAACCGGCTGTCCATACATTTCGCGGCGTCCGCTCGGTCGATGGTCGGCTACCGGTTCGACCTGGTCAGCGACGTGGCGAGCGGCGGTTGGGGTCTTGAACAGTCCCGAGCGGTGCGGCTGCCGTCGCGTTCCGTTCGCTGGTGCGGCTGCTCGGCGTGGTGGCCTGGCGGGTGGCGGCCTGCGACCGACGGGCACCTTCGCCCGGATGTGCCGGGAGCTGGGCGATGCGCCGCAGGCGCCAGACCAGGACGTCGTTCACGTCATCGGCGCTGTCGAGTTCGCGCATGTCGATGGCCTGGCGCAGGAGGGCTTCGGAGTCGTGGCCTGCCCGCTCGGCCTGGGCGAGGGTGGCGATCAAGGCGTCGGTCCTCGCTTCCATGCCCTCTGCCTGCACGACCTTCTCCGGCAGGACGGCGCGAAGGCTGGCTTCGTGCGTGCGGCGCTGGGCTTCTGGAAGGGCCCGACCTTGGTCGTGCAGCACTCGCATAGGGGTGGCAGCGGCCTGCCGGTAGGCGGTGCGCAGGTACACGGCTGCTTGTCGGGAGGCGTGGGCCTGCTGGGCGTGTCCGCGCGCGGAGTGCCAGCGGGCGGCGGCGAGGGTGACCAGGACGAGGGTGGAGACGAGCATGGCGGTGGTGCCGCCGTCCTCGCCTCGGCCGAGCGCTCCGCCGGCCTGGACAATGCCCCGGGCGGCTGAGCGGAGAGCCCTGGTGTCGGCGCGTTCTGCGCGGACATGACTGCGGGTCGCCCGCTCGAAGGCGCGAGCTGCGGCGGCCAGCTCGGCGCGGGTGGTGGCCGGTGAGGTCTGGGCCACCGCGTCGAGGAGTTCTCCGACGCCGACGAGCTGGGCGGCGGCCTCGCCGTCCTCGTCGCGTTCCAGGAGCGTGGCCGAGCGCTCGGCGATGACGACTGCGTTGCGTCGTTGCCGGGCGGGCGGTGACCAGTACGTCCGGTCAGCGGTGACCGCGGGCGCGCTCGGCTCGGCGGCCCCGTCGGTGAGGCGTAGGCGGATCTTCGGAAGGGAAAGGTCGGGGGCCAGTTTGGAGCCGGGGTACCAGACCGGGTCTCCGTCGCGGTTGCGGTCGCCGGGCAGGGCCACGTTGTAGCCGAGCGCGTCACCGGACGGAGCGTGCCGCAGCTTCACCCGCACCCCCGCCTCTCGGAGCCGCGTGAAGAACTCCTCTTCCGAATCCGCTCCCGCCACGGCTCGACGAACGGCCTCACGGAGCGTCTCGCGCGAGGTCTCCGGGCGGCCGGTGCGCTCGGCCTTGAACTTCTCGGCGCTGCTGGGATTCTTCGCTGCGGTTCCGTCGCCGGCGTTCAGGCGCCGCAGGCCCATCTCCTTCTCGATGCGGCGGCATTCGGCCTGGGCCTTGTTGAAGTCGTAGTTCAGGCGCGGGTTGCGCAGGTCGCCGCGTACGAGGGTGGCGACGATGTGGATGTGGTCCTCCGCGTGGCGGACGGCGATCCACCGGCAGCCGTCGGGGTCTCCGGCCGGGGCGATGCCGGTGGCGTGGACGATGCGCTGGGCGACGGCGTTCCACTCCTCGTCGTCCAGCCGCCGGTCCCCGGGGGCGGTACGGACCGAACAGTGCCAGACGTGCTTGGCGGGCGCGCGGTCGCCGGCCTGCTTGACCCGCAGGTCCAGGGCGGCGGTGAGCCGGGCGAGGGTGACCTTCGGGTCGGGGTCGAGGCCGGTGTCGCGGCCGGGGTCAGGGGCGAAGCCGTCCCAGGAGCCGACGAGGTGCGCGTCGGTGTGCTCCTCGCGCCGTCCGGGGCCGTACAGGTAGACGAGGAGGCCGTGGGTGCGGGAGCCGCGTCCGATGTCGGGAACCATCACAGCCGCCGGGTCACCAGGTCGTTCGCCGCGTCATCGACGCGGGCGAGAAGTCCGGTCAGCGTGCCCAGCGCGTGTTCGAGTTCACTGGCGCGCGGCTGGCCACCGCTGTTGAGGACGAAGGCGATCTGGTTGATGTTGTTGCCGATCCGGGCCAGCGCGGTGCGTAGAGCGGCGAGTTCGTCGATCGCGGTGTCGAGCTGGTCGTTGCTGTGCACGGCGGCGCGTCCGCGGGCGGCGCTCAGGCTGGCGGTGGCGAGGAAGCGGGCGACGGTGACGCCGCGCTGGGTGGCGGCGTCGGTGATCTCGGCTTTCTCGGTGTCGGAGAGGCGGGTGGTCGTCTTGCGGGCGCGCTCGCTCGGGTTGCGGCTACGGCGGCGCGGGGTGCGGTCGGGGAAGGCGGTCGTGCTCAGGCTCGGCTGCTCGCGGTCGGCAGGGTCATCTGCTTCTCCCCCGGTGACCAGCGCTCCCTGGTGCCGGTCGCCCGGCTGGTCCCCGTGCGCCCTCGCTCGGGGGCCAGCCGGGCTTCCCCCGCCCTCCTGGGCGGGGGCAAGTGCGTACGACGGACCGTAGGACCGTCGTACGCGATAGCTTGCTCCGCCAGGAGCCGTGGTGGGGTCACGCTGCTGTCCAGCGGGGGTGGCCACCGGGTCGTTGGTGTTCACCGGCTCGTCTCCGGGTCCTGCTGCTGGATTTCGCGGACGAGTTCCTCGATCCAGTCCATGGCCAGGACGGGGTGGTGCAGGGTCCAGGGCCGGTCGTGCTGCTCGCGTTGCACGATCCAGGTGGTGTCGGGGCCGGACTGGGCGCGGTGGAGGTGTCCGTGCTGGTGCAGGACGGTCAGCCAGGAGTCGACTTCGGCAGGCGTGGCCGGGTGAGTACGCATCGGGTGCTCTCCGCTTCTGCTGTGGCGGGGTGTCTCGGAGACATACAGAGCGGGTGACCAGCCGTGGTGACCGGCTTGGTCACCCGCTCCGTAGAGGTTCGGTCAGGGCCGGGAGGAGGTGACCGGCTGGCGATGCTGCTCGCGCAGCTGGGCCATCAGCGCGGTCAGGGTGTCGCTGGACAGCGGGATCTGCTGACCTCGGATCGCCTGGGCGACCACCTTGCGGGTCAGTTTGTCCTCGGCCCTGACCGCCGACCGGGCGATCTTCAGCAGCTCCTCGGTGTCCGGGTCAGGACGCCGGTCACCAGTCGGCCGAGCGGCCCGGTCAGTGACCGGCGGCGAGGTGACCGGCGGGGCACTGACCACCGCCGGGCTGCCCTGGCCACCACCGACCGGGGCCGCACTGTCGGGGCGGTCAGCGACCGTCCGCCCCTTGTCCGCCTGTCCCGGCAGGTCAGGGGCACCGTGGCTCCGGTTGCGGTGGTCGGTGACCGACTGGCCGCTGGTGGCCGGGGTCGAGTCTCCGGTCACTGACCGGGTGGCGGTTTCCTCGTCGGTCGGGGACAGCGGCAGCCGATCGGTCAGCGCGGTGACCGACTGACCGGACTTGACCTGACCGGCCGCTGACCGCCGCTGACCGGCTCGGTCGGTCCGGGTGACCTCGCTGGCGTCGCCCCGATCGGTCTGACCGAGGTGACCGGGCTGACCGAGGTTCTGCCGGTCAGTGTCCTTGACCGGGCCCCGGGCGATGAGGATGTAGAGGTGGACCGCTCCGGCCAGTGCGAGCGGGGCGATGGTGGAGAGCACCGCGACCACCGCGTCACCGAGCCGGAGGCCGGTGCCGGCGACCGCGTCCTGGTTGATGCGCACCGCGTGAAGTGCGTTGGCCCAGATGCTGGCCGCGGTGGCCGTGCCGAAGAGTGTCCAGACGTAGAGCCGGGCGCGCAGGGGTGCGTTGCGCAGGACCAGGAGGGCTCGGATGCCGTAGGCGATAAACCCGTCGATCACCAGGGGGAACAGATAGGTAAGGAAGCCTCGGATGTGGATGGCGACGGCCATCTGCTGCAGGGCGTCGTACGACAGCGCGCATCCCGCGCCCCCGAGGGCTACGACAGCCGCGCGGTCCCACCCGGATATGTGCGCCGTCTTCGACGCGCTTGCGATGTTCATGCCGCCGTCCCGAAGTCGTCGCGGATCAGACGCTCGCCGCTGGTCTCGGGGGATGTGGTGTTCGTGGCGGGCTGGTTCAGGGTTCGGTTGCGCTCGGCCCGGCGGATCTCGCGGTATCGCTTTTTGGCGTGCTCCTCGGTGACCTTCAGAAGCCAGGCCAGGCGCTGCTCGCTCACCCCGTGGCGGTAGGCCGCGTACTCGACCGCGCGGCGCTCCGTACGGGTGAGGTGCACGTCGCGCCCGGCGATGGTGGCATTGACGCGGCTGTAGTCGAGGCGGCTGGCGAGCTTGTCGTGCAGCGGCCCGCGCTCCTCTTCCGTAAGGCCGCCACGGATCCCGTCGGTGTCACCCCCTTCGAGAGCGGCGTCCAGGCAGGTTCGGCGGACCGGGCACTGGCCGCACAGGGCCTTGGCGGTGGCGATCTTGGTGGTCTCGTCGGGTTCGGGGAAGAAGACTTCGGGGTCCACCGGCTTGTACTCGGTGCTCTGGCAGACGGCGTCGGCCTGCCAGGTCTGGTCGCCGAGCTGACGGTGGTGAACGGGGCCGTTCATCGTGCTGGTCATGCGGGGTGCTCCGATCGCTCTCCGCGCGCAGGGGCGTCGGCGGAGAGGTGCGCTGGCGGTAGGTGCCCGGGGGGACGGCGCTGCGAGGACGTGGTCCGGCGGGGTGGCCTGTGGAGGGTCAGGCGGCGGCGCTGTGGCGTCTGCGGTCGACGGCCTCGAACTCGACTCGGGTGGTCATCTGCGCGAGCCTGCTGGCGACTCGGTCCCCCAGGTAGGAACGCAGGTCCTTGATCGCCAGGTTGGTCGTGATCAGCGTGGGGAGTTCGTAGTTGTACCGCCGGTTGATCAGCCGGTACGTGATCTCCTCGACCCACTCGCTCGCCTTGGCCGCGCCGAGGTCGTCGATGATCAGCAGCGGGCACCGGCTGACGGCCGCCAGCTCCCGCTCACTGTCCACCCCGGGCCGGGGGCGGAGATCGGCGTAGAGGTCGGCGGCGGTGGTCGCCCGCCAGCGCGCGCCGACCCCGCTCTGCACCAGCGCTCGGACCGCGCCATACGCCTGGTGCGTCTTGCCCGCGCCGACGACCCCGGCCATCAGCAAGCTAGGTCCGGTGGTGACCTGTCGTCGGGCTCCACGGCTGGGGGCGACGGCCGCGTCGGTGACCTTCCGCACCCACTCCAGGACCGTGGGGTGGTCGGCGACAGCCGCTTGATAGCGCGGGGGCATCCCGGCGAGCAGAGCGTCCAGCGGCGAGAAGGGCTCGGCGTCGTCCGGCAGCGCGGCGTCGGCCGGGACGATGTTGCGGGCGGCCAGGATCCGGGCCATGCGCTCCAGCGTGGATTCGTTGCCGAGGAGCTGCGGTTCGCGGTGACGGGTGTGCATCACAGCTCCTCGGCGTAGGCGGCAGAAGCGTTGGCCGGGTTGGTCCACGCCTGGTGGGCGGGCACGTTAGGCCGGATTCCCGGCCGCGCCAAACCGTCGGGGCGAGCGTTCATCGCCTCGTTGACCATGCTGGTCAGCACGCTCGGGTGCTTGGGGTTGGCCGTGAAGTTCGCCAGCCCGGCTCGGATGTGCGCCGGTGCGATGCCCTCGTCCAGGAGCTTCTTGATGATCCGTCCGAGGTGCCCGATCACGTCGCTCGGGGGGCGCTGGTCGCACCCGGCGACGTACTCCCCGACGAGGTCCTTGGCGGAGATGCCGGCTACGGGCGCTGTGTGCCCCGTAGGGACAAGAGATCCAGGATCCAAGATCCTAGATCCAGGCGCCGAGCCTTCGGGGAGGCTTCGGGGAAGGTTCGAGGAGTCCTCGAGGAATGCCTCCTGACCTCGGGTTTCCGATCGGGAGCCGCCAGGGACGTCGACCAGGTGATCGGTGGCTTCCTGCCGGTCGGCCGGGGACACAATCGCGTGCCCGGAAGACGTCGAGGTGGCCTGGGCGGGCAGATCGAAGGGTCGGGGAGCGTTTGGCGAGGTCTCGGCGAGCCCTCCGGGAGTGGTGGGCGAGCCCTCGGTCTGCTTGGTGCAGTTGCCCTTGCAGGGACCGCACCGGTCGGCAGTCTGGTGCTGCGGGCAGGAGGGCAGGCGGGACTGGCTCGGCTTGTCGATCTTCTGGTGCTCGGACCAGGTCACGATGTGGAGGTAGCGGCGGCCGTCGCAGCCGGTGTACCGGCAGATCAGGCCGGCGCTCGCGAGCTGGTGGAGATCGTCCTCGACGTGGACCGAGGTGTGCTCGGCGCGCAGGGGCCACAGGAGCCCAGCGATGATCGCGGCGTTGTCGCGGTGCCGTCCGTGGTCGTCGGCCTGCGTGAGGAGGCCGAAGAAGGTCCGCTCGGCCTCGACGCTCACTTCGGCGAGCGACTCGGAGAAGAACGCCTCCGGCTTGATGGTGCGTATCCGGGCCATGTCAGCGGCTCCGACCGACAGCGGCCAGGTCGCTGCAGGTGAGGGCGGCGCGTTGGATGTCGAAGGTGTGCGGCCGGGTCCAGTCCGCCTCCGGCCAGACCCGCAGGATCCAGCGCGCAGCGACCGTCGCCGTCGTCCGGCTCACCTCCAGGACTTTCCCGCCCTCGTCCCGGATAGCGGCACGCGGGTGGGGCCATGCCCGGCTCGGGTCGGTGAGGCTGACTCGGATCGTGACCGCGCCCGGGATCATCTCTGCGAGCTGAGCAGCGAGACGGTGCTGTCGTTCGGTATCCGGGCAGGCCGGGTTGACGCTCGGCGTGGCGAGCATGTGATACTCCGTTGTTCGTAGGAACGCGGTGCGGCGGTTCTCGTGCAAAAGCCCCGCCGCCCGCGAGATGTGGATCGGTACCCCTCGGGGTGTCGGCCCGGTGCTCGGGAGTTGGTAGCTCCCGGGCGCCGGTCTCATCCACCCCTGCGCACCCTGCGGTCGTCATGACCCGCGCGTGCTCGTCTCCTTCCCCTCCCGGCTGTTCCGTCAGCCAGTGATCTCCGCCTGTGGGCACCAGGACCATATGGCGACCCTCGGCCCAAGTCCAGCTTCCATAGACCTGCCCCCACCAGCAGCGGAACACTGCAATGGATGTTTCCGATGAACAACGTACATTGCAGTTACGTCATATCGTCAACTGCAATGGCGAGACACTGGACCTGGCCAACCATGATCACCACTGAGGTGGATATGATGGCCTCCATGACGGAGATCTGGAGATGACCGAATCGCGCGAGCGCACCTTCTCGGAGTTGCTCGACTACCTGTTCCGAGAGGTACACCCGAAGGGCCGCGGCTCTTACACCTACGCGGAGGTCTCGCAGGGCATCCGTGACACCTCCGGCGTCACCATCTCCGCAAGCGCCATCCAGCAGCTCCGCACCGGCACCAACTCGAACCCGAAGATGCAGACCATCCGAGCATTGGCCGGCTTCTTCGGCGTGAACCCGGGCTATTTCTTCGACGAGGAGGAGGCGGAGCGCCAGCGTGCCGAGATCCAGCTGGTCGCCGCCATGCGCGACCAGGAGGTGCGCCGGGTCGCCCTGCGCGCGAACGGTCTCAGCGCTTCGAGCCTGAGCATGGTGAACACCGTGATCGACCAGGCCCGACGACTGGAAGGAATGCCCGACGAGGCGGAAGCGTCGGGACTGCTCGACGACAAGTAAGGACTTGGCCGCACACAGAGCAGCGCGCACCGCTCCCGTCGATCACGTCTCGGCAGGTTCAGAGTCGGCTTCCATCAGCACGATCACCCGGAGACGGTCGCTACGCATGGGCCGCAGGGCCATGATCCGCACGCCGACTTCTCGGCCTCGATGGTGGGGAAGTCGAAGCCTGCGCAGGGCTCCGTCGGCGTGTTCGACCACCTCGCGGCGGTCCCACATCTGCCGTGCGGCCGGGGAACTCGTGAGGATGTCGCGCTCCAGCTGCTGCAGCGCTTCGTGGCCCGGATGGCGGGCGCGCTCGTAGCGAATCTGGCCGAGGTAGGAGCGAGCCCAGTCCTGCTCCCAGTTCACGAGCTGCTCGTGGGCCTCCGGACTCAGAAACGCCCACCGCATCTGATTGGCCTGGTGAGCCGCCCACGGAAACCAGTCCAGCAGCGGCTCGTTGTAGCCGATCACGTTCCAGGCGAGGTCCGTCACGAAGGCGGGATCGGGGGCCTGGCCGTCCAGGAACCGCTGCAGCACCTCGTCCATCTCCGCCGCCGCATCGGCCTCCGGAACCGCGGCGACCACCGGCGGATGGCCCACCGCCATCAGGTACAGGGCATCGCGCTCAGCGCGACTCAGCCCCAGCACCGACGAGAGTCGATCGAGAAAGTCAGCGGAGTACTTGGCTTCCATGCCCCGCTCCAGCGACCCGTACCAGCGTTCACTCACCCCGGTCAGCCGAGCCACGTCACGCTGCGTCAGCCCCTTCGCCCTACGGCTCGGAGAGGTCAGCCCGGGGATCTCATCGGGATTCACCCGCCGCCGCCACGATTGCAGCAGCTCAGGCAGCGACTCGCCGCCACCTTCGCCACCCGCGAACCGCCCGCCCCGCACGTCCATAAGGGCGAGCCTAAGATGCGCTCACTGGGTGACATGCACCATAGGGCGCCCAACCTCCCATCCGGTCGATCATGGTTCAGTCATTCAGCGTAGTCAGACATAACGGATAATCAAGTAATCAACTACTCAGAGTGCGAACCGCCTCGCGCCCGAATCACCGGCCCCCTGCGTTTCCGGCAAACGGTGAGGAGGTGCGACCGGGAAGGCTCACCCCCTCCGCCAATCACCATGCGTAATCGGAACTGCCACTTCCAGGAAGAGTGAGTTCCTGCCTTCTCTTGGCATCCTCGGGCTTCCGTCACCCACAAGTTGACGCACCGCCGAGGCCGAAGGGGAGCACCGTGTCCTTGCCAGAAGTCGACACGCGTCGACTGCGCGCATCGTGCGAAGAGCAGATCGACCTCCTACGTCTGCCGCACCGATTCACCACCCGCCAGTTGAGCGAGGCCATAGCCGAGCTTCGCGGGAAGCCCATCGTCCTGCAGCCGCTGAGCACGCTCGGCGCGGTCGAAGCGCCGTGCGGAATGAGAATCGAGACCCCGGACGCCGATCTCCTCTTCTACGAGGAGGGCACGTCCGTCCACCACCAGCGGCACATCCTCACGCACGAGCTGTGCCACGTGTACTGCGACCATCCGGGAAGCCTGGAGGTCAACGCGGACACGGCCCGCTCCCTGGGGGTCAACCCGACGCTGGTGATGCGTATGTCCGGGCGGACGAGTTACTCGACTGCTGATGAGCGCGAGGCGGAGATGATGGCGACGGTCGTCCGCCAACGCATCTACCGCGAACGCGAGGCCCCTCCGCACCGCCCCGAGAGGGGCCCGGACAGCTGGGAAGCTCTCTTCGCCCAGCCCATCAGGAGAGGTCGCCTCCGCGCATGACGAACGCTGTCTTCCTCGGGATGGCGTTGCTGCTCGCGTCCATAGCCGGCTACTGGGTGCTCGGACGCGGAACGCCCCGGCCGACCGGTACGTCGGCCATGGGCGCGCTTCTCGGCTCCTTCGCCATGGCCTTCGCCTCCTATGCGCCGCTGTTCAGGAACGTCGCGGAGTCGATCGTGCCGCACGTCGGCCGACTGCTGAGTAACTGCGCTTCTCTGGGTGCCGCCACAGCGGTCCTGGCCGTTTCCTTCCAGCTCAACCTCGAACCCTACGAGGCGCGGCGGCGCATCAGGGTCCGTCTCGCCCTGCTCACCGCGTCGGTCGTCGCCATGACCGCGCTGTTCGCCTATGAGCAGCTGACAGATCGTTCTCCGCAGGTTTACGCGCTCTATCTACTCCCCTACATTTCCTTCCTCGGGTTCTCCGTGGTCGACTTCCTGATGCAGGCCGTACGCCAGTCGAAAGCAACTCGGCGCGACAGCATCCGGGTCGGGTTGCGGGTGGCGGCGGCAGGCTGCGTGTTCGCTCTCGTCTACGTCGTCTACAAGCTGACGCGCATCGTCGGCCTTGGTCTGGGACTGGGCGACGAAACGCACGCGCAATGCTCATCGCTCGTGACCTCGACGTGCGCCTTCAGCGTCACCTCCCCGGCAATCGCCGTCCTACTGATCTGCCTCGGCCTCACGTGGCCTGCTGTCCTCTACCCGATCAACCAAGCCCGCCGTCGTCGCTGGGAAACCCGGTCCTTCGAGTCGCTCCGCCCCCTTTGGCAGGACCTGGCAGCCGAGATGCCGCAGATCGTCCTGTCGTCGGCCGAGGACGTCGAAGGCAGCTCCGCCGACTCCGACTTCCGGCTGCAGCGGCGCGTCATCGAGATCAGCGACGGCATCCTCGCCCTCCGGCCGTACCGGTCGCGCAGGGTGCAGGAGAGCGCGGCGTCGAACTTCCGCACCACTACCGAGCAGAGCGCCGCCGCCGTGGAGGCGGCTGTCGTACGAGCTGCACTGGCGGACTCGAAGGCCGGCCGGTACGCGGACGAAGTCGCACCTCCGTCGGTAGACGCCGCCGCCCGCGAGGATCTTCTTGCCGACACACAGTGGCTCCTCCTGGTGGCCGACGCCTACGCCCGCGTCGGGCGTGTCGGCGACGACGGCCGGCCATGAACGATTGGAACCTGAAGACATGACCGACCCGACTCAGGACCCCCGCTTCCTCCAGGACCCATATCCCACTTACGCGGCCTTGCGCTCGGCATGCCCCGTACAAGCCGTAGCCGGTGGATCCGGCGGGCGCCTCAGCTACCTGGTCACCGGATACGCCGAAGCCCGGGAAGCGCTCGCCGACGCCCGGCTCTCGAAGGACACCGCCGCGTTCTTCGCGGGCAAGGAATCAAAGCGGCGCCTCCACCCCGCAGTGGCACACAACATGCTCTCGAGCGACCCGCCCGAGCACACCCGGCTGCGCAAGCTGGTCACCAAGGCGTTCACGACCGGGGCGGTCGCGGAACTGCGCCCGTTCATCGCCAGGGTCACCGACGACCTGCTGGACCAGTGGCCTGTCGGTGAGCCCCTCGACTTCATGACCGGCTTGGCCGTCCCGCTACCCGTCATCGTGATCTGCGAACTGCTCGGAGTACCGGAGGAAGACCGGCCCAACATCCGGCGCTGGTCCGGCGAACTGTTCGCGGCGGGACAGCCTGGCGTCATCGACGCGGCCTCGCACTCCCTGGCCGACTACATGACAGAGCTCATCGCCGCCAAGCGCCGACACCCCGGCAACTCGCTCCTCGACCGCCTGATCTCGGCTCGCGACGGCCACGACCGGCTCAGTGAGGAGGAACTGGTCTCCCTCGCGGTGCTCCTACTCGTGGCAGGTCACGAGACCACCACCAACTTCCTCGGCAACGCGACCCTCTCCCTGCTCCAGCACCCGGCCGAACTCGACCGCCTCCGCCAGAACCCAAACGACATCCCTGCGGTGCTGGACGAACTACTTCGATTCGACTCCCCCGTCAGCACGGCCACCTTCCGGTACACCACGGAGGCCATCACGCTCGGCGGCACCGACATCCCGGCAGGCGCACCGGTGCTGGTCGCCCTCGGAGCCGCCAACCGCGACCCGGAACGGTTCCCGTCACCGGACCAGCTCGATGCGAACCGGGACGCTGCCGGCCACCTCGCCTTCGGGCACGGTATCCACCGCTGCGTCGGCGCTCCCCTGGCCAAGGCCGAGGCCGAAATCGCGCTGCGCGCGGTACTGACACGGTTCCCGGGCCTCCGGCTCGCCGTACCGCCCGACCAGCTTCAGTGGCGGCACGCCCGTCTTGTACGCGGTCTGACCTCGCTTCCCGTCCTGAACTAGCTAGGACGTTTCTCTGGATCACTCCCGCAGGGGCTGGGTGTCAGTGCGGCGTGTGAGAGTGCTGGGCATGACGATGCCGGAAGGCCCTGCGCAAGTGCTGCCTGAGAGTGCGGAACGTAATCTTCTGTCCGGCTTGTGATCGCTCGATGGTGTGACGTTGGGGCATCATCGCCGGTCAGGCGTTCGGGGTTCGCTTGGGTTGTGGCATGAGCATGCGCAAGCCGTACTCGAGTGACGCTTCCGACGAGCAGTGGGCCCTGGTCGAGCCCGTGATCACAGCGTGGAAGGCCGCGCATCCGTCGGTCAGCGGCCATCGGGGCAGATACGAGATGCGGGAGATCGTGAACGCGATCCTGTACCAGAACCGCAGCGGCTGCCAGTGGGACCTGCTGCCCCACGACCTGCCGCCCGCCGGCGCGGTGAAGTACTACTTCTACAAGTGGCGCGACGATGGCACCGACCAGACCATTCATGATCTGCTGCGGTGGCAACTGCGGGAGAGGAAGCGGCGATTAGCCGACCCGAGCCTCATCGTCATGGACACCCAGAGCATCCGCGTGGCCGTCGGCGTCCCGGCCGCCACGACCGGCAAGGACGCGGCGAAACGGGTGCCGGGGCGCAAGAGATGCCTGGCCGTGGACGTACTGGGTCTCGTCGTAGAGGCTGTCGTCCTGCCTGCGTCCGCGCACGACAACGCCGCCGGAATCGCGCTGCTGGACGGCGTGGCCGCCCAGATGGTCACCGTGAAGAAGGCCCTGGTCGACCAGGGGTTCAAGAAGGCCGTCGTCGACCACGGCAAGCAGTACGGCATCGACGTCGAGATCGTTGAGCGCAACCCGGCCGACAAGGGCTTCGTCCCGCAGGCCAAGCGGTGGATCGTGGAGCAGACGAACGGAATCCTGATGTTCTCCCGCCGCCTGGTCCGTGACTACGAGCACCGGCCCGCCACCTCGCGCTCTCGCGTCTTCTGGGCGATGACCTCGGTCATGGCCCGCCGGCTCACCGGCGCCGCCCTGCCCTCCTGGAGGGCCGCATGAGCGACAACCCGCAGATCAGAGCCATCCTTGCCTACCTCGAGGCCCGGGAGACCGAACTCGGCGAGCAGGCCGGGCAGCTCCGCGCGTCCATCGAGGACCTCACCACCCGCCTCGGCGAACTCGACGCGGAAACCGAGAACCTGCGCATCACCCGCAAGACCATCCTGAACATCCCGGTACCCAAGCCCGCCGACGATTCCCCGCGGCCCGAGGCCCCGGACCACCCCGCCTACCAGCAGATCCTCGCAGCCTTCACCGACACCGGCCAGCCGATGCGGGCCCGCGACCTGTGCGAGGCACTCGACCTGCCGATCCTCCCGAAGAACACCGAAGGCATCCGGTCCAAGCTGAAACGCCTGGTCACACGGGGCATTCTCACCGAACCCGAACCCGGCCTGTTCGCTCAGCCCCGCACCTGAGTACCAGTCCGCCCCGCCGACCAGGACTCCTCACCCAACCCCAAGCACCAACCGGACATCAGGTCACGTACCGCACTCT
>NZ_NEUF01000065.1 GCF_002910915.1 Streptomyces sp. SM10 | reverse complement strand
TCCTGGCGTTATCGGGTGGTGTGGAAGTCGGTTGGGGGTGTGGTGTCGGAGTCGCTCCCGGGTGGTTGGCTTGTGGTGTGTGGGTCGGGTGTGGTTGATGGCCCGGTGGTGTCGGGGTTGGTGGCTCGTGGTGCGGGTGTGTTGGTGGTCGATGGTGTTGTTGACGGTGGGGTGTTGGGGGAGCGTCTGGTAGGCGTTTCGGGCGTGGTGTCGTTGTTGGATGCTGCGGGGACGTTGGGGTTGGTTCAGGTTCTGGCCGGTGTGGGTGTGCCGGTGCGTGTGTGGTGTGTGACCAGTGGTGCGGTGTCGGTGGGTCGTGCTGATGGTGTGGTGGATCCGTTGGGTGCTCAGGTGTGGGGTCTGGGGCGTGTGGCGGGGCTGGAGTTGCCTCAGGTGTGGGGTGGGCTGGTCGATGTCGCGGGGGTTGTGGACGAGCGTGTGCTGGGCCGGTTGTGTGGGGTGTTGGCCGGTGGGGGTGGTGAGGATCAGGTAGCGGTGCGGGGCTCGGGTGTGTTCGGGCGTCGTGTGGTGCGTGCCCCGGGGTCGGGTGGGGGTGCGGGTGTTGTTGTGGGTGGGACGGTGTTGGTGACGGGGGGTTCGGGTGCCTTGGGTGGGCATGTGGCCCGGTGGGTGGTGGGTGAGGGTGCCGGCCGTGTGGTGTTGGTGAGCCGTGGTGGTTCGGTTTCGGGGGAGCTGGTCTCTGAGTTGGAGGGGCTGGGTGCCGAGGTTGTGGTCGCTGCGTGTGATGTGAGTGATCGGGGTGCTCTGGCGGGGCTGGTGGAGGAGGTCGAGTCGGTCGGCGGTCCGGTGCGCGCGGTGTTCCATGCGGCGGGGGTCGGTCAGATGACCGGTCTGGTGGGTATGACGGCGGATGAGTTTTCCGGGGTGTTGCGTGCGAAGGTGACGGGTGCGGACAACCTTGATGCGGTTTTCGGTGACCGTGGTCTGGATGCGTTCGTGTTGTTCTCGTCGATCAGCGCGGTCTGGGGCAGTGGTGGTCAGGGCGCTTATGCGGCGGCCAACGCGCATCTCGATGCCTTGGCCGAGCGGCGCCGGGCCCGCGGTCTGACCGCCACCTCCATCGCCTGGGGCCCCTGGGGACAGGGCGGCATGATCGAGGACATCGGCGAAGCCGAACTGCGGCGGCGCGGCCTGACCACGATGGCTCCGTCGACAGCGATCACCGCGCTGCACCGGGCGTTGACCGAGGACGATGTGCATGTGGCGGTCGCCGACGTCGACTGGGAACTCTTCGCGCCCGCCTTCACCGCCCTGCGACCGAGCCCGCTCCTCGACGGTCTGCCCGAGGTGCGGCAGATCCTGGAGCGTGCCGAGGCCCCGGCAGAGGAATCCGCCTTCAAGCAGCACCTGGCAGTTCTCGCCGCACCGGAACGTGATGCGGAACTGCTCGAACTCGTCCGCCGCGAGGCCGCAGTCGTCCTGGGACACCGCAGCGCAGAAGACGTCCCCTCCGACCGCGCCTTCCAACAGCTCGGCTTCGACTCACTCACCGCCGTCGAGCTGCGCAACAGGCTCACAGCGGCGACCGGTCTTTCCCTGCCGTCGACACTGATCTTCGACTATCCGACTCCGGTGGTCCTCGCCGGCCACATCCGCACAGAGGTGTTCGGAGAGGCAGCAGAGGCTCGGGCCACGGCATTGGTGACCAGGGAGTATGCCGAGGACCCGATCGTCATCGTCGGGATGAGCTGCCGGTTCCCCGGCGGGGTGGCTTCACCTGAAGAGTTGTGGGCCCTGCTCGAGTCCGGAGGCGACGGGATCTCGGGCTTTCCGGAGGACCGCAACTGGGACGTGGGCGCGCTCTACGACCCTGACCCCCAGAGCGTGGGGACGTCGTACGTCTCGGAGGGCGGTTTCCTCCACAACGCGGCGGAGTTCGACCCCAGTTTCTTCGGGATCTCGCCGCGTGAGGCGCTGGCGATGGACCCCCAGCAGCGGCTGTTGCTCGAAGCGTCCTGGGAGGCCTTCGAGCGAGCAGGTATCGACCCGACTTCCCTCCAGGGCAACCGGGTCGGTGTGTTCACAGGAACCAACGGCCAGGATTACGGTTACGTCCTGGGCGGCGCTGGCGACTCCGTCGTCGGCTACGGCGCCACCGGAAGCTCCGCCAGTGTCCTGTCCGGACGCATTGCGTACACCCTGGGTCTCGAGGGCCCGGCGGTGACGGTGGACACTGCGTGTTCCTCGTCCCTGGTAGCCCTGCACCTTGCCGTGCAGGCGCTGAGGGAGGGCGAGTGCACCATGGCGCTGGCCAGTGGTGTGACCGTCATGTCGATGCCAGGTGCCTTCGTGGAGTTCTCCCGGCAGGGCGGTCTGGCACCGGACGGCCGGTGCAAGGCGTTCGCCGATGCGGCGGACGGCACCGGCTGGGGTGAAGGTGTGGGCATGCTCCTGGTGGAGCGGCTGTCGGACGCGCGGCACCATGGGCACGAGGTGCTGGCCGTGGTGCGGGGCAGCGCGGTGAACCAGGATGGCGCGTCCAACGGTCTGACCGCGCCGAACGGCCCCGCGCAGCAGCGGGTGATCAGGCAGGCCTTGACGAGCGCGAGCTTGAACGCCTCGCAGGTGGACGCGGTGGAGGCGCACGGTACGGGCACGCGGTTGGGTGACCCGATCGAGGCGCAGGCGCTGCTCGCGACGTATGGGCAGGAGCGGTCGGATGACCGTCCGCTGCTGCTGGGGTCGGTCAAGTCGAACATCGGTCACACGCAGGCGGCGGCGGGCGTGGCCGGGATCATCAAGATGGTGTTGGCGATGCGGCATG
>NZ_NEUF01000064.1 GCF_002910915.1 Streptomyces sp. SM10 | reverse complement strand
CGAACGGGTCGGTGAGGACCTGGACGTTCATGCCGTGGCGCTTGTGTTTCCCGGAGTAGTACGGGGTGTCGGCGGCGATCCGGTCGATCGGCAGCAGGGTGCCGTCGAGGATGACGAACGCCTTCGCCCGGATCGCCTTGATCGCCTCGGCCAGGGACGGGGCGAGGGTGGCCAGGGTGTCGACGGCCTCGCGTATGTAGCGGAAGGCGGTCGCGATCCCGATGCCGAAACCGGCCGCGAGCTGTGCGTAGGTGTCACCGCACCGCAGGTGGGCCAGGGCCAGCAGAGCCTGTCGCGCTGCGGGAAGCCGCCGCCACCGCGTGCCGATCTCCCTCCGCCTGGCTGTCAGTTGCCCGGTCAGGAACCGCAGGGTGCGGGTGGACAGATCGATCGACGACGGGTAGACAAGCACACGAAGCTCCTGGCGGACACGGGTGATCTTGGTCGAGAACCCATCTACCAGGAGCTTCGTCGTTACGCAGGACCGTCCAGCTCGTGGTCAACGCCGCCAGCTTGGAAAAGGCTCAGTGGCACGAGGCGTAGCCGACGCTGAGCAGCACCGGGACGTTCCGCCTTCTGGCTTCCTCGAACGCGTCGGGCGACCACGGCCACCAGTCGACGGGATCGTCGGCGTGCTGGAGGAGGTACGGGGACACGGTCTGCGCAAGTCGGTTGGGCATGCGCCGATCCTCGCGCACCGACGGGTGGCGTCGGGGACGGACTCACGGGGGGCGGAGTCCGGCCCCCGGGGCGCCCACCCGGAGCGGCGGCGAACCCGGCGCCCGGGTCGTGAAGGTGGACCGGTACGCCAGGGCAGCCATCCCCTTCTCGCGTCTGCGGGGCGCCGGCGCGTCGGGCCGCCGGCTCGTCAGGGGGTGACGACGGGGAAGTCCTGGTCGCCGGGGTCGAGGACGGAGGTGAGCCGCTGGAGCGCCGACGCGTCGCCCTCGACCCGGACACCCGCCCGGTCGAGGCCCTCCGGGGTGAGCCCGGTGGCGGCCAGTGCGGAGAGCGCCGGGACCGTGCAGGTGAGGGTGGCGTCGGCGGGCGTCCGCTGCGGTGCGGCGGTGTAGCTGAGCACGCCGTTGCGCAGACGCAGACGGTAGCGCTCGTCGGCGTCGGTGAGGTGGACGTCGAAGGTGAGCTTCTCGTCCCAGGCCCTGGGGCCGTCGATCTGGATGGCGATCGCGTCGAACAGCATCGTCGGGGTGAGGTTCGCGACGATGTCGGGGGAGGCGGCGACCGTGGGGGTGCCGAACCGGCCGTCGCGCAGTTCGACGGCGCCGGAGAGGTAGAAGTTGCGCCAGGTGCCGTTCTCCGCGCCGTAGCCGAGCTGTTCGAGCACGTCGGCGAGCAGCGCACGCGCCGCCGCGTGGCCGGGCTCGGCGAACACGACGTGGCTGAGCACCTCGGCCGCCCACCGGAAGTCGCCCTCCTCGTACGAACCGCGCGCCTTGCCGACGACCGCGTCGGCGCCGCCCATGAATTCGACGTAGCGCTTGCCGGCCTCGGTCGGGGGGTGTTGCCACAGGTGAGCGGGGTTGCCGTCGAACCAGCCCATGTAGCGCTGGTAGACGGCCTTGAGGTTGTGGCTGACGGAACCGTAGTAGCCGTGGGTGCTCCAGGCGCTCTCGAGCGCGGGCGGCAGTTCCAGGTGCTCGGCGATCTCGCTGCCGGTCCAGCCCTTGTTGATGAGGCGCAGGGACTGGTCGTGGAGGTAGCCGTACAGGTCGCGCTGGATCTCGAGGAAGGCGACGACGCGTTCCTGACCCCAGGTCGGCCAGTGGTGCGAGGCGAACGCCACGTCGGTCGAGGTGCCGAACAGGTCGACCGACTCGGTCAGAGCCTGCGACCAGGCATGCGGGTCACGGACCACGGCGCCCCGCAGGGTCAGCAGGTTGTGCATGGTGTGCGTGGCGTCCTCGGCGGTGCACAGCGCTCTGAGGTCGGGGAAGTGGATGAGGAGTTCGGCGGGCGCCTCGGTGTTCGGGGCCATCTGGAAGACCATGCGGATGCCGTCGACGGTCTCCTCCTGTCCCGTCTCGGTGATGAACAGCGTCGGCGGGATCAGGGTGACGGTGCCGGTCGAGGTCGTCTGGCCGAGCCCGGCGCCCACCGAACCCCGCGGCCCCCGGGCGAGCGCCGCCCCGTACATGTAGGCGGCGCGCCGGGCCATAGCGGTGCCCGCGTAGACGTTCTCGGCCACCGCGTGCTCGGTGAAGCCCTCCGGTGCGATGACGGGTACGCGCCCGGCGTCGACGTCCTCCTGGGTGGTGACGCCCTTGACGCCGCCGAAGTGGTCGGCGTGCGAGTGGGTGTAGAGGACGCCGGTGACCGGGCGCTCGCCGCGGTGCTCCCGGTAGAGCGCCAGCGCCGCGGCGGCGGTCTCCGTGGAGATCAGCGGGTCGATGACGAGGACACCGGTGGCGCCCTCGACGAACGTCACGTTCGACAGGTCGAGTCCGCGCACCTGGTAGATGCCCTCGACCACCTCGAACAGACCCTGTTCCGCCACGAGTCGGGACTGGCGCCACAGGCTCGGGTTCACGGTGTCGGGGGCGTCGCCCTCGAGGAAGGCGTAGGTGTCGTTGTCCCAGACGACCGTGCCGTCCTCGGCGGTGACCGCGCCCGGGACGCGACGGGCGATCAGCCCGCGCGTCGCGTCGTCGAAGTCCTGGGTGTCGGAGAACGGGAGGCGCTCCCGGAGCTCCGTCTGCTGCTGCGTGACGGAGGGGTGCGCGGCGTGTGCGGCGGAAGTCATAGATGGATATTCGCACCTATAGCAGCATATCGCCTGCATGTCCCCCGGCGCTCCGGCGCGGCAGGCCGGAGGTGACGCGTCCGAACAGGTGAGCCCCGGTCGCCGCACACGGCTCGCGCGCGTTGACTGGATCCGCACCGCACACGACGACGGATCAGAGGATCCGGGCCCGCCGGCCCGTCGGTCCGAAGAGGAGGACGCTCATGATGTTCGACGACCGACGGGCTCGCCGCCAGGCCAACCGCGCCTTCGACCACGGCGAAGGCGTCACCCGCTACCGCATGCGGCAGAAGGCGGTCTCCTTCGGGGACGACTACTGGGTGGACGACGCCTCCGGCGAGCATGTGTACAAGGTCAACGGGAAGGTGCTGCGGCTGCGCCGGACCTGGTCCATCGAGGACCGCCAGGGGAACCGGGTGGCCCGCGTGCAGAGCCGCCCCGTGCGCATCAAGGACTCGATGGAGATCGAGGACGCGGCCGGGAACCGGATCGCCCTGGTCAAGCAGGCGCTGGTCGGCCCCGTCCGGGACCGCTGGAGGATCAAGCGGAACAGCGGGGAGGACCTGAGGGTGCGTGGCAGCGTCCTCGACCACGAGTACACCGTCGAACGCGGTGGCATCAAGGTCGCCGAGGTCTCCAAGAAGTGGTTCCGGCTGCGCGACACCTACGGGCTCGATGTCGCCGACACCACCGACCACGCCACGATCCTGGCGGCCGCCATCGCGATCGACGCCATGACGCACCCCGGCACCTGACCGACGCCATGACCCGCCCCGGCACCTGGCGGACAGGCGGGCCGGAGCGCCGCCGGGGAGCGCATCGCTCCCTCGCGCCGACGGGCCGCAGGCAGGACACTGGATGCCTGTGACGGCCGGCCGGGTCGCAGTCGCTGGAATCTGGGGGGACGCATGCGGGACAGTCATCGGGCCGAAGCCGAAAGGCTGTTGGTACGCGCCGTGGAGGAGGAGGTGCGGCGGAGGGGCGGCCGGACGGACTCCGGCGCGCTGCTGGCGCGGGCGCGGGGCGCGCTCGACACCATGGCCGCGGGCGCGGCCGAGGAGTACGCCGCCTACACCCGGTCGCTGGACGCCGCGGGGGCAGGTCAGCAACCGCTGTCGGCGCGCTTCAGCAGAGCAGCCCTGGGAACACCGCTGCTGGTGACGGGGGTCGCGGCCGCGGCGGCCTTCGGCGCGGACCTCGCGCTCGGCACGGCGACGGGTCTCGCCCTGGGTGCGGGCGCGGTCGTCGCCGTCGCCGGGACGACCGCGACGGTGGCCCGGGTGACCGCCTCGCACTGGCCAGCGGCGCACCGCAGGGCCGGCGAACGGAACCAGCCCGGAGGCCCCGAACAGCTGCGGCTGGCATGGCTGACGGCCCTGGAGGTCCGGGGCATCCGCCCGTTCCTCGACCAGCAGCGCGTGCTGACGGCCTCGGCCCGCCCGCCGAAGAAGGCGGGCGCGTCGGTGGTGGCGCAGCTGCGCGGCGGCGACCGCAGCGCGGCCGCCCGCACCCGCTCGCTGCTCGACCAGTCCTTCGGCCATCTGCCTTCCTTGGAGGGCCCGTTCGCGGGGCGCCGCGCCGAACTGGCCCAGATCGCCCAATGGGTGCAGGCGGCCCGTGCCGCGACCGAGACCAGGCCGACCGTCGTCGTCCTGCACGGCGCCCCGGGCTCCGGGCGCACCACGCTCGCCGTGCGGGCGGCGCACGCCCTCAAGGACCAGTTCCGCGGGGCCTGTGTGGTCGACCTGCGCGGCGGTGTCGCCGGAGAGACCCCGCTGCCGACCCGGGACGCCCTGCTCCACCTGCTCAACCGGCTGGGCGCACCGCGCGAACAGCTGCTCTTCCGGGAGCGCTCCTCCGCCGACCAGCAGGTGCGGCGGCTGGGCGAGCTCTACCACCAGCACCTGACGGGTACGCCCGTCACGGTCGTCCTGGACGACGCCACCGATGCCGCCCAGGTCCGCACGCTCGTGCCCGAACGCTCCGACAGTCTGGTCCTGGTCACGTCCCGCGAGCCTCTCGACCTGCCCGGCGACATCCCGGCCCGGGTCCACCACCTGTCCGTCGGCGGCCTGGGCGCCGCGGGCGCCGAGGAGCTGCTGCGCGACTCCGCCGAGGACGAGGAGGCGGGCCCCTACGACCACTCCTCGACCGACACCGTCACCGAACTGTGCGGCGGGCTGCCGCTCGCCCTGCGCATCGCGGGCTCCGCGCTCGGCGCGCGCACCAGGTCGGAGCTGGCCGAGGCCCTCGGGGCGTACGGTCCGGTCGCCCCCGTGGAGCGGGCGCTGTGGCTGCGCTACACCGACCAGTCCGAGGCGGCCCGCCGGCTGCTGCGGCGGCTCGCACTGGCCGGACGCGCCAGCCTCGGGGCGGCGGCCGCCGCGTCGCTGCTCTCCTCCGACGAGCAGGAGGCGGGCCGCCTCCTGCAGTCGCTGGCCCGGGCCGGGCTCCTGGTCCATGTGCGGGGCTCGCGCTACCGGCTGCACGACCTCGTGCGGGACTTCGCCCTGGCGCGGCTGCTGGACGAGGAGCCCGCGGCGGACCGTACGGCCGCCCAGGAACGCCTCATCCAGAACTACGCGGAGCTCGCCGACGCGGTGATCCGCATGGTGGACGGCAAGATGTCCACCCGCGCCGGGCAGTTCGGCTCGCACGGCTTCGGCTCGCTGGACGCGGCCCTGCGCTGGCTGGACGACGAGTCGAGCTTCATCACCTCGGCGTTGCGGCACACGGAGGGCGTCGACCAGGGTGCGGTGCTCCACCTGCTGGGCGCCCTGTGCGACTACTGCCTGCTGCGCGGCGACCTGTACCGGCTCGGCGAGATCAGCGAGCTGACGCAGGCGGTCGACCAGGGCCTCCTGGAGCGGTCGGTCCAGTGGCGTACGGGTATCGCGGCCCGGCAGCTCGGTGAGCTCGACAAGGCCCGCACGACGCTGTCGTCCGTCGTCGGTCTCTACCGCGAGGCGCAGAACGACGCGGGCGCCGCCCTCGCACTCTGCTCCCTCGGTATCACCCTGCACCACCAGGGCAATCTGAGTGAGGCCTCGGCGCGACTGCGGGAGGCACTCGCCCTCCAGGAATCGCCGGAGCAGGCCGAGGACCGCGCCTGGTCCCTGCACGCCCTGGCCGCCGTCGAGCGTGACCGGGCCCATCTGGCCGAGGCCCTGACGCTGCTGGACACCGCGCTGGCGCTGCACCGCGAGGGCGAGTCGCTGCACGGCGAGGCCTGGACGCACTTCCAGCTCGGCCAGGTCTGCCTGCGGATGGGAGAGGTCGCCCGGGCCGAGGAGGAGCTGTCCACGGCGCTGGACCTGTACGGCCGCACCCGGGACGAGCGCGGGGAGGCCTGGGCCCTGACGCAGCTGGCCCGCGCCCGGCTGATGGACGGAGACGTCGGCAGCACGGCACCGGCGGTGGAACAGCTGCGCGGGGCGCTCGCCCGGCACCGGGGCAACGAGGACGCGCGGGGCGAGGCCTGGACGCGGTACTACCTGGGTCAGGCGCTGGAGGAGGACGGCGACACCGACCAGGCCGTACGCGAGCTGGAGCGGGCCCGCACGATGTTCTCCCGGATGCGGGACGTCTACGGGCTGGCGTGCGCCCGCCACCACTCGGGGCGCGTCACCCGCGACCAGCGGGCCGCGCAGACGGGCAACCTGCGCAACTCCGGCTTCGCCCGTCAGCTCCTGGTGGACGCACGGGCGGACTTCCGGCGCATCGGGGTGGCCCACGGCGAGGCGTGGACCTGCCTGGAGCTGGCGCTGGTCGACGGCGGCAACAACCGCGCGGCGCAGGCGCTGGAGCTGTGCGGCGAGGCGATCACCCTGTTCGCCTCGTACGGCGACGTCCGGGGCGGTGACTGGGCCGCGTTCCTGCGGTGCACCCTGCTGCCGTACGCCTCACCGGGCGGCAGCGAGGTGGGCACCGCGGTGGCCCATCAGGAGCTCGCGGACCTGCTGGACGCCGCCCATCCGCTGCGGGACGCGAAGCTGGAGGACTGCGCGGAGGCCTTCCGGGTGGTCCTGAACCGCGGGGTCGACCTGGACGACGGGTGGCAGGCCTGGCGGCTCGGCCTGACGCCGTCCCGGCACGCCCGCGAGGTGATGGGGGTGCCGGTCGGCGTACGGCCCTGACCGCGCAGGCGGGCAGGCCGGCGGGACCGGCGTACGCCCCCGACCGCGGAGGCGGGCGCCGGGCGGGAAGGGCCCGCCCTGCGGCAGCCCGTCCCGGCGCGTCAGCCCTGGCCGGAGGCGGTCGCCTTCTTCGTGCTGCCCGAGGCGGCGGCCTCGGCCTTCCCCTCGGTGCCCGCGGGCACCGCCGCCGGGTCGGGTGCCTCCTCGAAGTCGACCTTGCCCATGTGGCGGTTCATCGACTTCATCAGGAACCACACCCCGACGGCGAGCGCCGCGAAGACGAGGAAGCCGAGAACGCCGGGGGTCACCTTGTTCTTGTCGAGCTCGTCGGCGGCGAGCGGAACGAGCTGCGTCAGTGCCTGGGTCGCGTACATATCAGGCATTGTCGCGGATGCCCGCGAAGAGGTCGCTCTCGGGGAGGGAGGTATCGACCAGGGACTTGGCCAGCTCGTACTCCTCGGTCGGCCAGATCTCCCGCTGGACGTCCATCGGGACCCGGAACCAGCCCCCGTCCGGATCGATCTGCGTGGCGTGCGCGATCAGCGCCTTGTCGCGGATCTCGAAGAAGTCGTCGCACGGGATGTGCGTGGTCAGCGTGCGTTCGGCGCGCTCGAACTCCTTCCAGCGCTCCAGCCAGTCGCCGTACGGGGACTCCAGCCCGCGGGCGAGGAGCCCTTCGTGCAGGGCGACCGTGCGCGGCTTGTTGAAGCCCTGGTTGTAGTAGAGCTTCTGCGGCTGGAAGGCCGGCCCGAACTCCGCCTCGGGGAACCTCTCGGTGTCCCCGGCACCCTCGAACGCGATCATGGAGATCGTGTGGGTCTTGATGTGGTCGGGGTGCGGGTACCCGCCGTTCTCGTCGTAGGTGGTGATCACCTGCGGCCGGAACGCCCGGATCTTCGCGACGAGACGCCCCGCCGCCGTCTCGTCGTCCTCCAGCGCGAAGCAGCCCTCGGGCAGCGGCGGCAGCGGGTCACCCTCGGGCAGACCCGAGTCGACGAAGCCCAGCCACTCCTGCTTGACGCCGAGGATCTCCCGGGCCTCGTCCATCTCCTTCTTGCGCACCTCGTGGATGTTCGCCTCGATGTACGCGTCCCCCTGGAGCTTCGGGTTGAGGATGGATCCCCGTTCGCCCCCTGTGCAGGTGACGACCAGGACGTCCACCCCCTCGGACACGTACTTGGCCATGGTGGCCGCGCCCTTGCTCGACTCGTCGTCGGGGTGGGCGTGTACGGCCATCAGTCTCAGCTGCTCGGTCAAGACTCGGTCCTCAGTGATCGGTCGCAGTGGTCGGCTTCTATAGTGACTGAACCGGGGGGTGGAAAATTCCTCGATCCCCGGCACAGGAGGAACGATCATGGCAGCGGTGCGCGAGGCCTTGCCCGAGGGGCGCTACGGCCGGTCGCGGGACGAGCGCGCGGGCCGCACGCTGAAGATCGTCGGCTCCGTACTGGGTGTCGCCTTCCTGGCCATGATCGGCTGGTTCGGCTACGACTACGTGGCCGGCCAGGACGTCAGCGCCGAACTCATCAAGTCGAAGATCGTCTCGGACGACCGGGCCGAGGCCCACCTCGAGGTCCGCAAGGACCGGGACGTCGACGGGCACTGCACGCTCCGCGCGCTGAGCGAGGAGGGCGGCGAGGTCGGCCGGGCGGACTTCCGGTTCGACGAGCGCTCCGAGCGGATCGACGAGGTCGTCTCCCTGCGCACCACCTCCAGGGCGACCGCGGTGGAACTGAAGGGGTGCGCGGCGGACCGCTGACGTGCGGGGCGCGCGCCGCCCCTGATGCCCGCGCTCCCGCGCCGACCTGCGCGAACGCGCGTGTGACGGTTTACCTTCTCCCCCTTTTCGCGCGGAATTGTTAGGCTCGTTGTTTCGCCCACCCGTGGCAGCGCATGCTGGGGGTAGGGCGTTGCTTTGTATTCCCAGCACCGACGAGGAGCACCCTGTGACCCAGACCAGCGATAACGTCACCTGGCTCACGCCGGAGGCGTACAACCAGCTGAAGGCGGAGCTGGAGTACCTGTCTGGTCCCGCGCGCACGGAGATCTCCGTCAAGATCGCGGCGGCCCGCGAGGAGGGTGACCTCCGCGAGAACGGCGGATACCACGCGGCCAAGGAGGAGCAGGGCAAGATGGAGCTCCGGGTCCGTCAGCTGACCCAGCTTCTGGAGCACGCGAAGGTCGGCGAGGCCCCCGCCGACGACGGCGTGGTCGAGCCCGGCATGGTCGTGACCATCGCCTTCGACGGCGACCCGGACGACACGGTGACCTTCCTGCTCGCCTCCCGCGAGTACGCCAGCACGGACATCGAGACCTACTCCCCGCAGTCCCCGCTCGGCACGGGCGTGAACGGCAAGCGGGTGGGCGACGACGCGGAGTACGAGCTCCCGAACGGCAAGAAGGCCACGGTGAAGATCGTCTCGGCCAAGCCGTACCAGGGCTGACCCCCCACACACGTACGGAGCCCCGGCCGCGAGTGCGGCCGGGGCTCCGTCGTGCCCGGGGCCGGCGGGCCACGGCCCCACGTCCGGATCAGGCCGGGCTCGCGGGCTCAGCGGGCCAGCAGGTCCCGGATCGCCGCCGCGATCTCGTCGGGAGCCTCCTCGGCCATGAAGTGCCCCGCCCTGGTCAGCCGGTGCTCCAGGTCCGGCGCCCAGGCCTTCCACACTCCGGCGGCGTCGAACCCCAGCTGCGCGCCCCAGTCCTGCTGGATGACCGTCACGGGCATGGCCAGCTGCGACCCGGCGTCCAGGTCCGCCTGGTCGTGTGCGACGTCGATGCCCGCGGAGGCCCGGTAGTCGGCGACGATCGACGTCACCGCCGCCCCGCTCGCCCGCAGGTACTCGGCACGCACCTCCTCCGGCATGGCGACCGGGTCGGCGGCCCAGGCGTCGAGGAACGAGCCGAAGAACGCGTCCGCGCTGTTGGCGATCATCGTCTCCGGCAGTCCGGGCGGCTGCGCCATGAGGAAGAGGTGGTAGCCGACCGCCGCCGGGACGCCGTGCAGGACGTTCCACATGTCGGGCGTCGGCACGACATCGAGGATGCCCAGGTGCGTGACGGTCTCCGGGTGGTCCAGCCCCGCCCGGAAGGCGACCAGCGCGCCCCGGTCGTGGCCGACGAGAGCGAAGCGCTCGTGGCCGAGCGCCGCCGCCAGGGCGACGACGTCGGCGGCCATGGTGCGCTTGGCGTAGACGTCGGGGCCGGTGGCCTCCGGTTTGTCGCTGGCGCCGTAGCCCCGCAGGTCGGGACAGATGACCGTGTGCTCTTCGGCGAGCCGCTCGGCGACGTGCCGCCACATCAGGCGGGTCTGGGGGAAGCCGTGCATCAGCACGACCGGGGTGCCGCTGCCGCCGACAGAGGCAGCCAGCTCCACCCCGTCCGCACCGGGGAGGCGGATGTCGTCGAAGCCGCGAAGGGTGAGCGTCATGAGGGACCGTCCTGTCGGGTCGGGGGCTGACCGGACCAGCGTGGGCGACGGCGATCAGCAGCCGATCAGTACGGTTGGGCGCGGCCGCCCCCGGCACGGAGGATGGGTGCATGCGAATCGACGCGCTCGGTGCCGTGCGGGCCTCCCACGACGACGGGAGCCCGGTCGGCCTGGGCGGGCCCCGCCATCGTGAGGTGCTCGCCCGGCTCGTGGCCGCCGAGGGACGGATGGTCACCACCGACACCTTGGTCGACGACCTGTGGACCGACCCGCCGGCCCGCGCCGTGGGCGCTCTGCGTACGTTCGTCGCCGCGCTGCGCCGCGCCGTCGAACCCGACCGGCCGCCCCGCGATCCCCCGCGCGTCCTCGTCACCGAGGGCCCCGGCTACGCGCTGCGCCTGCCGCGCGAGGACGTGGACGTCCACCGGTTCGAGGACACCCTGGCCCGCGCCCGGCACAACCCCGACGCGGTGACCGACCTCGGCACGGCACTCGCGGCCTGGCGAGGCCCCGCCTACGCCGACGTGACGGGCTCCGTATGGGCACAGCGCGAACGGACCCGGCTGGAGGAGCTGAGGCTCGAGGGGGTGGAACTGCGTGCCCACATCCTCCTCGACTCCGGGGAGGGGGCCGCTCTCGTCGCCGGACTGGGCGCCCATGTCGCCGAACATCCGTGGCGCGAGCCGGCCTGGGGACTGCTCGCCCGGGCGCTCCACCGGGCGGGCCGCCAGGCCGACGCGCTCGCCACCCTCCGTCGCGCCCGCGCCATGCTCGTCGGTCAGCTGGGGCTCGACCCCGGCGCCGGCCTCCGGCGGCTGGAGGCGGACATCCTCAACGGGTACGAGCCCCTGGGAGCCGCGCCTGCCCCGTGGACCGGCCACGGGGTCCGGCTCGGCCCGCGCACCACCGTGGATCTGGCCCGCACCCTCGCGCTGGCGGGCGGCGAGGCCCTCGTCCACTCCCGGCGCGACCGTCTCGCCGCCGTCCGGGCGGCGGAACGGACCGGGGACCTCACCCTGACGGCCCGGATCATCGGCGCCTACGACGTGCCCGCCATCTGGAGCCGGGCCGACGACCCCGAGCAGTCCCGCGCCGTCGTCGCGGCTGCCGAGCGGACGCTCGCCGCGCTCGGCCCCGACGGCCCCGCCGACCTGGTCGCCCGCCTCCTGGCCACGGTCGCCGTCGAGAGCCGCAGCGCGGATCTGTCCCGGGCCGCGCTGGAGCGCGCCCATCAGGCGGCGCGGCGGGCCGAGACGCTGGCACGGGAGCAGGCCGATCCCGCCCTGCTGGCGTTCGCCCTCAACGGAGTGTTCCTGCAGTCCTTCTCCAACCCCGGTCTCGCCCTCGTACGGGACAGGACCGGCGCCGAGATCCTCGGCCTGGCCACCCGCCACGCGCTGCCGGACTTCGCCGTGCTCGGCCGGCTCGTACGCCTGCAGTCCGCCTCGGCCCTCGGCGACCTCGACGCCGCGCTCTCGCACGCCGACGCGGCCGAACAGCTCGCCGCCACGACCGAGGCGCCCCTCGTCCCCGTCCTCACCAGGTGGTTCCGCGCCCGGGCCACGGCCGCCCGCAGTGCCGAACCCGGTGGACCGACCGCCGCCGAGGCCGCGGCGCACTACCGCGCTGCGGAGGACGCCCTCCGGACGGCCGGAATGCCGGGGCTGCACCGCGGTCTCCTCCCGCTCGCCATCCTGGGGCTGCGCCTGCTGCACGACCGGCCCGCGCCCACCGACCCGCACCTCGACTGGGGCCCTTACGGACCCTGGGCGCGCCCTCTCGTGCTGCTCGCCCAGGGCCGGGCCGAGGAGGCCCGTGCGGCCCTCGCCGCGGTGCCCGACCCCCCGCGTGACCACATGCAGGAGGCGCTGTGGTGCCTGACCGCCCACGCAGCCGCCCGCCTCGGCGAGCGCGGGACCGCCGCACGGGCGGCGGCCGCCCTGCGCGACGCCCGTGCGGAAGACGCCGGCGCCGCGAGCGGGATGCTGACCCTGGGCCCGGTGGCGCGCTACCTGGTGGAGGCGGAGGCCTGCGCCGGCCCGCACACACCGACGCCGTGAACCGGCAAGCCCCCGTTGGCAAGCCTGGTCACAGGCCGGTCCGAGCGGGCTCCTAGTATGAGAAACCGTGTTCTACGACGGACGCTGACGCCCGCTTGGTCGTGCCCGCCGCCCAACGCCTGACACCACGTCCAACGCGCGGCGACAGAGAGCCGAGCATCGAGGAGAGGAACGTTCATGCGCGCCCGGAGCATCGCAGCGGCCACCGCGACAGCAGTAGCGCTGGTGGCGGCCCGCGACCTCGTCCAGAAGAAGCACGCACTGCTCCGGAACTTCCCGGTGATCGGGCACGCCCGCTACCTGCTGGAGACGATCGGGCCGGAACTGCGGCAGTACATCGTGACCTCCAACGACGAGGAGCGCCCGTTCAGCCGCGACCAGCGCACGTGGATCTACGCGTCGGCGAAGGAGGAGAACAACTACTTCGGGTTCGGAACCGACAACGACGTCGAGCACATGCAGGGGCACGCGTACCTGAAGCAGCGCACGTTCGCCGGTGCGCTGCCCGACGTGCACGACCCGCAGGCCCCGCTGCCTTCGGCCAAGGTGCTGGGCGGGCCGCGTGGGCGCGCCCGGGCGTTCCGGCCGGCGAGCGTGGTGAACATCTCGGCGATGAGCTTCGGATCGCTCTCCGGTGCGGCGGTCACGGCGCTCAACAAGGGGGCGGCGCTGGCGGGCACGCTGCAGAACACCGGAGAGGGCGGCCTCTCGCCGTACCACCGCAACGGCGGCGACCTCGTCCTGCAGATCGGTACGGCGTACTTCGGCTGCCGCAACGAGGACGGCACCTTCAGCATCGACAAGCTCAAGGATGTCGTCGCCGACGCCCCGGTCAAGGCGATAGAGATCAAACTCTCCCAGGGCGCCAAGCCAGGGCTGGGCGGGATGCTGCCGGGCTCGAAGGTGACCCCGGAGATCGCCGGGATCCGCGGTATCCCGCTCGGCCAGGACTGCGCCTCGCCCTCGCGGCACACCGCGTTCAGCGACGTCGACTCGATGCTCGACCTCGTCGAACTGATCGCCACCGAGACCGGTCTGCCGGTCGGGGTCAAGAGCGCGGTCGGCGAGATGGACTTCTGGCAGGAGCTCGCCCAGCTTATGGCGCGTGGTGACCGTGGTGTCGACTTCGTGACCGTCGACGGCGGCGAGGGCGGCACCGGGGCGGCGCCGCTGACCTTCGCCGACTCGGTGTCCCTGCCGTTCCGGATGGGTTTCTCCCGGGTCTACGGCACCTTCGCCGAGCTGGGGCTGACCGACGACCTGACCTTCATCGCCTCCGGCAAGCTCGGCCTGCCCGAGAATGCCGCGGTCGCCTTCGCCCTGGGTGCCGACATGATCAACGTGGCACGTGAGGCGATGCTGTCGATCGGCTGCATCCAGGCGCAGAAGTGCCACACCGACAAGTGCCCCACCGGCATCGCCACCCAGAACCCCAGGCTGGCCCGCGGCATCGACCCGGCCTCGAAGGCCGCCCGGGCGGCTGCCTATCTGCGCACCCTGCGCAGGGAGCTGATGAAGATCTCGGCGGCCGTCGGCGTCGCCCACCCGGCACTCATCACAGCCACCGACGTGGAGATAATGAACGGCGACTACGACGCCCGCACCCTGCTCAGCGTCTACGGCTACAAGAACGGCTGGGGTGAGCTCGGCCCGCATCTCGCCGAGGAGCTCACCGCGCTGCTCACCACGGACCCGGCCTCCGAGCAGAAGCCGGTCGTCTGACCCGTCGGTATCACCCTGCCTGATCCGAACGAAAGACCCTAGGCGAGCACAAATGTCCGAAAAAGTGAGATTCCAAAGCACTGTCGGCCCTGAACTGGCCGGAGTGATCGACCATCCCGAGGGCGAGATCCGGGGCTGGGGACTCTTCGTGCACGGATTCACCCTCGGCAAGGACTCACCCGCCGCCTCGCGCGTCAGCAAGCAGCTGGCGCGCGAGGGGATCGGGATGCTGCGCTACGACAACCTCGGGATCGCCGACTCCGACGGCGACTGGGGGGACGGTTCCTTCACCATCAAGGTCCAGGACACGCTCCGCGCGATGGCCCTGATGGCGGAGCGGGGCACTCCGGTGGAACTGCTGGTGGGGCACTCGTGGGGAGGCGCGGCGGTCCTCGCCGCAGCGGCCGAGGCAACCGGCCTCCGCGCGCTCGCCACCATCGGGGCGCCCGTCGACCCCAGCCACGTCGAGCGCCAGTACGACGCGGTCATGGACCGCGTCCTCAGCGACGGGGCGCACGAGTGGTTCGTCGGCGGGCGGACCCTGGTCCTCAAGCGCGCCTTCGTCGAGGACGTCCGCCGGGCTCACCTGCGCGATCTGATCAGCGAGTTGAACCTGCCGCTCCTCGTCATGCACTCGCCCACCGACTCCACCGTCGACATCGCCAACGCCGGAGAGATCTTCCGCGAGGCACGGCACCCGCGAAGCTTCGTCGCGCTCGAGGAAGCAGACCATTTCCTGACCGCACGAGGACAGGCGCAGCGAGCCGCCCACATCATCAGCGCCTGGGCCGACCAGTACATCCGGGCGTGAGGTGATGTCCGGTTCCGGCCGGTCGACTTCACCACAGGATCGACCGTGCGAAACACCCGGGGCAGCCCGGCCCGAGTCCCTTACGGGACACGCCTGTCGGGGACTCGGGAAGGCACACGGCGCGGCGTGAGCCGCCGTCAGGCGGCCGCCTGGCGGTACTTGCGGACCGCCAGCGTGCGGAAGACGGCGATGATCACCACCGACCAGATGACCGAGGCCCCTACGGGATGCTGCATCGGCCAGGCGTCCGACGGGGAGACGCCGGGGTTCCCGAACAGCTCGCGGCACGCCTGGACGGTCGCACTGAACGGGTTCCACTCGGCGATGGGCTGGAGCCAGCCCGCCATGTTCTCGGTGGGCACGAAGGCGTTCGAGATGAACGTGACCGGGAACAGCCAGATGAGACCGCCCGAGGTGGCCGCTTCCGGGGTTCGTACGGACAGGCCGATCAGTGCGCCGATCCAGGAGAACGCGTAGCCGAGGAGCAGCAGCAGGGCGAAGGCCCCCAGAGCCTTCGGGATGCCCTCGTGGACGCGCCAGCCGACGAGCAGCGCGACGATCGTGAGCACGATGACGGTGAGCGTGGTCTGGACGAGGTCGGCGAGCGTACGTCCGGTGAGCACCGCACCGCGTGCCATGGGCAGCGAACGGAACCGGTCGATGAGCCCTTTGTGCATGTCGTCCGCGATTCCGGCACCCGCGCCGGCCGTGGCGAAGGTGACCGTCTGCGCGAAGATGCCCGCCATGAGGAACTCGCGGTAGCCGGCGGCGCTGGTCGAGCCGCCGACGACGAGTGACCCGCCGAAGACGTAGCTGAACAGCACGACGAACATGACCGGCTGGATGAGCCCGAAGAGGACCATCTCCGGGATCCGGCTCATCCGGATCAGGTTCCGGCGGGCGAGGACCAGGGAGTCGGCCACCGACCGGCCGATCGCCCCTCGGGACTTGAACGGTGTCGGTTTCGGTGTGTCCGTGACGGCACTCACTGCCCGTCCTCCTTCCGGCCCTCTGCGGCCTCGGTCGAAGCGTTCTCGCCGTTCCTCTCCAGCTCGGCCGCGTGGCCGGTGAGCGAGATGAAGACGTCGTCGAGGGTGGGGCGGCGCAGGCCGATGTCGTCGATCTCCACGCCGTGGGTGTCGAGGTCCCGGATCACCTCCGCGAGCAGTTTCGCCCCGCCGGTGACCGGGACGGTCAGCTTGCGGGTGTGCTCGGCGACGGAGATCTCGCCCTTGCCGTACGTGGCGAGCACCGAGCGGGCGGGCCCGATCTGGTCGGACTGGTGCACCACGACCTCGACGCGCTCACCGCCCGTACGGGCCTTGAGCTCGTCGGACGTACCACGGGCGATGACCCTGCCGTGGTCGATGACGCAGATGTCATGGGCGAGGTGGTCGGCCTCCTCCAGATACTGCGTGGTCAGCAGCAGCGTCGTACCGCCCGCGACGAGTTCCTCGATGACCTCCCACAGCTGCTGCCGGTTCCGCGGGTCCAGCCCGGTGGTGGGCTCGTCCATGAACATCACCGGTGGCGAGACGACGAGCGCCGCCGCCAGGTCGAGGCGCCGGCGCATGCCTCCGGAGTACGTCTTCGCGGTGCGGTCGGCGGCGTCGGCGAGGTTGAACTTCTCCAGGAGCTCCCCGGCCCGCTTCTTCGCGTCGCGTCCGCTCATCTGGTAGAGCTGCCCGACCATCTGGAGGTTCTCTCGGCCCGTGAGGTATTCGTCGACGGCCGCGAACTGGCCGGAGAGGCCGATCGAACGGCGGACCGCGTCGGGGTTCTTCAGTACGTCGACGCCCGCCACGACGGCCCGCCCGCTGTCCGGCTGGAGGAGGGTGGTCAGGACGCGTACCGCGGTGGTCTTGCCGGCACCGTTGGGCCCCAGCAGCCCGAGGACGGTGCCTTCGGGTACGTCGAGGTCGACGCCGTCCAGTGCTCGTACATCGCCGAAGGTCTTCACCAGGCCTTCGGCGTAAATGGCGCCTGGCATACGGGATTCCCCCAGTTGCTTCGCGTGAATTCCTGAGCGGATCGTAGAGTCCCCGGCCGTTGCGAACCGGGAACACCGGAATGTTCGGCGATGCACAGTAGGACGGCGCCGCGCGGCCCACAACAGGTTTTTCCGGGGGCTCCCGCCCTCAGATCCTCACCAGATAGCCCGCGGCCCGCAGGGCGGAGGCGACCTCCTCGCAGTGCTCGGGGCCCTTGGTCTCCAGATGGAGCTCCACCTCCGCCTCGGTGAGCCCGAGCCGGGGGTCGGTCCGTACGTGCTGGATGTCGAGCACGTTGGCGTCGGCGACGGTCAGGGTGGCGAGGAGCGCGGCCAGCGCCCCCGGACGGTCGGTGAGCCGGAGCCGCAGGCTCAGGTAGCGGCCCGCCGCGACCATGCCGTGCGTCAGGATGCGCTGCATCAGCAGGGGGTCGACGTTGCCGCCCGACAGCACGGCGACGACGGGCCCCCGGAACGCCTTCGGATCGCTGAGCAGTGCCGCGACCGGGCTCGCCCCAGCGGGTTCGACGACCATCTTCGCCCGCTCCAGGCAGAGCAGCAGGGCGCTGGACAGCTCGTCCTCGGAGACCGTGCGGACCTCGTCCACCAGCTCCTGGACCAGCGGGAACGTGAGGTCTCCGGGGCGTCCCACCTTGATGCCGTCGGCCATGGTCTGCACGGCGTCGAGCGCCACCGGGTAGCCGGCGGACAGCGAGGGCGGGAAGGCGGCGGCGCCCGCCGCCTGGACGCCGACGATCCGGACGTCGGGGCGCAGCGCCTTGACGGCGACGGCGATCCCCGCGGCGAGGCCGCCCCCGCCGATGCCGACGAGGATCGTGCGGACCTCCGGGCACTGCTCGAGGATCTCCAGCCCCACGGTGCCCTGGCCCGCGATGATGTCCGGGTGGTCGAAGGGGTGGATGAAGACGGCCCCGGTCTCCTCGGCGTACTCCTGGGCGGCGGCGAGCGTCTCGTCGACGACGTGGCCGTGCAGCCGGACCTCCGCGCCGTAGTCGCGGGTCGCCGCGACCTTCGGCAGGGGCGCGCCGACGGGCATGAAGACCGTGGAGCGTACGCCGAGCAGCGAGGAGGCGAGTGCTACACCCTGCGCATGGTTTCCGGCGCTCGCGGCCACCACGCCGGACGCCCGCTCGACGGGGGTGAGGCCGGCGATCCGCACGTAGGCGCCGCGCAGCTTGAAGGAACCGGTGCGCTGGAGGTTCTCGCACTTGAGGTGGACCGGGGCGCCGACGAGGGAGCTGAGGTGGCGGCTGCCCTCCATCCCGGTCGTCCGAGCGACCCCGGAGAGCATCTTCTGCGCGCCTCGGACGTCGTCGAGGATCAGCGGCGGAAAGGGGCCTGACGTACGGAAGGTCATGACCGCAAGTCTTGCAGCTCGGAGCGGTCGGGGCCGTCGCATCTCATGGCGGCCTGCGGTGGTGTCCACGGGTTTGTGCAGCGCTGGTACACGTTGCCCCGGGGCCGCGTACTCTGTCCCCCACCCATCCGACACCGCACGAAGAGAGCCCCCGGCCATGCCCCCTCAGGACATGACGACTGCTGCGTCTCCTTCCGGGGGCGCGACCCCCGGACATCCGGGAACGGACCACCTGCTCGACGCTCTCCAGCACCAGGTGGCCGTCTTCGCCCGCCGTGCCGAGCAGACACGCCTCGGCGGTGTCGGCCAGGTCCGCAACTCGATGGACCGGGCGGCCTATCTGCTGCTCAACCGGCTCGACGTGGAAGGCCCCATGGGCGTCAAGGCGCTGGCCGCGGGCATGGGGATCGACTCCTCGACCGTGACCCGGCAGGTCGCCCCGCTCGTCGACACCGGTCTGGTGAAGCGCACCTCGCACCCGGAGGACGGGCGCGCCGTCGTGCTGCAGCTGTCGCCGCGCGGCCAGGCCCGCCTGGAGGAGGTCCGTGCCTCGCGGCGCGAGCTGATGTCCCAGGTGACCGACGGCTGGAGCGAGGAGGAGCGTGACACGTTCTGCGCCCTGCTGACCCGGTTCAACGGCTCCCTGGCGGCCCGGCAGGCGGCGCACCAGCCGGTCCAGGAGAGCTGACCGGGAGCCTTCCCGGCCTGTCCCCGCGGCCGTTCGGATCTACCCTTGAAGTGCCTGCACTCGTACGCCGAGGAGGCCGTCATGACACGGAAGATCGCCGACTGCCGTAAGTATCCGAGCGTCTCGAACTGCTCGCTCACCATTTCCGGCGAGGAGGACGAAGTCGTCCGGGCCGCCGCCGAACACGCGGTCTCGGTCCACGAGCACACGGACAGCCCGGAGATGCGTGAGCAGATCCGGGCGTCGCTCGATGACGAGAAGGTCGCCGTCTGACCACCGCCGCGTCATCCGGGCGACGGGACGGGAGTGTCCCGCCGCCCGGATGACGGGTGGGCATGGGCCCCTGCGGCCGGAACCCGGGGCCGTACGTACGACCGCGCCCCGGGCGGGTGGGCTCTCCCCAGGTGGCGCCCGGGGCGTCCGGCGCACGGGATCTGCTGAGGG
>NZ_NEUF01000063.1 GCF_002910915.1 Streptomyces sp. SM10 | reverse complement strand
ACGCCGAGTCCCTCGGCGGCGACCGACACCAGGGGCGGCACCCACCTCTTCGCCTACGCACTCGCCGGCGGGCAGGGCCTCGCCCTCGCCCTGGCGACGCCCCGGCGCGACGCGGGGGACCACACCGTGGCCGGGATCGCCGTCGTCCTGCTCTCCCTGCTCACCGCGCCGCACCAGGGCGCCGACGCCGCGGGACGCTCGGCGGCGCTCGTCCGCCTGCTGCTCGGCGCGTCCCCGCAGGACGTGGCCCCGCTGCTGGACGACGGCGACTCCTGGACCGTGGTCCACGCCCGCCGCACCGACGGCACCCCGGCCGACCCGCTGAACGCCGGCGCCCTCGGGGCGGCCCTGGGCTCCGCACTGTCCGACACGGACCGCAGGACCGTGCGGGTGCTGCTCCCCGGCCACCACGAGATCCCCCCGCAGCCCGGCTGGACCCTCGGCGTCTCGGAGCCGGGCCCTGTCGCCTCGCTGCCCGGCGCCGACGCGCAGGCGTCCCGCGCCCTGGGCCACGCGGAGGCCACCCGAAGCCCGCTGAGCACGCACCGCCCCGGCGCCGGATTCGCCGGCCTCCTCCCCCGCGAGGAGGCCGAGGCGCACGCCCGCGCGCTCCTGGCCCCCCTCGCCGACCCCCTGCCGGAGACCCTGCGCTGCTGGCTGAGCCTCCACGGCAGCTGGGACCGTACGGCGGTGGCGCTGAAGGTCCACCGCAACACGGTCCGCCAGCGCATCGCCCGCTGCGCGGCGCTGCTGGACGTCGACCTGGACGACATGGACGTACGGACGGAGCTGTGGTTCGCGCTGCGCTCGTCCCGCTGAAGACTGCCCGCGCTCCTCCCACTGAAGGCTGCCCCGCTCCCCCCCTGCCGCGACGGGCGGAATGTATCCGCCGTGTATGCCCGCCTCCTTGAATCCCCGTGTCACCCGACGACAAGGGGAGAACCATGCACAGGAATCTTCGCCGCACCCTGACCACCCTCGGCGCGGTCGCGGCCGTCATGGTCACCGGTCCGGTCGCTGTCGCCGCGCCGATCGTGGACGCCTCGGAGGCCGCCGTGGCCGCCCGGCCCGCCTTCAAGATGCCCTTCGAGTGCAACCAGACGTGGACCGGCAGCAACTGGTCGGGGCACAGTCCCGCGCACTCCATCGACTGGAACCACTACGACGCCAACGGCAGCCCGGACGACCTGGGCCGCCGGGTCTTCGCCAGCGCGGGCGGCACGGTCCTGGACTCGTACTACTCGACGGGCGCCGGGTACGGGAACACGATAGTCATCGGTCACGGAGGCGGCTGGCAGACGCGGTACGCCCATCTGAAGACGCGTTCGGTCCAGGCGGGCGACCATGTGAACGTGGGCCAGAAGATCGGCGAGGTCGGCGCCACGTCCGCCCTCTACGACCTCTCCCCCCACCTCCACTACGAGCAGAAGCTGAACGGGTCCGTCGTCGTGGCCGTCGTCCAGGGTGTGACGTGGAACGACTACCTCAAGCGCACCCAGAAGAGCAACAACAGATGCTGACGCTCCCCCAGGTCCCGGGGGCGGGTGCGACGGCGGTCGCACCCGCCCCCGTCTTCCCGCCTCCCGCGCCGCGCCGCTCCGGGCCGCACCGCGCCGTCCTGCTCCGGGCTCAGCGCATCGAGCGGAGTTTGGCGTCCACGAGACCCGCCTCGTCGGGTACGTCCAGCCGGTGCCAGGTCGCCAGGGAGCGGCGGAAGTAGTGCCGCGCGGTCTGCTTGCGGCCGGTGGCGTCGTGCAACTCGCCCAGCAGGCAGGCCACCCGGGCCTCGGCGCGGCGGTCCCCGAGCTGCTGCTGCACGGCGAGCGCCCCGATCAGCAGCGCCGAGGCCTCACCGGATTCGCCCTGGCGCAGGCAGAGTTCCGCGATGCTCTGCTGCACGTAGGCCGCGCAGTGCAGGTCGGCCAGTTCGTCGAAGATGCCGAGCGCACACTCCAGTTCGCCGCGTGCCGCCCGGGGTTCGCCCCGCAGCTCGTGCAGGACGGCGACCCTGCGGCGCACCTGCGCCTCGCGGTGCCGGTCCCCGACGGCGCGGGACAGCTCCAGGGCTCCGCGCAGCCAGCCGGCCGCGGTCTCCGGGTCCTTGCGCTCCAGCCAGACCGAGGCGATCGCGTTGCGTGCCACCGCCTCGCCGTGCCGGTCGCCCGCCGCCGCGAAGTCCCCGAGCGCGTCGGTGAACGTCCTGAGCGCGGTGTCGAGGTCACCGACGACCCGGTGCACCGAGCCGGAGCCCACCGCGGCCACCGCCTCCCCCGTCGGGTGCCCCAGCCCGGCGAAGAGCACACGGGCCCGGTCGAAGGACGTGAGCGCGTCCGCGTACCGGTCCTGGTAGAGATGGAGCTGGCCGAGGTTCCTCAGCAGGGCCGCAGCCCGGACGTCGTCGTGCCGCGGCATGGCGTCGAGCACGAGCCGGTGGGTCCGCAGCCAGTCCCCGTAGTAGCCGCGCATGTCGAAGAAGCCGGCCAGTTCGATCGCGAGGTCGGCCGCCCGGTCGGTGCGCCCCAGCCGGACGGCGGCGTCGACGGCGGCGACGAGGTTGCGGTGCTCGCTCTCGAACCAGTCCACGGGCCGGGCGCGCACCGTGGGGGCGACACCGCGCGCCGGTCCGTCCGGCAGGCCCCGCTCGTCGGGTGCGCCCAGCACACCGAGGAAGCGGGTGGGCATGGCGGCGTTGGCGGACCGGGCGAGGGCGGTGAGAGCGTCGATGACCCGGAGGCGGCGTCGCAGGCGGGTCTCCTGGTTCTCCGTCAGGGCCAGTTCCCGGGCGTAGGAACGCAGCAGGTCGTGCATGCGGTAGCGGTTCAGGCCGAGATCGTCCCTGCCCACGACCTCGACCAGGTGTTCGTCGAGCAGCGTCTCCAGGCCACCGGCCGCCTCGCCCTCACCTCCCGTCGCGACGGCCACGAGCCAGCCCGGGACGGCGTCGTCGGGCAGGTCGCCGAACGTGCGGAAGGCGTGGGCGGCGGGTTCGGGCAGGTGGCGGTAGCTGAGTTCGGCGCTGGCGCGCACCTCCAGTTCACCGGAGCGCACCGCGCCCAGGCGCCCGCGCTCGTCGCGCAGCGAGTCGGCCAGCGTGCCGACACTCCACCCCGGCCGGTTCACCAGCCGTGCGGCCGCGATCCGTACCGCCAGCGGCAGCGATCCGCACTCGGCCAGGACGCGGTCGGCGTCGGCCCCCTCCCGGCGCAACCGTTCCGCCCCGACGATGGCCCCGAACAGGGCGCGGGCGTCGTCGTGCCGCATCAGCCCGAGCGGGCAGGCGTGCGCCGGCAGTCCGGGCATCCGGCGCCGCGAGCTGACCAGCACCGCCGAGCCGCCGGTGCCCGGGAGAAGGGGGCTCACCTGGGCGCTGCCCAGGGCGTCGTCGAGCACGACGAGGAAGCGCCGCTGCGCCAGGCGGGAACGGAACATCGCGGCGCGTTCGCCCTGCTCTGCGGGGATCGCGCTGTCGATGACCCCGAGGCCGCGCAGCATCTCCGCCAGGACGTCCGCCGGCTCACGGGGGCACTCGCTCGTCCCGGCCAGGTCGACGAAGAGCTGGCCGTCGGGAAAGGCGCCACGCACCCGGTGGGCGACATGCACGGCCAGCGTGGACTTCCCGGCACCGGGCGGTCCCGACACCGCCGCGACCACGGGCTGCCGTCCGGCGGTGGACAACAGCGCCTCCAGGTCGGCGACCTCGACGGCGCGCCCGGTGAAGTCGGGGATGTCCATCGGCAGTTGGCTGACGGGGACGGGCACCACCGAACGGCGCCGGCCGGCGTAGCCGTTGACCTCGGCGCCGATGGCCCGCAGGGACGCGCTCGGCTCGATCCCGAGCTCGGCGGCGATCACCCGCTCCGCCTCGGCGTACGCGGACCGCGCCTCGGCGCCGCGGCCCGCGTCGTGCAACGCGTGCACGAGCATCCGCCACAGGTCCTCCCGCAGAGGGCTCTCCGTCAGCCGCGACCGCAGCCCAGAGACCAGGTGGGCGTAGTCCCCGAGCCGGAGCCGCAGCTCCAGGCACTCGTCGGCCGCGACGGACCGCAGCCCGTCCATGCGCGTGATGGCCGGGTCCCACACCACGCTGGAGGGGACGTCCTGGAGCACCCCGCCACGCCACAGCCCGAGGGCCGTCTCGTAGCCCCGCAGCGCGGCGGCGTCCTCGCCGCGGTCGCGGTCGGCACGGGCCGCCGCGAGCCGCTGCTCGAAGAGCGGCATGTCCACCTCGCCGGGCGCGACGTCCAGGGAGTATCCGGAGGGCTCGGTACGCAGCCCGTCCACCGCCGCGGGCGGCAGCAGTCTCCGTAACGTCCGCACGTAGGTACGCACGTTGGCGACGGCCGACCGGGGGGCGCCACCCGGCCAGAGGACCTCCGTCAGCAGGTCCAGCGAGACGAAGCCGTTCGGCTGGAGGAGCAGGGTGGCCAGTACGGCCCGGGGCTTGGCCCCGCCGATCCGCACCGGGACACCGTGCGCCTTCACCTGGAGCGGCCCCAGGACTCCGAATGTCGGCTCCCCCACAGCGCGCCTCCGTGAACCTCGGCAACTGCGGTGCAGCGTAACGATGTTCGAAGGCCGTCGACACGAATTCCGGGTGACGACTCCCACCCGATCCGGCCCCGCGCCCGGTCGGCGACTTCACCGCGGCGCTGCCACCGACCACCTCGGTCACCGACCGGCGCGCCCTTGCCCGTCCGAGTGCGCCACCAGGCCGCCGCTCATGCTCCAGCGACCTTCCGGTTGCGGTCACCCCCCTGAAGGTTCGTCCTGCGGCTGGGACGACCGGTCGGACACGTGCCGTGCGATGCCGACCGGACCGGCCTGGCATCCGCACGGACCGGCGACCTGATCATCTATTAGAATGACGCCACGCACGTGGGCACGTTCCTCGGAGGCGAACCATATGGTCCACGTTCCGTGGCCCGGACAAGCGACTGCACCGGCCTGGTCCATGGCCGTCCTCGGTGTGGTCCGGCCCGGAGTCTGAGCGGATGCCTCACTCACTGACGCCCCGTGACAAGGGGAACCTCCCCGCGCTCAGCGCACAACCACTCATTCGTCTCGACGCCTACGTGGCGGAGGACGGGTCGACGGTCGTCAACGGCCACCTGCTGGCGATGGGCGGCACCCGCCCGCCCAACGAGGCGATACTCGACGCCGTGGCCATGTTCGCCCGCGCCCTGGGGACTCCGGTGGCGGCGACCGTCATCGACCGCAGCGTACGGCAGGTGGCGCGGCTTCGAGTCTTTCCCGACGGCTCCAGCCGGACCATCGCCGAGGAAGAGGACCTGCCGCCCGGGCGTGAGCGAACCACCGCCGAGGAGAAGGCGTTTCCTCCGCTCGCCCGTGTCGAGCGGATCATCCAGCACGCGCAGCGTGAGGAACTGCACGCCGCGTTCGTCCTCGCCGGCGCACTGCGGGAGCATCTGACGCTGCGCCGCGGCGCGGAGGACGAACTGTCGCTGGAGGCCAGGGCGATCGAGGCGTACATCGCCTATCGCCGCGGCGACTACACGACCTCCACCGGCCTCGCGCTGACCGTCGCGCGCATCCGCTGCGGCAGCGATCTGCACCGGGCGGCGCCCGAGGTGGCCCGTGCCACCGCGGCGTGGCAGCGGCTCCGTGACGAAGCTCAGGTGGCGACCAGGGGACGGGAACTGCTGCACATGTGGGAGAGGCTGTCCGCGGAGGGCTTGCTGCGGGAACCGTCCCACCACGCCATGGCCCAGACCGTGCGGAGCCGGATCGAACGGGGCAGCCCGTACGCGGAAACCCCGCCCCCCGCCCCAGTAGCAGCCCTGCCTGCGGCTCAGGTCCAGGTCGCCCCCGAGGACACCCCGCTCGCGCCCACTCGAAGGGGAATACGGCGCTTCACCAGGCTGATGGGCCGATCAGACGGTTGAACCCGGACCACGCGTGAACGTCTGCGGAGGGACCGCCTCGGCGCCCCTCCCCGACTTCAGGAGCGGAAGCCGATGACGCCGTATCCCGGTCGCGCTTGCGCATGTCGCATCCAGTCGAGGCACTGCATAACGGCCTCCACGACCTCGGGTTCCAGTGTCGGGGCCTGTCCCGACCCGTCCACTGCGCGCTTGGCGGACTCGAACTGCCGCAGCGCCTCGGTGATCGCATCGGGCGTCCACTCCCCGCAGCCCGGCGTGTAGGCATAGGGCAGGGGAGGGGGCGGAGCGCCGTGGCTGAACACGTCCACGGACACAGCGGTGACACCCAGAGCCTGCATGCCCTGATCGACGACCGACAGCCAGTCGCCCTTGTGCGGAGTGAAGCAGTCGTTGGGCAGGAACGAACCGCTGAGCTCGCACAGCCGCCTGTAGGCGTAGCCGTACTGGAAGGCGTGGTTTCGGTCCTCGCTGAAGGGTCCGCCGTAGATGACCGCGCGCAGTGCCTCGTCCGCCGTGGGGGCGCCCTTCTCCATCTCGTGACGGTGGTAGTCGTCGTCGCGAACCAGGTCGTCCCCGAATCCACCGCGTACCGCCGTCAGGAAGTCGTCGTCGCGGGAGCCGATCAGGGCGTGCGTAGCGGCCACGTCGAGCAGGTAGACACTCAGGGAAGAACTCATGAGACCACGCTAAGCGATGCACCGGATCGTCCTGTGAGGTGTGCACCGTCCGTGCGGAGAAATGGGGAGGACGCCCCGGTAGGAGTCTGCTAGACATACGAAGTCCCAGCTGCACGCCAGAATTTGGATGTCATGCCCCGCGCCGTCACCCTCATCCGCTCCACCGCCCTGTCCGACGTGGCCGAGTACGCCTACGCCGCCACCGCACCCGCCGACGCACGGCTGATCTTCCTCGCCGGGGCGTGCCCGCTGAACGAGGACGGGTCCACGGCTGCCGTCGGTGACTACGCCGGCCAGGCGGCGCAGGCCCTCGAGAACATGAAGACCGCGCTCGCAGCGGCGGGCGCCGGCCTGGAGGATGTCATCAGCACACGTGTACTGGTGGCCTCCACCCGGCAGGAGGACCTGGTGACCGCCTGGGAGGTGGTCCGGAATGCCTTCGGCGAGCACGACGTCCCGAGCACGTTGCTCGGCGTCACCGTGCTCGGATACGCCGACCAGCTCGTGGAGATCGAAGGCGTCGCCGCCGTACTCGACTCCTGAGCACCCAGCAGCTCAGCCCTCCCCTGTGAGCCTGAGGCGGAGAGCCCTCAGTGCCGTCCGTTGCCGGGTGGCCGGGTGCTCGGCGAAGGCCCCGCCCGGTCCGTCGCACAAGGGATCGACCCGCTCCCGGGCCGCGACCGGCTCCCGCACGCTCACCGGCGACCCGGCCGGCAGCACGCCGCCCCACCTGGATCCCACCACCGGATGGCGCCTCGACGTGCGGTCCGGCTCAGCCGGTCTTCTTCCGGTCGAACCACATCGTCGCCACCGTCGGCACGATGCCGGCCCAGAACAACACGAGCGGAACCGTGCGTTGGGTCCAGGGGATCTGGGTGAGCAACAGCGCACAGAGCATGACTCACGCCGCCTGGCCCAGGACGGTGCGGGGCCAGGTAAGGCGCCGGACGAGTGAGCGCAGGTCGACCCGAATGCCGGCGCGCAGGCGGCCGTATCGCAGCAGGGCGCCCAGGACCCGGACGGCGGTCATGGGGGCGAGGCCCCAGAGCCCGCTGACCGAGCACCATCGGCAGCTCCCGCTGGGTCTCCCCGTCCGTCGCGAACAGGTCGATGCCCGTAGCGGCAAGGACGCAGAGCAGGGCCAGCCGGCGAACGCCGCTCGGCCGAGCCCCAGGAAGGCCGCTCCACCACCGGTCGTCGGCGGGGCGGGCCGTCCGGCACCGGTGGCGGTCACGTGATGTGGCGCGGGTCACCGGAACCGCTCTGCCCCGCCGGAGAGGTAGGTGGTGTGAGGTGTGACGAACAGGGAGATCGGGAGCGCATGCGGGCACGGATCAGGGCGGGCGACCGCGAGGTGTTCGCCGCGCTCTACGAGGAGTACGCGCGGGCGGTGTACAACCACGCCTACCGGCTGACGGGCAACTGGTCGACGGCCGAGGAGGTGTTGTCCGAGACCTTCCTGGCGGCCTGGCGCACCCGTCACGCCGTCGAACCGGAGGGCGATTCGCTGCGGCCGTGGCTGCTCGGGATCGCCACGAACAAGGCGCGGAACGCGAACCGCGGCGTCGGCCGGCGCCTGGCCTTCCTGGCCCGCCGCCCCGCCCCGGAACCGGTGGCGGACATCGCGGACGCCACGGCAGGGCGCGTCGACGACGCACGGCGGCTCGCCGCGGTCCAGCGGGCACTGGGCGGGCTCCGCCGCCAGGAACGTGAGGTGCTGGTCCTCTGCGTCTGGTCCGGGCTTGACTACGCCGAGACCGCCGAGGCCCTCGGCATCCCGGTGGGCACCGTGCGGTCGCGGCTGTCCCGCGCCCGTGCCCGGCTGCGCCGGCTCACCGACGCGGAGCTCGACCGGGCGCCGGGCGGGTCCGCGCGGGAGGCACGATCCGGAGCAGCGGTCCCCTCAGACCCGGAACCCCGCCCCGGCCGCGGAGAGGTAGGGAGCAGGGCCCCGTTCGTGGCCCTGCCCATCCAGGAGGAAGCCCGATGAACGACCGTACCTCCGGCCCCGAGCAGGCCGAACGCGAGGAACTGGACCGGCTGTTGCCGGCCCCGGCCGAACGGGACCTGCCCCCGGGCCGCCATCTCCACCACAAGGACACCCTGATGCGTCTGATCGACCAGGGCGGCGACCACGCCACCCCACGCCCCCGTCTCCTGAGCCCTGCCGTCCTGCTGCCCGCCGCCGGACTGGCCCTGGGCGGGGTGCTGCTGACCACGCTCGCCGTGACCGGCCAGGACAGCCCCCCGTCGCCGTCCGCCGCGGGCACCGGCTCCCACGCACCGGCCCCGGGCGGCGCGGCCGTACTGCTCGACCGGATCGCGTCGGTCGCCGGGAAGAGCGACGAACAGACGGTCACCGGCGACCAGTTCGTGTACGTCAGGACGCTGCAGGCCGGGAACGAGGGCGAATTCGGTGGTCCGGCGAAGCTGGGCAAGCCCCACGAGCGTGAGGTCTGGATGGCGCAGAAGGCGGGGCCGGTGATCGATGTCGGCCTGATCCACGAGGAGGGCTCGTACGTCCCGATCACCGTCGGGGTACCGGACGGCGAGACCCCCGTCGGCTACCCGGCGGGCCTCGACCGGCCGACGTACACGTGGCTGGCCTCACTGCCCACCGACCCCGACGTGCTGCTCCGGCGGCTCACCACCGAGATCACCCGGGACCAGGACGCACGCGACACCCCGGCCGAGGACCGGAACCAGGCCCAGGACGCCTTCGACACCATGGGCGAGCTGCTGCGGGAGACGGTGATGCCACCGAAGACCGCGGCCGCTCTCTACAAGGCGGCGGCGAGGATCCCCGGCGTGACCGTGGACTCCGACGCGGTGGACGCGGCCGGCCGGCACGGGATCGGCGTGGCCCGCGACGACACCCGGGCGGGCTGGCGCACCGCCTGGATCTTCGACCCGACCACCCTGGAGTACCTGGGCGAGCGCACCTACCTCGTCCGGGACACCACCATGGGCAGGAAGGGCACCCTGCTCAGCAAGTCGGCGGTCCTGGAGCGCGGGGTCGTCGACGCCCTCCGCGAGAGGCCTTCGGCCGGGAAGCCGTCGACGACCTGATCCCGGCGGGGCCTGCCGGGGCGTGACCACACCGCCCCGGCACCGGCCGATCTCCGCACGACGCACGACGCACGACGCACGCCCCGTCACGCCCGGTCGCGGGCGGGATTCAGCCGGAGTGCCGAGACGAGGAAGAACGCGCCTCCGGGGAAGGCGTAGCCCGCGAGGTTCACCAGCGTGGGATCGCCGCTGCCGGCCTGTGTGATCAACGACGTGCCGGCGAGTACGGAGATGGCGCCGCTGATGATCATCGGCCACTGGCCGCCCAGCGCCCGGCGAACGGCACCCGCGACGAGCTGGACGAGCCCGGAGGCGACGGCCCAGGCTCACCGGCAGCCAGTCTGCCCCGGCGAGGCCCCTGGACGGGTGTCAGCGCGCCGCGAGGCCCGCCAGCAGCTCGGCGGCGGGCTTCGGGTGCACGAGCCAGCGCAGGTGACTCCCCTCGAGTGTCCGGACGTCGAAGGGATTGTCCGGTGTGAGCGCGTCGGCTTCGCGGATCATGCGGTCCTGCACGGCGGGCGGAACGCTGGCATCGGAGGCCAGCCGCACATAGGTCCTGGGAATCCGGCCCCAGGTCGCGGCCTGTGCCCGGTCGGCTGACGTACCGGCGTCGAGGTTCTCGTCGGGCTGGAAGGTGTTCAGGAAGGTTCGGAACTCGTCATCGGTGAGGTCGGCGGCGAACGCCTGCCTGAACGCGGCGAGCGCCACCGGGTCGGCGGTGCGGAAATTGACCCGCAGGAGGCCCAGTTCGGCCGGGTTGCCGACGAGCGCGGGCGCCAAGGCGCCCGGGTCGACGTCCGCCATCTCCGGCTCGGCGTAGTAGTCGGCCACGTCCAGATCGACGGGGCACCAGGCGGAGACGTAGACGATCCGGTCGACCAGCTCGGGCCGGGCGTTGGCGACGGCGGTGATGGTGATGCCGCCCCTGCTGTGGGCGACGAGGACGGTGGGGCCGTTCCGCTTGGCCCGCTCGAGGGCTTCGATCACGCGGGCGACGTTGTCCGTGAGCGTGACTCCCTTGATGCCCCCCGGTTCGACGGAAAGGGCGTCCAGGTCCTGAGGGGTCTGGTAGGCCGAGGGGAAAGTCGCCTCGAACCCGTGCCCGGGAAGGTCGACCGCCACCGAGCGGTGGCCCAGCAGGGCCAGTTCGGCTTGCAGCGGTGCGAAGGAGAACGAATTCGCGAAGGCACCGTGGACGAGGACGAAGGTCGGCAGATTCTGCATGCCTCAGCCTCCGGTAAAGCGATCTTCAGGGCAATACCCGAACCAGGATCACCGCCGCCTCACCCAGGATCACCGCCGCCTCACCCACCCGAAATGTCGCTCTTTCCAGCATGCGCAACCCGGGGTTGACCATTCCCTCCCTCGCACCTAGGTTTCTCGCAACCCGCTGGTACATCGATTAACCACCCCGGTTCAACGTCCTGGTTGGAGACATCCCGCTGTGCGCTCACCCCTGAGTCGGCGCGGTTTCCTTGCCGCTGGTTCCGGCCTCGCCGCCGCTACCGCGCTGCCCGCAATGTCCGGCTGTTCCACGCTCGCCTCGGCCGATTCCGACCCCGGCACCCTCGTCGTCCACACCCAACTCGGCACCACCGCGCCGGGTTCCCTCACGTACACCGCCGCCGTGAAGGCGTTCGAGAAGGAGAACCCGGGGCTCCGGGTCAAGAACCTCGTCAACGGCGACGACCTCCCCCAGGTGTACGAGACCTCCCGACTGGCCCGTAAGGAGCCGGACGTGGTCATGGTCAACCTGTACGACAAGACGCTGGCCTGGACCGACGTCGGCGCCACCGTCGATGTGAAGGGCTACCTCGACGACTGGGGCCTCCGCGAGCGCGTCCTGCCCGCGGCCCTCACCGAGTGGACCGACGGCAAGGGCAGGCTCCGCGCCTTCCCGTACTTCGCCACCAACTGGCCCGTCGCCTTCAACACCCACCTGCTGGAACGGGCGGGAGTCGAGGGGATACCCACCACCGGGGACCAGCTCATCGGCGCCGCGCGGAAGCTGCGGGCCAAGGGCATCGCGCCCGTCACCGTCGGCGGCAACGACTGGACGGGGCAGAAGCTGCTGGCCCAGATCATCCAGACCTTCCTCACCCGCGAGGAGGCCCGGAAGGTCTACACGACCGGCGACTTCAGCGGCAGCCGGGGCGCCCGCGAGGGCATCGACTACTTCGTGGACCTCCGCGACGCCGGTGTCTTCGCCGACAAGGCGCAGGGGCTGACCTCCGACACGATGACCACGCAGTACAACACGGAGGCGGCGGCCATCCAGTCCGCGATGTCCTCCGCCCTGGCCAAGGTCCCCGCGAAGGCGGCCGGGCACACGGAGCTCGGCGGCTGGCCGCTCGCGCCGGGCGCAGCCCACGAGAAGCCGACGATCCTGCGCTCGTACACCCTCATCGGCTTCTGGATCAGCCCCAACGGCGTCAAGAAGCTGTCCTCCGTCGAGAAGTTCCTCCGTTTCATGTACCGCCCCGACGTGGTGTCCCGCTTCATCACCGAGAGCGGCCGTGACATGGCGCTCGTGACCGACACGGTCAGCAAGGACTTCCCCCTGGTGGCGGACGCCCAGCGGCTCGGCGGTGACGTCGGTCAGGTCCTCCTGCCCGACCTCTACGTCCCCCCGACCGCGACCCAGCCGCTGATCACCGCGACCAGCACCGCCTTCACCCGGGGGACGAGCGCCGCCGCCGTGCGCTCCGCCCTGGAATCCGCCTACCGCACGGCCTGATCCGCGCGCCCGAGCCTCTGCGAGTCCTCCCATGACGATGCTCTCGTCCGCCCCGGGCGGCGCCTCGGTCCGCGCCCCGGCCGGTCCCGCACCCTCCGCCACCACCACGAAGCGCCGCACGCAGGGCGGGACCGTCCTCGCCCTGCCCGCGCTGGCCTGGTACCTGATCTTCATGGTCGGCCCGCTGGTCGCCATCTTCGTGATCGCCGCGCTGCACTGGCCCGGCATGCTCCAGCCGGTCTCCTTCGCCGGCGCCGCCAACGTCCGTGCCGTCCTGGACGACCCGGTCTTCTGGGACGCGGTGAGCAACACCGCCGTCCAGCTCGCCGTGGCCCTGCCCCTGATGATCGCCGGCGCGTACATGCTCGGCTACTACGTCGCGCAGAAGCCGCCGGGCCACCGTGTCCTGCGGTATCTGCTCTTCATCCCCGGGCTGATCTCCACCCCGGCCAAGGCCATGGTGTTCTACGCGGTCCTCTCCCCGGACGGGCTCCTCAACGGCGCGCTGGACAAGGTGGGACTCGGCTCGATGACCGACGCCTGGCTCGCCTCGCCCTCCACCGCGCTCGCCTCCCTCATCGTCCTCGACGTGTGGAGCGGCATCGGGTTCACCGCCGTCCTGTTCGCCGCCCGTCTCGGCAGCGTGCCGGACGAGATCGGCGAGGCGGCCCAGCTCGACGGCGCGGGGCACTGGCGCGCCATGTGGCGCATCCACTTCCCCGTCATCCGGGACTTCGTCGGCGTCGTGACGATGCTGCAGTTCCTCTGGACACTCTTCGGCTCCGCGCAGAACGTGCTGCTGCTGACCCAGGGCGGCCCGGGATCGTCCTCGACGACGCTGTCCTTCCTCGTCTACCAGAAGGCGTTCATCGCGGCCGACCTCGGCTACAGCCAGACGGTCGGCGTGGTCCTCTTCCTGGTCGGTCTGGCCGGGCTGCTGACCATCCGCCGTGTCTTCCGCCAGAACTACTGATCGGAGCAGGTCCCATGAAGTTCGGAAGGTCCTGGCTGCCGGCGCACATCTTCGCCTGGCTGTACATGGTGCTGCTGGTCGTCCCCCTCTACTACCTGCTGGTCTCGGCGTTCAAGACCAACGACCAGATCTTCGGGAGCCCGTTCTCCCTCCCCACCTCGCTCTCCACCGCCAACTTCACCGAGTCGTTCACCTCGGCGCGTCTCGGGCCGGCGATCCTCAACTCGATGCTCGTGACGGCCCTCGCGCTGGTCCTCACCCTGGCCCTCGCGATACCGGCGGCCTTCGCCATCGCCCGTACGGAAGGACGGCTCGGGGCCCTGGTCGAGCGGGTGTTCTCCCTCGGCTTCCTGGTCCCCACGTTCGCCGCGCTCTTCCCGACGTTCCTGCTGGCGGCGGCCACCGGGCTGTTCCACACCCGCGCCTTCATGGTGCTGTTCCTGCCGGCCACGGCGATGCCGCTCTCCGTCGTCATCCTGGTGCAGTTCATGCGGACCATCCCCCGCGAGATGGAGGAGGCGGCGCGCATGGACGGCGCGTCGACCTTCGCCGTCCTGCGGCACGTCTACACACCGATGTGCATGCCGGGGATCGCGACGATCCTGCTGCTGAACTTCCTGACCTTCTGGAACGAGTACCTCTACTCGCTCGTCATCATCGGCCCCGACCCCGACCTGCGGACCGTGCAGGTCGCCCTGCCCACGCTCAAGTCCCTGACGGGCACGGACTACGGCATTCTTACGGCGGGCACGGTGCTGACCCTGGTCCCGGTCTGGGTGGTCTACACCGTGCTCCAGAAGCGGATGCAGCAGGCCCTCGTCAGCGGAGCGGTGAAGATGTGAACCAGCCTCAGGAAGTGCGTAGCGCCGCACGCCCCACCATCAAGGCCGTGGCCGCCGCCGCGGGGGTCTCGACCGCCGCGGTCTCCCAGGCCGTCAACGGCACCGGCCGGATCTCGGAGGCCACCCGCCGCCGGATCCTGGACGCGGCGAACGAGCTGGGCTGGTCCCCCAGCGCCTCCGCGACCGCGCTGCGCCGGGCCCGTACGCGGACGATCGCCCTCGTCGTCCGGCGGCCCACCGATGTGCTCGGCTCCGACCCGCACTTCAGTGAGCTGATCACCGGTCTGGAGGGCGAGCTCGCCCCGCGCGGCTACGGTCTGCTCCTCCACCTGGTCGCCGACATGGCCCAGGAGAGCGCGCTGTACGAGCGTCTCGTCGCCGAGGGCCGGATAGACGGCGCCGTGCTGACGGACGCCCGCGCCGACGACCCGCGCCCGGAGCTGCTGCGGGGCCTCGGGCTGCCCGCCGTGCTGCTGGGCGCCCCCGACGCCGGATCGCCCGTACCCCGGGTGGGGCTCGGGCACCAGGGCGCGGGCGTGAAGGAGGCGGTCGCCCATCTGCTGGAGCTCGGCCACCGGCGCGTCGCCTACGTCGCGGGCCCGTCCGAACTGCTTCACACCCGGCTGCGCCTGAGCGCGTTCGAGGAGGCGTTTGCGGAGTCGGGGCTGGGCCCCGTCGCCGTACGGCACAGCGACTTCACCGAGCAGGCCGCCGTCGAGGTCACCGAGGAGCTGCTCGCGCTGCCCGACCGTCCGACGGCGCTCGTGTTCCCCAACGACTCCATGGCCGTCTGCGGGATCGGTACGGCGCAGCGCGCCGGGCTCCACGTCCCCGGCGACCTGTCGGTGGTGGGCTACGACAACCTCTCGCTCGGCCGCTGGGTCCACCCCCGGCTCACCACCGTCGACCAGCAGGTGCAGCGCGTCGGCGCCGCCGCGGCCCGCACCCTGCTCGCCGGGTGCGGGGAGGACGTCCCGACGCCGGTGCTCGACGGCAGACCCCGTCTGGTCGTACGGGAGTCGACCGGCCCGCTGACACCCCCGACCTGAACCGCCGCACCACCCGGCACCACCCGCACATCGAAGAGGACCCCGACACCCCATGCGACGCCACAGCGCCCAGCTCACCCACGACTCCGCCGTCCTCCCGTGGCTCGGCGCCAACTTCTGGTCCCGCACCGGCGGTCCGCTGATGTGGCGGAACTACTCGCCGAAGACGGTGCGGGAGGAGCTGGCGGTGCTCCGGGAGCACGGTCTGAACATGACCCGCTCGTTCTTCTACTGGCCGGACTTCCACCCGGAGCCGGGGCGGATCGACGAGGAACTCTGCGACCGCTTCCGCGACTTCCTGGACGCGCACGACGAGGCGGGGATGGGCACCGTACCCACCTTCATCGTCGGCCACATGTCCGGCGAGAACTGGGACCCGGCCTGGCGCGGTGACCGGGATCTGTACGAGGACGTGTGGCTGGTCGGCCGCCAGGCGTGGTTCGTGTCGCAGATGACCCGCCGCTTCAAGGACCACCCGGCGGTCACGGGCTGGCTGATCACCAACGAGATGCCCGGCTACGGCCGGATCTACCAGGTCGACCCGCCCTCCAGTGATGTCGTCACCGCCTGGGCCCAGTTCATGTGCGACGCCGTGCGCGCGGCGGGCGGCACCCAGCCGGTGTCGCTCGGCGACGGTGCCTGGGGCATCGAGGTGACGGGCCGCGACAACGGCTTCTCGCTGCGGGAGACCGCCGAGTACGTCGACTTCGTCGGCCCGCATGTCTACCGCTCCGACACGGACCGGCCGCGCCAGCACTACCGGGCCGCCTTCGAGTGCGAGCTCGCCTCCGTCACGGGGCAGCCGGTCGTCCTGGAGGAGTTCGGGCTGTCGACGGACACGGTCTCGGCCGCCAACGCCGGGATCTTCTACCGGCAGACCCTGCACAACTCGCTGCTGGGCGGGGCGACCGGCTGGATGGCGTGGAACAACACGGACTACGACGACCTGTGGGAGCAGTCCCCGTACGACCACCACCCCTTCGAGATGCACTTCGGGATCACCGACAGCGCCGGACGCCCGAAGGAGCCGCTGCGCGAACTGGCGGCCTTCGCGAAGGTCCTGGAGCAGGTCGACTTTCCGCGCTGCCGTCGCACCGACGCCGACGCCGCCCTCGTCGTCCCCGCCTTCCTGGAGCGCGGCTACCCGTACAGCCGGCCGGCCGACCGCCCGCTGATCTTCACCTCGCTGCACCAGGGGTACGTGGCGGCGCGCGGGGCGGATCTGCCGGTGGGCTTCGCCCGGGAGGCGGACGGGCTGCCGGACGACGCCTCGCTGTACCTGCTGCCGTCGACCCGCCAGCTGACGACCCGCACCCGCCGCGCGCTGGAGCGCAGGGCGAAGGAGGGGGCCACGGTCTACCTGTCCTTCTGCTCGGGCGAGTACCCGACGACCCGGGGCCCCTGGTTCCACGACCTCGACGGGCTGTTCGGGGTGGAACTCCAGCTCTCCTACGGCGTCGCCGAGCCGATCGAGGACGACGTCCTGGAGATGACGTTCGCCGAGGACTTCGGCTCGATAGCCGCCGGGGAGGTGCTGACCTTCCCGGTCGCGGGCAACGAGGACAGCCGCGCCTATCTGCCGGTCGTCCCGGACGGGGCCCGGGTCGTGGCCACCGACGCGCACGGCCGCCCGGCGCTGCTGCGGTACGGGACGGGTGCGGGGCGCACCGTCCTGGCCACGTACCCGCTGGAGCACATGGCCGCCCGGACGGCCCGCGCCAACCCGGAGCAGACCCACCGGCTGTACGCGGCGCTCGCCGAACTCGCCGGTGCGACGCGGCCGGTGACGGTGGACACCCCCTACGTCAGCGCCGACACGCTGGTCCGCGAGGACGGCACGCGCTTCGTGTGGCTGGTGAGCCAGTCCGGTGAGGAGCTGACCGTGTCCCCGTCGGTGGACGGGGAGCTGCGCGAGCCGGCCGGCGGCGGCCCGGTGCGGGACGTGACCCTGGCCCCGTACGGGGTGCGCGTCCTCGAACTGCGCTGACCGACCGCCCTTCCTGACCTCCTGAGGTGATCCGCCCATGTCCGAGCCGCTGTTCCGCGACCCCATGCTGCCCGTCGCCGACCGGGTCCGCGATCTGCTGGCGCGGATGACGCTCACCGACAAGGTGGGCCAGGTCAACCAGCGGATGTACGGATGGGACGCGTACGAGCGCACCCCGTCGGGCCATCGCCTGACGGACGCGTTCCGGGCGGAGGTGGCGTCGTACGACGGGATGGGCGCGCTGTACGGACTGCAGCGCGCCGACCCGTGGTCCGGGGTGACGGCGGAGACGGGCATCGGCGCCGAGGACGGGGCGCGGGTCTCCGACGCCGTGCAGCGGCACGTCGTCGAGAACACCCGGCTCGGCATCCCGGTCCTGCTGGTCGAGGAGATGCCGCACGGGCTGCAGGCCCTGGACGGGACCCTGCTGCCGGTGAACCTCGCGGTCGGCGCCACCTGGAATCCGGAGCTGTACGAGGAGGCGGCGGCTCTCGCCGCCGCCGAGCTCCGGGCCCGTGGCGGCCATGTCGCGCTGGTCTCCGCGCTCGACCTGGCGCGGGATCCGCGCTGGGGCCGCGCGGAGGAGTGCTTCGGCGAGGACCCGTATCTGGCGGCGCGCTTCACCGAGGCGCTGGTGCGCGGGGTGCAGGGACCGCCCGGGCCGCGCATCGGGCCGGACCGTGCGGCCGTCGTGCTCAAGCACTTCGCGGGGCAGGGCGCCACGGTCGGCGGGCGCAACAGCGCGGCCACCGAGCTGGGCACAAGGGAACTGCACGAGATCCACCTCGTGGCGGCACGGGCGGGTGTACGGGCGGGAGCTGCGGGCCTGATGGCCGCGTACAACGAGTTCGACGGCCTCCCGTGCGCGGGGAGCAGCCACCTGCTGACGGAGATCCTCCGGGAGCGGTGGGGGTTCGAGGGTCTCGTGATGGCCGACGGGCTCGCGGTCGACCGGTTGGTGCGGATGGCGGGCGATCCGGTGGCGGCCGGTGCGATGGCGCTCCGGGCCGGGACCGACCTGAGCCTGTGGGACGCGTGCTTCCCACGGCTGGCCGAGGCTGTCGGGAGCGGGCTGGTCGGGGAGGACACGCTCGACGCGGCGGTGGGAAGGGTGCTGGCGCTGAAGTTCCGCCTCGGCCTCTTCGAGCAGCCGTACACCGTCGCGCGACCCCCGGCTCCGGGGCGCCTGGAGCGGCTGAGCGAGCGCATCGCCCGCGAGTCCGTCACCCTCCTCGCGCACGACGGCGCGACCCTGCCGCTCGCCGGCCGCCCGGCCGGGACCGTCGCGGTCATCGGGCCGAACGCCGACTCCGTGCCGCAGCAGATCGGCGACTACACCGCGCCCCAGCGGCCGGGCACGGGCAGCAGCGTGCTCGCCGGAATCCGGGCGGCGGCGCCCGAGGGCACCGGCGTCACGTACGCCCGGGGGTGCGGCCTGGTGGGCGGTGATCTGTCGGGCCTGCCGGAGGCGGTGGCGCTCGCCGCCGACTCCGATGTGGCGGTGCTGGTCCTCGGCGGGTCGAGCGCCCGTGAGTCGGACACCCGCTTCGACGCCAACGGGGCGGCCGTCGTGGCCTCCGGCAATCCGGTGGAGATGACCTGTGGCGAGGGCGTCGACCTCGCCGAAATCGGTCTGCCCGAGGGACAGTCGGCGCTGCTCGACGCGGTCGCCGCGACCGGGACCCCGGTGGTCGTGGTGGTGGTCCAGGGCCGCCCGCACGCCCTGCCCGACCTCTCCGGCACGGCCGGGGCGGTGCTCAGCGCCTGGTATCCGGGCCCGTGGGGTGGAAGGGCGGTCGCGGACGTCCTGTTCGGGTCGGCCGAGCCCCAGGGGCGGCTGCCCGTCTCCGTCCCCCGCTCGGCGGCCCAGCTGCCGGTGTTCTACAACGGCAAGGACCACGGCTACCGGGGTTACGTCGACCAGCCGGCCACGGCACGGCACCCGTTCGGCCACGGGCTGTCCCTCACGACGGTGGAGTACGGCGTGCCCCGGCTCTCCTCCCGGTCCGTGGCGGCGGACCGGTTCGGCGGGGCGACACCTCTGAGCTGCACCGTGCGCGTCTCCAACACGGGGGCCCGGCCGGTGCGGGAGACCGTCCAGCTCTACGTGCGCCGGGTGCTCGGCGGGACGTCGTGGCCCCGTGTGCGCGAACTGCGGGGCTTCGCCCGGATCACCCTCGCGCCCGGCGAGAGCACCGAGGTCGCCTTCCTCATCGGTGCGGGAACCCTGGCCTCGTTCACGCACGCCCGTGAATGGGCCGTGGAACCGGGGGAGTTCGCGATCGGGACGGGGCCGTCGTCGGAGCGCACCCGGGAGGCCCGGTTCACGGTGACGGTGGGTCGGGACGGCCGGCCCGCAGACCGTCGATGACGATGGCGAGCATGCGTTCGCCGCGTTCCTGCCAGTCGGGTCCGTCCGCCTTCCACAGGAACGAGACGAGCAGCAGGACTTCGTCCGCGTCCGCATCGGGGCGCACCCGGCCCGCCTCCTTGCATGCGGTCAGCAGCCGGTCCAGCGCGTCGATGACCGGCGCGTAGTACTCGCTCCCCAGATCGGCCCGGGTAGCGGCCTCGACGGCCAGGGACGCGCCGTGCTTGATCCTGCCGTACGCGGCCAGCCGGTCGAACCAGAGCCGGAGCGCGTCCAGCGGATCGTGCTCCGTGAGCAGGGCCGGCGCGGCATCGACGAGGGCCTCGACGTCCTCGCGGTAGACGGCGACGAGCAGCGCCTCGCGGTTCTGGAAGTGCCGGTACATGGTGCCCTGCCCGATGCCGGCCGCCTTCGCGATCGACTGGAGGGTCGCGTCGGGGGCGTCGGTGAACACCGTGCGCGCGGTGTCGATGATGCGCGCGCGGTTGTCCTGCGCGTCCGACCGCGTGGCGCGCCGCCGGGGCCCGGCCGTTCCTCCTCCCCCTTCTCCGTCCTGCGGCTGCGTCATCCGCTCTCTCCGTTCCCTGGGCCTCGCCGTCGATTGCCTATACGGACACGTGTCCGCTAACGTGGAATCCGTAATGGACACATGTCCGCTTAGCAGTCTAGAGCGTCTGGAACGGAGATTCGGCATGTCCGGAATCAAGGGCAAGGTCGTGGCGATCACCGGAGCGAGCAGCGGGATCGGCGCCGCCACCGCGCGCCTGCTGGCGGAGGGCGGGGCGAAGCTCGTGCTCGGCGCACGCCGCGAGCAGCGCCTCGAGATCCTGGCCGAAGAGCTGCGGGAGAGCGGGGGCGAGGTCGCGTTCACCTCTGTCGACGTCAGCCGGCGCGAGGGACCGGAACGCCTGGTGGCGCTCGCCCGCAGCCACTTCGGCAGGCTGGACGTCCTCGTGGGCAACGCAGGCACCGGCCCGGTCTCGCCGCTCGACGACCTGCGGGTGGACGACTGGGACGCGATGATCGACGTGAACGTCAAGGGGCTGCTGCACGGCATCGCGGCCGCACTCCCCGTCTTCCGGAGCCAGGAAGGTGGCCAGTTCGTGCACACCGTGTCGACCGCCGCCTACAGGACGGTGCCCGGCATGGCCGTCTACTCGGCATCCAAGGCCGCCGCCCGCATCCTCACCGAAGGTCTGCGGCAGGAGGCCGGTCCCTCGATCCGGGTCTCCATGGTCTCACCCGGATTCGTGGCCACCGACTTCGCCGATTCGGTCCCGGACCCGGACCTGCGCGCGCGGCTGAACGAGTCCAAGGACCACATGGCCATCCCGGCCACGGCGATCGCCCGGGCCATCCGCTTCGCCATCGAGCAGCCCGACGACGTCGACGTCAACGAGATCGTCGTCCGGCCCACGGCCCAGGCCTGACCCGGCGCTTCAGCCGTTCACACCCCCCTCTTCACCAGTCCCGGGGAGCGATGAGCTCCTCGACGTCCGCCTCCGTGAATCCGTACGCCGCGGCGACGGCCCAGAAGTCCTCGGCGATCTCCTCGCGGGCGGTGGTCTCGATCTCGCTCCCCGCAGCCTCGAAGGCGGCCTCCAGGGCGTTGAACTCCTCGGTCGCGGCGTGCGTCAGCACATACAGCGCGGCCAGGTCCGCCGGCCGTTCGGCCTCGATGCGTTCGCAGAGCCCGACCAGCACGGCCCTCCCCCGGTCGACGAGCCGGTCGGGGAAATACCCGTCCTGGTACAGCTCCCGCAGGAACCCGTACCCCGCCATGCGCTGATTCGCGATCGCCACTGCCCGCCCCGCCCGCTCGGTGTTCCCCCGGCCCACCACCCGCCGGTGAGCCGTCACACCGATGGTGCACCACACCACTGACAGCGGGGGCGCGTCCGCCCGGCGGGCCGGGCGGACGCGGCGCTCACTCCACCGGCACGGACGCCCGGTTCACTGCACCCGCGCGGGCGCCCTCCCCTTGTCCTCGTCGTCCTCGTCGTCCTCGTCACCCGGGATGTGGACGTCGAAGACGTTGATGTTGATCTCGACGACTTCCAGACCGGTCATCGTCTCGACCGCCTCGATCACGCCGTCCCTGATCCGGTCGGCGAGCTTGTGTATCTGGACGCCGTACTCCACCTCGACGTCGACGTCGATCGCGGCCTGGCGCTCTCCCACCTCCACCTTGACGGCGCGCCCCGCCCCGGAGGAGGAGCCGGGCATCCGGCCCGCGACGGCGCCGAAGGCCTTCGACGCGCCCCGTCCCACCGAGTGCACGCCCTCGGTCTCCCGGATGGCGATATCCGCGATCGTGGCCACCACGCCGTCGGCGATGGTGGTCGTGCCGCGTCCGGGCCTCTCCCCGTTCCCGCCTGTCGTTGAACTACCGCCCTTGGTCCCGACATCAGCCATGGCTGCCTCACAGAGGGTCGATGCGACGAGGGGGCTCGCATCCTCGTCGGCTCCTCATTTCACTGTGCGCCCGACCGCCGCGGCCCGCCATCGAGGCGTACGCAGCGCTCCGCGTGCGCACGCTCCGCTACCGGACCCCCCGCACCGGCCCATGGCGGCCCGGCGTGCTCAGCATCACCCTGGACAGCCACCGTGACCGCCGGGTAACTTTTGAACCTGGACTGAGCAAGCGCTTAGCCACCGCGACCGAAGCTGAAGCTGACACCAGGAGGCACCCCGTGCGCCGTACCGTGTACAACGAGGACCACGAGGCGTTCCGGGACACCGTCCGCGCCTTCATCGAGGCCGAGGTCGTCCCCGTCTACGACGAGTGGTTCGCGGCCGGTCAGGCGCCTCGCGACTTCTACTACAAGCTCGCGGAGCTGGGCATCTTCGGCATCGAGGTGCCCGAGGAGTTCGGCGGCGCGGGCATGGAGACCTTCAAGTTCGAAGCGATCCTGTACGAGGAGACCACCCGCGCGGGCATCTCCTTCGGCGGCTCCGGCGTGCACGTCCTGCTCTGCCTGCCCTACCTCAAGGCGTACGCCACCGAGGAGCAGAAGAAGCGCTGGCTCCCGGACTTCGTCTCCGGCAAGTCCATGTACGCCATAGCCATGACCGAGCCGGGCACCGGTTCGGACCTGGCCGGCATGAAGACCACCGCCAAGCTCTCCGAGGACGGCACGCACTACGTCCTCAACGGCGCCAAGACCTTCATCACCGGTGGCGTCCACGCCGACAAGGTCATCGTCTGCGCCCGCACGGACGCCCCCAAGGCCGACGACCGGCGCCACGGCATCTCGCTCCTGGTGGTCGACACCAAGTCCGAGGGCTACTCGGTCGGCCGCAAGCTCGACAAGCTGGGCCTGAAGGTCTCCGACACCGCCGAGCTGGCCTTCGTCGACGTCAAGGTGCCCGTCGAGGACCTGCTGGGCGAGGAGAACAAGGGCTTCTCCTACCTCGGCCAGAACCTCCCGCAGGAGCGCCTGGGCATCGCCGTCGGCGCGTACGGCCAGGCCAAGGCCGCCGTCCGCTTCGCCCAGAGCTACGTGCAGGACCGCACCGTCTTCGGCAAGTCCGTCGCGTCCTTCCAGAACACCAAGTTCGAGCTGGCCGCCTGCAAGGCCGAGGTCGACGCGGCCGAGGCCGTCTGCGACCGGGCGATCGAGGCCCTGGACGCCGGCGAGCTCACGCCCGCCGAGGCGGCTTCCGCGAAGCTGTTCTGCACCGAGGTCGCGCACCGCGTGATCGACCGCTGCCTCCAGTTGCACGGCGGCTACGGCTTCATGAACGAGTACCCGATCGCCCGCCTCTACACGGACAACCGGGTCAACCGCATCTACGGCGGCACCAGCGAGGTCATGAAGTCGATCATCGCCAAGTCCATGGGTCTCTGAGAGAGCGGCTACGTTTCTCCTCCATGAGCCAAGCACTTGACTCCCTGCTCGATCTGCTCGACCTGGAGCGGATCGAGCAGGACATCTTCCGGGGCATGAGCCGCTCGGCGGTCGTGCCCCGCGTCTTCGGCGGCCAGGTCGCGGCACAGGCCCTGGTCGCCGCCGGGCGCACGGTCCCCGAGGACCGGGGTGCCCACTCCCTGCACGCGTACTTCCTGCGCCCCGGGGACCCTGGCGCGCCGATCGTCTACAGCGTGGACCGGATCCGCGACGGGCGGTCCTTCACCACCCGCCGGGTCGTCGCCGTCCAGCACGGCAAGCCGATCTTCCACCTCTCGGCGTCGTTCCAGGTGTACGAGGACGGCATGGACCACCAGGCGGTCATGCCCTCGGCCCCGGACCCGGAGACCCTGCCGACGGCGGCGCAGATGCTGCCCCGGTACGCGGACCGCTTCACGGACCCGCGCATGGCCGACCGGCTGCTGGAGGCCCGGGCCGCGGTCGACCTGCGGTACGTGGACGCCCCGCCGTTCGCCACCGCCGGGGAACCGCGCGAGCCGCGCTCCCAGGTCTGGTTCAGGACGCACGGCAAGCTGGCCGACGACCCGCTGCTGCACGTCTGCATGGCGACGTACGTCTCCGACATGACCCTGCTGGACTCGGTGCTGCTCGCACACGGGCGCGGCGGCTGGTCCGTCGGCGACGTGGTGGGCGCGAGCCTGGACCACGCGATGTGGTTCCACCGCCCCTTCCGGGCGGACGAGTGGCTGCTGTACGACCAGGAGTCGCCCTCCGCGTCGGGCGGGCGCGGTCTCGGCCAGGCCAGGATCTGGACGGCCGACGGCAAGCTGGCCATCACGGTCATCCAGGAGGGCCTGGTCCGCGTCCCGAGGGACTGAGGCCGCGCCGTCGGACATACTGCCCGCATGAGTGACGACCGGCCCGGCGGCAGCGAGCCCACGTTCACCGTCGTCGTCGCGGCGGCCGCCAATCTCGGCATCGCCGTGGCGAAGCTGGTGGCGGGGCTGATCAGCGGTTCGAGCGCGATGCTCTCGGAGGCCGCGCACTCGGTCGCCGACACCGTCACCGAGTTCATGCTCCTCACCGCGCTCAAGCGGAGCGAGAAGCCCGCCGACGAGGACCATCCGCTGGGATACGGCCCCGAGCGGTACATCTGGGCGATGCTCGCCGCCGTCGCGACCTTCGTCGGCGGCGCGGTGTTCTCGCTGTACGACGGCATCCACACGCTCCTGCGGGGCGAGGAGCTCGGCGATCCGCTCATCTCCTACCTCGTGCTCGCGGTCGCCTTCCTCCTGGAGGGCTTCTCGCTGCGTACCGGGATCCGACAGGTGCGCGGTCAGGCCGCTCGGTTGCGGATGCCGGCGCCGCGCTATCTGCGCCGGACGCCCGACACGGCGGTCAAGGCCGTGGTGATGGAGGACTCGGCCGCCCTGACCGGACTGCTGCTGGCGGCCGGCGGCCTGCTCGGCGGGCAGCTCACCGGCTCCGGGGTCTGGGACGGCGTCGCGTCGGTCCTCATCGGCCTCCTGCTCGTGTACGTGGCATGGGTGCTCGGCAGGTCCAACGCCCAGCTGCTGATCGGCCGGCCGATCCCGGCCGCGATGCGGGCCGGGGTGCGGGAGGAGCTGCTGTCCGTGCCGCACATCGTGGAGGTGGTGGAGCTGACGACCCTGATCCAGGGGCCCTCGGAGCTGCTGGTCGCCGCGAAGATCGATTTCAGGGACGCGTCGACGGCCGCGCAGATCGAGTGGGCGTGCGAGGAGGCGGAGCAGCAGCTGCGCGAGCGCTACCCGTCCATCCAGCGGGTGTACCTGGACCCGACGCCGGGGCGCGCGCAGCGCCTGGCGTCGCGCTCCGGCGGCTGAGGTGCGGGCGGTCGGCTCCGGGGCCACTGTCTGCTACCGGCCGGATCTGGCCAGAGGCGTGTCCGGCAGGGCATTCGGTGACAAAACAGACTGCACCACTCCGGCGTCCAGGCCCGTCCTGCGCCCTCACCCCGGTGATCGACCTCACTGACGGCCACACCGGAGAGCGTCCGACGCGGGACCCGCACGCCGCCCAGCCGTACCCACGGCCGGGCGCTGCGGCAGACCTGACGTCACAGCCCGTCAAATAGTCATCTTTCAGGCGGAACCGAGCGGCCGGCACACCCACATTCCGCAATGTGCCGCTTTATCTTGCATGTCAATTCTTTACGTACCTCACGTGGTGATTCACATGTTCCGGAGGCTCGAATTCCAGCCATGATCAGCAGATTCATTGCATCTGCGGTCAGGAACCGATGTCCTTCCTGAGGTCGCCTCAACCAGCCCTGGCCGCACGCGGGCAGGCGTATCCCCCACCACCGAGGACCTTTTGATGACGGACATATCGGAGGCCGGTCCCTGGGTACTGGCGCTGGCCATGACGGCCGTCGCCCTCGCCCTGGCACTCCTCCACCTCCGCACGCGCCGGTCGACCGCGGCACTGCGCGCGGAGGCTCGCGCCGAAGCACGGGCGGCGGCCGGCAGGTACCAGGCCCTGGAGGCCGAAGCGCGGTCCGGCGAACAGGCGGCGGCGCAGGCCGCGGAGGCCCGCTACCGGTCCATGGAAGCGGCCCTCATCGCCGAGGCGCAGGAGGCCGAGCGCGCCCGCATCGGCGCGGAGCAGCAGGGCGGCCGGACAGCGGGGGAGCTGGCGTACTTCGTCGACACCCGGCTGCCGGCCCTCGTCGCGCACCTGAGGAGCCGTCATGTGCCCATCCCCGGAACGCAGGACCCGGCGCTCGCCCACACCGAGGTCGGGGCCCTCCTGGAACGCGCCCTGAACCAGGTCGCCCAGGTCGTCGTCGACACCGAGCAGCGGGTCGACGCAGGCGCCCAGGCCGTGCTGCGGGACACCACCGCCGACATCCAGGCCAAGTCCTACCGCCTCCAGGAGATGATCGAGGAGGCGCAGTTCGCCTTCGACGATCCGGAGATCGCCAAGCGGCTGGTCTCGATGGACCGTACGAACGAGGAGAACCTCCGGCAGATCCAGGCGACCGGAGTGCTCTGCGGAGCCTGGCCCGGGCTGACCCGGAGCGACTCCCACCTGGGTGACATCGTCGCCGGAGCCCAGTCCCGCATCGCGGGCTACCAGCGCGTCCAGATCACCAGCCAGCTCTCCGACCCGGTCGGGGTGGTGGCCCGAGCGGTGGAGCCGCTCGCCGTGATCGTCGCCGAGCTGCTCGCGAACGCCGTGCACCACACCCCTCAGGGCACGCGGCCCGTCGACGTCAGCCTGCACCAGGTGCAGGCGGGCGCGTGCGTCGTGATCGACGACCCCGGCGTGGGCATGACGGACGAGGAGCGTGAGTTCGCCGCACGCATGCTGTCCAGCCAGGAGGGGATCCTGCTGACCCATCTGGGAGATCCGCCGCGCGCGGGGTTCGCCACGATCGGCCGTCTGGTGCAGCAGTTCGGTTTCACCGTCACGGTGGACAAGCCCTCGTCGTACGGCGGCGTGCGGGCCGTGGCGTTCATCCCCGATCACCTGCTGATGCTGATGGATGAGGTGGCCCAGCCCATGTCGGCCATGTCCCCCGCCCTGCGCAAGCCGGAGCCGCCCAGGCAGGAGAGCCCCGCACCGGCTCCGGCCGCCGGGCCCGTCGGCGCCACCGAGCTGCCGCGGCGCCGGCGCCAACGGGCCCCCCAGGAGACGGAGCAGGCCGCCCGGCAGGGCCAGGACCCGGCACCTGCGATCAGCCCGGACCAGGCGGCCGAGACGTGGGGCGCCTGGCAGACCGGCACCCTGCGCGGATTCGAGGACGCGCACACAGACCAGGAAGAAGGCACGCAGTCATGACCGTCGTTCCCAAGCGTCCCCTTCTCAGGGACATGTCCTGGGTGCTCACCCCTCTCCTGGAGGTACCCGGGGTCGTGCACGCTCTGGTCCTCTCCGGCGACGGGATGATCCAGGGCGCCACCCAGGCCCTCACCCGGGAGGCCGGGGAGGGCGCCTCCGCCATGGCGTCGGCCGTCCAGGGCGCCTGCAAGGAACTGGTCAGGAAGCTGGCGGGGCAGGAGGAGAGCCCCGTACTGCACCAGGTGGTGGTCAGCACGAACTACGGGTTCGCCTTCCTGATCCCCGCGGGCGACAACACGGTCATGGCGGTCTTCGCACAGCCGACCGTGGACATGGGCGTCATCGCCCACGCCATGCAGGTCCAGGTCTCGAAGCTCGGTGACAAGGTGATGAACTCGCCTGCTCGGGCCCGGGGATGACGCCGGCTCCCCGCCGGCGGCTCGTGCCGTCGTTCCTGGCCACCGACAGCGTCCAGCCGACGCGCAACACGCTGGACCGCCTGACCCTGCTGTCGGCCACCGGCGTCACCGCCCTGGACGGCCTGACGCACGCGCAGCGCCGGCTGGTCGAACTCCTCCAGGGCGGCCCGCTGGCGCTGGTCGAGGTCGCCGCCCGCCTGGTACTGCCGGTGAGCCTGGTCCGCGTCCTCGTCGCCGATCTCGTCGACAGCTCGTACCTGCACGCCCGCGCCCCCATCCCCGAAGCGAAGGCACACGATCCCCAGCTGCTAGAGAAGGTGCTCGATGGACTCCGCAGTATCCGATAACACCTTCCTCGACAGCGACGAGAAGACGCTGGTGAAGATCGTGGTGACCGGACCCTTCGGCGTCGGGAAGACGACGCTGATCAACACGCTCTCCGAGACCGCGCCGCTGCACACCGAGGAGGTCATGACCCAGGCCGGTGCGAAGGTCGACGATCTCGCCGGTGTGCGGGACAAGGCCACCACCACGGTCGCCATCGACTTCGGCCGCAGGACACTCCCCGGTGATCTGGTCCTCTACCTGTTCGGCACTCCGGGCCAGAAGAGGTTCAAGCCGCTCTGGGAGGACATCGCGCGCGGCGCCCTGGGTGCGGTGGTCCTGGTGGACACCCGCCGTCTCGACGACTCGTTCGACGTCATCGACATGATCGAGCAGCAGGGACTGGCCTACGCCGTGGCCGTCAACACCTTCCCCGACTCGCCCGACCACCCGCCCGAGGTGCTCCGCGACCACCTGGACCTGGAGCCGCACACCCCGCTGGTGGTCTGCGACGCCCGCGAGACGACGTCGGCCGTGGACGTACTGATCGCGCTGGTGACCCACCTGCTCACCGCCCACCCCGTCCTGGAAGCCTCATGAGCACCTACCTGCCCCTGGCAGTCCCTCTGTACAGCCCTGAGTTCGCCGCGGATCCCGGGCGCGTCTACGCCCGTCTGCGCGCGTTCGGGCCGGTCGCCCCCGTCGAGGTGTCCCCGGGCGTCAGCGGCTATCTGGTGACCGACCGCGATGCCGCCCTCGCCGTGCTCAACGACCCGGGCGTCTGGTCGAAGGACCCGCGGGCCTGGGAGAGCGGGCTCCCGGCCGACTCGCCGGTGAAGCCGATGATGGGGTGGCGGCCCAACGCCCTGTTCAACGACGGAGCCGCGCACCGTCGCTACCGGTCGGTCATCACCGACAGCTTCAGCCGGATCGAGCCGCACGACCTGCGCAGACAGGTCGCGGAGATCGCGGACGGTCTGATCAAGGACTTCGCCGGCACGGGTGAGGTCGACCTGGTCGGCCAGTACGCCCGCCCGTTGCCGCTGGTGCTGTTCAACGCGATGTTCGGCATGCCGCCCGAGGACGGGCCCCGGCTGGTGGCCGCCATGGGAGGTCTGTTCGAATCCGAACCCGAGCACGCCATCAAGGCGAACGAGGACTTCGGCCGGTACATGGAGGAGCTGATCGCGCTCAAGGTGCAGCAGCGCGGGGAGGATCTGACGAGCTGGTTCATGGACCACCCCGCCGGTCTCGCGCCGGAGGAACTCGCCCACCAGGTGATCCTCACCATGGCCGCGGGGCAGGAACCGACCACGAACCTGATCTCGAACGCCCTGTCGCGCATGCTGTCCAACCCGGACTACTACAGCAGCCTCTCCAACGGCGCCCGCACCGCCCGCGACGCCATCAACGACGTGCTGCGCCACGAGCCGCCGATGGCGAACTACAGCGCGCACTACCCGCGCCGCACCGTGCAGATCGGCAGCACCTGGATCCCCGCCGACAGCCTCGTGCTCATCTCGTACCACGCGGCGAACACCGCCCCGGACGGCCACGACGGCCACGACGGCGGCGAGCGCACCGACGGCGGCGCGCACCTCGCCTGGTCCTCCGGGCCGCACGCCTGCCCCGTCAAGCAGCCCGCCCTGCTCATCGCGATCACCGCGATCGAGAGGCTCACCAGCCACCTCGGGGACCTCGAACTCGCCGTGCCCCGCGAGAGCCTGCAGTGGCGCCCCGGCCCCTTCCACCGCGCACTTGCGCACCTCCCGGCCCGCTTCGGTCCCATCACGCCGCAGAAAACTGGAGTCACCCCATGGAGCAGCCCCTCGTCCTCGACCCCGCCGGCCGCGACATCCACGGAGAGTCCGCTCTCCTCCGCGAGCGCGGACCGGCGACCCGGGTCGTACTCCCCGGCGCCCTGGACGCCTGGGCCGTCAGCAGCCACTCACTCCTGAAGGAGCTCCTGACCGACGACCGCGTGACCAAGGACCCCCGCGCCTGGAGCGTCTGGCAGCGCGGCGAGATCACCCCGGACATGTGGGTCTACACCTGGGTGGCGGTCTCCAACATGTTCACCGCCGCGGGGCAGGACCACCGCCGTCTGCGCAAACTCGTCACCCCCGCGTTCACCGCACGCCGCATCGAGGCGCTGAGGCCCGTCATCCAGGAGATCGCCGATCGGCTGCTGGACGATGTGGCGCTCTCCTCCGACGGCACGGTGGACCTGCGCGCCTCGTACGCCCACCCGCTGCCCATGCAGGTCATCTGCCACCTGTTCGGGCTGCCGGAGGAACTCCGGCCGCGCATGGCACAGTTGGTCGAGAGGGTCTTCGACACGACCATCGAGGACGCCGCGTCGAATTTCGCGGGGCTCCAGCAGATGCTGTCCGACCTCATCGCGAGCAAGCGGCAGAACCCCGGGGACGACCTGACCAGCGTCCTGATCGCCACCCGCGACGAGGACGGCACCCGTCTGAGCGAAGCAGAGCTGACCGACACCCTGCTGCTCATCATCAGCGCCGGCTTCGAGACCACCGTCAACCTCATCGGCAACGCCGTCCGCGCCCTGCTGGAACACCCCGAGCAGCTCCGGCAGGTCACCGGGGCCGGTGCGAAGCGCTGGAACGACGTCATCGAGGAGACCCTGCGATGGGAGCCGAGCGTGGCCCATCTGCCCCTGCGCTACGCCGTCGAGGACATCGACCTCCCGGACGGTCAGCGCATCACCCGGGGTGAGGCGATCCTCGCGTCCTACGCCGCGGCGGGCCGCGAGCCGGCCCAGCACGGCCCGGACGCCGACCGGTTCGACATCGACCGGTTCGGCAGGGAGCACCTGGCGTTCGGCTACGGCGTCCACTTCTGCCTCGGGGCCCCGCTCGCACGGCTGGAAGCCGATGTGGCCCTGACCACCCTGTTCGCCCGGTACCCGGACCTCGCCCTGGCGTCCCCCGCGGCGGACGTCCCCCAGGTCGAGTCGTTCATCGTCAACGGGGCTCAGCGCATCGACGTCTCGCCGGTCCGTCCCACCCCGGCCTGAGGGTCTGCGGGCCGAGCAGCCCGGGTACGGCCGGCCGGTCCCGGTGTCCACCGGCCGGCCCGCCGGACCCGCTCCGGCCGCCGTTACTCCCGGTCCGCGGCGGGCAGCAGCCCGGCCGCGTCCAGCAGGTAGTCGGTCATCGGGTCGTAGTAGCGCGGGTCGGCCACGTGGTCGTCCAGCGGCACGGTGACCTGGAGGGTGCCCTCCGCCTCGCCGAGGAAGAGCGCGGGGTCGTTGCAGTCCGCGTAGCCGATCGAGTCGATGCCGCGCTGCCCCGCGCACCCGGCCCAGCCGTGGTCGGCCACGACCAGGTCCGGCCTCGGCCGGCCCTCGCGCTCGAGGCCGTCCAGGATGGCGGCCATCGGGACCGGTGAGTGCGTGTGCCACAGGGTCGCCCCGCGCTCCAGGACGGCGACGTCGGCGAACTGGAAGACCATGCCCTCGTCCGCCATGAGGCCGCCCGGGATCCTGACGATCTCGCATCCGGCGGCCCGCAGGGCGTTCGCGGTCTGCCGGTGCACGTCGAGCAGCCCGCCGGGGTGCCCGGTCGCAAGCAGCACCCGCTCCCCGTCGGCGGCCGCCTTGCGCAGCCGTGCCGCCATCCGGTCCAGGGCGTCGACCGTCAGCTCGGGGTCGATGGTGTCCTGCCCCTGCCGGTGCTCCGGGTCGTCGTTGACGCCGCATCTCTCGGCCATCACGGCCAGGACGTCCTGCTCGTCGGTCCACCGGTCACCGAGCTCCAGCCCCAGCCAGAAGTGGCGGTTGCCGTTGGCGAGCTGGCGGTAGTGGGAGAGGTTGTTGTCCCGGGGGGTGGCGACGTCGCCCGCGATACGGGTGCGGACGAGGTGCTCGACGAGTGCGGCGCGGCTGGGTATCGGCATGCACCCATTGTGCCGTCGAGGGCGCACCGTGTGCCGGGTGTCTCGTACGGCGGGATCCTGTCGCCCTGTGGCGCGCCTCCGGCCCTACGCCGCTCCCGCCCGCGTCCGGCCGCCCGGCGGGGGCCCGTCGCCTCGCTGCGGGACGGCGTACGGAGCGGCATCGGCGGTCTTCACCGGCCCGGTGGCACCACCCCCGGCCAGGCGGCAGCCGGAACAGCCGGGGTGGCCGTGACGGGCGGCGGTGTCGCGGGTCCGCGAGTCCTGCCGGGCCTTGGGGCGGGGCCGGGTGGGCTTGCCCCATCCCGCGAGGTACAGGAACCCGGCAGGTCAGGGCCGGAGCGGACACAAACGGGGTCTGACGGCCCTCCGGTTACGAGGCGGCGGCCTCGAAGGCCCCCCGCGCCAGCCGGTGCAGCAGGGCGGCGGTGGCCGTGCGGTCCGGGAGGGCCTCGGGGCGGGTCAGGTGGGGGGTGGAGTTCAGCAGGCCGAAGACCGCGTGGACGGTGACCCGCGCCTCGCTCTCCGCGAGGGCCGGGTAGAGGGCGCGGACGACCTCGACCCAGACCTCCACGTACTGCCGCTGGAGCTGGCGGACGCGCTTGCGGTCGGTGTCGCGCAGGCGGTCCAGCTCGCGGTCGTGGAGGGTGATCAGCGGCCGGTCGTCCAGGGCGAAGTCGATGTGGCCCTCGATGAGGGCGTCGAGGAGGGCGTCCGGGGAGCCGCCCCGGGAGGCACCGTCCTCGGTGACGCGGAGCCTGCCGCCGGCCAGCAGGCGCTCGCTGATGCCGACGAGCAGCTCGGCGAGCATCGCGTCCTTGCCCGGGAAGTGGCGGTAGAGGCCGGGGCCGCTGATACCGACCGCCGCCCCTATCTCGTCGACCCCGACACCGTGGAAGCCGCGCTCGGCGAAGAGGCGGGCCGCCTCCCTGAGGATCTGTTCGCGGCGGGTGGGAGCCGCGACACGGGCGGCGGCATGGGTGCTCATGGAGATTCATTCTAGACAGGGGGGTTAGCGCTCGTTAACCTGAGCGTCACAGACGTTAACGCTCATTAACTCTCATCCGGTTCAGCGGTACGGGCAAGGGGGCTCGACAGGATGCAGCAGGCACCGGTCCTGGTGAGTGCGGCCGATCCCGCCTCGGAGGCCTGGCAGGCCAACGAGGCGGCGCATCACGCGCTCGCCGAGGAGCTGCGCACGCGGCTCGCCACGGCACGGCTCGGCGGGGGTGAGAAGGCCCGCGCCCGGCATGTGGCGCGCGGGAAGCTGCTCCCCCGGGAGCGGGTGGACACCCTCCTCGATCCGGGCTCGCCCTTCCTGGAACTGGCACCCCTCGCGGCCGAGGGGCTGTACGGGGGCGCGGCTCCGGCGGCCGGGGTGATCGCCGGGATCGGCCGGGTCAGCGGCCGGGAGTGCGTCATCGTCGCCAATGACGCGACCGTCAAGGGCGGCACGTACTACCCGATGACGGTGAAGAAGCATCTCCGCGCCCAGGAGGTGGCCCTGGAGAACCGGCTGCCGTGTCTGTACCTGGTCGACTCGGGGGGCGCATTCCTCCCGATGCAGGACGAGGTGTTCCCCGACCGGGACCACTTCGGGCGGATCTTCTACAACCAGGCCCGGATGTCGGGCGCCGGCATCCCCCAGATCGCGGCGGTGCTCGGCTCCTGCACGGCGGGTGGGGCGTACGTCCCGGCGATGAGCGACGAGGCCGTCATCGTCCGGAACCAGGGCACGATCTTCCTGGGCGGCCCGCCGCTGGTGAAGGCCGCCACCGGCGAGGTCGTCACGGCGGAGGAGCTGGGCGGCGGCGAGGTGCACTCCCGTACGTCCGGGGTCACCGACCACCTCGCCGAGGACGACGCGCACGCGCTGCGGATCGTGCGGAACATCGTCGCGACACTCCCGGAGCGCGGCCCGCTCCCCTGGTCCGTGGAGCCCGCCGAGGAGCCGAAGGCGGACCCTGCCGGGCTGTACGGCGCGGTGCCCGTGGACTCGCGTACGCCCTACGACGTCCGGGAGGTCATCGCCCGGGTCGTGGACGGCTCCCGCTTCGCCGAGTTCAAGGCGGAGTACGGCCAGACGCTGATCACCGGCTTCGCCCGGATCCACGGCCACCCCGTCGGCATCGTCGCCAACAACGGGATCCTGTTCTCGGAGTCCGCCCAGAAGGGTGCCCACTTCATCGAGCTGTGCGACCAGCGCGGCATCCCGCTGGTCTTCCTCCAGAACATCTCCGGCTTCATGGTCGGCCGGGACTACGAGGCCGGGGGCATCGCCAAGCACGGCGCCAAGATGGTGACGGCCGTGGCGTGCACCCGGGTGCCGAAGCTGACCGTCGTGGTCGGCGGTTCCTACGGCGCCGGCAACTACTCGATGTGCGGCCGGGCCTACTCACCGCGCTTCCTCTGGATGTGGCCGAACGCCAAGATCTCGGTCATGGGCGGCGAGCAGGCCGCATCCGTGCTGGCCACCGTCAAGCGGGACCAGATCGAGGGGCGCGGCGAGGAGTGGCCCGCCGAGGACGAGGAGGCCTTCAAGGATCCGGTCCGCGCGCAGTACGAGCAGCAGGGCAACGCCTACTACGCCACCGCCCGGCTCTGGGACGACGGCGTGATCGACCCGACGGAGACCCGGCAGGTGCTGGGGCTCGCCCTGACCGCGTGTGCCAACGCCCCGCTGGGCGACCCCCAGTTCGGCGTCTTCCGGATGTGATGTGAGGACCTCCATGTTCAGCACTGTTCTGGTCGCCAACCGTGGCGAGATCGCGGTCCGGGTCATCCGGACCCTGCGCGAGCTCGGCGTGCGGTCGGTCGCCGTCTTCAGCGACGCCGACGCGGACGCCCGGCACGTCCGGGAGGCCGATACGGCGGTACGGATCGGGCCCGCTCCCGCCGGGGAGAGTTACCTTTCCGTGGAGCGGCTGCTGGACGCCGCCCGCCGTACGGGTGCCGAGGCGGTCCACCCGGGCTACGGCTTCCTCGCGGAGAACGCCGGTTTCGCGCAGGCCTGCGCGGAGGCGGGCCTGGTCTTCATCGGCCCGCCCGCCGCGGCGATCTCACTGATGGGCGACAAGATCCGCGCCAAGGAGACCGTCGCCGCGGCGGGGGTGCCCGTGGTGCCCGGCTCCTCGGGGAGCGGGCTCACCGACGCGCAACTGGGCGCGGCCGCGCGGGAGATCGGGATGCCCGTCCTGCTGAAGCCCTCGGCGGGGGGTGGCGGCAAGGGCATGCGGCTGGTGCGCGAGGAGAAGGCGCTGGCCGACGAGATCGCGGCGGCCCGGCGCGAGGCGCGCGCCTCCTTCGGCGACGACACCCTGCTGGTGGAGCGGTGGATCGACCGGCCTCGGCACATCGAGATCCAGGTGCTGGCCGACGGACACGGCAGCGTCGTGCACCTGGGCGAGCGCGAGTGCTCGCTCCAGCGCCGCCACCAGAAGATCATCGAGGAGGCGCCCTCGGTCCTGCTCGACGAGGACACCCGGGCCGCGATGGGCGAGGCGGCCGTGCAGGCGGCCCGGTCCTGCGGGTACGTGGGCGCGGGGACGGTCGAGTTCATCGTCCCGGGCAGCGACCCCGCTTCGTACTACTTCATGGAGATGAACACCCGCCTCCAGGTGGAGCACCCGGTCACCGAGCTGATCACCGGGCTCGACCTGGTGGAGTGGCAGCTGCGGGTCGCGTCCGGCGCCCGGCTGCCGTACGCCCAGGCGGACATCACGCTGACCGGGCACGCCGTCGAGGCGCGGGTCTGCGCGGAGGACCCGGCACGCGGATTCCTGCCGTCCGGCGGCACGGTGCTCGCGCTGCACGAGCCGGAGGGCGGCGGGGTGCGGACGGACTCCGGCCTCAGTGAGGGCGTGCCGGTCGGCAGCACGTACGACCCGATGCTCTCGAAGGTCATCGCCCACGGCCCCGACCGGCCGACGGCGCTGCGCCGGCTGCGTGCGGCGCTGGCGGACACGGTGGTGCTGGGCGTCCCGACCAACGCCGGCTTCCTGCGGCGACTGCTCGCCCATCCGGCCGTGGCCGCGGGCGAGCTGGACACCGGTCTGGTGGAGCGGGAGGCGGACGGCCTGGTGCCGGACGGGGTCCCGGAGGAGGTGTACGCGGCGGCGGCCCTTCTGCGGCAGCCTCCGGCGACGCCCGCCGACGGGTGGGTCGACCCGTTCTCGGTGCCCAGCGGATGGCGGCTCGGCGGCACACCGGCGGAGACCTTCCACCACTTCCGCGTCCCGGGCCACGCCCCGGTGCGGGTGGGAGTGCGTACGGGCGCGCGGGGCACGGCGTCGCTGGCGTTCGGACACGCCGGGGACCGGGAGGAGGCCGCGGACGCGTGCGGTCCCTTCCCCTCGCTGCCCGGCGCGCGGACGTCCCGGCTCGTCGAGGCCTCCGGGCCGCGTGTCGTCGTCGAGGTCGACGGCCTGACCCACACGTTCAGCAGGGCGGCCGCACGGGACGGGGTCTGGCTCGGCCGGGACGGCGACGCCTGGCACGTCCAGGACCACGACCCGGTGGAGGCGTCCCTCAGCGGCGCGGCGCGTTCGGGCGCGGACACGCTCGCCGCGCCCATGCCCGGGACGGTCACGGTGGTGAAGGTGGCGGTCGGGGACGAGGTCGTGGCCGGGCAGAGCCTGCTGGTCGTCGAGGCGATGAAGATGGAGCACGTCATCTCCGCGCCGCACGCCGGAACGGTCACCGAACTGGACGTCACCGCGGGCGCCACGGTCGCCATGGACCAGATCCTGGCCGTGGTGGCCCCGAAGGAGGAGTCATGACCGGCACCGGACTGCCCATGACGGTGCCCGCGCCGGACCTGCCCGCCCGGATCCGCATCCACGAGGTCGGAGCGCGCGACGGGCTGCAGAACGAGAAGACCGTCGTACCGACCGAGGTGAAGGCGGAGTTCGTCCGCCGGCTCGCCGCGGCCGGGCTGTCCACCATCGAGGCGACCAGCTTCGTGCACCCGAAGTGGGTGCCCCAACTGGCCGACGCGGAGCAGCTGTTCCCGATGCTCGGGGAGCTCTCGGACCGTGGGGACGTGGCGCTGCCCGTCCTCGTGCCGAACGAACGCGGCCTGGACCGGGCGCTCGCGCTCGGCGCCCGGCGCATCGCGGTCTTCGGCTCCGCCACCGAGACGTTCGCCGCCCGCAACCTCAACCGCACGGTGGATGAGTCGCTCGCCATGTTCGAACCGGTCGTGGCCCGGGCGAAGGAGGCCGGGGGGCATGTGCGCGGCTATCTGTCGATGTGCTTCGGCGACCCGTGGGAGGGCGCGGTGCCGGTCGCGCAGGTCGTCCGTGTCGCGAAGGCGCTGAGTGACCTCGGCTGCGACGAGCTCTCCCTCGGCGACACGATCGGCGTGGCCACCCCCGGCCATGTGCGCGAGCTGCTCTCCGCGCTGAACGAGGCGGGCGTGGGCACCGGCACGATCGGGGTGCACTTCCACGACACGTACGGCCAGGCGCTCTCCAACACCCTGGCCGCACTCCAGCACGGGGTGACGACGGTGGACGCCTCGGCGGGCGGCCTCGGCGGCTGCCCGTACGCGAAGAGCGCGACCGGAAATCTCGCCACCGAGGATCTCGTGTGGATGCTCGACGGCCTCGGTGTCGACACCGGGGTCGATCTCGGCGCACTCACCGCCACCAGCGTGTGGATGGCCGAACAACTGGGCCGACCGAGCCCGTCCCGTACCGTCCGCGCGCTGTCCCACAAGGAGTGAAGCACCCATGTCCCTTGACCACCGGCTGACCGCCGAGCACGAGGAACTGCGCCGCACCGTCGAGGAGTTCGCACACGATGTGATCGCCCCGAAGATCGGCGACTTCTACGAGAGGCACGAGTTCCCGTACGAGATCGTGCGCGAGATGGGCCGGATGGGCCTGTTCGGCCTGCCCTTCCCTGAGGAGTACGGCGGCATGGGCGGGGACTACCTCGCCCTCGGGATCGCCCTGGAGGAGCTGGCCCGGGTCGACTCGTCCGTGGCGATCACCCTGGAGGCCGGGGTCTCGCTCGGCGCCATGCCCGTCTTCCGGTTCGGGACCGAGGAGCAGAAGCAGCGGTGGCTGCCGAAGCTCTGCGCGGGCGAGGCGCTCGGCGCGTTCGGGCTGACGGAGCCGGACGGTGGCTCGGACGCAGGCGGCACCCGGACGACGGCCGTGCTGGACGAGGCCACGGGCGAGTGGGTGATCAACGGCTCCAAGTGCTTCATCACCAACTCCGGTACGGACATCACGGAGCTGGTGACGGTGACGGCGGTCACCGGCCGCAAGGAGAACGGCGCCCCGCGCATCTCCGCGATCATCGTCCCGTCCGGCACCCCCGGCTTCACGGTCGCCGCCCCGTACTCCAAGGTCGGGTGGAACGCCTCGGACACCCGCGAGCTGTCCTTCTCCGACGTCCGCGTCCCGAAGGAGAACCTCCTGGGTGAGGAGGGCCGCGGTTACGCGCAGTTCCTGCGGATCCTGGACGAGGGGCGGATCGCCATCTCCGCACTGTCGACGGGCCTGGCCCAGGGCTGTGTGGACGAGTCGCTGAAGTACGCGGGGGAGCGCCACGCCTTCGGGAAGCCGATCGGCGCCAACCAGGCCATCCAGTTCAAGATCGCCGACATGGAGATGCGGGCGCACATGGCCCGGACCGGCTGGCGCGACGCGGCCTCCCGGCTGGTCGCGGGCGAGCCCTTCAAGAAGGAGGCGGCGATCGCGAAGCTGTACTCCTCGACGGTGGCGGTGGACAACGCCCGTGAGGCGACGCAGATCCACGGCGGCTACGGCTTCATGAACGAGTACCCGGTGGCCCGGATGTGGCGCGACTCCAAGATCCTGGAGATCGGCGAGGGCACGAGTGAGGTCCAGCGGATGCTGATCGCCAGGGAGCTGGGGATGGACGCCTGAGACACCGAGGGCCGAGGGTCGAGGCGACATGCACCCCACACCGCACCGGCTCACCGTGCCGCACGTGGACGACTGCTTCGGCGCGACCGCGAAGGCGTGCCCGGACATCGACATGCTGCGTCTCCAGCCCGCCGTCGGCTGAGCCGGACGCGCGACAGCCGCCTTCCCCGGTCAGGGGAAGGCGGCTTCTCGTCGTGCCGGGTAACGGAACGGCCGCTCCCTCTTGCCCTCCCGGTCCGCGATATGTGAGGTTAGGCTAGCCTTCCTTTGAATCGTCAGCGGGCGCCCCAGGCGCGTACGAAAGCAGACACACTCATGCCCAACGTCCGGACCAGCCCACTCTCCCGCCGCGGCCTGCTGGCCGCCGGCGGTGCCGTCGGTCTCGGTGCCGCCCTCGCAGCCTGCGGCGACGGCGACGAGAAGAGCGCCACCTCGGGTTCGGGCGCGGAGAAATCCGGCCCCTGGTCCTTCAAGGACGACCGCGGCGAGACGGCGAAGGCCGACTCCACGCCGAAGAACATCGTCGCGTTCGTGGGCGTCGCCGCCGCGCTCCACGACTACGGCATAGAGGTCAAGGGTGTCTTCGGCCCGACGAAGACCTCCGACGGCAAGCCCGACGTACAGGCCGGCGACCTCGACATCAGCAAGGTCGAGGTGCTGGGCAACGTCTGGGGCGAGTTCAACGTCGAGAAGTACGCCGGTCTCGCACCGGAGCTCCTCGTCACCGCCATGTGGGAGAAGGACGCCCTCTGGTACGTGCCGGACCAGTCCAAGGACAAGATCCTCAAGCTGGCCCCGAGCGTCGCCCTGTGGGCCGCGCAGACCACCGTCCCGAAGGCGATCCAGCGCCACGAGGACCTGGCCGCCTCCCTCGGCGCCGACCTGAAGGCCAAGAAGGTCACCGACGCCAAGGCCGCCTTCGAGAAGGCCGCGGCCCGGCTGCGCGCCGCCGCGAAGTCGCAGCCGAACATCAAGGTCCTGGTCGGCTCGGCCAGTCAGGACCTCTTCTACGTCTCGCTCGCCAAGATGTCGGCCGACACCCTGTACTTCCAGGAACTCGGCGTGCGGTTCGTCGAGCCGAAGATCAAGGAAGGCGCCTTCTTCGAGGAGCTGAGCTGGGAGAACGTCGACAAGTACGACGCCGACATCATCATGATGGACAACCGCTCCTCGGCCCTGCAGCCCGACGCCCTGACCTCCAAGCCGACCTGGGCGAAGCTGCCGGCCGTCAAGGCGGGCCAGGTCATACCGCGCACGACGGAGCCCATCTACTCCTACGACAAGTGCGCACCGATCCTCGACGCGCTCGCCGAGGCCATCGAGCAGGCCAAGAAGGCCGGCTGACACCCCCCGGGCCCGGCCCCCGGAGCACGTCTCCGGGGGCCGGGCCCGCCGCGTTTCCCGTCCCGGGGAGGACCCTCGCATGACGACCGTCACCGCACCCGCCATCGCCCCCTTCCGGCTCTTCGGCCTGACGGTCCTGCGGACCGAACGGCTGAGCCCCTCCATGCAACGGGTCACCTTCGGCGGCCCCGGGCTGGACGGCTTCGCCGCGGGGGGCCGGGACCAGAGCCTCTCGCTCTTCCTGCCGCACCCGGGCCAGGCCGAGCCCGTCGTCCCGGTGGCCGAGGACGGCACCTGGTTCGACGCCTGGCGCGCCGCACCCGAGGACGTACGGGCCGTCATGCGCGCGTACACGGTGCGCGCCCAGCGCCGCGCCGACGACGGCGCGACCGAGGTCGACATCGACTTCGCCCTCCACGACGACGGCGGGCCGGCCTGCCGCTGGGCGGAGGCGGCCGCCCCCGGTCAGCGACTCAAGGCGCTGGGCCCCGCGGTCGAGGACAACGCCTCGGTCCGCTTCCGCCCGCCGCAGGACACCGCGTGGGTGCTGATCCAGGCCGACGAGACGGCGCTGCCCGCGGCCTCCGCGGCTCTGGAGTGGCTACCGGCCGGCTCGCGGGCCGAGGTCTGGCTGGAGGTCCCGCACGCGGGGGACCGCCTGGAGCTCCGCACCGAGGCCGACGTGACGGTCCACTGGCTCGTACGCGACCAGGGGGCGCCGTCGGCCGTGGAGGCCGTGCGCGCCGCCGAGCTGCCCGGCGGGACCCCGTACGCCTGGATCGCCGGCGAGGCGTCGGGGGTGCGCGAGCTGCGCCGCCACCTGGTCCAGGAGCGGAAGTTCGACCGGAGGCGCGTCACCTTCGTCGGCTACTGGCGGCGCGGCCTGAGCGAGGAGCAGCTGCGGGAGGAAGCGGCGCGGACGTCCGCGTAACACCCCTGCGTGTCCTGTGGGGTTCCTGTGACGGTCCCTCCCGATGGCGAAGACACCCGCTTAGTTAGGTTAGGCTTACCTAACTTAACCGTCGCGTCCTCGTTCCCCCTTCTTCCTGCCCGGAGGGTCGCGACGACGTCCCCGCCCGGGAGGCCCCACACATGCGTTCCCACCTGCTCAACCACACGACGGCGGAGGACTACCGTCGCTCCGTCACCGCGGGGGTCGATCAGGTCGCCGCCACACTCGCCTCCACCGAGCAGCCGTTCAGCGGAATCGGCGTGGACGGGCTCACTCCCGTCGTCGACGCCATCGATCTCGACCGGCCGCTCGGCGACACGGCCGCCGCCCTGGACGAGCTCGGCGAGGTCTACCTCCGCGACGCCGTGTACTTCCACCATCCCCGCTACCTCGCCCACCTCAACTGCCCCGTGGTCATCCCCGCCGTGGTCGGCGAGGCCGTGCTCTCCGCCGTCAACTCCTCCCTGGACACCTGGGACCAGAGCGCGGGCGGCACGCTGATCGAGCGCCGGCTGATCGACTGGACGGCCGGCCGGATCGGCCTCGGCCCCGCGGCGGACGGCGTCTTCACCAGCGGAGGCACACAGTCCAATCTGCAGGCCCTGCTGCTGGCCCGCGAGGAGTCCAAGCTCCGCCCCGAGGACTTCACCCGGCTGCGGATCTTCACCTCCGAGTGCAGCCACTTCAGCGTCCAGAAGTCGGCGAAGCTCCTCGGCCTGGGCCCCGACTCCGTCGTGTCCGTCCCCGTGGACCGCGAGAAGCGCATGCAGACCGTCGCCCTGGCCGCGGCCCTCGAACGCTGCGAGGCCGAGGGCTCCGTGCCCATGGCGGTCGTCGCCACGGCGGGCACCACGGACTTCGGTTCCATCGACCCGCTGCCCGAGATCGCCGCGCTCTGCGAGCGGTACGCCACCTGGATGCACGTCGATGCCGCCTACGGCTGCGGGCTCCTGGCCTCACCCACCCGGCGCGGGCTGATCGACGGCATCGAGCGCGCCGACTCGGTCACCGTGGACTACCACAAGTCCTTCTTCCAGCCCGTGAGTTCGTCCGCGGTGCTGGTCCGTGACCGGGCCACGCTGCGCCACGCGACGTACCACGCGGAGTACCTCAACCCGGAGCGGACCGTCGAGGAGCGCATCCCCAACCAGGTGGACAAGTCCCTGCAGACCACCCGCAGGTTCGACGCACTCAAGCTGTGGATGACCCTGCGCACCATGGGTGCGGACGGCGTCGGCGAGCTCTTCGACGAGGTCTGCGATCTGGCCGGGGAGGGCTGGCGGCTCCTTGCGGCCGACCCGCGCTTCGACGTCGTCGTGGAGCCCCGGCTGTCCACCCTGGTGTTCCGCTACGTCCCGGACCACCTCACAACCCCGGACGGCATCGACCGGGCCAACCTCCACGCCCGCAAGGCCCTCTTCGCCTCGGGCGAGGCCGTGGTCGCGGGCACGAAGGTCGGCGACCGCCAGTACCTCAAATTCACCCTGCTCAACCCCGAGACGACCACGGCCGACATCACCGCCGTCCTCGACCTGATCGCCGGCCACGCCGAGCAGTACCTGGGAGACTCCCTTGACCGCGCTTCCTGAGCCCCGCACCGCTCCGTACGACTTCGTCGGGATCGGGCTCGGTCCGTTCAACCTCGGACTGGCCTGCCTGACCGAGCCGATCGAGGAGCTCGACGGGGTGTTCCTCGAGTCCAAGCCGGACTTCGAGTGGCACTCGGGGATGTTCCTCGAAGGGGCCCATCTCCAGACGCCGTTCATGTCGGACCTGGTGACGATGGCCGACCCGACCTCCCCGTACTCCTTCCTGAACTACCTGAAGGAGCGCGGCAGGCTCTACTCGTTCTACATCCGGGAGAACTTCTACCCGCTGCGGACCGAGTACAACGACTACTGCCGGTGGGCCGCGGCCGAACTGAGCAGTATCCGTTTCAACCAAACCGTACAGTCGGTTACGTACGACGAGGGCGACGGCCTGTACACCGTCCGCACCGCCGACAGCGCCTTCCGGGCCCGCCACCTCGTCCTCGGGACCGGGACCCCGCCCCACATCCCCGAGGCCTGCCGGGACCTGGGTGGCGACTTCCTGCACAACTCCCGCTACCTGCAGGAGAAGGCGGCCCTGCAGGCGAAGAAGTCCATCACCCTGGTGGGCAGCGGACAGAGCGCGGCGGAGATCTACTACGACCTGCTCTCCGAGATCGACGCGCACGGCTACCGGCTGAACTGGGTGACGCGCTCCCCCCGCTTCTTCCCGCTGGAGTACACCAAGCTGACGCTCGAGATGACGTCGCCGGAGTACGTGGACTACTTCCACGCCCTGCCCGAGGAGACCCGCTACCGGCTGGAGTCCGGCCAGAAGGGGCTCTTCAAGGGCATCGACGGCGAGCTGATCGACTCGATCTTCGACCTGCTCTACCAGAAGAGCCTGCCCGGCCCCGTCCCCACCCGGCTGCTCACCAACTCCGCGCTGCACAGCGCGCGTTACGAGAAGTCCACCGGGACGTACACGCTGGGTCTGCGCCAGGAGGAGCAGGGCAGGGAGTACGAGCTCGACAGCGAGGGCCTGATCCTCGCCACCGGCTACCGGTACGCCGCACCGGCCTTCCTGAAGCCCGTCACCGACCGGATCCGGCACGACGGCCGGGGCCGTTTCGACGTGGCCCGCAACTACAGCATCGACACCACCGGGCGCGGGATCTTCCTGCAGAACGCCGGGGTGCACACCCACTCGATCACCTCGCCCGACCTGGGCATGGGTGCCTACCGCAACGCGTACATCATCGGCGAACTGCTCGGCCGTGAGTACTACCCGGTCGAGAAGTCCGTCGCTTTCCAGGAGTTCGCCGCATGACCAGCACGAAACCGCTCGGGACGTTCACCGTCCGCCCCATGGACCCCTCCGACGCGGAACGGGTGCACGCGTGGGTCACCCATCCCAGGTCGGCGTTCTGGATGATGGGCGACGCCCGGCTGGAGGACGTCGAGCGGGAGTACACCGCGATAGCCGCCCACCCGCACCACGACGCCCTCATCGGGCTGCACGAGGGACGGCCCGCCTTCCTGATGGAGCGCTACGACCCCACCGAGGTCGAGCTCAAGGGCCTGTACGAGGCGGAGCCGGGTGACATCGGGATGCACTTCCTGGTCGCCCCGCCCGAGGAGCCGGTGCACGGTTTCACCCTCGCCGTGATCACCACCGTCATGGAGACGCTGTTCGCGGACCCCCGGGTGCGCAGGGTCGTCGTCGAGCCGGATGTCACCAACACCGCGGTACACGCGCTGAACAAGGCCGTCGGCTTCGAGGCGATCCGCGAGATCACCAAGCCGGAGAAGCAGGCCCTGCTCAGCGCCTGCACCCGTGAGCAGTTCGAGGCCGCGACCACTGGAGACGACCGATGACCACCCACCCCACCACCAGCGCCGTCGACCACCTGACCCCGGAGCGCTGGGCCGCCGCCAACCGGCTGCTGATCCGCAAGGCGCTGGCCGAGTTCTCGCACGAACGGCTGCTGACCCCCGCCCCGCTCGACGACGGCCGCTACCGCGTGCGGAGTGACGACGGGACGGTCGAGTACCGCTTCGCCGCACGTCGCTTCGCGCTGGACCACTGGCAGGTCGACGCCGCGTCGGTCACCCGGCACCGGCACGGCTCGGACCTCCCGCTGGACGCGCTGGAGTTCTTCATCGAGCTGCGCTCCACGCTCGGCCTGTCGGCGGAGATCCTGCCGGTGTACCTGGAGGAGATCTCCTCCACGCTGGCCGGAACCGCGTACAAACTGACCAAGGAACCGACCACGTCGGCAGAGCTCGCCGTGGCCGGTTTCCAGGCCGTCGAGACCGGCATGACCGAGGGTCACCCCTGCTTTGTCGCCAACAACGGTCGGCTCGGCTTCGGCGTCGACGCATACCGCGCGTACGCCCCCGAGGCGGCGACGGGAATCAGCCTGGTCTGGCTGGCGGCCCGGCGCGATCGCGCCACCTTCACGGCCGGCGCCGGTCTGGACTACTCCACCCTGATCGCCGGGGAGCTCAGCGAGGAGACCCTCGCCGGGTTCGCCGCGCGGATGGCGGACCTCGGGCTCGACCTCGACGACCACCTGCTGATCCCGGTCCACCCCTGGCAGTGGTGGAACAAGCTCGCCGTGACCTTCGCCGGCGAGATCGCCCAGCGGCACCTGGTCGTCCTCGGCGAGGGCGACGACACCTATCTCGCCCAGCAGTCGATCCGGACGTTCTTCAACGCCGACCACCCCGAGAAGCACTACGTCAAGACGGCGCTGTCCGTGCTGAACATGGGCTTCATGCGGGGGCTCTCCGCCGCCTACATGGAGGCGACCCCCGCGATCAACGACTGGCTGGCCGGTCTGATCGAGCGGGACGACCTGCTGAGCGGGATCGGGTTCTCGATCATCCGGGAGCGGGCCGCCGTCGGCTACCGCCACCGGGCCTACGAGGCGGCGACCGCCAAGGGCTCCCCGTACCTGAAGATGCTCGCCGCACTCTGGCGCGAGAGCCCGGTCCCCTCCCTGACCGGGGGCGAGCGCCTCGCGACGATGGCCTCGCTGCTCCACACCGACGACGAGGGCCGCTCGGTGGCGGGCGCCCTGATCGCCGAGTCGGGGCTGGCCCCGGCCGACTGGCTGAGGCGCTACCTGGACGCCTACCTGGTGCCGGTGCTGCACAGCTTCTACGCCTACGACCTGGTCTTCATGCCGCACGGCGAGAACGTGATCCTGGTGATCGAGGACGGCGTGGTGCGCCGGACGGTCTTCAAGGACATCGCCGAGGAGATCGCGGTCATGGACCCGGACGCGGTGCTGCCGCCCCAGGTCGAGCGCATCCGCGCCGACGTCCCGGAGGACATGAAGCTGCTGTCGGTCCTCACCGACGTCTTCGACTGCTTCTTCCGCTTCCTGGGGGCGGACCTGGCCACGGAGGGCGTCCTCGACGAGGAGACCTTCTGGCGGACCGTCGCCGCGTGCGTCAGGGGCTACCAGGAGTCGGTGCCGTACCTCGCGGACAAGTTCGCGCGGTACGACATGTTCACGGAGGACTTCGCCCTGTCCTGCCTGAACCGGCTGCAGCTGCGCAACAACCAGCAGATGGTCGACCTGGAGGACCCGGCGGGCGCGCTCCAGCTGACCGGCAGGCTGCGGAACCCGATCGCGGCGTACTGAGGCACGGCGTCCGGCCCCGCCCGCCGCGGGCGGGGCCGGACGCGCGGGCCGGACGAGGGGGCCGGATGGACGCAGTCCGATGTGAATCTTATGGGCATTACCGACATTCAGGCTCCGGAGGGCGAGATCTCTGCCCGTTTTCGGGCAGATTTCTTGCGTAGCGACCCCGATCCACGCACTATCGACGGGTGCTCGAACGCCGCCCCCCGCATGACGACCTCATCGACCACCTCGTACGCTCCACCGCGCTCCAGCGCGGCGAGGCGGCCAGGGTGATCCTCGACGTGCTGGCGTACTTCGACGAGACGACGGAGAGCTTCGTCCGGCGCCGCCACCGCGAACTGCAGGCCGGCGGCCTGGTCAACACGGAGATCTTCGAGCGGATCGCGGCCGAGCTGCCGCACCGCGCGGTGGCGCCGCAGGAGCTCTCGCTCCGCCAGCTGCGCCGCATCGTCTACGGCTGAGCCGGACGGGCGGGAGGGCCGGACGGGCACAGAACTTTTGTACGTCGATGGAGGGGCAGAGACTCTATGTGCGGGATCGTCGGTTACATCGGAAGGCGTGACGTGGCTCCGCTGCTGCTGGAAGGCCTGCAGCGGCTGGAGTACCGGGGCTACGACTCCGCCGGCATCGTCATCACGGGCAAGGCACCGGCAGGCAAGCCCGGCACGCTGAAGACGGTCAAGGCCAAGGGCCGCGTCCGCGAGCTGGAGGCCCGGGTGCCCAAGCGGTTCGCCGGCACCACCGGCATCGCCCACACCCGCTGGGCCACCCACGGCGCCCCGAGCGACGAGAACGCGCACCCGCACCTGGACACCGAGGGCAAGGTCGCCGTCGTCCACAACGGGATCATCGACAACGCCTCCGAGCTCCGAGCCAAGCTCGTCGCCGACGGCATCGAGTTCCTCTCCGAGACCGACACCGAGGTGCTGGTCCACCTGATCGCCCGCTCGGGCGCCCTCACCCTCGAGGAGAAGGTCCGCGAGGCACTGAAGCTCGTCGAGGGCACGTACGGCGTCGCCGTCCTGCACGCCGACTTCAACGACCGCATCGTCGTCGCCCGCAACGGCTCCCCCGTGGTGCTCGGCATCGGCGAGAGGGAGATGTTCGTCGCCTCCGACGTCGCCGCCCTGGTCGCGCACACCCGCCAGATCGTCACGCTGGACGACGGCGAGATGGCCACCCTCAAGGCCGACGACTTCCGTACGTACACCACGGAGGGCTCGACCACGACGGCCACGCCGACCACCGTGGAGTGGGAGGCCGAGTCGTACGACATGGGCGGCCACGACACGTACATGCACAAGGAGATCTCCGAGCAGGCGGACGCCGTGGACCGCGTGCTGCGCGGCCGCATCGACGACCGCTTCTCCACCGTGCACCTGGGCGGCCTGAACCTGGACGCCCGTGAGGCACGCGGGGTCCGCCGGATCAAGATCCTGGGCTGCGGCACCTCGTACCACGCGGGCATGATCGGCGCCGGCCTCATCGAGGAGCTGGCCCGCATCCCCGCGGACGCCGAGCCCGCCTCCGAGTTCCGCTACCGCAACCCGGTCGTGGACCCCGACACCCTGTACGTCGCGGTCTCCCAGTCCGGCGAGACGTACGACGTGCTGGCCGCCGTGCAGGAGCTCAAGCGCAAGGGCGCCCGTGTCCTGGGCGTCGTGAACGTCGTCGGCTCGGCGATCGCCCGCGAGGCGGACGGCGGCATGTACGTCCACGCCGGCCCCGAGGTCTGCGTCGTCTCCACCAAGTGCTTCACCAACACCGTGGTCGCCTTCGCGCTGCTCGCCCTGCACCTGGGCCGCATCCGGGACCTGTCGGTCTCCGACGGCAAGCGGATCATCGAGGGGCTGCGCAAGCTGCCCGAGCAGATCGGCCGGATCCTCGAGTCGGAGGAGGAGATCAAGAAGCTGGCCGAGGAGTACGCGGGCGCACAGTCGATGATGTTCATCGGCCGTGTCCGGGGCTACGCGGTCGCGCTGGAGGCCTCCCTGAAGCTCAAGGAGATCTCCTACATCCACGCCGAGGCCTACCCCGCCTCCGAGCTCAAGCACGGTCCCCTCGCGCTCATCGAGCCGGCGCTCCCCACGGTCGCGATCGTCCCGGACGACGACCTCCTGGAGAAGAACCGTGCGGCGCTGGAGGAGATCAAGGCGCGTAGCGGCCGCATCCTCGCCGTGGCCCACCGCGAGCAGGAGAAGGCCGACCACACGATCCTGGTCCCGAAGAACGAGAACGAGCTGGACCCGATCCTGATGGGCATCCCGCTGCAGCTGTTCGCGTACCACACGGCGCTGGCCATGGGCCGTGACATCGACAAGCCGCGCAACCTGGCGAAGTCGGTCACCGTCGAGTAGCGGACTCCGCCCGCGCCGCCCCCCGAAGGCACACGAAAAGGCCCCTGACGCCATGTCAGGGGCCTTTCCGTGCTCAGGGGATGACGATGACCGGGCGCTGGGCGCGGCGCGCGAGACGGCCGGCCACGGATCCGAAGATCCGGCCCACGATGCCGTGCGTCGAGCCGACGACGATGGCGTCGGCCGAGTACTCCCGGCCGACCTCCTCCAGCTCGTGGCAGATGTCCCCGCCGCGCTCCACGAGCACCCAGGGCACCTGCGCGAGGTAGTCGGCGCAGGCCAGCTCCAGCCCGAGGACCTCGGTGCGGTGATCGGGCACGTCGACGAAGACGGGCGGCTCGCAGCCTGCCCAGACGGTGGTGGGCAACCGGTTGGCCACGTGGACGATGATCAGTCCCGAGCCGTGCCGGTGCGCCATGCCGATCGCGTAGGCGAGCGCTCGCTCGCTGGACATGGATCCGTCGAATCCGACCACGACGCCGTGCCGGAAGGCGGGATCGCAGGAAGGGCGCGACTCTTCGACCGTCCGCGGTTCCGACCCGGGGTCGGCTACCTGCTTGCGGTCTGCGGGTTCAGGGATTTCGTGACCGGCCATCGGTGTCTCGGCGAAGAGAGTCCTCGTGAGGAGGGAGCGGTGTGGAGGTGTGCCTGCGAGCGGTGAAGCTGTGTCCGGGAAACATCTTCCCAACCCCCTACCCCCAAGGGTACGGCGCCACTCCTCCACTGCCCAGCCGTCGCACAGCGCATGCGGCAATGGAGGGAGCATGCCGGAGACCGCCCCGTATGGCAATGCCGGTTGCGTCGTACATCCAGCTGGTGGACCCTCTGACGGGTTCAGGTCACGCGCTCCGGCGGGCCGTCGCGGCGAACCTCGCAAGGCGGCCGATTGCGCCACCCGCGACTCCGGCAGGAGGCGTCACGCCCCGCCATCGGGCGACTGCGCATCGTCGATCTCCGGAGTCCGGACCCCCTTCAGGGGCTCGAGAGGCGCATGGGAGCTTCCGGGGTCGGAGGGCGTGCGCCGGTCGTATGACCGGAATACGCGCACGCGACCATCGGTTTTCAGCCAACTTCACCTCCACCCCGTTCTCTTGGTGTCATGGCCGCCCAACCCACGTGCCACCAGGCAGGAATAGACCGCGCGGTACGCTTTGACCCTACGGGGACGGGCCATGATCGCGATGCGCACTTCCCTGTGGGGGCTCACGGGTGAAACGCTCGTGATCGAACGCTTCGCGCCAAGTTGCCTTGTCGACATAGTGCCGGTGGGGGAACGTGTCACGTCGGCACCACGGGACGCAGTAGATTCGATCATGAGTGTCGAGGACTGGGGACGCGTGCGAGACCGAGGGGAAACGTGCAGGAGCGACAGGCCCGTAGGGACCAGGAAGACGCGAACACCGAGGGGGGCTTAGCGTCATGAGCCAGGACTCCGCCACCGCAACGGAGGCCGCACGGAAACTGACCGGGCGGCGACGCCGGGAAGTCGTAGCCGTACTGCTGTTCAGTGGCGGCCCTATCTTCGAGAGCTCCATTCCGCTCTCAGTTTTCGGAATCGACCGGCAGGACGCGGGAGTTCCCCGCTACCGCCTGCTGGTCTGTGGGGGTGAGGAAGGTCCGCTGCGCACCACCGGCGGGCTCGAACTCAGTGCGCCCTACGGCTTGGAGGCGATCAGCAGGGCCGGCACCGTCGTGGTGCCCGCCTGGCGGTCCATCACCTCCCCGCCGCCCACAGAGGCCCTGGACGCGCTGCGCCGCGCCCATGAGGAGGGTGCCCGCATCGTCGGGCTCTGCACGGGGGCCTTCGTGCTCGCGGCAGCCGGCCTGCTGGACGGCCGTCCGGCCACCACGCACTGGATGTACGCACCGACGCTGGCCAAGCGCTATCCGTCGGTGCACGTCGATCCGCGCGAGCTCTTCGTCGACGACGGCGACGTGCTCACCTCGGCCGGGACCGCGGCCGGGATCGACCTGTGCCTGCACATAGTCCGTACCGACCACGGCACCGAGGCGGCCGGGGCCCTGGCCCGCAGGCTCGTCGTACCGCCGCGGCGCAGTGGCGGCCAGGAGCGCTACCTCGACAGGTCTTTACCGGAGGAGATCGGCTCCGACCCGCTCGCCGAGGTCGTGGCCTGGGCGCTGGAGCATCTCCACGAGCAGTTCGACGTGGAGACGCTGGCGGCGCGCGCCTACATGAGCCGGCGGACCTTCGACCGCAGGTTCCGCTCGCTCACGGGCAGTGCACCGCTCCAGTGGCTCATCACCCAGCGCGTGCTGCAGGCCCAGCGGCTGCTGGAGACCTCCGACTACTCGGTCGACGAGGTGGCGGGCCGCTGCGGCTTCCGCTCACCGGTCGCGCTGCGCGGGCACTTCCGCCGCCAGCTCGGCTCCTCGCCCGCCGCGTACCGGGCCGCCTACCGGGCCCGCCGTCCGCAGGGCGGCGTGCTGGAGAGCGTCACCACGGCGCTCGAGACGTCCGTACCCACCCAGGGCACGGCATCGAGTCGGCGGGCCGCCGCGGCATCCTCGGCCGGCCCGTCACCGGTCACCGCCACGACGGTCTCCGGCGGCCCCGTGGAGCGCCTCGGGGCGGGTCCCGAGGCGTATGTTCCGGGGCGCCCGGCCCTGCCGGGGCAGCGCAGCGCCCCGTAGGGTGGGGCGCATGAACGACCGCATGGTGTGGATCGACTGCGAGATGACCGGGCTCTCGCTGACGGACGACGCACTCATCGAGGTGGCCGCCCTGGTCACCGACTCGGAACTGAACGTGCTCGGCGACGGGGTGGACATCGTGATCCGCCCGCCGGACGCGGCCCTGGAGACCATGCCCGAGGTGGTGCGGCAGATGCACACCGCCTCGGGCCTCCTCGACGAACTGGCCGGGGGCACGACCCTGGCCGACGCCGAGGAACGGGTCCTGGCCTACATCCGCGAGCACGTGAAGGAGCCGGGCAAGGCCCCTCTGTGCGGGAACTCGGTCGGCACGGACCGCGGCTTCCTGGCGCGGGACATGGCGTCCCTGGAGGGCTACCTCCACTACCGGATCGTCGATGTGTCCTCGGTCAAGGAGCTGGCGCGCCGCTGGTACCCGAGGGCGTACTTCAACAGTCCGGACAAGAACGGCAACCACCGGGCGCTGGCCGACATCCGCGACTCCATCACGGAGCTGCGCTACTACCGGGACGCGGTCTTCGTACCGCAGCCCGGCCCGGACTCGGCCCGCGCCAAGGAGATCGCGGCGCGCCACGCGACGCCCGCCGGGCAGTAGGCACAGAACCGCTGTTCACGGGCCCTCCGGGGCCCGTGAACAGCCCCTGGGAAATGCTGGCGCGAGCACCCGCTCGGACCCTGTACACTTTTTCTCGGCCGGTCAGGAAAGCGACCGGGCGACATGGTGGGTATAGCTCAGCTGGCAGAGCACCTGGTTGTGGTCCAGGATGTCGCGGGTTCAAGTCCCGTTACTCACCCTGAAGGAAGGGCCCCGGTCTTCGGACCGGGGCCCTTCTGTCTGCCCGGAGAGCACGGCGATCCGTGTCCGCGGGAGTTCCCGCACACGCGCAGCCGACCCGCCCTGCGGGCTCGCGACCGCCTGCACCTCCCCCCTCTACGCCCCCGCGTGCGGGTTCAGGCCTCTTTTCTAGCAACGATAGACAATCGAGCGATGACCGTTCTAGTATCGCATCAGTTTCTAGCGCCGCTAGAAAAACCCTGGGGAGGGGTGTCATGCAGAGTGCGTTGGCAGTCGTCACGATCGTCGTGGCCGGAGTGATGGTGGGCGTGGAGTTCGCGGTGGCGGTCTTCTTCAACCCGATCATGAACCGGCTCCCCGACGAGGGCCGCATCGCCGCCCAGAGCGACGGAGCCCGGTTGCTCGGCCGGGTCATGCCGGTCTGGTACATCAGCGCGATGGCGCTCGGCGCGGTCTGGGCCGCAGTGGCCTGGGGAGACGCGGGCGCCTCGCTGGTCACGGCGGCCACCGCGCTGCTGGGGGTGAGCGTGGTGATGTCGGTGCTGCTGCTCGTCCCGATCAACGACCGGGCCAAGACCTGGACCGCGGAGGACAGGCCCGCCGACTGGAAGCAGCAGGCGGATCGCTGGAACGCCTACCACTACGTCCGGGTGGGCGTGATCGTGGCCGCCTTCGCCCTGTTCGCCGTGGCCCTCGGCCGGTGACGGCGGGAGCGCCGGGGCACGTCGTGCCATTCCCGCTCCGCCCGCCGACCCCACGACGGTGACGGCTGCCACAGCCCCCCGTGCGCCGCATGGACCGCGGGTTGCCGGGCATCCGAGAGAGCGGCCCCGCCGCGCTTTCCCCCGACGCGGCGGGGCCGCCCCGTCGGTACGCTCCGGGCATGCCTGACACCGCCACCCCTGGCGAGGACGGCACGACCGGCGCGGCGCGGCCCTGGTCCTCGGCCACGTCACCGACCCCGACGCGGCGTTCGGGGCGATGCGGGCCGCCCTGCCCCCCGTCGGGAACACGGCTCGCGTCGTCAGGACGACTCGCGCACCACCAGCTCCGTGGGCAGCACGATCCTCGGGCGGTCCTCGGGGACGTCGTCCGACGAGCGGTTCGCGATCTCCTGGAGGAGGACGCGGGTCATCGTCCGGCCCATCTCCTCGATCGGCTGACGCACGCTCGTCAGGGGCGGGTCCATGTGGCGGGCCACCGCGGAGTCGTCGAAGCCGATCAGGGCGACGTCGTCGGGGATACGACGGCCGGACTCGCGCAGGACCTGGCGGGCGCCCGCCGCCATCACGTCCGAGGCGGCGAAGACCGCGTCCACGTCCGGTCGGCGCTCCAGCAGCTCCCGCATCGCGCGGGCGCCGCCCTCCTCACTGAAGTCGGCGGGCGCGATCAGCCGCTCGTCGGGGTCGAGACCGGCCGCTGCCAAGGCCTTGCGGTAGCCGTCGAGGCGGCGCTGGGCGCCGTAGACGTCGAGGCGGCCCGTGATCGTGGCGATGGACCTGCGGCCACGCGATATGAAGTGGTCGACGGCGGCGCGGGCACCCTCGAAGTTGTCGGAGTCGACGGAGGGCAGGGTCTCGGCCGCGTGCCTGCGGCCGCTGATCACGGACGGCATGCCGAGCTGTTCGAGGAGGTCCGGCAGCGGGTCGTCGGCGTGGACGGAGACCAGGAGCACCCCGTCGACGCGGTGCGCGGTCAGGTACTGGGCGAGCCGGCGGCGCTCGCGGTCGTTGCCCGCGAGGGTCAGCAGCAGCTGCATCTCGGTGTCGGCGAGGGCCGCCCCGACGCCCCGCACGATGTCGGAGAAGTACGGCTCGGCGAAGAACCGCGTCTCGGACTCGGGCACGACGAGGGCGATGGCGTCCGTTCGATTACCCGCGAGCGCCCGGGCCGCACGGTTGGGCACGTATCCCAGCTCGGCGACGGCCGCCTCGACGGCCTCCCTGGTCTGTGCGCTGACCCGCGGTGAGCCGTTGATGACGCGCGAGGCCGTGCCGCGCCCCACCCCTGCCCGCGCCGCGACCTCTTCGAGCGTGGGCCGCCCGCCACTCCGTACTCGCGCTGCCGCCATGGCTGCCTCCCGTTCGCGGTCAATTTCTCACAGCGCCCTGGCCAAACCAAGTCCCGCCGTCCGATCCCCGGCACTGGCCCGGGCACAGCGGTCCGCGACAGCGCCACACCTCCTGGGAGCGCTCCCAAGCCTACGGGGTGCGGATGTCGGCCACGTAGGGCGGGCACAGAGAAGCGGGACCCGGCGGTGTGCCGGGTCCCGCTGTCCGTCCTGGTCGGGGTCAGGCGGTGCCGACCGGGGGCAGGGCGTGGCGGCGGATCACGTCGGAGTACCAGTGGGCACTCGACTTGGGGATGCGGCGCTGGGAGGCGTAGTCGACGTACACGGCGCCGAAGCGCTTCGAATAGCCGTACGCCCACTCGAAGTTGTCCATGAGCGACCAGAGGAAGTAGCCGCGGACGTCCGCGCCGTCGGCGACGGCGCGCTGCACGGCGTCGAGGTGGCCGTGGAGGTAGGCGACCCGCTCGGGGTCCTCGACCTTGCCCTCCGGCGAGACGTAGTCGTCGAAGGCGGCGCCGTTCTCGGTGACCATCAGCGGCAGCCCGGGGTGGTCCCGGTGGGTGTCCATGAGCAGGTTGTAGAGGCCGTTCGGGTCGATCGACCAGTCCATCGCGGTGCGTTCCTTCCCCTCGGCGAGGTGGAAGGCGACGTGCTCGGAGCCGGGCCACGGGGAGTGCGCGCTGGCGCCGTGGGCGTCGCTGCGGGCGTAGTCGGCCCCCTCCACCGGAGTGGAGACGAGGGTCGGCGTGTAGTAGTTGATGCCGAGGGCGTCGACCGGGCGGGAGATGGTGGCGAGGTCGCCGTCCTTGACCAGCTTCGACCAGTCCACCAGGTGCGAGGTGTCGGTGATCAGGTCCTCGGGGTACTCCCCGCGCAGCATCGGGCCGGTGAAGACCCGGTTGCCGACGGCGTCGATGCGGCGGGCGGCGTCCGCGTCGGCCTCGCTGCCGGTCAGCGGGCGGACCTGGTGGAGGTTGAGGGTGACCGAGGTCTGCGCGGCAGCGGGGAGTTGGGCGCGCAGAGCCTCGATCGCCCGGCCATGGGCGAGGTTGAGGTGATGGGCCGCCTGCAGCGCCGCTGCGGGCTCGGTGCGGCCGGGGGCGTGCACGCCGGAGCCGTAACCGAGGTAGGCCGAGCACCAGGGCTCGTTGAGGGTGGTCCACATGCCGACGCGGTCACCGAGGGCGCCGGACACGATGGCGGCGTAGTCGGCGAAGCGGTCGGCGGTCACGCGCTCGGGCCAGCCGCCGGCGTCCTCGAGCTCCTGGGGCAGGTCCCAGTGGTAGAGGGTGGCGACGGGCATGATGCCGGCGTCCAGCAGCTCGTCGACGAGCTTGCGGTAGAAGTCCAGGCCGCGCTCGACGGCCGGGCCGCGGCCGGTGGGCTGGACCCGGGACCAGGAGACGGAGAAGCGGTACGCCTTCAGTCCGAGCTGCTTCATGAGCGCGACGTCGTCGCGGTAGCGGTGGTAGTGGTCGGCGGCGATGTCGCCGGTGTCGCCGTTGCGGACCTTGCCGGGGGTACGGCTGAAGGTGTCCCAGATGGACGGGGTGCGGCCGTCCTCGGCTGCGGCACCCTCGACCTGGTAGGAGGCGGTCGCCGCGCCCCAGATGAAGCCCGTGGGGAACTGTGCCTCGGGCGCCTGCTTCGGGGTGGTGTCGGGTCGTACGGCAGTCATGCGGGAGCGCTCCCATGGGTGGAGGGACAGGGCAGGAAGTGCGGGGCCACGGCGCCCGTACGGCCTGGGGTCAGGTGCAGGCCGTACGGGACGCGAACCGGGCGGGGACCGCGGGGCCGGGGTCGGACCGGGGTGTGCGGCGGGCCGGGTGGTGCGGCGGACGGGGGTCAGCCCTTGACGGCGCCGGACATGATTCCTCCGACGATCTGCTTGCCGAAGATCACGAAGACGACGAGCAGCGGCAGGGTGCTGATCAGCGCGCCCGCCATGACGATGCTCTGGTCCGGCACGTAGGACGCGCTCAGCTGGCCGAGCGCGACCTGGAGCGTGGGGTTCTGCTGGTTCAGTGCGAGGTAGGGCCAGAAGAAGTCGTTCCAGGCCTGGACGAAGGTGAGCATCCCGAGCACCATCATCGCCGGGCGGGCGACGGGAAGGACGATGCTCCACACGATGCGGAGGTTGTTCGCCCCGTCCACCCGGCCCGCCTCGATGAGTTCGTACGGCAGCGCCTCCAGGAGGTACTGGCGCATGAAGAACACACCGAAGGCGCTGACCAGGGTCGGGAAGATCACCGACTCCAGCTGACCGCCCCAGCCGATGTCGGACATCATCATGAACAGGGGGACGACGCTGAGCTGCGGGGGGATCGTCAGCGTCGCGATGACCATGGTCATCAGCGCGCCGCGGCCCCTGAAGCGCATCTTGGCGAAGGCGTAGCCGGCCAGGGTGCAGAAGAACAGGGTCGCCAGGGTGATGCTGGCGGAGACGATCACCGTGTTGACGATCGCCTTGCCCAGGTTGGCCTGTTCCCAGGCCGTCTGGAGGTTGTTGAAGAGGTTGCCGCCCGGGATCAGCGGCGGCGTGGTGTCCAGTACCTCGTCCTGGGTGCGGGACGCGGCCACGAGCGTCCAGTACAGCGGGAAGAGCGAGCCGAGGCCGACGACGGCGAGGGCGACGTAGGCGAAGGGGCCGGCGTGGTGCTGGCGTCCTGCTCCGGGCTTGAAGCGCCGGCGGCGCGGCGGTTCGTCGCGGACGGCCGCCTTGGAGACGCGGCGGCGGTCCGGGGCGGTGACGGTGCTGGTGGTGGTCATGGTTATCGCTCCCCGTCAGGCCGCGGTCTTGCGCGCGAGGCGCCCGACGAGCCAGTTGATCGCGGCTATGAGCAGCAGCAGGACGAGCATGGCCCAGGCGACTGCGGCGGCCGGACCGAGGTGTCCGAGGTTCCAGCCGTAGTTGTAGAGGTAGATGCTGAGCGTCTCGTACTGGTTCTCGGTGCCGCCCTGCGCTCCGATCGGGCCGCCTTCGAGCAGCAGCGGCTCCCCGAAGAGCTGCATGGACCCGATGGTCGAGATGACGATCGTGAAGAGGATCGTCGGCCGGAGCGAGGGAATCGTCACGTTGCGGAACTGCTGCCAGCGCGAGGCGCCGTCGAGCGAGGCCGCCTCGTAGAGGTCGGACGGGACGGCCTGCATCGCGGCCAGGTAGATCAGCGTGTTGTAGCCCGTCCAGCGCCAGATCACGATCACGGCGATGGCGATGTTGGAGGTCCAGTGGCCGTTCGCCCAGTTCGTCTCACCGGCGCCGAAGAAGCCGAGGACCCAGTTCAGCAGGCCGCCGTCGGCCCGGAAGACCAGGGCGAAGACCAGCGCCGCCGAGGCCACGGAGGTGGCGTAGGGCGTGAGGATCACGGTGCGCCAGAAGGTGCTGGCCCTCAGCTTGTAGTTCAGCAGGTGGGCCAGGCCGAGCGCCATCATCAGCTGCGGCACGGTCGAGATGACGCCGATGACGAAGGTGTTGGTGACCGCGGTCCAGAACTCGGAGTCCTGGAGGATGTTGCTGAAGTTCTCCCAGCCGACCCAGTCCATCTGGTCGAGGTTGGTCATCTCCACGCGGTGGAGGGCGATCCAACCGGTGTAGATCAGCGGGTAGAGCCCGAAGGCCCCGAAGACGAGGAAGAAGGGCGCGATGTAGGCGTACGGCGACGCCTTGTCGTCGAAACGCCACAGCCGGCTGCGCCAGGCCTGGCGGGCGGGGGTCATGGGCTTCGGGGCCCGGCGGCTGGGCCGGGAGCCGTGTGCGCCACGGGTGGGGGTGGTCGTTGCCACAGGTGGGAGTCCTTCCCTGGGGTGTGCCGACACCGCAGGGGCAAGGCCGGGCCTCGGGTCGGGCCCGGCGGAGGTGTCGGAGAAGGTGCGCGGTACCGCAGAGGGGAACCGGCACCGGTGCGGGCCGGCCGGGGCGCGTTCGAGCGCCCCGGCGGCCCGCACCGGTGAGGATCAGCCGATCACCTTGTCGATGGCGTCCATGGCGTCGTCCCAGGCCTTGTCCGGCTCGGTGCCACGCTGCTCCATGTTGTTGATCTGGGTGGAGATGGTGTCCTTGATGACGCCGTCCTTCGGGCCGAGCACGGCCGCCGGGATGACCTTCGCCTCTTCGGCGTAGATCTCACCGATCGGGGCGTCGTTGAAGTACGGGAGCTTGGCGCTCTTGACGTCGGGGAGCTCGTAGGCGCCCTTGTTCGACGGGAAGACACCGACGGCCTTGAAGACGGCGGCCTGCTGCTCGGGGGCGGTCAGCCACTTGACGAGCTCACCGGCCTCCTTGACGTGCTTCCCCTTGGCGGGCACGGAGAGGAAGGAGCCGCCCCAGTTGGCCGCGGTGTCGCCCGGGGCACGGGCGATGTCCCACTTGCCCTTGAACTCGTCACCGGCGTACGTGGAGATCTGCGCGGCCATCCACGCGGGGCAGGCCACGGTGGCGACGGTGCCCTTGCGCAGGGCCGCCTGCCACGGGGTGCCGAACTGGGCCAGGCCCTGGGTCAGCTTCTTGTCCACGGCCTCGGTGGCGAGCTTCCAGCCCGCCTCGACGCCGGCGCTGTCCTTGTAGATCGCCTCGCCGCTCTTGGAGTAGTACTGCTCCGAGGCGGAGCTGACCACGCCGTTGTACATGGCGCTGGCGGAGTCCATGAAGAAGGTGCCCTTGGGCGCCTTCGCCCTGTACGCCTCACCGAGCTTGAGGTAGTCCTCCCACCCGCCGGCGTACTTCGCGGCGACTTCCTCGCGGTCGGCCGGCAGGCCGGCCTGCTCGAACAGGTCGCGGCGGTAGCAGATCGACATCGGGCCGATGTCGGTGCCGGCGCCTATGACCTTGCCCTCGTCGGTGCTCGCCTGCAGCGCCTTCCAGTTCACCCACTGGTCGGTGTCGATGACCTTGGCCAGGTCGACGAAGGCGTCCGCCTTGGTGTCGACGAGCTCCTTGGCGCGGCCGACCTCGATGCCCTGCACATCGGCCAGACCACTGCCCGTGTTGAGCTGCTGGAGGAACTTGGGGTAGTAGACCTTCTCCTCGGCCGTGACGTTTTCCTTGACCGTGATGTTCGGGTGGAGCTCGTGGTACTTCTCGAAGAGCCCCGCCTCCTTGTAGCCGAACTGTCCGAAGTCGGCCACGGTGAGGGTGATGTTCCCGTTGGCGTCGGCCTCGTCGGAGTCCGAGCCCGAGTCACTGCAGCCGGTCAGCAGAAGGGCGCTGGCCGTGAGGCCCGTGGTGACCATGACGGCGGTTCTGCGGCTTCGACCTGCGACGGTGCGGGTGATGCGCATTCCACTACTCCTTGTTCCAGGGTGGGACTGGCGTTCGATCGGCTCGGTATACGCGCTGGTGGGTGCGGGTGCCAGTGGTACGGAGAGGACATGGGCGGTGCCGTCCCCGTACGAGCGAAAAACCTCGTTCGATATGGGAGCGCTCCCATGCGCTGATGCCGGAAGATTGCTGCCTCAAGGGGGTGGGTGTCAAGAGTTGAAGACGCTTCCGTTGCCCGAGTGTGTCCTGCAAGTCACGTGACCGTGTCCGGCAGGGGGCTTGCGTTAACCGGCACGCCCTGCATGCGCCACGTGCGGGAGTTCGAGTCTGCCCAGGTCAGGGGCTGTTGAGGCCGGAGATGGCCCCGCCGCCCCGTCCCACGACCGGCGCTCGGCGCGAATGTGCGGACCGGTGCGGCGGGCCGGGGGACGCCCGCCGGAAGATGAACGGGGCGGGGCCCTGCGGAGGTGCGCGGGGGGCCTGCGGGGCGCTTCCGTGTTCTTTCCCCGAAGTCCACCGAGCGGCCGGGCGGTTCCGCCTACGGGCGGGAGGGGGCCGGCCGCGGGTACCGGGGCCGATCCCGGGGGCGCGCGCACAGGGGCGCGCGCCCCGGCCGGGTGTGGGGGGATGTGGGGCCGGCCGGGGCGCGCGGGTCGGGGAGGTGCCGGCTAGCCGAAGGCGCCGAACGCCTTGGTGAAGGCCAGCGGTTCCTGGACGATCGAACTGCAGGTCGCGTCCGCGGTCGGCCGCGCGCCGCCCGCGCACTGCGCGTCCCGTGTGCCGGACCACATCGCCAGCCGGCCGACGCCCTTCTCCTGCGCGAACTTCACCAGTTGGGTGGCGTCCTCGACGGTGAAGATCTCGGTGGCCACGTCGTTCACGCCGATCATCGGGGTGACCGCGACCGTCCTCCAGGCCGCCGTGTCCGAGAGCCCGAGCACGCCCTTGATCTGGGCCTGCGTGGCGGTGGCCGCCTGGGTGGCGTAATCGCCCATGTCGCCGCTGTACGAGGGCCCGTAGTCCATCGCCATGACGTTGACGGCGGCGATCGCTACACCGTTCTCCTTCGCGTCCGCGATCAGGTCCACGCCGGGCTGGGTCAGGCCCTCCGGCATCACCGGAAGCGTGAAGGAGACGTCCAGCCCGGGGTGTTCCTCCTGGAGCCGGGCGATGGCCCGGGAGCGGCGGGTGTTCGCCGCCGTGTCGGGCAGCGCGCCGCCCTCGATGTCGAAGTCCACCTTGGTCAGCCCGTACGCGTCGATGACCTTGCCGTACGCCGTGGCGAGCTCCGCCGCGGAGGAGCAGTGCAGCGCGAGCTCGGCGCCGGCGGCTCCGCCGAAGGAGACCCGTACGTCACCGCCTTCGGCCCGCAGCGCGGCGATCTGGGAGGCCACCTTGTCGTCGGCGAGTCCCGTGACGCCGCCCCACAGCGGGGCGCAGCTGCCGCCCGAGGTGATGAACGCCAGGTTGAACTCCTTGACGCCCGTCCTGGACGCCGTGTCCAGCAGGTCGTAGGCGGGGTGGAGGGAGGTGTCGACGTAGGGGGCGAACCCTGCCCCGCCGGCCGTCCCGCCGGGGGCCCCGGAGGGCTCGGCCGTCGGTGACGGTGCGGCCGTGGCGCTCTCCTGGGGCGTCGGCGTGGAGCTGGGGGTGGAGGTGGGCGCCGGCGTTCCGGTCGGGCGTCCGCTCGGTTCGGGTGTGGCGCCGCCGTCCGCGGAGCAGGCGGCGTCGTTGATGAGACAGCCCTCCGGATCGGCGGCGGTTCCGGAGGACGCGGTGACGAAGCCGACCGTCACGGACCCGCCCGGGGCGATGTCCTTGTTCCAGCTCACCGGCTTCACGGTGACGTGGTTGCCGCTGACGGTGTACTCACCGTTCCAGAGCGAGTCGATCTTCGTGCCCCCGGGCAGGTCGAATTCGAGCGTCCAGCCGGACTGGACCGTCCCGGTGTCGTTCGAGACGACGTACTGCCCGGTGTATCCCCCGGTCCAGCCGCTCGCCCGGGTGTAGGTGGCGCCGACGGCGGCCGCCTGCGCCGTGCCCGTGAGCGTGAGGACCGTGCCGCCGACGACCGCCGCGGCGACGAGGGCGCCGACCGTCCTCGTGCGGGTGCTCATCCTGCGGCGGTGCGTGCTGGTGCCCATCGCGTTCCTGCCTCTGTCCTGCCGGGGGTGGTGATTGCGTCTGCACGCTAGCCGCCGCCGACCGGGCAAAAGGTACTCATGGGACGTGGGCCGGTGTTCTTAGGGTTCGCTTAAGGAGGGCATCGGCACCGGTTAAAGATGCGGGCCGTTTCCGGGGCTGCCGCGGAACTCCGCGCTCCGTGCCTTGGCGACCCGCGGTCCTCGCCTTCCTCTCCGCCGTCCCACCCGGTGCCCGCGGCGCGCACGCTCACCGGGGCCGCCGTCGAGCCCTATCCAGATGCGCACCTCCGTGCCGCCGAGCACGGAGCGCCCGATCCGCAGGTCACCGCCGGTGGATTCGGCGACCCTGCGGACGATGTCGAGGCCGAGGCCGGTCGAACCCACCGCGCTCTTCGCTCCGTCACGTCCGCTGGCTCCCCGGGCCAGGGCGGATTCCGGATCGGCAATCCCCGGTCCGGCGTCCGAGACCAGGACGAGTACCGCGTCGCCGCTGTGGTGCACGTCCACGGCGAAGGCGGTGCCCTCCGGGGTGTGCCGGAAGACGTTGCCGAGCAACGCGTCGAGTGAGGCGGCAAGTTCGGGCCGGGCGACCGGGATCCGTACGGTGCGGTCCACGCCTGCCAGGCGCACCGTGCGCCCCTCGTCCTCGGCCAGCGCCGACCAGAACACCATGCGTTCCCTGACGACCTCGGACACGTCGCACCCGGCGCCCGCGCCCGACGGCGCACCCTGGGTCTGCGGGCGCTGCTCCCGCGCCGTACGGATGATCGTGTCGACCTCACGCTCCAACTGCTCGACGGCCGCCCTGGTCTGCTCGGCGGCGGGCCCCTCGCCCAGGGAGGCGGCGTTCAGGCGGAGCACGGTCAGCGGGGTGCGGAGCCGGTGAGAGAGGTCGGCGGCGAGCTCCCGTTCGTTGGCCAGCAGCTGGACCACCTGGTCCGCCATGGAGTTGAACGCGACCGCGGCGGAGCGCAGTTCCGTCGGCCCCGCCTCGGGGACCCTGGTCCCCAGCCTCCCCTCCCCCAGGTCCTGGGCCGCACCCGCGAGGCGCTGGGCCGGCTCCACCATCCGCACTCCGAGCCGGTCGGCCACGGCCACGGACCCGACGATCAGCGCGACACCGACACCGGCGAGGACCAGCCAGGCGGTGCCGACACCGTGGGAGACCTCGCCCTCGGGCACGAACACCTCGACGACGGCGATGCCTCCGGACCCGAGCGCCGTGGGCTGGAGCAGCGTGGAGCCGCCCGGCACCTCGGCGATGGAGGCGCGCCCCGACGTCCGGACGGTCTCCAGGTCCTCACGGGTGGCGCGCCGGGTGCCGATCTCCAGGCGGGAGCCGCCCGGTTCGGTCGCGGGGACGTGCACCGCGAGGCGTCCCCGGCCGCCGGGTTCGGTGGACAGGACGGCCTTGGTCAGCTCTGCGCGGTCGGTGGTGATGGTGAGGGTGGGGCCGATGGTGGCGGCCTGACGCTCGGCGTCGGAGAAGGCGCGGTCGCGCGCCATCTCCTTGATGACGAGTCCGAGCGGTACGGCGAAGGCGATCACGACCATGGCGGTGACGGCCAGGCAGACCTTGACCAGGGCCCATCTCACGCGGGCCGGCCCGGTGCCGTCGCCGGCGGTTCGAGCTTGACGCCGACCCCGCGCAGGGTGTGCAGATAGCGCGGGCGGGCGGCCGTCTCACCCAGTTTCCGGCGCAGCCAGGAGAGATGGACGTCGATGGTCTGGTCGTCCCCGTAGGACTGCTGCCAGACCTCGGCCAGCAGCTCACGGCGCGGGACGACGACACCGGGGCGGCCCGCGAGGAAGGCCAGCAGGTCGAATTCGCGGCGGGTCAGGTCCAGGGCCGTGCCGTCCAGTTCCGCCTGGCGCCGCAGCGGGTCGATGGAGAGGCCTCCGACCTGGAGGACGCGCGGGGGCGGCGCCTGGGCGCCGGGGCCCCGGGTCCGGCGCAGGACCGCGGCCATGCGGGCGGAGAGGTGCTCCACCGAGAAGGGCTTGGTCAGGTAGTCGTCGGCGCCGTCGTTGAGCAGCCTGACGATCTCGGCCTCGTCGTCCCGCGCGGTGGCGATGATCACGGGTACGTCGGTGATGGAGCGCAGCATCTTCAGTGCCTCGGCGCCGTCCAGGTCGGGCAGCCCGAGGTCCAGGACGACGACGTCGAAGCGGAAGTGCGCGACCTCGCGCAGCGCCTCGAGCGCGGTGCCGACGCTCCGCACGGTGTGCGAGGCCTCGGTCAGGTGCCGGATGAGGGCGGAACGCACGAACTGGTCGTCCTCGACCACGAGCACACTAGGCATGCGCCGCACCGTAGCCCATACGGAGGAACAGGGTCCCCTCCAGGACAGCACCGGCCCGGGTGCGGCAGGATGTGCCCGATGCAACGAGGACTCGTACACGCGATCGCGTGGTCGCTCGCCACGGGTGCGGCGGTCGCTCTGTCGTGGTGGGGTGTGCACACCGTCATGTCGGGGACCGCGTACGACCCTCCGCGTGCCGTCCCGATCTCGGTGGGGGCACGGAGCGGGCGGACGACCGACGCACCGGTGTCGTCCTCGACGCACCGGGCGCTGCCGAGCCCGTCGCCGAGTGCCACGGCCTCCCGTCCCACGCCCTCCGCCCGGCCCTCCCGGACGCCGTCCTCCCGCCCGCCCACCGGACGTCCGCGTACGGAGCAGCCGGCGCCCGCACCGGAGTCCGCCGACGAGGTGAGGAGCTACCCGACGCGTGGCGGCAGGGTCGTCCTGGAGCTGGCGGACGACGCGGCGAAGCTGGTCTCGGCGACACCGGAGCCGAACTGGTCGATGCAGGTGTGGACGGAGCCGGAGTGGATCCGGGTGGACTTCAGCGACGGGTCGGGGGCGACCGTCTCCGTCTTCTGCACCTGGAACGGCCATCCGCCGATCGTGGAGACGGTGGAGCAGTAGGCGGACGGCCGGGGCCGCTCGTTCGGTGATACCGGGCTCGCGGGGGACGGCTCCCGGTCCGGGTGGAGGATTCAGTCGAACGCGCCGGGCGGCGGAGCCGGGGACGGGTTCGCGTCCGCGTCGGTGACGACGGCGGCGCCACCGGTGAAGTCGGCGAGCCCACGGCCGTGTTCGACCCGGCCGGGGTGCGGGTCGCTCGCGACCCGCCGGGTCAGTTCGGTGACCGCGATCGGCAGGTCGGAGGCGACCAGGATCGCGTTGCCGAAGCGGCGACCCCGCCAGACCGTCGGATCGGCGGCCAGGGCCAGCTCGGGGAAGAGCGAGGCGGCCGTGGCGATCTGGCCGCGCAGATGCGCGAGCGGCGGCCCGTCGGCGAGGTTGGCGGCGTACTGGCCGCCGGGCCTCAGCACCCGGCGCACCTCGGTCAGGAATTCGGCGGAGGTGAGGTGCGCGGGGGTGCGGGCGCCGCTGAAGACGTCGGCGACGACCAGGTCCGCCCAGCCGTCCTGGATCTTTCCGAGCCCGGCACGGGCGTCCACCGAGCGGACCCGTATCCGGGCCTGCGGGTCCAGGGGCAGTTCCCTGCGCACGAGTTGGACGAGGGGAGCGTCGATCTCCACGATCTGCTGGGTGGAGCGCGGACGGCTCGCGGCGATGTACCGGGCGAGGGTGAAGGCGCCGCCGCCGAGGTGGACCGCCTGGAGGGGGCGGCCGGGCGGCGCGGCGAGATCGATGACGTGGCCGAGCCGGCGCTGGTACTCGAAGGAGAGGTACGCGGGGTCGTCCAGGTCCACGTGGGACTGCGGGGCACCGTCCAGCAGCAGGGTCCAGGCGCGCGGGCGTTCACGGTCGGGCACGAGCTCCGCGACGCCGCCGTCCACCGTCGCGGAGACGGGCTCCTGCCGGCGCTCGGACCGCTTCCGGTCGCTCGCGCCCCGGCCCGCTCCTCGACGTGCCACGCGCTCGTCCTCGCTCCACCGGTTCACGCCGGTCACCTGGGGGGACCGGCCGCGGCGGGAGATCCGCCCTGCGGCCATTATGGCCTCAGCGGCAGTTGTCGGCCGCCTCGATGAGCCGGGCCGCCTGGTCGAGGGCCGCCCGGAGAACGGCCGGGTCGGTGACGGGGGCCTCCGCGACGGGCGGCAGGAGCCAGCCGCCGCCGACGGAGGGCGGCTCGGCGGGGATGCGCAGCCCCCGGCCGTCGGTCCGCGTACAGGCGCTGCCGGGTACGTCCCAGGCCTCCGCCGTACCGGGTGGCACCAGGAAGCCGAGGACGGCGCAGGCGCCGTCGTGCAGGACCGGGCCGACGGGCTCGCTGTCCGCTCCCCTGCGCAGGATGTCCACGGCCTCCAGGCCCTGACGTGCCGGGACGGTCACCAGGTCGCACGGTGTGGCCTCCGGGCCACGGTCCGTATGAGGCAAGGGAACCCCTCCTCTCGCTCGACGAGACAGGACCACGCCCCGTCTCCTCATGGACCAACGCGCCGACGGCGTCAAGGGCTACGGCGGCACGCCGCCGCAAAGGGTGGCAGTTCATGGCGGATCACGGGTGAGATGTCCGATTTATAGGTAAACGCTGCGTGTGCGTCTCCTCACAGCAGGTACGTTCTTGCTCCGCCGGGACACCGGAAACAGGAGCCCGGCTGCACCAGAGAGGGCCCCGCCATGGTGTCGACACGGGCAGTTCCCAACCTCGCCTTCCGGCGGCTGCGCGGACAGCGCTCCGCAGGGGAGTTCGCGGCCGCGGTCCGCAGGGCCGCCCGCGAGATCGGTGAACAGGTCGCGTGCGACGCCCGGTACGTCGGGCGCGTGGAGTCCGGCGAGATCCGCTGTCCCAACTACGCGTACGAACGGGTGTTCCTGCACATGTTTCCCGGGTCGAGCCTCGAGGACCTGGGCTTCTCGGCCCGCGAGAGCGTGCGCGGCCGGGGGGCCCGCACGGCACCCGCACCCCCTCCCACCACACCCCCCGCGCTCGACAGCGACATCTACGAGGAGAGCGACGTGCTGCGTCGCGTGTTCATGACCAGCGGCACCACCACGGTGGCAGCCGCGTCCCTGGGTCTGGCCGGCCGGCCGGCCGCCGCGGTCCCCGCCCAGCGCCGGGTCGGCGAGGCCGAGGTGAGCGCCGTCGAGAAGGCGGTGCGCCAGATCAGGCTGCTGGACGACCGGCACGGCGCGGACGGCCTCTACCGGCGCGCCTCCCAGCCGCTCAGGGCGGCGTACGCCCTGCTCGACTCCGGGACGACGACCCGGCGCAGCACGGCCGACCGGCTGCACGCCGGCGCCGGCGAGCTGGCGATCTCGGTGGGCTGGCTGGCCCACGACTCGGGGCGCTTCGAGGACGCGCGTTCCCACTACGCGGAGGCGCTGGCGACGGCACGGCTGGCCGGGGACGCCGCGCTGGAGGCGCACGCGTTCTGCAACGCGTCCTTCCTGGCCCGTGACACGGGGCGCGCCCGCGAGGCCGTCCGCGCGGCGGAGGCCGGTCAGCGGGCGGCCCGCCCCCTGGGATCCCCGCGGCTGCTGGCCCTCCTGGCGCTCCGGGAGGCGGGGGCCAGGGCGTGGCTCGGGGACCGCACGGGGTGCGAGCAGGCGATCGGCCGGGCGCAGACGGCGTTCGAGCGCGGGCCGGCCGAAGCCGACCCGGAGTGGATGACCTTCTTCCGGGAGGCGGAGCTGGAACTGCTGGAGGCACAGTGCTGGTCGGCGCTGGGCGACTGGCCCCGGGCGGCGCGGCACGCCCGTCGGGCGACCCGGCTCCAGGACCCGCACTTCACCCGGAACCTCGCGCTGTACCGCGCGCAGCTCGCCGGTGACCTGGCGCGGGCGGGCGCGGCCGACGAGGCGTCGGCCGCGGGCCACGAGGTGCTGGACCTGCTGGACAGGGTGCAGTCCTCCCGGATCCGGGGGATGCTCTCCAGCGCCGTACGGGTGCTCCGGCCGCAGGGCGGTCCCGAGGTGACGGCCCTGCTGGCCCGCTACGAGGAGCTTCCCCCCGTCACCTGACCAGGAGAGCCCACGCCCCGGGCGTTCGCGGGCCGCCGCGGGCCGCCGCAGACCTGTGCGAGGGCGATGCCCTCGCCCGCACAGAGCCCCGCACGGCCGCACTCGCGCCCTAACGGTCCAGGTGGCCCGTGTCGTTCCAGCGTTCCAGCGCCGGCAGGCCGTAGGCCCAGCCCAGCACCGACAGCGAGGTCGGCTCGAGGCGGATCCGTGCGGCGAAGGACACGTCCTCCCCCAGCCACCGCGCCCCGAGCGCCCGCAGGATGTGCCCGTGGGCGAAGACCAGCACATCGCGCTCGGCGGACCGCGCCCACGCGACGACCTCGTCCGCCCGGGCCGTGAGCTCGGCCAGGGTCTCGCCGCCGGGCACGCCGTCGCGCCAGATGAGCCAGTCCGGCCGGTCCGCCTTGATCTGTGCCGGGGTCAGGCCCTCGTAGTCCCCGTAGTCCCACTCCATCAGCGCGTCCCACGGCTCCGCCCGGTCGCCGAAGCCGGCGAGCGCGCAGGTCTCGGCCGCCCGGACGAGCGGGCTGGTCCGCACCTCCACACCCGGCAGGCCGCCCCAGGGCTCCCGGTGCAGCCGCTCGCCGAGCAGCTCGGCTCCCTCGCGGCCCGTGCCGAGAAGGGGGATGTCGGTCCTGCCGGTGTGATTGCCCTGGACCGACCACTGTGTCTGGCCGTGCCGGGCGAGCAGGATTCGCGGTGCCATGACGGCTCTCCCTGAAAAATACTGAGATCCGATGATCCGGGGACCCTAGGATCTGGTGGGTCCGGGACAGCGGTGTCCGGGACGGCGACGGGGTTGCGGACGCGGGCGACCGGCCGGGGACCGGCGCGGGCGGAGCCCCCGCTCCATCATCTCGCACCTGCCGCACGGGCAACCCCCGGGGCGGCGCCCGCGTCCCTCTCAGCGCATGACCAGGAGCGCCGGTCAGGGGCGCCGGCCGAGGACGTGGCCCCGAAGGAAAACAGGGCATACGACCGCCGTACGGTTGAACGCCCGCCGTCGACCGCATGAACAAGGGGAGAGCTGCCGGATGCCGCACGCCACCGCCGCGACACCGTCGTACGGTCACCGGCCCCGCTGGTGGACGGAACTGCCACTGATCGCGGTGGTGTACGGGCTCTACTCGATGGGGCGGCTGCTGGTCCGGGAGGACATACCCGGGGCGGTGGAGCACGGGCTCGCGATACTCCGCCTGGAGAAGGCGCTGCACCTCAACGCCGAGCACCCGCTCAACCGCCTGCTGACGGCCCATCCCACGCTCGGCATACCCGCCGACTTCGCCTACGCCTCGCTGCACTACGTGGTCACCCCGGCGGTCCTGGTCTGGATCTTCCGGCGCCGTACCGCCGCCTACCGGGCGGCCCGTACCTGGCTCATGACCTCCACACTCCTCGGGCTGGTCGGCTTCACGCTGATGCCGACCTGCCCGCCCCGGCTCCTCGACGCCCACCACGGCTTCGTCGACACGATGGCCCAGTACAGCGCGTACGGCTGGTGGGGCGCCGGCGCGAGCGCCCCGCGCGGACTCAGCGGGATGACCAACCAGTACGCCGCGATGCCGAGCCTGCACGTCGGCTGGGCGGTGTGGTGCGGCGTCCTCCTGTGGCGCCACGGCCGCCACCCGCTCGTCCGGGCGGCGGGCGTCGCCTATCCGCTGGTCATCGTGCTCGTCGTGATGGGCACGGCGAACCACTATTTCCTCGACGCGGTGGCCGGTGCCGCCGTGATGGCCGTCGGTGCCCTCCTGACCAGGCCGTTCATGCGGCTCGCCGACCGCGTCAAGGACCGGGTGAGGGCGGTGTCCGCCCGCACGCCCGGATCTCTCACCCCCACGGAGTCCACGATTGTCAGTGGCGGATGCAAGACTTCCGCGGGTGAGCGAATACCCGGCCAGCGGACCGCCTCCGCAGATTCCAGCGACCCGCGCACCCGCTCCGCAGCCGCCGCCGACGACGACGCTCCGGCAGCGGCTCGCTGAGCTGCGCGGCCCGTCCGTCGCGCCGCATCCGCTCGACGCACGCGCACTGGCGGCGCTCGCCGCCAACCCGGGATGCAAGCGGCGCGCCCTGCTGGACGGCGCGGGCGTCGACAAGGCCGGGCTGGCCACCGCGCTGGGCTCCCCCGCCGCGTTCGGCCAGTCCCAGTTCGCGTTCGTCCGGGGCAACGCCTTCGAGACGAAGGTCAAGGCCGACGGCGGTACGGAGCTGCTGCGCCTCCTGTTCGAACAGCTCGGCGTCGGAGCCGAGCCACCGGCCGTCGCCGCGGTGCCCGACCTGACGGCCGCCGGCCCCGAGGGCCGCGCCGCGCGCACGGCGCTGGCGCTGCGCGAGGCCACGGCGTCGGGCGGCTGGGCACTGCTCGACCATCCGATGCTGGCCCTGGAGGTCGCGGGATCGCCCGCCTATCTGGAGCCGGACGCCGTGGTGGTGCACCCCGACGGCACCTGGACGGTCGTCGAGATCAAGTCCTTCCCCATGATCGACGGTTCCGCGGACGCCGCGAAGGTCGGGGCGGCGGCGCGCCAGTCCGCCGTCTACGTCCTCGCGCTGGAGCGGGTCGCGGCGGTGACCGAGGGTGCCCGGGTGGGGCACCGGGTTCTGCTGGTCTGCCCCAAGGACTTCTCCAACCTGCCGACGGCCTCCGTCGTGGACGTGCGCAAACAGCGCGCGGTCACCAGCCGTCAGCTGACCAGGCTCACCCGTGTCGAGGACATCGCGGCGGCCCTGCCCGAGGGCACGACGTTCGATCCGGACCGCTCCCCCGAGGAGCTCGGCGGCGCCGTCGAGGCCGTCCCCGCGGCGTACGCCCCCGAGTGCCTGGCCGCGTGCGAGCTGGCCTTCCACTGCCGGGCGACGTCCCGCGCCGAGGGCGCGGTGGAGTCGCTCGGCCGGAGTGTCCGGGGCGAGCTCGGGGGCCTGACGACGGTCACCGGGGTGCTGGCCGCCGCGGCGGGCAAGGAGGGCGACCCGTCCGACCCGACGGTGGCCGCCCTGCGCAGGGCGGCCGCCCTGCGCGCCGAGGCCCTGACCGGAGTGGACGGCGGCGTTCCATGTCACTGATCGGCACCCTGGCGCGGATGGAGGCGGTGGACAGCGGCCGGGCCCAGCCCCTGGCCACCGTGCGCCACCGCCGTCTGGCCGAGGGCCCCCTCGTGCTGGTGCCGCTCACGACCGCGGGTGAGGCGGGCGCCCCGCTCGGCGCGCTCGTGGGCACGGACCGCACGGCGCCCCGTCTGCTGGCGGTGGCCCAGCCGCGCGACCGCGATCTTCGGTTCGCGTTCCTCGCCGAGCTGGCCGAGGCGGTCCTGCCGCACATCGAGTCGTACGCCGACGTCGTCGAGCCGGCCGAGCGCAGCGAGGTCGATCCCGGGACCGGCAAGAAGGTCAAGGTCGAGGTCGAGCTGTGCGCCGACGCGCCGCAGCTGATCGTGCCCAGCAGGGCCGGCATCGACTTCGTACGGCTGCTCGGGCGGTCCATGCGCTTCCGCCGCACCGTCGAGGACGACCCGGACACGCCCTACCCGGCCCCCGCCCGCGTGCCGCTGCTCGGCCGCTGGCTGACGCACTACGGGGAGCGGGCCAGGGTCCCCGGTTCCTCGCTGCTGCTGGCCACGACCGATCTGCTGAACCGCCACTGGGCGACCGGCCAGAGCAGCCTCGAGGACCAGCACCTGGGGGCGCTGCTCGCCTGGGTCGACCCGCCGGACGGCGAGTCGGGTGCGGAGGCGGCCCTCCGGGCGGAGCTGGACCGGGACCGTGCCGGTCAGCTGCTCTGCCCGCCGGCCGGCCCGGCGACGGACCCGGCCTTCGACAACAGGCTGCTGGCCCCCGCGATCGAGCGGTACGACCGGGCGCGCACGGCCTACGCCGCCGCGGAGGACGGCCTCGACTCGGACACCCGGCTCGGCGAGCTGAGCGGTGCCGAGCGGGAGATCAGGTCACTGCTGGCGAGCGTGCTGCTGCCCACCTGGGACGCGGTGTGGCGGGGACTGGACCTGCTGCGGGAGCTGCCGGAGGGGTCCCGGACCGAGGACCGCTGGACCAGGGACCGGTGGTCGTTCACGGCGCACCGGGACCGGGTGCGGGCGGGCGAGCCCCCGCAGCCCCGCCGGGACGACGCGGTGACGGCGGCGCAGAAGCTGGCCTCGCGGGAGACCGCCCAGGCCCAGCTGGAGGCCCAGGAGGCGCTCGACGATCCGCTGGTGCTGGCGGGGCGCAGGCTGGCGGGCGAGGCGTTCATCGGGGAGGTGACGGAGGTGGAGATGGCGTACAGCGAGTCGAAGCGGCCCTCGCCGCGCCCCCTGGTCACGGTGCGGACCGGCGAGCGCCCGCACCTCGGTGAGCGGACCAAGGTCTACCGCTCGCTGGACGGAAAGCCGCAGACGGCGGAGTTCGTCCGGTACGCGGCGGCGGACGCCGGGGGGACCGCGGACACCGGGCCCGACGGACCGGTCCACATCGTCCTGCGGATCACCGACCGGATGGGCCGGAGCAAGGAGCCGGCGCCGGGTTCGGTGCCCGAGCCCGGTGACCGGATCGCCTGGACCCTCTTCGAGCACGACCAGCGGGGCGGTCCGAAGCTCCCCGACCCGGAGGACACCCCGTGGACCCACGGCGGCCCGCCGGGCGCCGGCGGAGGATCCGCCGGACCTGCCGAGCTGCCCGATCCCGTGACCGCGGAGGACCTCCTGTGACAGCCGTGACCGACCCGGGCGCCGCGGCGACCCGGGCGACCGACGCGATCCTGGGCGACACCCTGCGGGGCACGGCACGCGGCATCGTGGTGGACTCGCCACCGGGCGCGGGGAAGTCGACGCTGGTGGTGCGGGCCGCGCTGGAGCTGGCCGCGGCGGGCCGCCCGCTGATGGTCGTCGCGCAGACCAACGCCCAGGTGGACGACCTGGTGGCGCGGCTGGCGGAGAAGGCTCCCGAGCTGCCTGTGGGCCGGCTGCACAGCAGCGACTCCGATCCGTACGACAAGGTCCTGGACGGCCTGGACAACGTGCGGAAGTCGGCGAAGGCGGCGGATCTGGCGGGCCTGGACATCGTCATCTCCACGGCCGCCAAGTGGGCCCACGTGAAGAACGTGGAGCCGTGGGGCCACGCGATCGTCGACGAGGCCTACCAGATGCGGTCGGACGCGCTGCTGGCCGTGGCCGGCCTGTTCGAGCGGGCGTTGTTCGTCGGCGATCCGGGTCAGCTGGACCCGTTCTCGATCGTGGGCGCCGACCAGTGGGCCGGCCTCTCGTACGACCCGTCGGCGAGCGCCGTCTCGACGCTGCTGGCGCACAATCCGGAGCTGCCGCAGCACCGGCTGCCGGTGTCGTGGCGGCTGCCCGCCTCGGCGGCGCCGCTGGTCTCGGACGCCTTCTACCCGTACACCCCCTTCCGCAGCGGGACGGACCACGGCGACCGGCGGCTGTCGTTCGGGGTGCCCTCGGACGGGTCCGGCCCGGACCGGGTGCTGGACGAGGCGGCGGAGTCGGGCTGGGGGCTGCTCGAGCTGCCGGCCCGGCACACCCCGCGCACGGACCCCGAGGCGGTCCGGGCGGTGGCCCTGGTGGTCCGCCGGCTGCTGGACCGGGGCGGCGCCGCGACGAGCGAGCGGGCGCCCGGTCCGGTCCCGGTGACGGCGGAGCGGGTCGCGGTCGGCACGGCACACCGCGACCAGGCCGCGGCGGTGCGGGCGGCGCTCGGTGAGCTGGGGGTGACGGGCGTGGCGGTGGACACCGCGAACCGGCTGCAGGGCCGGGAGTTCGACGTCACCGTGGTGCTGCATCCCCTGTCGGGCCGGCCCGACGCCACGGCGTTCCATCTGGAGACGGGCCGGCTCTGCGTGCTGGCCTCGCGGCACCGGCACGCGTGCGTCGTGGTGTGCCGCGCGGGGGTGGCGGACCTGCTGGACGAGCACCCGTCGACGGAGCCGGTCCAGCTGGGGGTGACGGTGAAATTCCCCGACGGCTGGGAGGCGAACCACGCGGTGCTGGCCCACCTCGCCGAGCACCGCGTGCATTGGAGGCCCTGATCCTGGGCATCGCTCTTGCGCCGGGCTGGACAATGGAAGGTGGCCGTCCGGCCGTCCGAGGGAGGAACACCACATGGCACAGTCCGAGCGGAACGAGCGGCAGAGGCTGCGTCCGGCGCCGCTGCTCTTCGAGCCGTCGGAGGCGGCGGCGGACCCGGAGCACTTCTTCGACCTGGAGTCGATGGAGGATCCGAAGGAGCTGCTGTCCCGCGCGACGGAGCTGACGCTCGCCTTCCGGGCGGCGACCGACCGGGCCGTGGAGTTCCAGGCCGTGGCCGCCGCCCAGCTCGCCGACCCCCGCCGCTTCGACCGGCTCACGGCCGCGGACATAGCCGAGCGCGCGGAGTGGACCGAGGACTACGCCAAGAAGATGATCGAGTTCGGCCGGTCCCTGCTGGACGATCCGGCGCCCTGACCGCCGGCGCGGCCACGGGGTCCCGGCGCTGCGTCCGTTCGTCACTGCGGGTACACCTGTGGCATATGCCGCCGGGCAAGATACTCCGTCCCCCCGCGCCCTGTCCGGCTTTCGGCAACTCTGGGGAACAGCAGCGTCACGCCCGGTAGACATGACGTCATGAGCGCATATGACGGAACGACCCTGCGGACCGATGCCGCCCCGCACCACGGTGTCGACATCTTCGCTCTGCTCCGGGACCGCGCCGACCACCGGGCGGACGACCGGGCCGCTCAGGTCACGGCGTCCGGCGCCGCCTGGCTCGCGGCCGCTACGCCCTACCCGCGCAGCACGCTCTCGCAGTGGGAGGCCCGCCCCACCTCCCCGGGCGTGCTGCCCTGCGGCTCCTCGTTCGACGTCGTGAACGTGCCCGCGCTGTTCGGCCGGCGGATGCTGGAGCGGCTCTGGGCGGAGGGGCCCGGGTCCGGCCCGGTCGCCACGCACCGGGGCCGGATGCTGCTGTTCGCCTCCCCGGGCACGGCCCAGCGCCTGCCGTCCCTGCTGGCCTGGGAGGAGTGGGGCACGGGCTCCGCGGACAGTGCGCGCGGGCACCAGGGCGCTCTGCCCCCGGTGCTCTGCCACGGCACGGGGGACGCGGTCACCGTCCCGTCGCTGACCGGCGGCGCCGACTCGGCCGGACCCCGCTGGGTGGTCGCCCCGGACACCCGTAGCCCCTGGCTGCCTGGCCCGGACGTGCTGCTGTGGGCCTGTGTGCGGGTGGGCAGGTCGGCGGCCCCGTCGACCACCGGGAATTCGATTTTTCCTCCCGCCGATCCGGGTGCTAATGTCTACGACGTCACCAGGCGCCGTTAGCTCAGTTGGTTAGAGCAGCTGACTCTTAATCAGCGGGTCCGGGGTTCGAGTCCCTGACGGCGCACCGACGGAAGAAGCCCCCTCGCGGAAGCGAGGGGGCTTCTTCGTGCGCCGGCCCGGTTTCAGGTGCCGGTGGTGATCCGGACGGTCCAGGCTCCCGACCGGGTCCGGTCGGCGACGTCGATGCGGATGCGCTCGCCCGGCACGGTGAAGCGCTCGCCCTCCCGGAGCGGGGCGTCCGCGAGCGGCGGGTAGACCGACCGGTCCCAGCAGGCGTCGGAGTCGGGGTGGGTGTCCAGCACCTCGACCGGGCCGCCGCCGGACGGTGTCGCGTTGCGGATGCGGTAGACGAGGACGCCCTCGGCGCAGGTCGTCCGGTCGTTGCCCGTGGCGCTGCGGGCCTCGATGGCCAGCGCGCTGTCGGCACCGGTCCTGACGACCGCGAGCCGGGTCCCGACGGACGCACCCGGCACCGGCACCTCGGCCATGGGTTCCAGGGTGAGGTCGGCGGCGCCCTGCACGCAGACGACCTCCTCCCCCTCCAGCCAGCCGAGCTTCCACTTGTGCCAGCCGAACAGGTCCGGGGACAGCCCGAACTGGCTGCCCATCACGTCCCAGTCCCCGACGTAGGTGTCCCAGTCCCCCTTGCCGTCCTCCGGCCGGTGGTAGAGGTCCGCCAGGTCGAAGACGTGTCCGGTCTCGTGCGCGAGGACGTTCCGGTCCGGGGGGTGCTCCTCGAAGACGGTGACGACGCGCCTGATGTCCGTGCCGTCGGCGCGCACCGGCCGGTCGAAGTTGACGACCTTGGTGGCGTCGGAGTCGACACCGGGGGCGTCCGGGTCGGCGACGAGGTAGACGATGTCGTAGGCGGAGAAGTCGGTCTGCTCGTCGGCGGCGTCGATCGCGTCCCGCAGGTAGTCGCTGCGCCGCTCGGAGCTCCAGTCGCGCTGTATGCCGTACCAGGTGGAGGGGTGCGGCATGCGGGTCCACCGCTGTTGCGGGTGGGCGTGCAGGGTGAACTTCCCGTACGAGGCGCGCTGGAAGAACTGCGTGGTCGAGGGGAAGTAGTCGGCGGCCAGGATCTCGGGGGACACGACGGGATCGGAGTCGGGGAACGAGAGGAAGACCATCACCGCGTCGAGGCCTCGGCCGGGGCGCGGGTAGGCGTCGTTCCAGGTGTCGAGGCCGAGGGAGTGGTGCGCACCGGTCCTGGGCAGGGCGCACGGTCCCGCGTCGCGCGAGGCCGCCGAGGCGGGGCCGGCCACGAGCCCGGTGGCGGCGAGCGCCAGGAGGGAGGTGAGAGCGGCCGCCGCACGGCGCAGGCTCGGACTCCCCACTCCCCCGGATCCGTGCTGACGCGGCACATCTACCTCCGGGTGGCGAATGCGGTACCTGACCTTCACCCTGTGCCGATTCGGCGGCCCACGCCCTGTTGTGCTGCCCCACACGGGTCACCGGCGTCCGGGGTGATCAGCCCGGAACGGAGGAGCCCCCTCACAGAAAGTCACATTCGCTCACCCGGAAAGCGAAAAACACCAGATCGGCTCAGAAGTGATCATCTGCCGCCAAAACGCATGAGGGTAACGTGCGAGGGACAGGCGTGAGGCAGACGTGGGCCACGCGCGTGCAAGGTGTCCGAAACGACGGGCACGCTGGAACGGCCGGGGCGCCACCCTCTATGCTTCACCTCGTTTTCCTGCGTGGTTCCCGCCCCGGGCGCGGCTCTCCACTCCACGCCCTGCCCGACCACACCTGTTCACGACGATCTGCACAGCGGGAGAGAGCGGTGAGCGGAACCTCCGAAGGGCCGGTGCCCCGAGCGGGCACGTCCCCCGGCGCCGGGCCACCAGAGGTCACGCAGCGTGATCATCAGGGTTCGGGTCTCTCCGAGCTGCGCGACTACCGCGCCGCGTTCGCCGCATCCGCGCTCCCGATGGCCGTCGTCGACCCCCGCGGCCGGATCGTCAGGCCGAACGAGGCGCTGGGCGGGTTCCTCGGCGCCGACCCCGGGTCCCTGACCGGGCAGCTCGCGGCCGACCTCGTCGGTCTCACCTCGGACAGCCCCACCTGGCGGGCGTACACCGAGGTCCTGCGCGGCACCCGCTCCCGGCTCCGCTGCACCCGGCGGCTCAAGCACGCCGACGGCAGGCCCCTGTGGGCCGAGGTCACCCTCGTGCCGATGGGCGACCCGGCCGGCGGCACGGGCCGTGCGTTGCTGTCCGTCTCCGACGTCAGCGACCGGCGCGAGCTGCGGGAGCGGCTGCGCCATCTGCGGATGCACGATCCGGTGACCCGGCTGCCCAACCGCACCCTGTTCTTCGAGCGGCTCACCGCCGCCCTGGAGAGCCCCCCGCTCCAGGAGGGCTCACCGCCCCACCACGGCCGGATCGGCCTCTGCTACCTGGACATCGACGGTTTCAAGGCGGTCAACGACACCCTGGGGCACCGCACCGGCGACCGGCTGCTCGCCGCCGTCGCCGGACGGCTCACCGACTGCGCCGAGGCAGACGACCACCGCACCGGCGGCCATCTCGTGGCCCGCCTCGGCGGTGACGAGTTCGCGATCCTGGTGGACGACTCCTCGGGCACGCACCAGCTCACCGATCTCGCCCGCTCGGTGCTCACCGCCCTCCAGCGGCCCTTCGAGGTGGCCGGGCACCGGCTGTCGGTCTCCGCGTCGATCGGTGTGGTGGAGCGGGCGGCGTCCGGCACGTCGGCGACCGCGCTCATGCAGGCCGCGGACACCACGCTGTACTGGGCGAAGGCCGACGGCCGGGCCCGCTGGACCCTCTTCGACCCCGAGCGCAACGCGCACCGCATGACCCGTCAGGCGCTCTCCTCCACGCTCCGCCCGGCCGTCGAGCGCGGGGAGTTCACGCTGGAGTACCAGCCGCTGGTCGGCATGGCGGACGAGGTCGTACGGGGTGTGGAGGCCCTGGTGCGGTGGAAGCACCCGCGGTTCGGGCTGCTGGCGCCGAGCCGCTTCGTCCCGATCGCCGAGGAGGACGGCACGATCGTCCAGCTCGGCCGGTGGGTGCTGCGCACGGCCTGCCGTCAGGCCCGTCGCTGGCAGACGGAACACCCGGACGAGCCCTCGCTCTTCATCAGCGTCAATGTCGCCGTGCGGCAGCTGCGGGACTCCGACCTGGTCGCCGACGTGGCGGAGATCCTCGCGGAGACCGGCCTGGAGCCGGGCCTGCTGCAACTGGAGCTGACCGAGTCGGCGGTCATGGGGTCGTCGGGCCGGCCGCTGCGGGTGCTCCAGGCGCTCAGCGACATGGGCGTCCGCATCGCGATCGACGACTTCGGCACGGGCTACTCGAACCTCGCCTACCTCAGCCGGCTGCCCGTCTCCGTGCTGAAGCTGGACGGCTCCTTCGTACGCGGCTTCCGCTACGAGGACGGCGCCCACCCCAGCCCGGCCGACGAGACGATCGTCGAGGCCATGGTGCAGCTCGCGCACCGGCTGGGCCTGACGGTCACGGCGGAGTGCGTGGAGACCTCGGGCCAGGCGGAGCGGCTGCGCCGGATCGGCTGCGACACCGGGCAGGGGTGGCTGTACTCCCGTGCGGTGGCCCCGGAGCGGATCGCCGAACTGATCGGCACACGGCCCCCGGAGGGCTGAACACCGCTCCGGGGCCCGACGCCGCGGTCAGACCGCCGAGGGCAGTCCGTAGGCGTCGGCGATCAGTTCGTAACTGCGCAGCCGGGCGTCACCGCCGTGCGCGTTGGCCGTGATCATCAGCTCGTCGGCGCCGGTCCGCTTGGCCAGGTCGTCCAGTCCGCCGCGGACCTCGTCCGCCGTGCCGTGGACGATGTCCTTCAGCCAGCCGTCGACGAATTCGCGCTCCATGGGGCTGAAGTCGTGCGCCTCCGCCTCCTCGGGGGTCGGCACGAGACCCGGGCGTCCGGTGCGCAGCCGGACCATGGAGAGCGCCCCGGTGAGCACCTGGCGCCGGGCCTCGCGCTCGTCGTCGGCCGCGAGGGCCGCGACCCCGATGAGGGCGTAGGGGGCGTCGAGCACCGCGGAGGGCTTGAAGGACTCCCGGTAGAGGTCCAGGGCCGGGACGGTGTTCCGGGCCGAGAAGTGGTGGGCGAAGGCGAAGGGCAGGCCGAGGACACCGGCGAGCCGGGCACTGAAGCCGGAGGAACCCAGCAGCCACACGGGCGGGCGGGAGGGCGACTGCACCCCGCCGGGCGAGGTGGCCTGCACGGGCCCGGGGACCGCGTGGATGCGGGCGTAGGGGTGCCCGTCGGGGAAGTCGTCGTCCAGGAAGCGCGTCAGCTCCGCCAGCTGCTGCGGAAAGTCGTCGGCGCCCTCGTTCAGCCGGTCGGTGCGCCGCAGGGCGGCGGCCGTCGCGCCGTCCGTGCCGGGGGCCCGGCCGAGGCCGAGGTCGACACGGCCGGGGGCCATCGCCTCCAGGGTGCCGAACTGCTCCGCGATCACCAGCGGGGCGTGGTTGGGCAGCATCACGCCGCCGGAGCCGAGCCGGATGCGCTCGGTGTGGGCCGCGAGGTGCGCGAGGATCACGGCGGGGGACGAGGAGGCCACGCCGGGCATGGAGTGGTGCTCGGCGACCCAGAAGCGGTGGAAGCCGCGGCTCTCGGCAAGCCTGGCGATGTCCACGCTGGTGCGCAGGGCCTGGGTCGCCGTGCGGCCCTGGCCCACGGTCACCAGGTCGAGCACCGACAGGGGCACGGAGGCCGTCCCGCCCGCCGTGCCACGAATCTGGTCGCCTCGGTTCTCGTCCACGTGTTCGGCCTCTCCGGTGCTGCGTCTGTGTACCGGAGAGGCCAACAGGAGGATGGCTCCGCTTATTCCCCGCGACCGGCGGGGTCGCTCACTCCCGCACCTCGATGCCCCGGGGCTCCGTGGCGCCCAGCGGGGGCTCACGGGTGGCGAAGAGGGTGCCCAGGGTGGGGGCCCAGATGCGGCGGTCGGTCAGCCGGAGCCCCTCCCAGACCGCCACCTGGTTGGCGGTGAGGACCGGCTTGCCCAGGAGCTCCTCCAGCTCGGGGACGTACGCGGCGGTGTGCAGGGCGTTGTCGGGGAGCAGGACCACCTCGGCGTCGGGGTGGTCCGCGGCCACGGCCAGCTCCTTCACGAGCTCCACGTCGGCGGCGGCCGCCTCGGACGCGCCGATGATGCCGCTGCCCCGGGTCGCGGCCACCTCCACGCCGCCGGCCTCCAGGAAACCTGCGAACAGCGCGGCGATGTCGTCGGAGTAGGTCGCGGCGACAGCGACCCGGGAGGCGCCCAGCTCGCGTACTGCCTGGACGAAGGCGACGGACGTGCTGGAGGCGGGGAGCCCGGCTGCCCTGGCCAGCTCCGCCGCCTGTTCGTGGGCCCCGTCCCAGCCGTAGGAGAAACTGCCGCCCGAGCACGCCCAGACCAGCGATTCCGCACCGGCCATCCGCAGCTCCTCGGCCCCGGCGGCCAGCCGGTCCGGCGTACCCGCGGCGCGGAGGTTCTCCGCCCTGCGGTCGTCCTCGTCGATGTCCGTGTGGAAGAGCGGCACTCTGATGTCGCTGTCGAGCATGACCTCGATGCGCGGGAAGTCGTCCTCCGCGGCGTGGCCCGGGTAGAGAAGTCCTACGGTCGTCATGTCCATCCTTCCCGTGCGTCCGGATGTCCTGCGGTGCTCGTGTCACCGGTGCCCCTGCCTGGGACAAGTATTCCCCTTATGGCCCCGTATCGTCGCCCGCAACAGCTGTGACCAGGGGTTCCTCCCGCCCCACGGAGGTCCGGTTGACGGGCACGCCCCTCGGTGCGAGCGTGGGCGTTCCTGATGACCACTCCCGTGATCCTCGTCCTGGACACCGACCCGTCGCCGCGCCTGGGCCGGCTGACCGGCCGGGCCCGCGTCCGGTACGCCGACGAGCGGACGCTCGCCCGTGAGCTCCCCGGGGCGGACGTGCTGCTCGTCTGGGACTTCACCTCCGACGCCGTCCGTGCGGCGTGGCCCGGCGACGCGCCCCGCCCGCGCTGGGTCCACACGGCGAGCGCCGGGGTGGACCGGCTGCTCTGTCCGGAGCTCGCCGCCTCCCCCACCGTCGTGACCAACGCCCGTGGCGTCTTCGAGCTGCCGATCGCCGAGTACGTCGCGGGGCTGGTGCTCGCCTTCGCGAAGGACCTCCCCCGCACGCTGGAGCTCCAGCGGGAGCGCAAATGGCGGCACCGGGAGACGCGGGGGCTCGCGGGCAGTCGCGCCGTGGTCGTCGGCGCGGGCCCCGTCGGCCGGGAGATCATGCGGCTGCTGCACGGCCTGGGCGTCCAGGTGGCGCTCGTCGGGCGCACGGCGCGGCGCACCATTCACGGCATCGAGGATCTGGACCGGCTGGCGGCGGGCGCGGACTGGGTGATCTGCGCGGCCCCCCTGACGGACACGACGCGCGGGATGTTCGACGCCCGTTTCTTCGGGCTGCTCCAGCCCTCCGCCCACTTCGTGAACGTGGGCCGCGGCCCGCTCACCGTCGAGGAGGACCTGGCCGACGCGCTGCGCAAACACTGGATCGCGGGTGCCGCGCTCGACGTGTTCCAGGAGGAGCCGCTGGCCCCGTCCAGCCCGCTGTGGGACGTGCCCGGCCTTCTCGTCTCCCCGCACATGAGCGGGGACACGGCCGGCTGGCGGGACCGGCTGGGTGAGCAGTTCGTGTCGATGTACGAACTCTGGGCGGCGGGTGAGCCCCTCCCCAACACGGTGGACATACGGCGCGGTTACGTCCCTTCTCCGGACATCCCCGCCTGATCGGACATCGTGACGGCCGGTCATGGACGGCCGCACGGAGGGGAACACACCCCGCACACCGGTCGTCGCCCTGCGCCCACGACGAGACACGGGAAGGTCACCTTCCGGCCACCGTTCGATTACATGGCAGCGCTTCCTGCATAGACGTCCGGGATCGGGCAGGTGCTCAGTCTGTCCGGACTGTTCGACACCCCGATTTCTCCAGGAGATTGCGAACCATGGCTGACTTCCCTCACCTGTCCCGTCGGGGCTTCCTCAATCGATCGGCAGCCGTGGGAGGTCTGCTCGTCGTCCCCGGCCTGCTCTCCGCCTGCAGCAAGACCGACGAAGGCGCCGCGAACGGTGAGGGCGCCCTCGACAAGCTCCGCAAGCAGGGCTTCGTCCGGGTCGCCTACGCCAACGAGGCCCCGTACGGCTACATGGAGGGCAAGGAGCTCAAGGGCGAGGCGCCCACCCTCCACGGGGAGATATTCAAGGCGCTCGGCGTCGAGGAGCTGAAGCCCACCCTGTCGGAGTGGGACGGCCTCATCCCCGGTCTGCAGGCGGGCAAGTACGACGTGGTCAGCGCGGGCATGGCGATCACTCCCGAGCGCTGCGCCAACGCCGTCTTCTCCGAGCCGGAGTTCATCTCCCCGACGGCCATGATGGTGAAGAAGGGCAACCCGAAGCAGGTCACCGACCTCGCCTCGGCGAAGGCCGCCGGGATCACCGTCGGCGTGATGTCGGGTGCGGTGGAGGCCTCGTACGCCAAGGGCGCGGGCATCGCCGAGGGGAAGATCAAGACGCTGCAGAAGCCTCAGGACGGCGCGGACGCGGTCAAGGGCGGCCGGGTCGACGCCTTCCTGCTCACCGGCATCTCGCTGCGCTGGCTGGCGAAGACCAACCCCGACACCGAGGTGACCGAGGCCTTCGTCCCCGAACTGGACGGCAAGCAGCAGTTCTCCCCGGGCGGCGCGGTGTTCCGCCAGGGCAACGAGGACCTGCGGGACTCCTTCAACCGGGAGCTCAAGAAGATCGTCTCCGACAAGTCGCGCTACGTGGAGCTGCTGCAGGAGTACGGCTTCGGCGCCACGGAGGTCCCGCCGGCCGATCTGAAGACCGCCGACCTGTGCAAGGGCTGACGGGGACGGACCACAGCGTATGAGTGACTTCTTCTCCACCTTCGCCGACGAGTTCCCGCAGATCAGATCCGGCTTCCTGGTGACGCTGGAAGCGACGGTCCTGGGTTCGCTGTTCGCGCTGGTGCTGTCCTTCGCCCTCGGCCTGATGGCGGGGAGCAGGCTCCTGCCGGTGCGCGGGGTCTCCCGGACCGTCGTGGAGTTCTTCCGCGGCACCTCGCTCTACGTCCAGCTGTTCTGGTTCTACTACGCCATGCCGCAGCTGACGGGCTACGAACTGACGCCCCTGCTCTGCGGAGTGGTGGCCCTCGGGCTGAACTTCGGGGCGTACGGCTCCGAGATCGTGCGCGGCGCCATCAACTCGGTGCCGCGCGCGCAGTACGAGGCTGCCGTGGCGCTGAACATGTCGCCGTTCCACCGGATGCGGAAGGTGATCCTGCCCCAGGCCTGGGTGCAGATGATCCCCTCCTTCACCAACCTGCTGATCCAGCTCCTGAAGGCCACCCCGCTGCTGTGGCTGCTCTCCGCCGCCGACCTGATGACGGCGATCGAACATGTCCGCAGCCTGACGGGAGAGAGTCTCGCCGCGTATCTGCTGCTGCTGGCCGTCTACTTCGTGCTCGCCTACGCACTGACGCTGCTGATGAACCTGCTGGAGCGGTCCGCCAAGCGGCGCCTCGGCCTGCACACCGGCGCCCGGGGTCTGTTCAAGGCCCGTAGCGCCGAACCCGTCACGACGGCCGGAGGCTCCCGGTGAACCAGACATTCGACTGGGACGCCGCCCATGAGGCCCTCCCCCTGCTGCTCGAAGGGTTCCGGACCACCCTGCTGGCGACGCTGCTCGGCACACTCGTCGCGGCGGTGCTCGGGCTCGCGATCGCGGTGGCCGGACGGGCACCGTCCCGCCTCGTGACGGTGCCCGTGAAGGCCGTCATGGAGTTCGTCCGCTCCACCCCCCTGCTGGTCCAGCTGGTGGGCGCGGTGGCCGTGTTCCCCACCGTGGAACCGCTGACCACCGGCATCGTGGTGCTGGGCCTCCACTACGCCACGTACACCTCCGAGGTGTACCGGGCGGGCATCGACGGGGTCCCCAAGGGCCAGTGGGAGGCCTGCCGGGCCCTGTCCATGTCACCCCGTCGGACCTGGCAGGCGGTGATCCTGCCCCAGGCGGTGCGCAACGTGCTGCCGGCGCTGGGCAACTACGCCATCTCGATGTTCAAGGAGACCCCGTTCCTGGCCGTGATCACGGTGCAGGAGATGGTCTTCGAGGCCCGGAAGTACGGGGCCGACCACTTCGCGTACACGGAGGCGTGGACGCTCGCAGGGCTGATCTTCCTGGTCGCGAGCTACCCGACCTCGCTGCTGATGAGAAAGCTGGAGAAGCGCCTTGGCCACTGAACCCGCCCCCCTCAGGAAGATCGCGGACGCGGCCCCGGACCCCCTGGCCACGGGCGTCGAGCCGCTGGTCCGCTTCGACAAGGTCGTCAAGCGCTACGGCGACCACGTGGTGCTGGACGAGCTGGACTTCACCGTGCGGCGCGGCGAGCACGTGACGCTGATCGGGCCGAGCGGCTCGGGCAAGACCACCATCCTGCGGCTGCTCATGACGCTGGAGAAGGTCAGCGACGGCGTGATCTGGGTCGACGGCTCCCCGCTGTCGCATGTGCGGACGCCGTCCGGCGCGCTGAAGCCCGCGGGCGAGAAGCAGCTGCGTGAGTCCCGGAAGAAGATCGGGATGGTCTTCCAGCAGTTCAACCTCTTCCCGAACATGAAGGTGCTCCAGAACATCACCGAGGCGCCGGTCAACGTCCTCGGCATGGACAAGGACGAGGCGGAGACCCGCGCCCGGGAGCTGCTCGACCTCGTCGGGCTCTCCGGGAAGATCGACGCCCACCCCTCCCAGCTCTCCGGCGGCCAGCAGCAGCGCGTGGCCATCGCGCGTGCGCTGGCGATGCGGCCGGAGATCCTGCTGCTCGACGAGGTGACGTCCGCGCTGGACCCCGAACTCGTGGCCGGTGTGCTGGACCTGCTGTGCGACATCGCCAGGAACACCAACATCACCATGCTCTGCGTGACCCACGAGATGAACTTCGCCCGGGACGTCTCGGAGAAGGTGCTCATGTTCGACGCGGGACGGGTCGTGGAGTCCGGATCCCCGGAGAAGATATTCACCGACCCCGAACACGAACGTACGCGCGAGTTCCTCAACGCGGTGCTGTGACCTTGCCTTTGGCATAGAGCTCATGACCTTGGCATATGCCGTTGGAGTGCGCCCCTGCTGACGATGCCGGGGCGCACCATCAACTCCCCTTCAGCTCCTCCAAATCCGCCTCTCGGCGACTATCGTGGGTCGTGAGCTTGAGGTCACCACCTGGCAGATGCCCTGAAGGGGGAACCGTGGCGTTGAAGCCCGAGCCGAAGGCGCCGTTCCATTCCGTGCAGTACGCCTTGCGTGTGCTCGAGTCCGTGTCGACGCACGGCAGCGGGGTGACCGAGGCCCGGATCTCCCGGGAGACGGGTCTGCCGCCCGGGCACCTCACGCCCCTCCTGCTGACGCTGCGCCGCGAGGGATACGTCGAGCAGGTCACCGACGGCGCGTACATCATCGGTTCCTCGCTCCTCGAACTCGGCTCCGGAGCCGCCCGCAGGCGGGCCCTGGAGGCGAAGCTCCAGCAGACGCTGGTCCAGCTCCGGGATTCGGTCGGTGCGGCGGTCTACGTCAGCCGCTACGTCGACGGGGAGATCCGGGTCACGCAGGTCGCGGACGGGCCGCGCACGCCCGCCGTCAACGAGTGGGTGGACTTCCGCTCGGCGGCGCACGCCAGCGCGATCGGGAAGTGCCTGCTCACCCAGCTCGACCAGAACGGCCGACGCGACCACATGGCGCGGCACCGGATCGCGCGGCTGACGTCGCGGACCATCACGAGCGAGAAGGTGCTCTTCTCGAAGCTGGACAGCCAGCCCGCGACGGTGCCGGTCCTGGATCTGCAGGAGTACGCCGTGGGTACGGTCTGCGCGGCGGTCCCCCTGACGGCCGGCTCGTCGGCGGGCTGCCTGGCCCTGTCGCTGCCCATCGAGCACGCGCACCGGCTGCGCGCCGCGGCCGCCACGCTCAACCGGCGCGCCGCGCCGGTCCTCCTGTCGCTGGCGCTCTGACGCCGGTCCACGCACGACGTGTCCCCTCGGTCAGCGGGCCGACTGCTCGGGCGTCGGCAGCCACACCTCGCCGACGAAGGTGCGCCCACCGTTGGTCGTCCTTGACCAGGACGGGCGCGGTGATGTCGGAGGAGTCGGCCGGAAGTGCCCCTGGCGGGCATGGGAAGGGGCGCGAGGAGAGATGTGGCGAGAGCCACGCGGAGGGAGCCGGGCACGTGTCATCAGCACCCCCGGGGACCAGGTATTATTTTCGAGTCACCAGGCGCCGTTAGCTCAGTTGGTTAGAGCAGCTGACTCTTAATCAGCGGGTCCGGGGTTCGAGTCCCTGACGGCGCACCGACACCACAGTGGGCGGTCTCCCTCCGAGGAGACCGCCCACTGTGCGTTGTGTCGGATCAGAACTGCACGTCGGAGCACGCGTAGAACGCGTTGCTGGTGTCCGCGACGTTCCAGACGGCGAGGATGATGTGCTTACCGGTCTTCTGGGTGGGCATCGAGCCCTGGTGGGTCAGTGTCGCCGGGGGCTGCTGGTTCCCGTACGGCACGGTCATGAAGGGCTGCGACTCCAGCGCGGCCCTGGTGAGCGGCTTCGTGGAGTCCCAGCCGTTCTTGGTGATGTAGTACCGGAAGTCACTCGTGGAGTGCCGGGCCGTGAACTGCCAGCGGAAGCTGTAGCCCTGCCCCGCGGTGACCTGGGTGGCGGGCCAGCCGCCGCCGCGCGGGTCGTCGAGCTGGGCGAAGGTGCTGTTCCCGCCGGCGCAGATCTTGCCGTCCGCCGGCCCTGCCGCCGGGAAGCCCTTGGGGCCCTCGACGCTCTGCGGCTCCCACTGGATGTTGCCGCAGCCGGTGACGGTGCCGTTCGCACAGAGCTTCTGCCGGCTGATGGGTGAGTCCGTGTAGCCATGGCTGCTGGCGCTGCCGGTCGCGAACATGGAGACGCCCGCTATCGCCAGGCCGATGACGGCCGCGCTTGCCCTTTTCCGCATGCTGTGTCGCTCCTCGAGAACGTGGGGGATGTTCTGGGGATGTTCTGGCTCTGCTGCGCGCATGCTGTCGTGCGGTCTAGACCAAGTCCAGATTATTGACGCGGCATGAACATGTCCAGACCAATGTGGATCGGGTTTCAGGGCGCGCTCCGGTGCAACCGGAGGCGATCAGGCCCCTTCTCCGCCGCCACGGCCGGTGTAGAAGGCGACCGTCAAATCCCTGACCAGCGCCTTGTGTTCGTAGCCGTCGAGTTCGACGATGCCGCGCGCGGTCAGCCGGCGCACCGTGTCGTCCACCGCGTCGACCACGGAGGTCAGCACCCCGTCCCGGTGCTTCGCGTCGATGGCCGCCACCCGGCGGCGCTGCATCGCGGCCGCGACCTCGGGGGCGTACTCGATCCCGGTCGGCTGCGCCGAGTACACCTCGATACCCACGGGCGCGCAGTCCGCCTTCACCATCCGGGTCAGCGCGTCGCCCACCGCCTCCGCGTCGCGCAGGGTGCGGGTGTCCTCGTGGAAGGCGTCGGCCGGCAGCTGCGAGAGCACCCGCGCCAGCGCCGCCTCCACCTGGTCGCTCAGATACCGCTCGTGGTCCGCGACCCCGAACAGGGCCCGCGCGGTGTCCTTGACCCTCCAGACGACGAGGACGACGGCCCGCAGGGCGGTACCGCTCGCGTCCACCGCGGGCAGCGGCTCACTGCGCCAGTGCCGCAGCCGCACGTCGACCCTGCGGCGGAGCAGGAGCGGGGAGATCCAGAGGAGACCGGTGCGCCGCACACTCCCGCGGTACTCCCCGAAGAGCGTCAGCACCGAGGCGTGTCCGGCCCGGCCCCGCCCGAGGCCGCAGAGCGCGAACAGCGCCACGGCCGTCAGCAGGGCGAGCAGCGCCCAGACGCCGGTGCCGATCCCGTCGTACGGGCGGGCCCCGAGCCCGAGCCGGGCGGTCACGGCGGTGGGCACCGCGCCCTGCCACCACAGCACGGCGAGCCCGGCGGCCGCGCCCGTCGCGGCGGTGAACAGCGCGGCCCAGCCGGACAGTACGGGGCCGGGCCGCTCGACGAGCCGGGGGTCGGCGGGCGGTGCGGACCGGGTGGGGGGCTGCGCCTGGGGGTGACGCGGCAGGGGCGGACGGCGGAAGGCGGGCACCCGCGCCGTCCCTGCCCCCGCGGCGGTGCCGCCCTCCCCGGCGGGCGTGCCGTCGTGGTCGTCGTCACGGAAGAGCAGGTGGACGGGGATGGGCGCGGTGGTCTCGGTGGAGATGACGGGCTGCCTGCGTCCGGCGCCCCACCAGGCGACCGGGTCCGCGGCGCCGACCGTCAGCCTCACCGGGGCGCGCTCGGCCCCGCCGGAGACCCCGGACCCGTCGAGGACCCGGGCCCCGCCAGGAGCCCCGGGCCCGTCGGGGACCAGGGCGGCGTCGACAGCCCCGGCCTCGTCGGAGATCCGGGCCCCGCCGGAGGCCACGGGTCCTTCGGAGGCCCCCTCCTCGTCAGGGACCACGGACACGTCAGGGACCACGGTCACGTCGGGGCCGATGGTGCCGTCAGGGACCACGGTGCCGTCGGGCTCCGGCTTCCGGAGGCCGAGCGGTCCGCCCGGCCCGCTGCGGGTGTCCACCGCGCCGGGGACCTCCTCCGGGAGCGACGGGGGCCCCCACACCGGCCCCGGTCCGGCCGGCGGCCCGGGGTCCGGTGCCTCCGGGTCCAGGGGCTCGGGTTCGAGCGACTCCAGGTCACACACCGGCTCCTGGCCGAGCGGTTCCCAGTCCAGCGGCTCCCGATCCGGGGAGGTGTCCAGGTCCCGGTCCAGGCCCTGCTCCCGATCGGGAGGAAGGTCCAGGTCCAGGTCCACGGGGATGACGCCGGTGGCCGCGGCGGCGGGGCGGCCCACCACGGCGACCGCGTCCAGGGCAGGACCCAGGTCCGCCGGAATGTCCTCGACCTCGACGGCCGGCAAGTCCGCCGCACGCGGAGAGCCGGTCACCGGATCCGCGGTCTCCACGGGCACCGCTTCCTCCTCCCGCGGCGCGTCGGCGACCCCGGTCCCGGCGGGCCGCTCCCTCGCCGGCTCCGGCTCCGCGCCCGGCCCGGGCACCCCGGCTTCGTGCACCGGCGCCACCGGCAGCCCCCGCGCCGGCGGCTCTCCCTGCGCGTCCCCCGCACCGGGCCCGGGCACGATCACCCGCGTGTCCCGCTCGCCCAGCTCGTCCCACTCGCCCCGTACGTTCTCCGTCGAGCGCATTCCCGCCTCCGTCATGTCCGTTCCGTTGCGTTGCGTTGCTTCAAGCCGTCACGCGAAGAGCCGGCGCCATGTCTCCGGCCCCGGGTATCCGTCGGCAGCGCTCCCGCTCCAGCCCTGGGCCCGCTGGAACGCCTCGACGTTGCGGCGGTCCGCTTCCGTCCAGCGCGTGCCGGGGCCCGTCACGTAGTGCGCGCCGTATCCCTTCTTGACCAGCCGGGTTCCGAGCAGCCGGATGTGGTCACCGGTCCCGCCCGGCCGGAAGGAGCTCCTCCCCGGGTACGCCGGGGCCGCGCTCGGGGTGCCGCCCGTCCCGGCCGCAGGGATCTTGCGCCCGGTGCCGCTGACCAGCAGGCGCCAGGTGTGCGGGCCGGGGACGCCGTCGGCCTCCTTGCCCTTCCACCCCTGCGCCAGCTGGAACGCCTGGGTCGCCCGCTTGTCCGCGTCGCTCCAGCGGGGCCCCGCGCCCTGTGAATAGAAGCGCTTGCCGCCCTGGGCGATGAGCATCTCCCCGAGCCGGGTCACGTGGGCGTTGTCCGCACCGGCGCCGAACTTCGCCGCACCCGGGAACGCCGTCGCGGAGCCGGCGCTCGCGCCGCTGACGACGCCCTTGTAGCGGTAGGCCACGTACTTCGAGGAGTTGCTCCAGTACGCCATCGGCGTCGTCGCCTTGCGGGCGTTCGGGCGGGTCTGTTCGTATGCGAGGTACTGGCTGTGCGTGGTGTCGGTCCACCCGCCGAAGACCGTGACGTGCGAACCCACCGCGGGGTCGGCCAGGTTGTGGAAGAGGAGGATGTCGCCGGGTTCCAGATCGGCCCGGGCGATCTTCGTGCCGAAGCCGGCGAGGCTGCCGGTCCACTCGTTGCTGCCGAGGTTCCACGCCATCGAGACGAAGCCCGAGCAGTCCTGCCGGTAGCCGTCCGACCAGTACGCCTCCATGTCGTACGGGACCTTCGCGGTGACCCACTTCTTGGCGCGGTCGATGATCTCGGTCCGGGTCGTCGTCAGCTGCGCCTGGCCCGGCTGGGCGGGCGGGCCCGGGGCTCCGCCGCCGTTCAGGGGCCCGACGGAGCCCTGCGGGGTGACCGGCTGGGGGTCGGCCTCCGTGGCGGCACGGGTGTCCCGGCC
>NZ_NEUF01000062.1 GCF_002910915.1 Streptomyces sp. SM10 | reverse complement strand
TCAGGCCGCTCTACCTTCTTGATCGGGCTGATCGAGCCATTCGTAGGGTTGGGTCACCCAGGGGCGCTGGGTGTGGCTTTCAGGCCGCTGCCGTCTCGTGGCAATCGAGGCTTTGCCGCTCAGCGCCCCACGACGACTCGGCCGCCGATTAGGAAGTGCGAACAAGTCGCTGTGTAGAGCAATGCCGGCGAGGTCGTCCGTGGCACGAAGAGTACGAACACGCATGTCAGGAGCGCGATGAGCCGGATATGGGCGGGGATCGACGTCGGCAAGGGCCACCATCACGGCCTTGCCCTGGACGTGGACGGCAAGACACTGCTGTCGCGGCGGGTCGCCAATGACGAACCCGAGCTGCTGAAGCTGGTCGGGGATGTCCTGGACCTGGCCGACGGGCGTGAGGTCACCTGGGCGATCGACATGACCGGCGGGGAACCCGCGTTGCTGCTGGCCTTGCTGGTCAGCCACGGCCAAGAGGTCCTCTACATGCCCGGCCGACTGGTGAACCGGGCGTCCGACGGCTACCGCGGCGAGGGCAAGACCGACGCCCGCGATGCCTACGTGATCGCCGACCAGGCCCGGATGCGCCGCGACCTGCGGCCCATCCGTCCCGGTGACGAGGCAGCCATCGAGCTGAAGCTGCTGACCGGGCGCCGGTCTGACCTGGTCGAGGACCGCACCCGCGTCGTGAACCGCCTGCGCGGCACTTTGCTGAGCATGTTCCCGGCCCTGGAGCGGGCCTTGGACGTGACCAACACCGGCCCGCTCAAGCTGCTGACGGGTTACCAGACCCCGGCTTCGATCCGCCGGGCCGGCGTCGCCCGGCTGACGAAGTGGCTGGCCAACCGCAAGGTCCGCAGCGCCAAGGACCTGGCCGAAGCGGCGGTCGAGGCCGCCGCGCGCCAGCACACCGCCGTGCCTGGGGAGAAGACCATCGCGAAGCTGGTCCATACCCTGGCTGAGGAGGTGATGGCCCTCAACGCGCATATTTCCGAGATGGACAAGCTCATCGAGGGCCGGTTTCGCGAGCACGAACTCGCCGACATCGTCCTGAGCGTCCCCGGCATCGGTGCGACTCTCGGTGCCGAGTTCCTCGCCGCCGTCGGCGGCGATCTGGACGAGTTCGACTCCCCGGACGCCCTGGCGGCCTTCGCCGGCGTCGCCCCAGCACCTCGCGACTCGGGCAAGGTCAGCGGCAACCTCCACCGGCCGGTCACCTACCACCGCAGACTCCAGCGCGTCTTTTACACCTCCGCGCTCGTCAGCGTCCGCTACGACCCGAACTCACGGCAGTTCTACGACCGCAAACGCGCCGAAGGGAAGAGGCACGTCCAAGCCGTGCTCGCCCTCGCCCGCCGACGTGTCAACGTCATCTGGGCACTGATCCGCGACCGACGGTGCTACGAAGTGACACCGCCGATGGCTACGGCCGCTTGACAACAGCATTAGGAAGCCCCGTGGCACGCGCGGTACGGGTCTCCGGAGCCGCACCAGCACGCCGCACTGCGCGCCGGGGGCCACGGGACGGCACGGCCGCGGGCGGCCAGCGTCGTGGCGTACTGGGGGAGCAGGTCGGGGTCGGACGGGGACGCGGCCTCCGACGCGGCGAACGCCTCGTAGGAGGGGACCGTGCCCGTCACGATGCCGAGGTTCGGGGTGCCCGCGGAGTGCAGGTCCCGCAACGCCGCCTCCAGGCGCGCCAGATGATCCTCGCGCGAGAGGTACTCCTGGGTCAGCTCCGGGTAGGCCGTGAGGAGTTCGCGGAGTTCGCCCTCGGGCCAGTGCAGCACCGCCACGGGGAAGGGTCGGGACAACGCCGTGCGGTAGGTGCCGAGTTCGGCGCGGAGGCGGGTGATCTCCGCCTGCAGCTCGCCCGGGTCCGAGGAGCCGAGGGACCACAGGCGCTTCGGGTCGTGCAGCTCGTCGAGGGGGACGGCGGCCGTGTGCAGCGTGTCGGCCAGCTCGTCCCACGCGTCGTGCGCGGTACCCATCAGTCTGCGCACCCGGTGCCGGCCGATCAGCAGCGACTGGGTGGCGTACGGGACTTCCTCGCCCGGAGCGAGCAGGAGCGCCAGCGCGGTCGAGAAGAAGTCGTGGGCCGCCTCCAGCTCGTCGTGCGCCTCCAGGGTCTCCGCGGCGATCTCCCACGGTGCCGCGTCGAGCGGTCCTGCGGCACGGATGCCGTCGATGATCGCGCGAGCCTCCGCCTCGTGGCCGTACTCCCAGAGGTTGGACGCTTTGAGGGCCTTGACCAGGTGCGGGTGGTCGACGGGGATCTCGGCGGAGCCGAGCAGATCGTCGTAGAGGGTGCTCGCGCGGGCGCGCTCACCGGCGAGCTCCAGGTGGGCCGCGGCCTGGAGGAACAGCGGCTCGCGGTCCTCGGGGTACTGCGCCGCGGTGCGCAGCAGGCGCTCGGCTTCGGTGATGTGGTCGGCAGGCGTGTCGGGGCGCATGGCCACACGGTACTGCGGGACCGGGGTGAGGTGAGAGGGCGCGTGCCGGAGTGCCGGTGAAGGCCGGAGGTCGGCGGGGAGAACAGTCAGCGCTCGCGCAGCCACAGGACCCCCACGGCCGCCACGAGCCCCATCCCCCGCGCCGTCCTGGCCTCCCGCCTCCAGGCGCTCACCGAGGCCGGGGTCCTGGCCAGGCGGCGCTATCAGGACTCACCCCCGCGCGACGAGTACGTCCTCACCGACAGCGGCAAGGCCCTCTGGCCCACCGTGCGCTCCCTCGGCCTCTGGGGCCGCGAGCACATCGAGGGCACCCTCCCCATGCGCTTCTTCGTCCACGCCGTGTGCGGCACCGAGCTGGGGGCGTTCGGGCAGTGCCCGGCCTGCGGCAACACCGGCGTACCCCTGGAGGACGTGGAGATGCGGCCGGGCGCCGGGCTCGACCCCGACCCCGCCGACCCCGTCAGCCGCGCCCTGCTCGCCCCCCGCCGGCTCCTTCAGCCGCTGGACACCGATCGTGTATAACGGCTGAAGGACACCATCGAACGCGAAGCGAAGGGGGAGGGCCGATGAACGACGACATGAACCGCGTACGCCGTGCGGTCGGCCGCCTGCTCCGCCCCGCCGCCTTCCTGGTCCTGTTCCTCACCGAGGTGCTCCTCGCCGAGGGAGGCAGCCTCTCCGCCGCCGTCGCGCTCGCCGCCACCGCGGCCGCCGGCTCGGCGCTCCTCGTCTGCTCCGTCATCAGCGCCCGCTGCGCCGCTCCCGTACCCCGTACGAGAGTGCGCACCGCCATGCGCGACCGCGAGAAGCGCACCGCCTTCCTCCCGCAGCGCGATCCCGACGCCCGGGGGCGCACCAGGCCCCGAGCGCCCGGGGCCGCCCTCCTGACGGCCGCGTAGAGGCACCTCTTCCACGACCTTCTGCGCGGGTCGTCCTGCCGAGTCCCGGACCGACCGGTCCCCACTCCCCGGCACGACGAGACCCCCGGAGGGCTCACCCATGTCCGCATTCATGTCCGCCTTCGCGAGCCTGGTCGGCGCATTCGCCGACCTGCTCCACCCGCTGTTCCGGACCGCCTCCACCGCCGCCGCGATCGTCCTGTTCACCGCCCTCGTGCGACTCGCGGTCCACCCCCTGTCACGGGCGGCGGCGCGCGGGCAGAAGGCCCGCACCAAGCTCCAGCCGCAGATCACCGCGCTCCGCACGAAGCACGCCAGGAACCCCGACCGGATGCAGAAGGAGCTCATGGAGCTCCACGCGAAGGAGAAGGTCTCCCCCCTCTCCGGGTGCCTCCCGAGCCTGCTCCAGATGCCCGCCTTCTTCCTGCTCTACCACCTCTTCTCCAGCCAGAGGATCGGCGGCGACCCGAACTCGCTGCTCGGCCACGAGCTCTTCGGCTCCCCGCTCGGTGAGCGCTGGCACGACGCCCTCGCCAGCGGCGGGATCTTCGGGCAGCAGGGCCTGGTCTACCTCGCGCTCTTCGCGATCGTCGCCGCCGTCGCCACCTTCAACTACGGCCGCACCAAGCGGCAGATGGCGGCGAACCCGGTGACACCGGCCACCGGCCCGGACGGACAGCCCGTGCCCGGCATGGGCGCGATGGCGAAGGTCATGCCCCTGATGTCCTTCCTGACCCTCTTCTCCGTCGCCTTCGTGCCGCTCGCCGCGGCGCTGTACATCGTGACCAGCACCACCTGGACCGCCGTCGAGCGCGCCTACCTCTACCGGGAGACCCCCGCCGCCGAGGCCGCCGTCGCACCCGCCGTCTAGGAGGGCGGGTCCAGTGTGTGAACAGGGTCTTGCAGGGTGATCCGATGTCTTGGAGGATCAGCCAAGCCTTTCGCTGGCCGCAACCCATCGACGGGCTCGACCTCGACCAAGGGGAGATGGACCGTTGAAGCTTCTTCGAGTGGGTACGGCCGGCTCGGAACGCCCCGCGCTGCTGGACCGTAACGGGACCTTGCGTGACCTTTCGGGCCTTGTCACCGACATCGACGGCGAGCTTCTCGCCGATGCCTCGACACTCGCCCGCGTACGGGAGGCGGCCCGGACGCCCGACGTCCTGCCGCCGCTCGATGCGGACGGACTGCGGGTCGGGCCGCCCCTGGCCCGGATCGGGAAGATCGTGTGCATCGGGCTGAACTACCACGACCACGCGGCCGAGACCGGGGCGGCGATCCCGGAGGAGCCGATCCTCTTCTTCAAGGCCCCGGACACCGTCGTGGGACCTGAGGACACGGTGCTGGTGCCGCGCGGCAGCCGGAAGACCGACTGGGAGGTCGAGCTCGCCGTCGTGATCGGCCGCACCGCCCGCTACCTCGACTCCGCGGAGGAGGCGCTCGGGCACGTCGCCGGATACACCACCTCGCACGACGTCTCCGAGCGGGAGTTCCAGATCGAGCGCGGCGGCACCTGGGACAAGGGCAAGAACTGCGAGACCTTCAACCCGCTCGGGCCCTGGCTCGTCACGGCGGACGAGGTCCCCGACCCGCAGGCGCTCCCGCTGAGGCTGTGGGTCAACGGTGAACTGAAGCAGGACGGCACGACGGCCGAGCAGATCTTCCCGGTCGGCGAGGTCGTGCGCTACCTGAGCCACTTCATGACGCTCTACCCGGGCGACGTCATCAACACCGGCACCCCGGCGGGCGTGGCCATGGGCCGGCCCGAGCCCAAGCCCTACCTCCGCGCCGGTGACGTGGTGGAGCTCGAGGTCGAGGGGCTGGGCCGCCAGCGCCAGGAGCTCAAGGACGCGTAGGCGGACACGACGGGGCGGCCGCCGGGTGTGCGATCCCGGCGGCCGCCCCGTCGTCGTCGGCGGGCCGTCCTCAGGCCCCCGGACGCGCCGTGAACTGCTCCAGGGCCTCCACCACCAGCGCGTGGTCCTCGGCCTGCGGCAGGCCCGAGACCGTGACCGAGCCGATCACCCCCGCGCCCTCGACGGCGATCGGGAACGAACCGCCGTGCGCGGCGTAGGTGTCCAGGTCCAGCCGCGAGGACTCCTCGAACGTGGTGCCCTTCGCCCGGAACCGCGTACCGACCAGGTAGGAGCTCTCGCCGTACCGCTCCACCACGCGCCGCTTACGCTCGATCCACGCGTCGTTGTCCGCGCTCGAACCGGGCAGGGCGGCGTGGAACAGCTGCTGTCCGCCCCGCCGGATGTCGATCGCGACCGGGGCGTGCCGCTCACGGGCCAGCGCGACCAGCAGGCCGCCCAGCGCGTACGCGTCGTCGTAGCCGAAGCGCGGCAGCGTCAGACGCCGCTCCTGCGCGATCAGCTCGGAGATGGTCGGAGCGCCGGTGCTCATGCGTCCTGCTCCTCGTCGTGGTGGGGGAGGAGGGTCACGGACACGCCCTCGCGGGCCGAGCGCCGTGCCGCCTCCAGGACATCCAGTGCGGCGGCGGCCTGCAGGGCCGTCACCGGGTTCTCGCCCTCGCCGCGCAGGGCCGAGGCGACAGCGGCGTAGTACGCCGGATAGTCGCCCGGCAGCGTACGGACCGGATCGCCGCCGCCGGTCAGCGGGGACTCGCCGGAACCGACCCGGCCCCACAGCGACGCGGGTTCCTCGCCCCACGGCTCGCCGGCCGACGGGCGCACGCCCTCGCGGAGGGCCGCCTCCTGCGGGTCCAGGCCGTACTTCACGTAGCCGGCCTTCGAGCCGAGCACCCGGAAGCGCGGGCCCAGCTGTGCCGTCGTGGCGCTCGCGTACAGGTGCGAACGCACCCCGTTGGCGTGCGTGATCGCGATGAAGGTGTCGTCGTCGGCCGCCGCTCCCGGGCGGCGCACGTCGGACTCCGCGTACACCTGCACCGCGGGCCCGAACAGCGTGAGCGCCTGGTCGACGACGTGGCTGCCCAGGTCGTAGAGCAGCCCGCCGATCTCCTCCGGGTCACCCGACTCGCGCCAGCCGCCCTTCAGCTGCGGACGCCACCGCTCGAAGCGGGACTCGAAGCGCTGCACCTCGCCGAGCTCGCCCTCCTGGATCAGGGCGGCCAGCGTGAGGAAGTCGTTGTCCCAGCGGCGGTTCTGGAAGACCGAGAGCAGCAGCCCCCGCTCACCGGCCAGCTCGGCCAGCTCGCGGGCCTCCGCCGCCGTGCCGGCGATCGGCTTGTCCACGACCACCGGGAGCCCCGCCTCCAGTGCCGCCCTCGCGAGCGGGACATGGGTCTTGTTCGGCGAGGCGATCACGATCAGGTCCAGCTCGTCCGCGCGCGGCCACAGCTCGTCGGGCGAGGCCGCGAACCGTACGCCGGGGAACTCGGCGAGGGCCTGCGCCCGCCGCTCCTCGTTCGACGTGACGACCGTGTCGAGGACAAGGCCCTCGGTCGCGGAGACCAGCGGGGCGTGGAAGACGGAACCCGCCAGGCCGTAGCCGACGAGCCCGACGCGGAGAGGAGCGTTGGCAGTCATGCGAACCACTTAAGCAACGCTGTTGCCAAAGTGCAAGCGATGGAGACAATGGTGTGGTGAACAGGAGTAACAGCATGAGTGGCGGGGCGAATCTTCCGGCGCTGCGCCACCACAACGCGTCGCTCGTCCTCGACCTGCTGCGGGTCGCCGGCGAGCAGGGCATCAGCCGGCTGGAGCTCGCAGAACGCACCGGACTCACCCCGCAGGCCGTCAGCAAGATCACCGCCCGGCTCCGCGCGGAGGGATTCGCCGCCGAAGCGGGGCGGCTCGCCTCCACCGGCGGCAAGCCCCGCACCGTGCTGCGCCTGGTCCCGGACGCCGGATACGCCGTCGGGCTCCACCTGGACCGCGACGAGCTCACCGCAGTCCTGGCCGACCTCGCCGGCACCACCGTCGCGACCCGCACCTTCCCGCTCGACCTCGGAGCCCCGGCCGCCGAGGTCCTCGCCACGGCCGCCCACGCGGTGCGGACGGTGCGGGCGGAGATCCCCCGGGCCCCGCGGACCGAGGACCGCCCGGTCCTCGGCGTGGGCGCGGCCCTGCCGGGCCCGCTGGACCACCGCAGCGGGGTGCTGCACCGGGTCACCGGCTTCCCCCAGTGGGACGGCTACCCGCTGCGCGACGCCCTCGCCGCGCACACCGGACTCCCCGTCGTCCTGGACAAGGACACCAACGCCGCCGCACTCGGCCTCGCGCTGCGCGAACGCGCCGACGCCGACTTCGCCTACCTCCACCTGGGCACCGGCCTCGGTGCCGGGCTCGTCCTGGGCGGGACCCTGCACCGCGGAGTACGGACCGGAGCGGGGGAGTTCGGCCACCAGACCCTTCAGCTGGACGGTCCGCCGTGCGACTGCGGCGGCCGGGGCTGCATCGAGGCGCTCTGCCTGACCGCCGCCGCCCGCGGTGACGTCGCGGAAGCGGCCAGGGTGCTCGGGGCCGGGGCCGCCAACCTCGTCGGGCTGCTCGACATCGACCGCGTCGTCCTCGGCGGCCGTACCGTCGCCGCCCACGAGGACGCCTACGTGGAGGGGGTCCGCGCCGTCATCGAGGAGCGCGCCCGGCGCGAGGGCGTCACCGCCGCCGTGCCCGTCGCCGTGGCCGGCGGCGGCGACCGGCCGGTCGCCGAGGGCGCGGCCCACCTGGTCCTCGCCCCGCTCTTCGGCCGGGCGGGCGAGGACGGCGGCTCACGGGTCTGAGCGGCACGGGGCACGGGCACGGGCCCGGCCGCCGCCGTACGGGCCGATCGGTGAGGTCCCCGCCCGCCGCCCCTGCGGGGCCGTTCGGGCGGAATCCGGCCCCCGAACGGGCGGTGTACGCCGCCGGCGGGTGGCAGGCCCTCGCGCGCGCGTGACAGCGTCGCTGACTGCAACGTATCGCCATGTCCGTACGTCCGGCCGGGCGTGGCAGCGCCGCCGCCGGTGCCCCACCGCCCGGCGTTCGCGAGCAGCGAAGGGTGACCCCCATGTCCACCAGACCCCCCGCACGACTGCGTGACGGCCGTGCCCTGACCCGCCTCGGACTGGCCGCAGGACTGGTCGTCCCGGCCGGGCTCCTCGGCGTCCCGGCGGCCATCGCCATCCCGGTCACCGCTCCCGCCGTCACCCCCGTCGTGGCCGGGGCGCCGGCCGGCGCGGCGCTCGCCGCCGCCCCGGAGCCGGCCGCGTGCGGTGATCCGGACGGCGAGGACTTCCCCATCGGGACACGCATCCACGGCGGCCCCGACACCTTCGCCTCCGGCGGCGGTTACGGGACCTGGTACCTCGACCTCACCAACACCACCTCCGAGTCCTGCCACTCCATCCACCCCGTCCTGGTGCTCACCGACGAGGACCGGACACTGACCGCCGAACAGATCCAGCTGGAGTTCACCGAGCGGGCACACCCCGACGAGGAACACCGGGTGAGCTGGGAATCCACCGAGCGCGACGAGCAGATCGGCGTCTTCGGCAGCGGCGAGCAGGGCGACGACTTCCCCGGCTTCACCGTCCCCGCGAAGAAGACCGTCACGGTCGAGGTCCGGATGGCCTTCACCTCCGACACCCGCCCCGGCAGGGTGACGGCCCGCGCGGCCATCGTCCAGCGGCGCACCGCCCGGGACGAGGCCGAACAGGCGGGCAGGACCGGTGACGGGGACTGGGTGGGGGAGTCCGCCGCCTACGAGTTCGCCATCGTCGAGAGCGGCATCGAGGCGCCCGAGGACACGGGGACCACGAAGGACGCCGACGGCGGCCAGGTGCCCGAACTCGCCCGCACCGGCCAGGCCCGCGAACGCTGGGCCGGCCTCGCGTCCGGGGCGCTCGTCCTCGCCGGGGCCGCCGCCATGATCCACGCGAGGCGCCTGCGCGCGGGGCGCCGCTGACCGGGTGCCGCACGATCGCTGTGATCAACCGGTTCCGCCCGGCGGAGCGGGCAGCCTAAAATCGGGACGTCGGCGCTGCACAGCGCGGTGCCGCCGGCGTCCAGCACCTCGGGTGCACAGCGCGTACGGCAGGAGCCCGTCACATGGCAGAGCGCAAGCCGATCGAATCCTGGCTGACCGACATGGACGGCGTCCTGATCCACGAGGGCACGCCGATCCCCGGGGCCGACGCCTTCATCAAGCGGCTGCGGGACTCCGGACTGCCCTTCCTGGTCCTCACGAACAACTCCATCTACACCGCCCGTGACCTGCACGCGCGCCTCAAGCGCATGGGTCTCGACGTGCCTGTGGAGAACATCTGGACCTCCGCCCTGGCCACCGCCCAGTTCCTGGACGACCAGCGCCCGCGCGGCACGGCGTACGTGATCGGCGAGGCCGGCCTCACCACCGCCCTGCACGACATCGGCTACGTCCTCACCGACCACGAGCCGGACTACGTCGTCCTCGGGGAGACCCGGACCTACAGCTTCGAGGCGCTCACCAAGGCGATCCGTCTGATCAACGGCGGGGCCCGCTTCATCTGCACCAACCCGGACGAGACCGGTCCGTCGGCCGAGGGCCCGCTGCCCGCGACCGGTTCGGTGGCCGCGCTGATCACCAAGGCCACGGGGAAGGCCCCGTACTTCGCCGGCAAGCCCAACCCGCTGATGATGCGCACCGGGCTCAACGCCATCGGCGCCCACTCGGAGACCTCCGCCATGATCGGCGACCGGATGGACACCGATGTGCTCGCCGGCCTGGAGGCGGGCATGCAGACCTTCCTGGTCCTCACGGGCCTGACCACGGAGGCCGACATGGACCGCTACCCCTTCCGGCCCTCCACGGTCGTCGACTCGATCGCGGACCTCGTCGACCTGGTCGACCTGCCCCTGCCGTAGGGCCGCACCGAGTTCCGGCCGGGCCCGCGGCCTGGAACCCGGCACAGGCCCTCACCCGAGCGGGCCACAGCGGATGCGGGATGCCGCCCCACGCGTGAACCTTCCCTCAGGAGGTTTACGATGCGTTCACTGCCCCTCACGTTCTGTGCCGCACTGGTGGCCGGGACGATAGCCCTTCCCGCGTCCGCCGCACTGGCCGAATCGACATCCGATGACGCCAGGGACGAGAAGCGTTCGGGAACGGTCTCGGTCAGCCCGTCCCGTGTCTCCCCCGGCGGGGAGGTGGAACTCCGGGTCGACATCTGTGGCAAGGCGAGGTCGGCCCGGGGCAACTCCGAGGCGTTCGCCTCCGAGGCGCGCTTCGAACCGGCCGACGGCAAAGGCCTCGTCGCCGAGGCCCGGATCCGCTCGGACGCCGCACCCGACGACTACGAGGTCTGGGTGACCTGCAAGGACGGCCACGGCAAGGCCACCGGCACGGTCACCGTCGTCCATCACGGCCGGCCCTCGCCCGTCGCCCCCGTCCGGGCCGGAGGCGGAGGCACCGCGGCGCTCGCCGAGGACGCCGCCGACGAGGGCCCCGGCACCCGGCACGCGGTGATCGGGCTCGGACTCGGCGCCGTCGCGGCGGTCGCTGTCGCGTTCCGCAGCGCGCGCCGCCGCCGCCCGGCGCAGCACTGACATGACGGCCACGGACCGTCCCGCCGGAACGGGACGGCTGCTGACCGGCGTCACCTGGGCCGTGCTCCTGCTGGGACTGTGGCTGTGGGGGCGTGCGGCCACGGCCGGCAACTCGGCCCCCACGACCGGAGACGTCGCGGCGGTCGGCCGCCCCCTGGGCGCCCCGCTGCCCCCCGCCCACGATCCGCTCGACGGTGCCGCTCCGCAGCGGGTCGAGATCCCCTCCCTCGGGATCGAGGCGCCCGTCGTACGGCGCGGGCTGGACGACGAAGGGGCCATCGAGCCCCCGCCGTTCGAGGAGCCCGGTGCCGTCGGCTGGTACGCCGAGGGGACCGAGCCGGGCACGGAGGGGGCGGGGCTCTTCGTCGGCCACGTCGACACGGAGACCGAACCGGCCGTCTTCTACGGTCTCAGCGCCGCGAGACCGGGCGAGAAGGTCCTGGTCGCCCGGTCCGACGGGAAGACCGCCGAATTCACCATCGACGACGTCCAGGTCTTCACCCGGGAACGCTTCGACGCGCAGAAGGCGTACGGGCCGCGCGAGGACGGGCGGGCGGAGCTCCGGCTGATCACCTGCGGCGGTACGTACGACCGCACGTCCCACGCGTACACGGCCAACGTCGTCGTCTCCGCCTATCTGACGGCCGAGAAGGGCGCGGCGACCGGCGACGCGAAGAACCGGGTCAGCAGCCGGACGTGAAGCGGCGGGGCAACCTGGCCCGGTCGGCGCCCGCTCCCCCTCGGAGCCGCCGGCCGGGCTGGTCCTCGACCGCGGTGCGCGGACTGCGGGAGTAGCCCGGGCACGGCACGGGAGGTCGGGACGTTTCCCCTGGCACGACACTGTAGGCCGACGACGCCCGGGACCCGGAGGGTTTTCCGGCAGGATGTCCTGATCCGGGCGGGAGCGTCCACGGCCCGGACCGCTGTGCCAGGATGGACGCGACCGGCAGTGCATCGGTACGAGGGGGAGCGGATGTACGGCAGTCGCACCGGACTGAGGGCGGGCGCCGCAGCCGCGACGGGCGCGGTTCTGCTGCTGGCCGGGTGCTCCGCGTCCGACGGCTCGTCCGACGGCGGGGGGAAGGGCGCGCCGGCCACCGTCGGCCAGCGGCCGAAGGGGGACGCGCCGTACTGGGTGAACCCCGACGGGAACGCCGCGCGGCAGGTCGCCGCCTACGTGCAGGACGGTGAGAAGGCGAACGCCGAGCTGATCCGGAGGATCGCGGAGCAGCCGGTGGGGGAGTGGGTCGGCCCGGACGATCCGCAGGCGGCGGCGGAGGGCTTCACCGAGGCGGCCGAGCAGGCCGGCCGGGACGCGCTGCTCGTCCTCTACAACATCCCGCACCGGGACTGCGGTCAGTTCTCGAAGGGCGGCGCCGCGGACGGCGACGCTTACCGGACATGGGTGGACGGTGTCGCCCGGGGCATCGGCGACCGCCGGGCGACCGTGGTCCTGGAGCCGGACGCCCTGCTGCACCTGGTGGACGGGTGCACGCCGCAGGAGCTCCACGAGGAGCGCTACGACCTGCTCAAGGGCGCGGTCGAGCGCCTGAAGCAGCAGCCGGGCACCACCGTGTACATGGACGCGGGGAACGCCGGATGGCAGTCGCCCGACGCACTGTTCGAGCCCCTGCGGCGGGCGGGCATCGCGGCGGCGGACGGCTTCGCGGTGAACGTGTCCAACTTCCAGACCACCGGGGCCAGCAAGGACTTCGGCAAGCGGCTGTCGGCCAAGGTGGGCGGCAAGCCCTTCGTGGTCGACACCAGCCGCAACGGCAACGGCCCCTACACCGGGGGCGACCCCGGTGAGAGCTGGTGCAACCCGCCGGGCCGTGCGCTCGGCGAGTCTCCGACGACGGACACGGGCGACGAGCTGGTGGACGCCTACCTGTGGGTCAAGAGGCCGGGCGAGTCGGACGGCGACTGCAAGGGCGGGCCGAAGGCCGGCGACTGGTGGCCGGAGTACGCGCTGGGGCTGGCCCGCGCCACGCGGTAGGCGGGCCGACCCGGAGGCGGAGGCCCTCAGGGGATCTCCACCCACGTCCCCTCCGACGGTGTGCCGTCGGCGTCGGTGACGAACAGCATGTACCAGCCCGACGGGACCAGGGCGCGGTTCTTCGGGACCGTCACGGTGATGCCGCCGTCGGACTTCTCCAGGTCCAGTGCGATCGACCGCTGGTCCGTGTCCGTGACATGGGTGACCGCGCTGGGACGCATCAGCTTCGCCGAGGTGATCGACGAGGCGTGCCGGGTGGTGAACAGCCCGGTGCCGCCGCGGGAGATGCTTTCGGGGCCCGCGGTCAGCTCCGGACGCCCGTCGCGGTACAGGTACGGCGGTGTGTAGATCTCGATGCGCTGCTCGAACGTGCCGGGCCTCGTGTTCTCCCGGTCCGCGTAGAGCGAGTCGGAACCGAAGATCATGACCCGGCCGTCGGGGAGCAGCACGGACCCCGAGTGGTAGTTGCGGCCCACCGCCGGGTCCGCGACCCGGCGGTAGGTGTCCGACCCCGCGTCGTACAGCCGGGCCTGCAGGATGTCCGAACCGCCGCGCCCCCGGTAGTCGTCGGAGCCGCCGGTGACCAGAAGGGAGTCGTCGGGGAGGAGGGAGGCGCTCGGGTAGCGGGTGCCCTCGTCGAGCGAGGCGCCGTCCCTGAAGCGCGGGTGGTCCTCCGTCAGGTCGACGAGCCGTGACTTCTCGCTCGACCTGTCGGACTCACCGACCCCGCCCCCGCCGATCACCATGTACGTCTCGTCCTGGGCGGGGGGCAGCCGTACGGTCGCCGAGGTCTCCAGCCTGTCCGGGTCGCCGATCCCGGGGATCTTCGTGAAGGTGTTGGAGTCAAGGTCCCAGACGCCCGGGTCGCGGCCCACGTCGGCGGGGCCGTAGCCGGCGTTGGAACCGGAGTAGAAGAGCTTGCCGTTGTTCATCAGGAAGACGGCGGGATAGGTGGGGAACCTCCGGACGACGCCGGTGTACTCCCACGTCTTCGCCTCCGGGTCGTAGATCTCGTCCTTGCCGGGCACGATCTGGCCGATCTCGTCCAGGCCGGAGAGGGAGAGGACCCTGCCGTCCTCCAGGGTGGTGAGCGTCGGGTACCAGCGCGCCTCGTTCATCGGGTCGACGCTGATGTACCGCTCGGCCACCGGGTCGAATTCGTACGCTTCCCTGATGCCCTGGAAGTCCTTCTTGTCGAGGGCCAGCTTCTGCGCGATCCCGTATACGTTGCGGGCGTCGGAGCCCGCGAGCCCTGATATCCGGTAGTTGTCCTCGGTACCGGTCCCGTATTTCGTCCCGGACTTCTGCGCCTCGACGTAGATGCGGCCCAGCCCCGGTTCGTTGCGGAGGAACGCGCCGGTCTCCTTGTCGAAGACCTTGGTGGCCTTCTCCACGAGCACCGGGTCCTTGGAGACGAAGGTCCTGCCGTTGCCCTTGCCGGTGAAGCGGGTGCCCGCGGGCACGGTGACCGGCTTGTCCGGGTCCTCGTTGTGGACGATCATCAGGCCGCCGGCCTTGGTGACGTCGCCCTCCAGCTTCTCGTAGCGCTTCGTGCCACCGGCGATGAGGAGCTTCCCGTCGGGGAGCTGGGTGTGCCCGGCGCAGAACATGTCCTTCGGCGTCGGGATGTTCCTGTACGTGTTCTCCTCGGGGTCCCACAGCACCGAACGGAAGCTCTTCGCGTCGAAGTTCTCCTGGTCGTTGCCGGAACCTGCGACGAGCAGCACCTTGCCGGTGTGCAGCAGTGCGGCGTGGATCGTGTTGATCCGGAACTCCGAGGGGACGTCGAGGAAGTCCCAGTGGCCGTTCTCCGCCTTGTAGGCCGGCCGGTTGACGGCGTACGTGTGGTAGCGCTCGGTGCCGAAGCGGTACAGGGCCGGCCCGTTCGCCCCGGCGAGCGCCAGAACCACCGCCGTACCGATCGCCAGGCGGCGGGTACGGCGGCTCGGACGGTACTTCATCGGTTACGTCCCCCAAGGGCGATCTGCAGGGTGTCCTCGTTGCCCGCCCGGGTGGGCGCGGCCTGCGCCGCGGGTCCGGGAGGGGGCGGCGCGGGCGGTCCGGCGCGGCGCTTCCTGCGCTCGGTGCGGACGGTGTACCGCCAGCCGAGGACCGGTGCCGCGGTGATCAGCAGCGCCAGGAACGCCCAGGTCAGCATCGCCGGATGGCTGTGCCCGAGGACGAGGGACGCGGCGATCGAGCCGCCGAAGACGAGGAGGAAGAAGAGGTGGATACGGAAGGTGCCGAAGAGGGTGTCCGGGCTGGACGAGTCGCCCTTCGGCGTCACGACGAACGAGCTCTTGCGGCGGAGTACCGCGTCCATCAGGGAACGGGCGTAGACGGGCGCGGAGAGCGCGGACATCATCATGCCGGCCAGGCCGCCTGAGCCCTCGGGCTCGTGCGGCGAGACGTTGTGGCGGCGGTTCCAGACGTAGAGGCCGATCTGGAGGGCCGAGGCGTTGCCGTACAGCATCATCCAGATCACCGGGTCGATCTGGACGCCGGATGCGCCCATGCCGAGGAACAGGGCGCAGCTCAGGGCGGCGAGGATCCAGTTCAGGGCCGACATCGGGTAGAAGATGATCATCATGGTGTAGTTGAAGAGCTTCCCCGCCGGGAGCGAGAACCAGCCCTTCCAGTACTGCGTGAGGATCGTCTCGTAGGTGCCCCGGGACCAGCGCAGCTGTTGGGTGAAGAAGTCGGTCCAGGCGGTCGGTCCCTCGCCGACGGCCAGGACGTCCGGGGTGTAGACCGAGCGCCACTTCCTGCCGGTGAGCGGGTTGCGGTGGCGGTGGATCTCGAAGCCGGTGGCCATGTCCTCGGTGATCGAGTCGTAGAGGCCGCCGATCTGCTTGAGGGCGGAGATCCGTACGGCGTTGCTCGTGCCGACGAACATCGGGGCGCCGTAGCGGTTGCCCGCGCGCTGGATCAGTGCGTGGAAGAGGAACTGCTGGGACTCGGCGGCCTTCGTGACGAAGGTGTCGTAGTTGCCGTAGACCTGCGGGCCGATGACGAAGCCGATGTCCGGGTCGCGGAAGTAACCGAGCATCCGCTCCAGGTAGTTGGGGAGCGGGACGTGGTCGGTGTCGACGGAGGCGAAGAAGTCGTACGCGTCGCCGTGCGCGTCGAGCCAGGCGTTGTAGTTGCCGTGCTTCGTCCTCGCCCGGTGCGGGCCCTCGGCCTGGTTCCAGCGGGCGACGCCCTTGCGGGAGAAGTGGTGGACACCGAGCCGGGCGCAGACCTCCTTCACGGCCGGGTCGTCGCCCTCGTCGAGCAGCCAGACGTCCATCGTCCCCCGGTGCCGGATGCGCACGGCGGCCTCGAGCGTCTTCGTCACCATCTCCAGGGGCTCCTTGCCCGGGACGAAGGAGGTGAGGAAGGCGACCTTCGTGCCGCTCTCCGGTATGACGGGGACCGGGTCGCGGGCCACCAGGGTGGCGTGCGCGTTCGACAGGACGTTCATCGTGCGGAAGAGCTCGATGAGCCCGATCGACACCAGCATCACGACGTCGAGGACGAGCAGGGTGTCGTTCCGTAGGTTCGGGTCGCGCTCGGTCCAGTGCTCGGGCTGCATCAGCCAGGCGAAGAGGCCCAGGGAGACGAGCGGCGCGGCGCCCAGCAGCAGGGCCGCGCGTATCCGGTGGGTCTCCTGCGAGAGCAGTGAGCGGTAGCGCACCGTGTACGGCCGGTCGGGGTCGGGCTGGGTCAGAGGCCCGGCGAGCCGGCTGTAGTGCTCGTAGTCGTAGCGCGGCAGCGGTCTTCCCGGCTGCCGTCCCGGTCTTCCGGCGCGCGGCTGCCGGGGCAACCGCAGCTGGACCGTCCGGGCAGGGTCGTCGTGCCGGTCGCCTGATGGCGTCGACGTCATGGTCATTCCCCCCGCACGCAGGTCGCCCCGCGTGACGTTCTGCTGCCTGTACCTGAGCGGGGCCCCCACCCCGCGACACGCCGCTCTCCGTTCTCCGGGCCTCAGGGAACCCGTGGATCCCTGGACGGCACCCGGTCAGGTTGTCCGATTCGTGAGGATGAACGCAAGGGCGAAACGGGCTGTTTGCCAGCCATACGTGCGATTTGCGGGGCTGTCGCGAAGGAGGCGCACAGGGGTGACGGGAGGCGCTCCGGGGGCGCTTCTGCGCCGGGCGGACACGAGCAAGGCCCCCTCACACTCGGTGAGGGGGCCTTGCTGTTGCGTGCGCCGTCAGGGACTCGAACCCCGGACCCGCTGATTAAGAGTCAGCTGCTCTAACCAACTGAGCTAACGGCGCCTGCTGACCTGGAGAACTTTACCCGATCTCCGGGGGTGCTCCTGACCAATTCCTCTCCGCCCCGGCCTGTCGGATGGTCGTTTTGTCCCTTTAATCCGTCACCATGAGATATGCCCGGAAAGTTGAGACACGGAAGATCCGGACGACCCCTGAGGGGAAGTGGACTCGTATGACGGTGCCGGTCTTCGAGGAGTACGAACCCGACGCCGACTGCGGCTGTCCGGGCTGCGCGCAGCGGCGGCGTACGGCCGCCGCACTGCCCGTGCGCCGCGGCGGCCGTCCGGCCGCCCACGGTGCG
>NZ_NEUF01000061.1 GCF_002910915.1 Streptomyces sp. SM10 | reverse complement strand
AGCTCCAGGATCGCCCGGCTCCGCAACGCCACCACCCGCGCACCATCCTCCAGGGACAGCCCACCAGCCACACACGCCGCAGCGATCTCACCCTGCGAATGCCCCACCACCGCCGCAGGCACCACACCAGCCGCCCGCCACACCTCAGCCAGCGACACCATCACCGCCCACAACACCGGCTGCACCACATCAACCCGATCGAACCCAGGAGCACCCGCATCACCACGCAACACACCCAACAACGACCAGTCCGTGAACGGCTCCAACGCCACCGCACACTCCCGGATCCGCCCCGCGAACACCGGCGAAGACTCCATCAGACCCGCAGCCATACCCACCCACTGCGAACCCTGCCCCGGAAACACGAACACCGGAGCAACCGCACCCTCAGCCACACCCCGCACCACACCCGACCCGGAACGCCCCTCGGCCAACACAGCCAAGCCGGAACGGAGTTCATCCGAGTCCGCAGCGACGATCACCGCACGGTGCTCGAACCGCGACCGGCTCACGGCCAGTGCGTGTGCGAGATCCGGCACCGAGAGCTCAGGCGCGTCCGCCACCGCCTGTCCCAGGCGCGCGGCCTGGTCCCGCAGCGCACCCTCCGACTTCCCGGAGAGCACGAACGGCAGCACGGTGCCCGCAGGGGGCCCGGCCTCGACGGCGACTACGACGTCGTCATCCGGCGCCTGCTCGATGATGATGTGCGCGTTCGTCCCGCTGATGCCGAACGACGACACTCCTGCGCGCCTGGCCTCGCCCGTCTCCGGCCAGGCCGTCGACTCGGTCAGGAGGGCGACCGCCCCCGCTGTCCAGTCCACCTGCGAGGACGGAGTGTCCACATGCAGGGTCCGGGGCAGAACACCGTGACGGATGGCCTGCACCATCTTGATGATGCCTGCCACGCCCGCTGCGGACTGCGAGTGCCCGATGTTCGACTTGACCGACCCGAGCAGCAGCGGCCGGCCGTCCGTCCGCTCCCTCCCATAGGTGGCGAGGAGCGCCTGCGCCTCTATCGGGTCACCCAGCTTGGTGCCGGTCCCATGCGCCTCCACCGCGTCGACCCGCGCCGGGGACAGCCCGGCATTCGCCAGTGCCTGCCGGATCACACTCTGCTGGGAGGGGCCGTTCGGCGCCGTCAGGCCGTTGCTCGCACCGTCCTGGTTGACCGCCGACCCTCTCACCACCGCCAGCACCCGGTGCCCGTGGCGCCGAGCGTCGGAGAGCCGCTCCACGAGCACCATGCCGGCGCCCTCGGACCACCCCGTGCCGTCCGCCGCGTCCGCGAAGGCCTTGCAGCGGCCGTCGCCCGCCAGACCGCGCTGGCGGGAGAACTCCGCGAAGATCCCCGGGTTCGTCAGCACCGTCACACCGCCGGCGAGCGCCATGGAGCATTCGCCGGAGCGCAGGGCCTGCGTCGCCAGGTGCAGGGCGACCAGCGAGGACGAGCACGCCGTGTCCACCGTGACGGCGGGGCCCTCGAAGCCGAGGGTGTAGGAGACCCGGCCGGAGATGACACTGGTCGCGTTGCCGGTCAGGAGGTGCCCTTCGGTCCCCTCCGGCAGCCGCATTCCGACGCCGTAGCTGGACGAGGCGGTCCCTGCGAAGACTCCGATGTGGTGGCCCCGCACCGAGGCCGGATCGATTCCGGCGTGCTCGAATGCCTCCCAGGAGATCTCGAGCAGCAGCCGCTGCTGCGGGTCCATCGCCACGGCCTCCCGGGGCGAGATCCCGAAGAAGGCAGGGTCGAATTCCGCTACGTCGTAGAGGAATCCGCCTTCCAGCGTCGTCGACCCGCCGTCCTCGCCGCCCACCGCGTAGAGACGGTCCAGGTCCCATCCCCGGTCGGTGGGGAAGCCTGATATCCCGTCCCCGCCCGTGGCGACCAGCTGCCACAGGTCGTCGGCGCTCGCCACCCCGCCGGCGTACCGGCAGCTCATACCGACGATCGCGATCGGGTCGTCGTCCGCCGCCAGAGCGGTGGGCAGGGTGACAGGGGCATCGGGCTCTGTGCCCAGAACCTCTCCGAGTACGAAGTCGGAAAGGGCCCCGGGAGTGGGGTAGTCGAATATCAGCGTCGCGGGGAGCCGAAGGCCGGTGACCGCGTCGAGCCGATTCCGCAGTTCCACTGCGGTCAGGGAGTCGAAGCCCAGTTCCTTGAACGGCCGGTCGACACCCACCGTTTCGGTGCCGCTGTGGCCGAGGACCCCTGCGACCTGGGCGCGCACGACGTCCAGCAGGGCGGCCTCGCGCTCCTCCCGGGTGAGCCCGGCGAGCTTCTGCAACAACTTGAGCGAGCCGGCTACGGATCCAGCCCTGCGGCGCGAGCTCGTACGGACCAGTCCGCGGAACACGCCTGCGAGGGCTCCGACAGCAGCTTGTGCGCGCAGGGCCACGAGGTCCAGGTGTACAGGCACGAGCGTCGTGTGACCGCCGTCGAGTGCCGTGTCGAGGAGCGCGAGCCCTTCGTCGGCTGTCAGCGGGACCACTCCGGAGCGGCCCATCCTGCTCGTATCGCCGTCGTGCAGTCGTCCGACCATGCCGTCGGCGAGGTCCCACGGACCCCAGGCGAGCGAGGTGGCAGCGAGCCCGCGCCCCGCACGGTGCAGGGCGAGCGCGTCGAGGAAGGCGTTCGCCGCCGCGTAGTTGCCCTGGCCGAGGGAACCGAAGATTCCGGCGACCGAGGAGAACAGGACGAACATCGACAGGTCCATCTGCTCGGTGAGCTCGTGGAGGTGTACGGCCGCGTCGACCTTGGGGCGCAGTACGGTGTCCAGCCGCTCTGCGGTCAGCGAGGAGACGACGCCGTCGTCGACGACGCCGGCCGCGTGCACCACGCCCGTCAACGGGCGGTCTGAGGGGATCGACGCGAGGACGGCGGCCAGCTGTTGCCGGTCGGCGGCGTCACAGGCGGCCACTGCCACCTCGGCGCCGGCCGCCCTCAGCTCGGCGGCGAGTTCGGCGGCGCCCGGTGCCTCCGGGCCGCGGCGGCTGGTGAGCACCAGGCTGCGGACACCGTGCCGGGCCACGAGGTGCCGTGCGACCAGGGCACCGAGCGCGCCTGTCGCGCCGGTGACCAGAACAGTGCCGTGCGTCTTGGGTTCCGCTGTTTCCGGGCGTCGCGTCGACCGGGCCAGCCGGGGCGCGAAGGCACGGCCCTCACGGATCGCGACCTGTGGCTCTCCGCCTGCCAGCGTGGCCGCCAGGGCGCCGGACGAGTCGGCGTGGTCGTCCAGGTCGATGAGCAGCAGCCGACCGGGGTTCTCGGACTGGGCAGACCGTACGAGCCCCCAGGCGGTGGCACCGGCGAGGTCATCGGGTCCGCTGCCTCCGACTGCGACCGCCTCTCGGGTCACGACGGCCAGGGCGGCGTCCGCGAACCGGACGTCGCTCAACCACTCCTGCACGATCTCGAGAACCGCGTGGCTGGTTGCGTGCGTACGGGGGGTCAGATCGCCGTCGGCGACATCCAGGACGCAGAAGACGACATCGGGTATGTGGTCGAGGTCGGCGAGGTGGGCGTAGGCCGGTAGGTCGAGCGGGGCGAGCGCACCCGGCTCCCCCAGGACGGCCCAGGTACCCGCGGCGGCGTTGGACGGCAGCTTGACCGGCGTCCAGTCGAGAACGAAGAGCGAATCCTGTTCGCCGGAGTCGGTCCGGAGCTGCTCGGGCGTCACCGGAGTCATGACCACGGACTGCGCGGCGGCTACCGGCTCGCCGGTCTCGTCGGCCATGAATACGGCGACACCCCGCTCCGCCGGCCTGATCAGCACACGCAGGGCCTTGGCGCCCACCGCGGACAGTGTCACGCCCGACCACGAGGACGGCAGGCCACCGGCGGCCGGCTGGCAAGCTGCGGCCAACAGTGCGGGATGCAGGCCGTATCCCTGAGTCTCCGTTTCCTCGTCGAGTGCGACCTCTGCGAACAGCTCATCGCCTCGGCGCCATACCGCGTGCACCCCGCGGAACACGGGGCCGTAGTCGTGACCGGCGTCGGCCAGGTCGTCGTACACGCTCTGCACGGGAACCTGAGCGGCATCCTTCGGCGGCCATTCCGCGAACGCCAGCGGTGAGGAAGGGAGTTCATGAGAACGGGCCAGTACGCCTGCGGCGTGCAGTGTCCAGTCCGTCTCCGGGCCGCCTGCCGTGGGCCGCGCGTACACCTCCACCTTGCGCCGTCCGGTGCCGTCGTCCGCCGCGACGACCAACTGAACGCCGACCGCGTTGTGCTCGGGCAGGACGAGGGGGGTGCGTACGGTCATCGATTCCAGCAGCTCGGTGCCGAACCGTTCGCCCGCGTGGAGCGCCAACTCCACGAAGGCCGCACTCGGGACGACGACGGAACCCAGCACCAGGTGGTCCCCGAGCCAGGCGTGTGAATCGACGGACAGTCGCCCGGTGAACAGGAAGCCGTCGGTCCCGGCCAGCCGTACGCCGGCGCCCAGCAGCGGATGGTCGGAACGGCCCAGACCGGCTGCTGCCATGTCTCCGAGGGGAGCAGTGGGCGCGGAGAGCCAGTATCGCTCGTGCTGGAAGGCGTAGGTGGGCAGGTCGACCCGGCGGGCACCGGTGCCGGCGAAGTACGCCGCCCAGTCGACCACCGATCCGCGTACGTAAAGCTCCGCGAGCGCGGTGACGAGAGTCGTCGCTTCGTCGCGGTCCCTGCGCAGCACCGGAGCGAACACCGAGTCCTCGACACAGTCCTGCCCCATCGCGGACAGGACCCCGTCGGGGCCCAGCTCCAGGAACRYGGACACGCCCTGGTCCTGGAGGGTGCGCATCCCGTCGACGAAACGAACCGCCTCACGCACATGGCGCACCCAGTAGTCCGCCGAACCAACCTCGTCGTCTGCTACGACACGGCCGGTGACGTTCGAGACGATCGCGATCTCGGGCCGCTGGAAGGTCA
>NZ_NEUF01000060.1 GCF_002910915.1 Streptomyces sp. SM10 | reverse complement strand
GGGCCTGCCGGGAAACAAGCCGTCGCTTCCGGGATTGTGGCTCGTTGTTGTGGTATGGGGAGATCGGAGGGGATCGAGACCGGGCTGGCGGCGAAGTTTCAGGCGCTGTTCCCGCACTTGGACGAGCGTCAGCGGCGACTGACCATAGGAGCGGAGGCACGCTCGCTGGGGCATGGCGGGATCAGGCTCGTCGCTCGCGCGGCGGGGGTGCGTGAGGGCACCGTTTCACGCGGGGCTGCTGAACTTGAGTCCGGTGACGTGCTGTTGGGACGGGTCCGCCGGGTGGGCGGGGGCCGCAAACGGGCGGTGGACCTGAATCCGGGGCTGCGGCCCGCGCTGCTGGCTTTGGTGGAGCCGAATGTGCGTGGGGATCCGATGTCACCGCTGCGGTGGACGGTGAAGTCGACGCGGCAGTTGTCCGCCGAGCTGGTCCGGCAGGGCCATCGGGTCTCGGCGGACACGGTGGCGGCGGTGCTGCGCGAGGAGGGCTTCAGCCTCCAGGGCAACGCCAAGACCACCGAAGGCAAGCAGCACCCGGACCGGGACGGACAGTTCCGCTATATCAACGACCAGGCCAAGGAGTTCCAGGCAGCAGGCGACCCCGTGATCAGCGTGGACACCAAGAAGAAGGAGCTGGTGGGCAACTACAAGAACGGCGGGCGCGAGTGGCATCGCAAGGGGGAACCGGTCCGGGTCCGTACTCACGACTTTCCCGACGCCGATCTGGGCAAGGCGATCCCGTACGGAATCTACGACCTGGCCGAGGATGCCGGCTGGGTCAACGTCGGCACCGATCACGACACCGCAGCGTTCGCCGTCGCCTCCATCCGCCGCTGGTGGCATGCGGCCGGACATGCCGCCTACCCGCACTCCGGACGCCTGCTGATCACCGCGGACGCAGGCGGTTCCAACGGACACCGGACCCGCGCCTGGAAGTTCGAGCTGGCCGCCCTGGCCCTCGAGACCGGCCTGGAGATCAGCGTGTCTCACTTTCCTCCAGGTACTTCAAAATGGAACAAAATTGAGCACCGGCTGTTCTCCCACATCACGATGAACTGGCGAGGCAGGCCGCTGACCAGCCATGACGTCATCGTCAACAGCATCGCCGCGACCACCACCCGCACCGGCCTCGCCATCCGGGCCGAGCTCGACACTGCCCTCTATGAGACCGGATTGAGGGTCAGCGACGGGCAGATGACCGCCTTGCCGCTGAACCGCCACGACTGGCATGGCGACTGGAACTACACCCTGCGTCCCGAGGAGCACCGTCGGGATGGAATCCCTCCCGTACTGCCTCAGCTCCAGCCCGGCCCCGGCCGCGCCTGGCTGGTCCACCCGGCCCTGACCGGCATGGACGACGAACGATGGGGCCAGCTCATCGGTGAGCTGGCGGCGGCCCGCACGGCCCAGCGGGAAGACGACCTACACCAGCGGCGCGGCGGCGACCGGCAGAAGACTCCCGCCGCCGGCCTCTACACCGGCCGGCGCCCGGGCCTCACTCTCGTCGACCGGCTCCTGGCCACCCTCCTCTACGAGAGGCTCGGGCTTCCCCAGGTCGCCATCGCCCGCCTCTTCGCGGTCGCGCCCCAGACCATCAACCGGCGCATCCGCAAGACCCACCAACTCCTCGACGAGATCGGGCACATCAACGCCCCGGCCGAGCACCGCCTCGCCACCCTGGACGACCTCGCAGACCTCGCCACACAGCTCGGAATCACCCCGCCACCGGAGATCAAGACGGCGAGTTGATAATCGGCAGGCCCTAACCGCCGCACAGGGTGAGAAGGGGCGTATCCGGCCACCGGATACGCCCCTTCTGTTCTCGCCGGATGGCGTGGGGACCGCACTCGGGCCGGCTGTCATCGGGGCAGCGGGCTGTGCGATCCGGCGCCGTCCGCCCTGCCACGGAGTGTCGGGCAGGCCGGCAGGGCGGACGGCGCGGGTGCGGGTCGTCGAACTGTACGAGGGGGAGCCGACGACCCGGCCGCCTCTTGCGAGGCACTCATTCAACCGAGCGGTGGACCGGCGCGGCAGAGTGCACAGCAGGAGGGTTCGGGCATTCCGTTCACACCCCGTGTGAATCGTGCTCCACTAGGCTCATTGCGACGCGCACATGGGGGGGCAATGGAGCCCAACGTCCTGCTCGAATCCCTGATCGACGAGGCGGGTGTGTCCCGTGCCGGGCTCGCCGGCCATGTCAACCAGGCCGGCCGAGCCCGCAGGCTCTGCCTGCGTTACGAACACACGGCGGTCTCCCGCTGGCTCAAGGGCCAGCGCCCGCGCGGGCAGGTCCCCGACCTGATCTGCGAGGTCCTCGCCGCGCGGCTGGAGCGGCCCGTCACGCTCGACGACATCGGCATGGGGATCGCCGGGCTCCAGGCGGCGGCTCCGAGCGCAGGTCTCTCCGGTTTCGTCGAGCACGCGACCGCCCTGTGGCGCTCCGACGAACTGCAGCGTCCGCACCTGGCCACCGCCCCGGCCGTCACCGGCACCACGGCCGTCATCCCGGTCTGGGAGTGGGAGAACCCTCCCGAGGACGCCGACGTCTCCCGCCCCGGGCCCTCCCGCGTGAGCATGGCGGACATAGCGATGCTCCGCGCGGCCCGCGCCCACTACGAGCAGATGTACCGCAAGGCGGGCGGCATCGCGACCAGGTCCCGCATCGTCGGCTTCCTCAACGCCGAGACCGCGCCGCTGCTGCGCGGCGGGTACAGCGATGCGACGGGCAGACAGCTCCACCGCGCGGCCGCCGGCCTGGTGGCCGTCGCCGGCATCTGCGCCTACGACTCCGACGCCCACGGCCTCGCCCAGCGTTACTTCCATCAGGCCCTGCGCCTGGCCAAGGCGAGCGGGGACCGGGGGCTCGGCGGCTATGTGATCGCGCTGCTCGTGAACCAGTCCCTGCACCTCGCCGAATTCCGCCGTTCCGTCGCCTTCGCCGAGGCGGCCCTGCGGGCCGCGAGCCCCCACATCACCCCGGCGCTGGCCACCGACCTGCACGCGATGCAGGCCAAGGCCTACGCCCAGCTCGGTGACCACCGCAGCGCCCTGGAGTGCATCCGGCGCGCGGAGGAGGAGGCCGGACGCATCGGCTCCGGCAGCGAACCGGACGAGACGGGGTACGTCCAGCCGGGCCTCGTCAACGTCCAGGTGGCGGAGGCGCTGCTGAGCCTCGGGGATCTCGCCGGTGCCCGGGAGCACGCCGCGGCGGCCGTACGCTCCCCGGCGCACGACCGCGGGACCGTGCACCGGCTCGCGCTGCTGACCCATCTCGAACTGCTCCAGGGTGAGGCGGACAGGGCGGCCGGCACGGCCTCGGAGATGGCCGAACGCGCCCGGGGCATGGAATCCCAGCGGCTCAGGGACCGGCTGCGCTCCGTACGGGAACACCTGGCCGCGAGCGGCTGCGCCGACGCCGAAGCGGCGGCCGGTCTCATCGACGGAGCGCTGCGCGTGCCTCTGTGAGCCTCGTCCCAGGGCCGTGCACGCGTTCCCCTGCGGGGCGGACCCTGCTCCGATGTTGCCATCGACCAGTCGGAAGGTGGCAGAACTGTGCAGTGGACGAACCTGAACGAACAGACCGTGTACGAGAATCGCTGGTTCCGGGTCAATCTGGCGGACGTCGTTCTCCCCGACGGCCGTCACCTGGACCACTTCCTCATCCGGCTCCGGGCCGTCGCCGCGGCGACCGTCGTCAACGAGGCCAACGAGGTCCTGCTCCTGTGGCGGCACCGCTTCATCACCGACAGCTGGGGCTGGGAACTGGCCGCGGGCGTGGTGGAGGACGGCGAGGACATCGCCGTGGCCGCGGCGCGGGAGATGGAGGAGGAGACCGGCTGGCGCCCCGGCGAACTGCGCCCGCTGATGACCGTCGAACCGGCCAACGGCCTCGTCGACGCCCGGCACCACCTCTTCTGGTCCCGGGAGGCGACGTACGCCGGGCCCCCGGTGGACGGCTTCGAGTCCTCGCGGCGCGAGTGGGTCCCGCTCAAACTCGTGCCGGACATGATCGCCCGCGGTGAGATACCGGCGGCCAACATGGCGGCGGGGCTGTTGATGCTCCATCACATGCAGCTGGGGTGAGCGCACATGCGACCGAGCTGACGCCACATGCCGGTGCGGCGGACCCGCCGGGACACCCCGGAAGGTCCGCCGCACCGGCGCAGGCGGTTCACTGGTAGGGGTAGAAACCCGAACCCGTCTTCCGGCCGAGCCGGCCCGCGTCGACCATGCGCTGGAGCAGCGGGGGAGCGGCGTACAGGGGCTCCTTGCACTCCGCGTACAACTGGGCGGCGTTGCGCGTAGCCCTGTGACCTGCGCTTTCACCGGCTGCGAGGCGGCTTTCCTGGCGTCAGGGACTTCTCGGGCACTTTCGATCCTGCATCAGACGAGCCATCCTTGTAGGCGATCTGGTAGTCCGGCGGGAGCGCCTTGACCCGAGCCATGTGCGCGCGCCACTGCTTCTTGCCCTCGATGATGTCCTGGATGCCCACGTCAGCCTCCCAGCCGGTTCAGTTTCCTTGCGACGTTCCTGTTCAGCTGCTCGCGCCACCGGTCGCGGTAGGTTCGGGCCCCTTCTCCGCCGGCCAGCGCCGTGCAGAAGCCCCGGATGTCGTCGCCGAGCACCTCGTGGACGCGGACCAGGCATGCCGCAGTTGCCCACGGGGAGCAGACTGCGGCCCAGGCGCAGGCTTCTCCCGCTCCGGCGCCGCTGGCAGCTGGCGGCGGCCGTGCCCTGGCCGCCGGCTCTGCCCTCGTCGACGCCCGCAATGGCAAGGCTGCCAACCCGCCCTACGGCCGTCACACCGCCGTCGGCTCGCGGTGCTGCTCACTCGAGCCGGGAGACTCTGAAGACGGTGTGAGCCGTCTCCGCTTCGATCCGGATCGCGAGTCGGTCGAGGCAGGGGAAGCCGTGAACGAAGGTGCCTCGGCCTTGTGAGGTCCGGGCGTCGGCTTCCAGCTGGAGCCAGAGTGACGGGTTGGCGAAGAGGAGGCGCAGGTCGAGTTCGGCGTGGGTGCCGTGCTCGTCGCGCAGGGCCACTCGCTCGGAGACGTCGATCGGCCAACGGAGGGAAACCAGCTCGTCCGTGTGGACGGTCCTGGTGGAGGCGAGGCTCCGTACCGTCAGCCGACCGGGGGTCACGCTGACGCGCGGGGGCAGCAGGATCACGAGGAGAGTGGCGGCCAGGCCGGTCCAGGCCATCGCGCGGGGCGCCGTCAGTCCGGTGCCGACCGCGTCGACGAACAGGCCGAGGAGGGCGACGAGGACCGCGTAGCCAGCTGCGGCACGGGCCTCGGAGAGCCATTGGACGTCGTATCGCTGCACAGGGCCGACGGTAGGGTTCGTGACCGAATGAGAGCGGTTTCCTTACGGGAGTCCTACGCTGCCGCCCCGAATCCTGACGGGTTGCTGACGGTGGCAGGTCCCGCGACGTGGTGGACGTACTCCCTGGCCAGCCGGAAGCCGGCGGTCCAGGCGAGGAGGCGGCTCGGGCGGTTGTCGCGAGAGCAGGTCCAGGTGGCCCGGTGGCCTCGGGCAGTGACGTCGGCGGTCAGGCCGCTGACGCAGGCAAGTGCGAGGTGTCGGCGGCGCTCGTCCGGCACGGTGGCGCAGGCCAGGTCCTCGTAGCGGCTGCCGAGGAAGCGGGTGCAGGTGAGGGTAAGCACCTGGTCCTTGCGGAACGCGGCCCAGCCGAGTCCGGAGGCGGCGAGAGCGCTGGGCTCGCCCCAACTGCGGTGGATCCAAGCCATGGCCGGGTCCATCGCCGCCAATGCCGGTGCGTCGGGCGCGCTGAGACGCCTGACGGTCAGCCCCTGCGGCACGCGCGGCGGGAAGGGCGTGGGAGCGGTGTGGAGGTACAACATCCGTTCCCAGGTGCGGAGGTGAGCGAAGGCCGCGTCGAGGACGGGCAAGAAGCGGTCAGGGGCTTCGACGCAGTGGTCGGCGAGTGGGGCGAGTGGGGCGAGGGCCGCGGGGGCGAGAGCGGTGGGGTCGCCTGCCAGGAGGGCGTGTCCGGCGCAGGTGACAGCCACGGCGCGGGGCCGGTCTCGGCGGTCGGTCCACCATCGGCCGTGACCGGTGGCGAGGGCGTGCTCGACGAGGGCTCCGGTGCCGGGTTCTCCGGTCGGGAACGCTCGGGCGGGGGAGGGTGGTTGCTGGGCGGGGTGCAAGGGGTCTCCGGTGCGGGTGTGGCGGCGGCCCGGGCGGGCCGCCCCCGGGGTCAGCGCTGGCCGGTTTTACTGCCGTGGTTTGCCTTGTGCTTGCGGGCGCGCTTGGACATGGCGGAGCGCTCCTTCAGGCGGTGTGGCCGACGAGGAGGTCGGCGAGCTTGCTGAGGCGCTGGACGGTGCGGGGCTCCGTGGCGACGGGGGCCGGGGAGACGCGGTGTTCACGTTCGTAGTAGGCGCCGTTGACGATCTTGGTGGCAGGGTCGCAGAGCCGTACGACGTGGGCGGCTCCCTCGGCCGGCGACTCGCCCTCGTGCGCGTACAGCGGCAAGAGGCTCGTGGCGCAGACGCCGGGGTGTACGGAGACGGCGGCGACGCGCGGGTCGGCGGCGAAGACGGTCAGTGCCAGCTGCGACTGGGCGTAGGCGGCGAGCCGTGAGTAGCGGCGGGTCCGGTCGGGGTCGCTCCACTGGATCGAACCGGTGCGGTGCAGGGAGGAGGAGACGTTGACGACCCGGCCGCCCGGGTCGCTGTTCAGGGCAGGCTCAAGCAGGTGTGTGAGCAGGTAGTGGGCAAGGAAGTTGACCTGGAAGGCGACCTCGTTGCCGTCGGCGGTGACCGTGTGCCGCTCGGGGGCGGCCATGCCGGCGTTGTTCACGAGCACGTCCAGGTGCGGGTGCTCCGTCAGGACCCGGACGGCGAGCTGTTCGACCTCCTCCAGGCGGGAGAAGTCGGCCCCGAAGGCGCACAGGCGGTCGGCGGGCGCGTCCGAGAGCGTGACGAGCCGGTCCACGGCGGCGTGCGCCTCCTCGGCGGTACGGCCGTGCACGAGGACCATTGCGTCGCGTTCGGCGAGCAGCCGGGCGGTCTGGTAGCCGATGCCGGACGTCGCTCCGGTGACGAGCACGGTGTGACCGGACAGGGAAGGAGACATGAGTTGTCCAGAGGTCTGAGAAATGTGGTGGGGAAAACGGTGGGGCGTCGCACCGGTATACGGTCACGGCGCCCCGGGACAGGCGGTCGGGCGGGCGTCAGCTCAGGGCGGACGCGCCCGGACGGCAGCGGGGCACGCGACACGGCGGCGCGTGATGAGGCGGCCGGTCGAGCAGGGTCCACGCGCTGTTCATGGGTCCCATCGAAGCCGTGGCCGTGGCCCGGGACAAGGGCGGCGGCCCGTTTCTGACGGCCCTCTGATGGGCTCCTCACGGCTCTTGACAGCTCCCTGACGGCATCTCAGTGCGTTGTGGCAAAGGGAGTCCCTGTTCGATGAGCAGGGGCTTCTTCGTGTGCGGGGCGTGGTCGCGGAGGGGTAGGGGCAGGCAGCGGGCGGCTTGTTGTTGATCGAGGAGGTTGTGATGCCGTCGGTGCTGGGGTTGATGGAACTGCGTGAGGCGCGGGCGAGGCAGGAGCTGGAGTCCTGGACGGAGGTCCTGGAGCAGGCTCAGGTGGAGGTGGATGCCGCGCGGGAGCGGTCGAGCGGGCCAGGGTGGGGCGGGAGGAACTCGTGTCGGTGCTGGCCGAGGAGAGCGCGGTGACTACGCCGGTTTCTGTGCCGTCAAGTGGTGAGGTGGCTGCCGCTGGGGGGCGAACGGTTCAGGCCCGGTGCATGGTGGACGGCCGCCGGTGTGGCGGCCGGGCATCGGTGAGGAGGTGCTCAGCGGTGCGTACCGGGAGGTGTTCGCCGCGGTGGTGGCCGCTTCGGGGCCGGTGAACGGGGTGGAGCCGGCACGTGCGGTGGGCCGGGAAGCGGAGATCAAGAACGAGGTGGAGAAGATCCGACACCGTGCCTATGTGCTGGAGAAGCGGGGCTGGCTGGTGCGGGCGGAGGACGGACGATTCACGCCGCCGCCGGAAGCAGCCGCTCGGGACGCTTCTCCGGCCAGCGCGGAGCGTCTGCGGCCAGGCGCCGGGACAGCCTGATGGTGGCCGCCCACCACACCATCTGGGCATGGTGGTCGGGGCGGCGTTCGTGGTCGCGGTTGAGGCGGCGTGAGCGGGAGAGCCAGCTCAGCGTGCGCTCCACCACCCACCTGCGGGCCAGTACGACGAATCCGCGCTGCCCGTCACAGCGCCGCACGACCTCGACGCGGACACCGTGTCGGGCGAACGCCTTCGACAGCGCCGGACCCTGGTAGGCGCTGTCGACCCACACCAGTTTCAGCAGCCGGCCCGGCTGTTCCATGAATGCCTCCAGCAGCGCCGGGGCGGCCTTGGAGTCGTGCACATCGGCCGTGGTCACGGTCACCTCCAGGAGCAGGCCCTCGGTATCGGTCAGGATGTGACGCTTGCGGCCGTCGCGTGACTTGCCGCCGTCGTATCCGCGACTGTCCTCACCTACGGATTCGGAGGCGTCCACCGACTGGCTGTCGATGCCCGAGCTTGATGAGGACGACGAGGGCGAGGAGTGAGCGTCACGACGCCAGAATCGCCAGACTTGTCGGAGCGGCGGTGCTGACCAGCGAGGGGTGTCCACCAGATCAGCAACGCACACGGCCATCAATACGAGATGGTGTGCTACATCGACACTGCCATGGTGAGGCCCATCGTCCCCAGGCTGACAGGGGTCGGGGTGGCTCCAGCAGCAAGAATGCGGGGAGTCGGTGCGGCTCCGCCCTGCTTGGTGATCTTCAGTGACGAGATGGTGTCGTCGAAGTCGGCAGCGACCCAGGGGGTGTCGGAGGTGAAGACGCGCTGGCGCCCTGCCGCTCTCGGCTGGGAGCCCTGGCCGCCTGCTCCACGGATCAGTGCGCTGACAGCGTCGAGCCCGGTCCGGGTTCGGCGCTGTCGGCTTCAGCTGGTTGCTGATCGTTCCGTGTCCGAGGTGGCTTCCTGGGTGGCGGCCCAGGTCGCGAGGAGGCGCAGTCCCTCTTCGGAGGGTGAGCCGGGCTCGGCGGTGTAGATGGTGAGGTTCAGGCCGGGGGCGGAGGCCATGTCCAGGCCCTCGAAGTCGAGGGAGAGGTCGCCGACGGCGTGGTGGTGGAAGTGCTTGGTGCCGGTGCTGTGGTGGCGGACGTTGTGCGCCCCCCAGCGGGTGCGGAATTCGTCGCTGCGGGTGGACAGCTCCCCGACGAGGTCGTGGAGGTCCTTGTCGTGGGGGTTGCGGCCGGCTTCCGTACGCACGATGGCGACGGTGATGTCGGCGAAGGAGTCCCACTCGGGGTAGAAGCGGCGGGCGGCGGGGTCCAGGAAGGTGAAGCGGGCCAGGTTCTGCTGGTTGCCGGGGGTGGCGTAGAGGTCGGTGTAGAAGGCGCGGAAGAGCGGGTTGGCGGCGAGGATGTCCATCCGGCCGTTGCGGACGAACGCCGGTCCGGCGGTGACCGCGTCCAGCGTCCACTGCAGGCTGCGGTGCGGCTGCCACTGCCGGGTGGCGGTACGCCGGCGGGGGCGGGTGAGGGCATCGGAGCCGTCGGCGGCCTGGGCGAGGTTCACCAGGTGGGCGCGCTCGGCATCATCGAGCCGCAGCGCGCGGGCGAGGGCTTCGAGGACGCCCGGGGAGACGCCGGAGAGGTCGCCACGCTCCAGCTTCGCGTAGTACTCCACGCTCATGTCCGCCAGGGCGGCGACCTCGCTGCGGCGCAGGCCCGGCACCCGGCGCCGGGAGCCTCCGGGCAGTCCGACCTGATCGGGGGTGATCTTGGCGCGCCGCGAGGTCAGGAACTCGCGGACCTCCTCACGGTTGTCCATGCCATCGACGGTACGTCCCGCACGCCGCCATAGGGATGTACTGCTGGTACATCCCTTGTCAGTGACTCGATCCGCGCGTGACGAGGGAGTTTCCTGGACAGCGTGGTGCTCCTTCTCCCGGCCGCCGTGGTCGGACCGGGGCTCCGCACCCGGCCGGGCGGCACGCCGCCCGTGCTCCGGGGTCCGCACTCTGAACCCGGAAACGCGAAGGAAGCCCTCTCATGCGCGGCGCAGTGATCCACGCCCCCGGCGACATCCGCTTCGAGACCCTTCAGGACCCGAAGATCCTCAAGCCGACGGACACGATCATCCGCACGGCCGTGACCTGCGTCTGCGGGTCGGACCTGTGGCCCTACCGCGGCGCGGAGCCCACCGACCACGCGCACCCGATGGGCCACGAGTACGTCGGCTTCGTCGAGGAGATCGGCTCCGAGGTCACCTCGGTCAAGCCGGGCCAGCTGGTCGTCGGCTCGTTCGCGACCTCTGACAACACCTGTGCGAACTGCCACAACGGGTTCCAGTCGAGCTGCCTGAACGTGGAGTTCATGACCACCTGCCAGGCCGACTACGTCCGTATCCCCAACGCGCAGGGCACCCTGGTGGCCACCGACGGTGTGCCGGACGAGCGGTTCTGGCCGGGGTTGCTGGCCGTCTCGGATGTGATGGGCACCGGCTGGTGGGCCGCGGAGGCAGCCGAGGTCAAGCCCGGTTCGACCGCCGTGGTCGTCGGTGATGGCGCGGTCGGCCTGTGCGCGGTCATCGCCGCGAAGGAGCTGGGGGCGGAGCGGATCATCGCCATGTCCCGTCACGAGCCGAGGCAGAAGCTCGCCCGGGAGTTCGGCGCCACCGACATCGTCGCCGAGCGCGGCGAGGAAGGCGTGGCCCGGATCAAGGAGCTGACCGGCGGGATCGGCGCGGACAGCGTCCTGGAGTGCGTCGGCACCGCGCAGTCCATGAGCCAGGCCCTCCAGTCGGCCCGCCCGGGCGGGAACGTCGGCTTCGTCGGCGTCCCGCACGAGGTGGCCATCGACGGGCAGGAGCTGTTCTTCTCCCACGTCGGCCTGCGCGGCGGCCCCGCCCCCGTACGCCGCTACCTTCCCGACCTCATCGACCGCGTCCTCACGGGTGCGATCGACCCGGGCAAGGTCTTCGACCTCACCCTCCCCCTCGACCAAGTCGCCGAGGGCTACAAGGCCATGGATGAGCGCCGCGCCATCAAGACGCTCCTGACCCCCTGACGCCGCCCACTCGTACGAGGAGACTCTCCGTGCAGATCACCCGCAGCTCGATCGACACCGCCAAGGGGCCGGAGGACTGGTTCACCGGCGACGTCTACATCGACGCCGTCGCCGCGGCCCCCGCCCCGTCGAGGGTCACCGCCTCCCTGGTGCACTTCATGCCGGGCGCCCGGACCCACTGGCACCGGCACCCGCTGGGCCAGACCGTCTTCGTCACCGAAGGGATCGGCCTGTGCCAGCGGCGGGGCGGACCGGTGGAGGTCCTCCGGCCCGGCGACCGCGTCCTGTTCGAGGCCGACGAGGAGCACTGGCACGGTGCCGCACCGAACCGGCTGATGGTCCACCTGGCCATCAACGAGGGCGACGCCGACCACGACGTCGTGCACTGGCTGAACCCCGTCAGCGACGAGGAGTACCACGCCGCTCCGGCCACCGGCTGAACCCGGCCGGCACCGTCCCCCACCCGGGAACCGCCCCGCTTCCTGCGGCGGGGCCGATGGGCCCCGCATCGCCCCATTCGTAGAGGAGAACCACCGTGACCACCTTCGCTCTCGTCGGCGCCGGCCCCGGCCTGGGCCTGGCTGCCGCCCGCCGCTTCGGCAAGGCGGGCCACACCGTCGCACTCCTGTCCCGCGACCAGGGGCATCTCGATGATCTGGTGGCCGCGCTCGACGGCGACGGAATCCGGGCACGCGGCTACACCGCCGACGTCCTCGACCCCGACGCGCTGATCCGAGCCCTGCACGCCGCGGTCGAGGACCTGGGGCCCATCGAGATCCTGCAGTACAGCCCCGTACCGCGAACCGACTTCATGAAGCCGGTGCTGGAGACCACCGCCGCCGACCTGGACGCCCCGCTGGCCTTCTCCGTCAAGGCGCCGGTCACCTGCGTGAACGCGGTCCTGCCCAGCATGCGGGAGCTGGGGCGGGGCAGTCTGCTGTTCGTCAACGGCGGCAGCGCTGTGCGCCCGAAGGGCACCGTGGCCGGCACCTCCATCGCGTTCGCCGGCGAGAGCGCGTACGCGCAGATGCTGCACACCGCCCTCGCGCCGGAGAACATCCACGTCACGCAGCTCATCGTGCCCGGGGCGATCAGCCCCGACTCCACGACCTCAAGCCCCGAGAAGCTGGCCGAGCTGCTGTACGGCCTGCACACCGGCCGCACGGGCTTCCGGCACTACACCGAGCCCATGCCCGACCCGCAGGACGGCACCCCATGACCGCCTTCACCATCCGCCGCGCCCTGACCGCCACCGCCGGCACCGGTGCGCTGCTGCTGGTCGCGACCGCCTGCTCCGACGACTCGTCCGCCGAGCAGACCCCCACCACCGCTTCCGTCTCGTCGTCCGCCCCCGCCTCCACGCCTGCTTCGGCGTCGGCGAGTCCGACCGGATCAGACAGGAGCACTCCGATGGACATCCGCGTCACCATCGACGGCCAAGAGGTCGAGGCGACCCTGAACGACAGCCCCGCCGCCCGCGACCTGGCCTCCCTGCTCCCGCTCACCCTGGATTTGGAGGACTTCCACGGGACCGAGCGGATCGCCGACCCGCCCAGGAAGCTGACCACCGAGAACGCGCCCGAACCGCAGGCACCGAAGGCCGGGGACCTCGCCTACTTCGCCCCGTGGGGCAACCTCGCCATCTTCTACAAGGACGGCCCCTCCGCCTCCTCCGACCTCCTGGTCCTCGGCCACATCGACGCCGACGCCGATGTGCTGTCCGGGGCCGACCGGATCACCATCGAGGCCGCCTCCTGACCTCCCCCAGCACCGCCCCTCCTCGCACGGGAAGAAGTTTTCGCATGCCCTCCGCCACCGGGTCCGCCACCGGCAAGCTGCCCTACGTCGTCTGGGTGCTCGCCGCCGGCACGTTCCTGATGGGCACCACAGAGTTCGTCATCGCCGGACTGCTGCCCGAGATGGCCGCCGACCTGAACGTCAGCGTGTCCCACGCCGGCCTCCTGATCACCGCGTTCGCCGTCGGGATGATCGTCGGCGGGCCCACCATGGCCATGGCCACCCTGCGCCTGCCCCAGCGCCACACCCTCATCGGCGCCCTCGCCGTCTTTGCCCTGGGCCACGCCGTCGCCGCGCTCAGCACCTCCTTCACCGTCGTGCTCACCGCCCGCGTGGTGACCGCCCTGGCCACCGGAGCTTTCTGGGCCGTCGGCTTCGTCATCGCCACCACCGCAGCGGGCCCTGCCCGCTCCACCCGGGCGGTCGGCGTCATGATGGGCGGCCTCACCCTGGCCAACGTCATCGGCGTGCCGATCGGCTCGTTCGTCGGCCACCACACCGGCTGGCGCGGCCCCTTCTGGGCGCTCGCCGTCCTCGCCGCGCTCGCCGCCGCATTCGTCGGCCGGTTCATCCCCCGCACCGAGCAGCGGGCCGAAGTCTCCGTGCGCGCCGAGGTCCGGGCCCTTCGCCAGGGGCGGCTGTGGCTGGCCCTCGGCGCGGCCGTGCTGATCATGGGCGGGGTCCTGGCGACGTACACCTACATCACGCCGCTGCTGACCGACCGGGCGGGAATCCCGGCCGGCGCCGTACCGCTGGTGCTGATCGCGTTCGGTATCGGTGCGCTGGGCGGCACCGGGATCGGCGGACGGCTCGGGGGCCACCGCCCGATGGTCACCACGATCACCGCGTCGGCCGCCACCTCCCTCATCCTGCTGGCCCTGATCCCCGCCTCCGACAGCGCCGTGGCCGCCGTGATCCTGGTGTTCGGCATGGCCTTGGCCGGGTTCACCGTCAACCCGGTCGTCACCTCCCTCGCCGTCCGCTTCGCAGGCGACGCCCCCACCCTGACCTCGGCGCTGACCACCTCCGGTTACAACACCGGCATCGCCGCCGGTTCCCTCGTCGCCGGGCGGGCCCTGGACTCCTCGCTCGGCCTGACCGGTCCGGCCCTGGTCGGCGCGGTCTTCGCCGTTCTCACCCTGCTGCCTCTGATCGCCCTCGCGCTGCGCGGCACCACCGGCCCCTCCCGGATCGTCGCCCACCACACCACCGACACCGCCGCCGAACCGGCAGCCAACACCACCGCCACGGATACGACCGCACGCTGAACTCCGCTCACGTACAACCTTGTTGGGAGCCATCGTCATGAACCCCACCTACGACTTCACCGGTCAGGTCGCCTTCGTCACCGGCGCGTCCTCCGGCATGGGTCTGGCCACCGCCCGCGCCTTCGCCGAAGCAGGCGCGGCCGTCGCCCTCGCCGACATCAACGAGGACGCCGTCAACGCCGCCGCGAAGCAGCTCGCCGACGACGGCCAACAGGTCCTTGCGCTGGTCTGCGACGTCACCGACGAGGACCAGGTCGCCGCCGCCGTCGACCGCACCGTCGAAGCCTTCGGACGGCTCGACATGGCCTACAACAACGCCGGGATCATGCCCCCGCCCACCGACGCCGCCGACGAGAGCGCCGACCAGTTCGACCGCGTCCAAGACATCAACCTGCGCGGCATCTGGGCGAGCACCAAGCACGAACTGCGCCACATGCGCACCCAGGGCAGCGGCGCGATCGTCAACTGCTCCTCCCTCGGCGGCCTCGTCGGCAACCCTGGCCGCGCCGCCTACCACGCCTCCAAGCACGGCGTCATCGGCCTGACCAAGAGCGCCGCCCTCGAATACGGCTCGCGCGGGGTGAGGATCAACGCGGTGTGTCCCGGCACGATCGGCACCCCGATGGTCGACGCCATGGTCGAGGGCGGAGAACTCGACCGCGACCAAGCCGAAGGAGGCCAAGCCATCGACCGGCTCGGCACCCCCGAAGAGATCGCCCAGGCCGTCCTGTGGCTGTGCAGCGACGGCGCCAGCTACGTCACCGGCGTCGCTCTCCCGGTCGACGGCGGCTACACCGCCCAGTAGTCCAGTGTCCATCTCGCTCAGGCCGCGCGACCAACAACCCAATGTCCGACAGCGTGCGACGGTTGCGGGGCCCTGACAAGGGCGTTTCCCAGCGCACACATCGGAATCGTCCGTTCCATCAGCGCAAGCAGGTGGAGCCACGGACGGCCATCGAAGACGCGCTCCGGTGGACAGCCGGTGGACAGACGCCTCTGGACGAGCCAGTACGAGGCCGCACGAGGGAGCCTGTCGGACATGGGCTGATCTGGGAAAACGTCATCAGACAGCAAGGTGCGGAACCACCCGGCACGGTCGCTCTCGGTCTCGTCATGCGTAGGTCCCGTGTCCGGGTCGCCAGGGACTTTCAGGGACGTTCAGGCTCTGTCGGAGGGACATCCGAGGGAGCCTTCGCAGTACAAGCAAGGAAGGCTGCGACAGCGCCGAAAGGCCCAGGGCTTCGGGCCCGCGCATCCGTGCCGTCGCCAGTGGCAGACTAGGTTCTTCGGGCCGCACACGGTCCTGACCTCGCGGAACGCGCCCCGGCGGTCCCGACTGCATGAGCGCCGGGGCCGCCGGTAGGACGGTCAGTAGGCGTAGAAGCCCGAGCCCGTCTTGCGGCCGAGCCGGCCCGCGTCGACCATCCGCTGGAGCAGCGGGGGAGCGGCGTACAGCGGCTCCTTGTACTCCGCGTACATCGAGTCGGCGACCGAGGCCACGGTGTCCAGGCCGATCAGGTCGGCGAGCTTCAGCGGGCCCATGGGGTGGGCGCAGCCCATCTCCATGCCGTTGTCGATGTCCTCGCGACTGGCGATGCCCGACTCGAACATCCGGATCGCCGAGAGAAGGTACGGGATAAGCAGGGCGTTGACGACGAAGCCCGAACGGTCCTGGGCGCGGATGGGGTGCTTGTCGAGCACGTCCTGCACGACGGCCTCGGCGCGCTTTATCGTCTCGTCGGACGTCGTCAGCGCCGGGATCAGCTCGACGAGCCGCTGCACCGGGGCCGGGTTGAAGAAGTGGATGCCGATGACCTGGTCCGGCCGGGACGTCGCCACGGCCAGCTTCACCAGCGGGATGGAGGAGGTGTTCGAGGCGAGGATGGCGTCCGGGCGGGTCACCACCTGGTCGAGCACCTGGAAGATCTCCGTCTTGACCTGCTCGTTCTCCACCACGGCCTCGATCACGAGATCGCGGTCGGCGAACTCGCCGAGGTCGGTGGTGAAGCTGAGACGGGCGAGGGTCTCGTCCCGCTCCTCCGCGGTGATCTTGCCGCGTTCCGCGGCCTTGGAGAGGGAGTTGTGGAGCCGGGTACGCCCTATCTCCAGCGCCTCGCCGGTGGTCTCGGCCACCTTGACCTCGAGACCGCTGCGAGCGCACACCTCCGCGATGCCTGCGCCCATCTGGCCACAGCCGACCACTCCGACGCGTGCAATGTCGGCCATAGAGTCCGTCACCTCGTGCCTTTCGCTGATCTTCGTGCGGCAGTTCCCGCTTGGTTCCGGTGGCCGCCTCGACCCCATGACGTTAACCCGCGTTCAGGTTCGGGTGAGCCGCGGGTCGAACGGTCCGACAGCGGGCATGATCTGCGTCACGCACTGTTGACATGACATACGCGAACAAGCGGTAAGAAAGGTACGCACATGCGTCGTATGGGCCGGAGGTCCTTGGTGTGGGGCGCGGCGAGCGCCGTGGCCGCGCTGATGACGGCGGGTGACGCCGTCGCCGCACACGGTCCGGGTACCCCCCGGCACCGGCACCGCAGGGCGGAGCCGGGCGAGCTGCGCGGGGTGTGGATCGCCACGGTCGCCAACCTGGACTGGCCCTCGGCGCCGGGGCTGAGCGCCGCGGCCCAGGAAACGGAGCTGATCGCGCATCTGGACCGCGCCGTCGACCTGCGGCTCAACGCGGTCGTCCTCCAGGTCCGGCCGACCGCCGACGCGCTGTGGCCCTCGTCGTACGAACCCTGGGCCCAGTGCCTCACCGGGGTCCAGGGCAAGGACCCCGGATGGGACCCGCTCGGCACGGCGGTGCGCGAGGCGCACGCCCGCGGACTGGAGTTGCACGCGTGGTTCAACCCCTACCGGGTGGCGAACCACACCGACCCCTCACGCCTCGTCGCCTCGCACCCCGCCCGGCTGCACCCGGACCGGGTCCTTCCCTACGGAGGCAAGCTCTACTACAACCCGGGGCTCCCGGAGGTCAGGAAGTTCGTCCAGGACGCGATGCTCGACGCGGTGAGCCGCTACGCCGTCGACGCGGTGCACTGGGACGACTACTTCTACCCGTACCCGGTCGCGGGCCAGGTCTTCGACGACGACGCCGCGTACGAGACGTACGGCGGGGACTTCGCGAGCAAGGCCGCCTGGCGCCGGGACAACACCGACCGGCTGGTCCGTGAGACGGCCGCGCGGATCGCCGAGGTCAGGCCCGGGGTCCGGTTCGGGATCAGCCCCTTCGCGGTGTGGCGCAACTCCTCCACCGACCCGCTGGGATCCGACACCGCGGCCGGCGTGCAGACGTACGACGATCTGCACGCCGATACCCGTAAGTGGGTGAAGGAGGGCTGGATCGACTACATCTGCCCGCAGATCTACTGGAACATCGGCTTCTCGGCCGCCGACTACGCGAAGCTGCTGCCGTGGTGGGCCGAGACGGTCCGGGGCACCGGTGTCGGGCTGTACGTGGGGGAAGCGCTCTACAAGGCCGGCGACCCGGCCCAGCCCGCCGCCTGGCAGGATCCGGCCGAACTCTCCCGCCACCTCGACCTGGCCGCCGGTCACCCGGAGGTCGGCGGCCACGTCTACTTCTCGGCGAAGCAGGTGAAGGCCGACCCCATCGGTGCCATGGCCCAAGTGGTGGCCGACCACTACCAGGTCAGGGCGCGTACCCCCCGCTGACGGCCCGCCGGGCGCGTGCGCCCGGGGACCGCTCGTGTCCCCGGGCGCACGCGTGTCCTACCGGCCCCGGTCCTCGGGGGCGGTGTGCTGGACGACGCTGTCCGGACCCGGAGAGCTGATCGACTCGTGTCCGTCCTCGAAGCGCAGCCGGTACGGGGGAGCGCCCCCGTCACCGAGCACCTCGATGATCTCTGCGACCCGGTCGTGCTGTCCCACGGTCCTGCCGTGTGTCAGCAGCCGGTCGCCCGTGTGTGCCTCCATCGGGAGTGACCTCCTCACGGGTGACGATCCATGTCGACAAGTCTATGACCGGACCGACTCCCCGGCTCGCGTCGGGCGCGTGCCCCGGATCCCCGCGCGCTGGGTCACGGCGATGCACAGCAGGACGGCCACCGCTGCGACCGGGGCCGCGGCGGACACCTCCTCGCCGAGCAGGAGGAACGACCAGACCAGGGTGAGCAGCGGCTGAGCCAGCTGGAGCTGACTGGCCCGGGGCACCCCGATCTCCGCCATGCCCCGGTACCAGGCGTACAGCCCGAGGAAGGTCGACACGGTGGCCACCCAGACCAGCCCGACGACCCCGTGGACCGTGAGGCGCACCGGTTCGAACGGCAGCGCCACGGCCGCTCCGGCCACCGCGAGCGGCAGGGAGAGGACGAGGGCCCAGCCGATCACCTGCCAGCCCGGCATCACCCCGGCCAGCCTGCCGCCCTCGGTGTAACCCGCGGCGCAGACCAGCAGCGCCCCGAACAGGTACAGGTCGCCCCCGAAGAGCGTTCCGCCGCTCTGCTGCGCCGTGAACGCGATCACCACGGCCGCCCCGGCCAGGGCCGCTGCCCAGAAGGCCCGCGGAGGGCGCGCACCGGTGCGCAGGGCGGAGAGGAGCGCGGTCGTCAGGGGCAGCAGTCCCACCACGACCGCCGCGTGCGAGCTGGTGGAGGTCCGCAGGGCCAGCGAGGTCAGCAGGGGGAAGCCGACCACCACGCCGCCCGCGACGACGGCGAGGCCCGCCCAGTGGCGGCGCGCGGGCACCGGAACCCGGCCCGCGAGCAGGGCGCAACCGGCGATCAGCGCGGCGAGCACAGTGCGCAGCGCGACCAGGGACCAGGGGCCGAAGCTCTCCAGCCCCCACACCGTGGAGGGGAAGGTCAGGGAGAAGGCCAGCACGCCGAGTCCGGCGAGAAGGACACCGCTTCCGGGGCCGCGGCGCACCGTCGGGCGGCCGGCCTCGATCGCTATCGGCGGGCGGGCGGTAGCGCTATTCTGTGCTGTCATGCATGAGCGTAGCAGCGTGTCCGAACTGGTGTCGTCCCTGAAGGGCGAGCTCGACCGCTACTCCGTGGGTGGAAAGCTGCCGTCCAGCCGTGCGCTCGTGGAGCGCTTCAAGGTCAGCCCGGTGACCGTCTCCCGGGCCGTCGCACAGCTCGTCGCCGAGGGGCTCGTCGTCACCCGCCCCGGCTCCGGCGCCTTCCGGGCCGAGACCCGTGCCGCCGCCCCCGCCCCGGGCGACACCTCCTGGCAGGAGGTCTCGCTCAGCGGGGACGGCGGACCCGAGGTCGTGCCGCGCACCGTCGACGCCTCGGGGGTCCTCGTCACCCTCGCCGCGCCACCGCCCGGGGTCATCGAGTTCAACGGCGGATACCTCCACCCGGGCCTCCAGCCCGAGCGGGCCCTGGCCGCCGCCCTGGCCCGGGCCGGACGACGCCCCGGGGCGTGGGGCAGGCCGCCCACCGACGGGCTGGCCGAGCTGCGCGCCTGGTTCGCCCGGGAGATCGGACCCACCCTCACCGAGGCCGAGGTCCTGATCACCGCGGGAGGGCAGAGCGCCCTGGCCACCGCGCTGCGGGCCCTCGCCCAGCCGGGAGCCCCCGTGCTCGTCGAATCGCCCACCTACCCCGGCATGCTGGCCGCCGCCCGCGCCATGGGCCTGCGGCCGGTGCCCGTACCGGTGGACGCCGACGGAGTCCGCCCCGACCTGCTGGAAGCCGCGTTCCGCGCCACCGGGGCCAGGGTCTTCGTCTGCCAGCCGCTCTTCCAGAACCCGACGGGCGTGACCCTCGCCCCCGAGCGGCGCGAACGGATCGTGCGGACCGCCCGCGAGGCGGGCGCCTTCGTCGTCGAGGACGACTTCGCCCGCCGGCTCGTCCACGCGGACGCCGGCGCCCTGCCCGAGCCGCTGGCCGCCCACGATCCGGACGGGGTCGTCGTCCATGTCCGCTCCCTCACCAAGATCACGTCACCGAGCCTCCGGGTCGGCGCGCTGGCGGCACGCGGCCCTGTCCTGGAACGGCTGCGCGCCATCCAGGTCGTCGACAGCTTCTTCGTGCCGCGCCCGATCCAGGAGGCGGCGCTCGAACTCGTCGGCTCGCCGGCCTGGGAGCGTCATCTCCGTACCGTGGCCGCCGAACTCGCCGGCCGCCGCACCGCGATGACGGCGGCGGTCCGCGGCCGGCTGCCCGAACTCGGCCTGCCGCACGTGCCGTCGGGCGGCGGCAGCATCTGGCTGCGGCTTCCCGGCCCGGCGGCCGGCGAGCCCGCCCTGGTGTCCGCCGCCCTGAGGGCCGGCGTCGCCGTGGCGCCCGGCCGTCCGTACCACTGCGCCGAACCTCCCGCCGGACACGTCAGGCTGAGCTTCGCGGCCGTGTCGGGTCCGGCCGAGATCGCCGAGGGGGTGCGCAGGCTGCGAAAATCCCTCGACGAGCTGCGGGCGCCGGGCGATAGCCTCCCCGGATGAACGACGACACCGCCGAGCGGGCCCACGAGATATCCGACGACCCCGCACGGCTCGACGTGGCCCGCGTCCACCACTGGCTCTCCACCGATGCCTACTGGGCCCTCGGGCGTTCCCGGGAGCGGCAGGACCGCGCCGTGGCGGGTTCGCTCAACTTCGGTGCGTACGAACTCGCTTCGGGCGAACAGGTCGCGTACGCCCGGGTGGTGACCGACCGTGCCTCCTTCGCATGGCTCTGCGACGTGTACGTCGACCGCGCGGCCCGCGGCAGGGGTCTGGGCACCCGCCTCGTCACCACCGTCCGCGACGAGCTGATCCCGCTGGGAGTGACCCGCTTCCTGCTCGCCACCAAGGACGCCCACGGTGTGTACGCGAAGCTCGGCTTCACCCCGCTCCCCGAACCGGACATGTGGATGATCCACCAGAAGGGCTGACGGGGGAGGACCGGGTACGGGGTGGGCATATGCCGCGATGCCCTCTTGACCGGCGGGGCGCGGGGCCCCACGATCGCGCCCATGAGTGTTCGGGTGTCCCTCGTCGCCGCAGCACGAAGCTCCGCCCTCCTCGCCGAGCGTTTCGACGACGACCGGCCGCTCGACCACGCCGGCTGGCGTGAGGTCCAGCTCGCCGCGCACACCCTGGTCCGGCTCGGCGCCGCCGAGCTGCGCTACTGCTCGCCGACACCGCGCAGCCGCGCCACGGGTGACGCCCTGGGCTTCGCCCCGCTCGTCCAGCTGGCCCTGCGCGACTGCGACATGGGCCGCTGGCGGGGGCTGACCCTGTCGGAGGTGGCCGCCCGCGAGCCGGCCGGTGTGGACGCCTGGCTCGCCGACCCGCGCTCCGCCCCGCACGGCGGTGAGTGCCTGCTCGCCTTCATCGCGCGGGTGGGGAGCTGGCTCGACACCCGTCCGGTCCAGGAGGGAGCCCTTGTCGCCGTCGCCGAACCCTCCGTCGTCCGCGCGGCCCTGGTGTACGCGTTGAAGGCCCCGCCGCCGACCTACTGGAACGTCGACGTCCGGCCGCTCTCCGCCGTGACGATCACCGGACTCCCCGGGCGCTGGAGCGTCAGCTTCGAAGCGTTCCCGCGCTGACCGGGACACCCGGTCGAAGGAACGGTCCGTACGGCGTCTTCCCGCCAGTCCGACCAGTCGGTATGGTGCGTGCACCGAGACGAGGAGAGATACCCGTGCCGCAGATCCATGGCCACTGTGACGACCGGTTCGGCGCGGTGCGCGAGGCATTCGAGGCGAACTTCGCCGAGCGCGACGAGCTGGGAGCGGCGGTCACCGTCCTGCTCGACGGCGACCCCGTGGTGGACCTCTGGGGCGGATGGGCCGACGGGGACCGTACCCGGCCGTGGGAGCGGGACACCGTGGTCAACGTCTGGTCCACCACGAAGGGCCCGACCGCGCTCTGCGCCCACATCCTCATCGACCGGGGTCTGCTCGACCTGGACGCCCCGGTGGCCCACTACTGGCCCGAATTCGCCGCTGCGGGCAAGGAGTCCGTACGCGTACGCCATCTGCTCTCGCACCGCTCCGGCGTCGCGGGCCTGCGCGATCCGCACACCCTGGCCGAGCTCTACGACTGGGAGCTGACCACGGCCCGCCTCGCGGCCACCGAGCCCTGGTGGGAGCCGGGCACCCGCTCCGGCTACCACGCGATCTCCTACGGCTTCCTCGTCGGCGAGGTCGTCCGCCGGATCACCGGTCTGCTGCCCGGGGAGTTCCTCCGGCAGGAGGTCACCGGGCCGCTCTCCATCGACTTCACCGTCGGCCTCCCGGAGAAGGACGCCGGGCGCGTCGCCGAACTGGTCCAGCCGAAGGCCGTCGCCCGTGAACAGGCCACCCTGTTCGCCGCCATGGAACCGCTGGCCATCGCCTCCCTCCTCAATCCCGGTACGGGCATCGCGGCCGCCAACACCCCCGGGTGGAGGGCCGCCGAGATCCCGGCGGCCAACGGTCACGGCACCGCCCGCGCGGTCGCTTCCCTCTACGGCATCCTCGCCGGGCGAGGCACCCTCGACGGCCGGAGGATCCTGTCCGAAGAGGCCGCCGAGCGGGTCCGTGAGGGGCAGGGCAGCTGCCGGGACCTGGTCCTGGGAGCGGGCTTCGCCCACGAGACCGAGCTGGGCCTCGGCCTCTGGCTGAGCGGCCCGAACGGCTCGTACGGCCCCAACCCGCGCGCCGTCGGCCACGACGGGGCGGGAGGCTCCTGCGGTCTGGCCGACCCGGAGTCCGGGATCGCGCTCGGCTACGTCATGAACCGCATGGGCCCGAACATCGCCGACGACCCGCGCAAGATGGCCCTGGTCGACGCGGTCTACGACGCACTGCCCGCGGATCGGTGACCGGCCGGCCGGACCAGGCCCGACTCGTACGCGTACACCGCGGCCTGGGTGCGGTCGCGCAGGCCCAGCTTCACCAGGATCCGGCTCACGTGGGTCTTCACGGTCTGTTCCGCCACCACCAGGCCTGCCGCGATCTCCGCGTTCGACATCCCCTGTGCGATCAGGGACAGCACCTCCGTCTCCCGGTCCGTCAGGTCCCCGACGCGCTCCCTCGAGGGAGCGCGCGGCCCGGTGCTGACCCGGGAGAACTCGGCGATGAGCCGCTTGGTGATGTTCGGGGCGAGCAGGGCGTCACCGGCCGCCACCACCCGCACCGCCCGGGCGAGTTCGTCGGCCGAGGCGTCCTTCAGCAGGAACCCGGAGGCGCCGGCGCGGAGCGCCTCGTACACGTACTCGTCGAGGTCGAAGGTGGTCAGGACGAGCACCTTCGCCGCGGAACCGGGCTCCCCGGTGAGGCGGCGCGTGGCATCGATGCCGCCCAGGCGGGGCATCCGTATGTCCATCAGGACGACGTCCGGGGCCAGTTGGGCCGCCTTCTCCAGCGCCTCCACGCCGTCCACCGCCTGACCGACGACCTCGATGCCCGGCTCGGCGTTCAGCAGCACGGTGAAACCCTGACGGACCATCATCTGGTCGTCGGCGATCAGCACGCGGATGGTCATGAAGGGTCCTCCAGGGGGAGTGTCGCCATTACTTCATAGCCCCCGCCGGGGGTGGGGCCGTGGGTGAGGTCGCCGCCCAGCATGGTGGTGCGCTCGCGCATCCCGAGCAGCCCGTGCCCGACGCCGCGCAGCCGGCGGCCGGGCGCATCCGGGGCCGTGTTGGTGACCCGGACCGTGACGGCGGCGCAGTGGTAGCCCACCTCCACCCGGGCGCGGGCCCCCGGGGCGTGCCGCAGTACGTTGCTCAGCGCCTCCTGCACGATCCGGAAGGCGGACAACTCCACACCGGGCGGCAGTGGCCGGCGTGCGCCCGTCGTCTTGGTCGCGACGGAGACACCCGCGCTCCGCACCGTGCCGATCAGCTCGTCCAGCCGCTCCAGCGTGGGCTGCGGGGCCTGTCGAAGCCCGTCGGCCGCCGCGTCCTGCGAGCGCAGCACCCCCAGCACCCGGCGCAGTTCCGCCAGTGCCTCCACGGCGTTCTCCCGTATGCCGGCGAGGTTCTCCCTGAGCTCGTCCGAGGGATTCTCGACGAGGTGCGGGGCGACCTGCGCCTGGATGGAGATCACCGACATGTGATGGGCGACGACGTCGTGCAGCTCGCGTGCGATCCGGTTGCGCTCCTCCAGGAGGGTGCGACGGGCCCGCTCCTCCTGTGTCAGCCCGGACTGCACGACCAGTTGGGCGCGTGCCACCCGCAGGGCGCGGAGCGCCGTGCCGATCACCACGGCGGTGATGGCGACCAGCGCACCGGCATCCATCGCGTAGTCGTGGCCACGGGTGACGAAGGCGCTGGAGACCAGGCCCGCCAGCAGGCTCAGGGCGAGGGCGAGGACCGCCCTGCGGGGATGGACGCGCAGGGCCAGAAGGAGCAGGGCAAGGCTCTGCATCGTCATCTCGGACCCGGTCCAGGGGAACAGTTCGCCGGGCGTCATCGCGGACTCCGCGATCCGCACGCTGACGACCATGAGGAGCAGCGAGGCCCACCAGGCGTGGAGGGGATGCCACATGCCGGCGAGCAGCGACAGCGCCTGGAGCACTGCGAGGAGCACCGCGTACGCGGGTATCGCGGCGCCGTGGGGGACCAGATCGGGCACGTGCCACAGGGCGACGAACGTCGCGACGAACGTCAGCAGCATTCCGAACACGGGCCGCCAGACCGACGCGCCGGGCGCGCCCGGGGGCGGCACGGGATCGACGGGCGCGCTCCACAGGTCCTTGCGCAGCATCCGCGGCAGACCGCGCAGAGCCCTCCACGTCCGTGACCCGACCCCCGTCATGACGCTCAGCTTAGACACGGTGCGACTCCGGGGTGCGGGAGCGGGAGCCTGACCGTACGACGGTCGAACCGCCGCCGCGCCGCTGCTCGTACGCCCCGAAGGCGGACCGGCACAGCAGCAGCGCCAGTGCGAACACCGGCAGCCAGGCCAGACGGGCGAGCACCCAGCCGGGGCCGTCGGGGAGCGTGTGCAGTCCGGGCACCGGGCCGGCCGCGAACAGCACGGTCGACGTGACCACGATCATCGCGGTCTGGTGCCAGAGGAACACGGTCATCGCGGACAGGTTCAGCAGAGCCACCGCCGCCCAGACCGCCGGCCGCGCGAGGACCCGCCGCAGCCGTCCGAGGAGCAGCAGGGCGGCGCCGCACTGGGCCAGGCCGAAGGTGACGGCGGCGAGGGTCGGAGGGTCGAGATTCGAGAGCGTCCCGCCCGGCACCCCGACCATGGAGGCGGGGTAACCGGCGAACAGGACGAGCCCCGCCGTGGCCCCCGCACCGCCGAGGAGCAGCACCCGGCCGGTCCGGCGGTCGCTCAGCTCTCCCCGTGCCCACGCCGCCCCCAGGCAGTAGGGGACCAGCCAGCCCGCGGCCACGTTGATCCAGCCCAGGGAGGCGGGGCCGTCGAAGCCCAGCCGGAACAGGTCGACGTGCAGGACGACGGCGAGCGGCCACAGCGGGTGCAGCCGTGCCACCAGCGGGGTCGCCGCCGTCAGCGCGGAGAGGACCAGCAGGAACCAGAGCGGCGACCACACCAGCTTGCCGAGCGCGCGTACCGTCCCCTGCTCCACCCCCGAGGCCGCCATCACGCAGACCGCCACGGCCCACACCGCGGTGACCGCGGCGACGGGCCGGAACAGCCGGACCGTCCGGGCTCCCACCCAGCGGCCGTAGGACTCGCCCCTGGCCCGTGCCGAGGCGTACCCCTTCGCGCCCACCCGGCCACCCACCAGGAAGAAGACGGCGAGGGTCTGGAACGCCCAGGAGACCGGGGTGAGCGCGGGCATGTACCGGAGCGGACTGGCGCCGTGGACCGTGCCGCTGTCGGCGACCAGTGCCGTCACGAGCCAGTGGCCGCACACCACGCCCAGGATGGCCAGGGCGCGCAGGGCGTCGACCGCGCGGTCGCGGTCCGGGGGAGTGGCCGCCTCGATCCGCCGGACGAGATCAGGCGCTGCCGTGCGCCGTACGACGTCACGCATGGCGGGACCCCGCCGTCCCCGCGGCGATCGCGGCGATGGCGCGCAGTGCGGCGCTCCCCGGTCGCAGGTAGTCGCTGTGCGCGGCGTCGCCCGCGTCGAAGGCCTCCGCGCCGAACTCGGGCGAGACCGGATCCGTCCCGAACCCGACGGCGCCGAAGGGCAGAGTGAGGACGGTGTGCGGGACCCGGCCGATCCAGTCGTCCCCGCCCCGGCCCGCCCACACCGTCGCCGGGGTGCGCAGGTCGGCGGCCCTGTCCGCACCGGTGCCGGGACTGCCGTACAGCACGATGTCCGACACATCGAGCCCGGAAGCCGCCCGGGCGCAGACCACGGAACCGTAGGAGTGGCAGAGCAGGGAGACGTGGGCGGAGGGTCTGGCCCCGCGCACCTCCCGCACGAAGGCCCGCAGAGCGGGAGCCGCCTCGTCGGCCCTGCCGGCCGTGAAGGAGGCGGGGCTCAGCATGGACGGCGTCCGGTAGCCGAGCCAGGCGACGACGGCGGACCCGGGGCCCAGTTCGCCCCGGAGTGCCTCGGCGCCGCGCCGTAAGCGGCCGTAGTGGTCGAGGTCGACGCCCGCACCCGGTACCAGCAGGGCGATCCGTCCGGCCCGTGAGAGGTCCCCGAAGACCTCCACGCCGCGGCCGCCGTCGCGCCCGTCGAACATCAGGAAGGTGCGCCGGGGGCCCGCCATGCCCGTGAGCGTGGCGGCCCTTCTCCGGTCGCCGTGGCGGGCGGCCATGTCCCGCGCCGCCCGGGTCTCGTGCCGGGCGGCGGCGTACCTGGCATCCAGCACCGGGGGCTGCGCCGTGTCCAGCGGCGCGAGGCGCGCGGGAGCGGGCGCGGGAACGACGGAGGGCCCGGCCGCTCCGGAGACCGGGAGTGCCACGGACGCGGTGACGAGGGCGGCGAGCAGGGCGCGCCGCGCGCGGCTGCTCGATGGGCGGGACGCCATGGGAAGTCCTTCCGTACCGGAGGGTGCTCGTTGAATCCGGTACCGAAGTTATGGGCCGACCCGTGGGGTCGGCGTCCTGCCCAGGAGGGGACCTGGCACGTAGCTCGGAAGTACTAGAGGTAGGGGGTGCGGGGGGTCGCCCCCGCCGACAGCCCGCTACGGCCGGCGGCGGGGCTTTCCGCGCTTGGCGCCGCCCTTGGCGTTCTTTGCCCCGCCGGAACCGCCGGAACCGCTTGCCCCGCCGCGGGACTGCTTGCCCGCCGCGGGCTTGCGGGGCGCACCGCCCTTCTTGCTGTCGGCGCGCCTGGCCTTGGGCTGCGGCGGCGTCGGGGGACGGCCCCGGGTGCTGTTCACCGTCCGCCCGCGGACGATCCCGATGAACTCCTCCACCAGGTCGGTCGTCTTCTCCTCCGGCCACGACAGCGCGATCCGTGACTCGGGGACGCCCGTCAGCGGGCGGTAGGTGAGGTCCTTGCGGTGGTACAGGCGCGCCAGCGACTGCGGGACGACGAGCAGGCCCACGCCCGCCGCCACCAGTTCCACGGCGTCCTCCGTCGTGGCGGGCCGCTCGAACGCGGGCCTGCCGGGCGGACGCTCCCAGTCCAGGGTGTCGTCGAGGGGATGCAGCACGATCTCCTCGGCGAGGTCCTCGACCGCCATCTCCTCGACGGCCGTCCCCTCGTGATCCTTGGGGATGACGACCACGGTCGTCTCCGTGTAGAGGGGGATCGCGCTGAGATCCGTCCGGTCGGCCGGCAGCCGCACGAAGCCGGCGTCGGCGCCGCCGTCACGCAGCAGACCGGCGGCCTCGGCGGCGGGCACGCCGACAAGGGTCAGCGGAGTGCCGGGCAGCCGCTCGTTCCAGATCCGCACCCACTTGGTCGGGGTCACGCCCGGGACGTAGGCGAGCCGGAACGCGAGGGGTACTTCCGAGCCTGTCACACCGCCAGGCTACCGGCCGTGGTCTCGGACGCCGCACACGCTCGATACCCTGGACACCATGACGTCGCACCAGACCACCCAGACAATGAAGCCCGCCACCGCGGCGAAGAAGCTGGGTGTGTACCTCGAAGCCACCCCCGCCGAGTTCCAGGAGGGCGTCGTCTCGCGCGCCGAGCTGAACGCGCTGCAGTCCGACCCGCCCCAGTGGCTGCAGGAGCTGCGCCGCAACGGCCCGCACCCCCGGCCGGTCGTCGCCTCGAAGCTCGGCGTCTCCATCGCCGGTCTCGCGCGCGGCGGTGTCACGGAGCCCCTCACCACCGAGCAGATCGACGCCCTCAAGCAGGAGGGACCCGAGTGGCTGCAGAAGGAGCGCGCCACCCAGGCCGAGGTCCGCAAGGAAGCGGTGCGCATCAAGGAGCGCGACGCCGCCCGGGCGGCCGAGCAGGCCGACCGGGACTGACCTCACGGGGCGGACGGGTCCACGGGGGCCGCTCACTCCCCCGTGTAGAAGGCCACCGTCGCCACCGTCGTCGCGGTCACGGTCTCGGGGTCCGCGCCGGAGGCGGCGAAGGCACGGCCCCATTCCTCGCCGGAGCGGGCCACGAAGGCTTTCGCCTCGGGAGAGGTCTGCCATTCCAGGGCGTCATCGGGGCTGAGTCCGCCGTCCGCCAGGTGCCATCCGAGCCCCAGCAGCGCCAGGTCCCAGCCGACCCCGACCGCGCCCGGCCCGTACTGGCTCCGGAACTCCTCCGGGAGGACGGAGACGTGTTCCAGCTCGAACAGGGTCCGCCCGCCCTCCTTCGCCGTCAGCCGCACCTCGACCTCGCTGAAGCCGGGGTCGGGGCCGAACCGCCAGGAGACCCGCAGCCGCTCCGGGGCCACGCACTCGATGATCTCGCCGTCGGCGTTCCCCTCCAGCTGGTAGTTCCCGCCGACCTGGAACTCCCCGGTCACCGGGAGGAACCACCGGGCGATCCGTTCCGGGGAGGTCACCGCCCCCCAGACATCGGCGGTGTCCGAGTCGAAGGTGCGCCGCAGCAGCACGCTGCCGGCCTCGTCCTGCCCCACCCGGCGCGTGCCGACCTCGCGGTCCACCTGGCCGATCTCGTCGACGATCTCGCTCATGGCCGCTCGCTCTCGCTCTGCGTGTCCGCGCACGCGCCGTGCCCTGTCCGCCATGTAAGCGAAGAATCGCCCCGCGCGCCTCACCACGCGCCGGACGTGTCCGCCCCGGTCCGGCGGTCCGCCCGCTCGTGGTCCCTGGCGGGTGGGCAGGGCGTCCGTCGGCTACGGGAGCTTCACGGTGATGTGAGGGGACAGCGCGCGCAGGAAGCCGGGTGCGTCGAAGATCTCCCCCGCGGAGACGACGCCCGCCGCGTGGGTCCGGCCCGTGAGAACGCGGTCGAGCGCTTCCACCACCAGGGGCGCGGTCACGGCGTAGATGTCCTGGCCGCGGGCGGTGGCGCGCCGCTCGGCGCCACCCGACCGCACGACGACGTCGACGAGGAAGGTCTGGTCGGACCTGCCCCGGTCGTCGACCGCCGTCGGCTGCGGCGTTTCCGGCGCCGCGATGTCCCGGGCCGCCTCGACGGTCATGTAGGTGCGGACCTCGGGGACGGTCAGATGGCTGGGCACGGTCACCACGTCGGCCATCGTGAACTCCCCGATGACCGCCCGCGCGCCCATGGGGTCGGGGAAACGCCACTCCAGGCTCGGCGGGGCGTCGCTGCGGTGCCGGAGGCGCCCGCCGGTGAAGACGACGCGGCGGTCGCCCCTGCGCCGCCGGGATACCGCGCCCGCCGAGCGGGTCCCGGCGGTCGGGTGCCAGCTGTCGAGCCCGTAGGCCACGTGCACCTCGTCGGCCGTGGTCCAGTCGCCCATCGCGGCGGTGGCCAGCAGGTCGCCGAACCCGCCGAAGAACGCCATGGCCGGGACGACCACCGCTCCCGCGTCCCGCGCCCGGTCGGCGAAGTGCGTGAAGGTGTCGAGGTTGGCCTCGATCTCGGCCGCCACGTCGAGGTACGGGATCCCCGCCCGCAGGGCCGCCTCGATCACGGGGGCGGCCGTCGTCGCGAAGGGCCCCGCGCAGTTGATCACGGCCGCGGCACCGGCCAGGGCGCGGTCGAGCGCGGCCGGGTCGTCGACCGACGCCGGGCGGGCCTCCCACCCGGTTCCGTACGCCATCGTCTTCAGCTGGTCGGCGTCGCGGCCCGAGAGGACCGGGACGAACCCCCGCTCGGCCAGCTCCGCCACCACGAACCGCCCGGTGTGCCCGTACGCGCCGAACACCGCCACCGCCCGGCCGGTGCTCGTGGGGTCTTCTTCCCTGGGCGCGGATGATCCGCTGCGCTGTGTCATGAACACATTTTCACGAGGGGTGGCAGCCCGCGCCATGGTCCGGAACGACACGCCACGTACAATTCCGGACATGGCCACTGTCGCGCTCGCCCTCACCGACGGCATGCTGCATTTCGAGCTGTCCCTCGCCTGCGAGGTCTTCGGGGGGAGCCCTCCGGTCGGCATGTCGGAGCCCTGGTACGACCTCTCGCTCTGCGCCCTGGGCGCCGTGCGCGTGGGCCGCTTCGCGCTGGAGCCCGACCACGGACTCGACCACCTCGCGCACGCCGACTCCGTGATCGTTCCCGGCTGGGCCGATCTCGAGCGTGAACCGCCGGCCGCGCTGGTGGGCGCGGTCCGCGCCGCCCACGAGGCGGGCGCGCGCGTGGCCTCCCTCTGCACGGGGGCCTTCGTGCTCGCCGCCGCCGGTCTCCTGGACGGCAGGCGCGCCACCACCCACTGGGCGCACGCCCGGGAGCTGGCGGAGAGGTATCCCCGGGTGGAGGTCGACGCCGATGTCCTCTACGTGGACGACGGCCGTGTGCTCACCTCGGCCGGCAAGGCCGCCGCCATGGACCTGTGCCTGCACCTCGTCCGCCTCGACCACGGTGCGACGATCGCCAACACGCTCGCCCGCCGCCTGGTCGTGCCGCCTCACAGGGGCGGCGGCCAGGCCCAGTTCGTGACCACGCCGGTCCCCGCCCCTGGCAGTCACCCCCTCGCCGAACTCCTGCCCTGGGCGATCGAGCGCCTGGACCACCCGCTCACCGTGGCGGATCTGGCCCGCCGGGCACGGATGAGTTCCCGCCATCTCGGCCGGCACTTCAGGGCGGTCACCGGCACCACCCCGCTCCAATGGCTGCACGCGCAGCGGATCCGCCACGCCCAGGAATTGCTGGAGAGCACCGACGACACCGTCGACGCCATCGCGGCGGCCACCGGCATGGGCACCGCGACGACCCTGCGACGGCACTTCCACCGGACGGTCGGCGTACCGCCGGACGCCTACCGCCGCACCTTCCGCGCCGGGACCCACCCCGGTCCGGCCGGCGGTGATCAGCGCCGGGCGTCCGCGACCTTTGCATAACACTGCATAGCTGCGTATAGTCATGCCATCAATGAGGAGGCATTTCCGATGGTGGTACGTGCGGCAGTGGCAGGAGCGAGTGGTTACGCCGGCGGGGAACTGCTCCGTCTGCTCCTCACTCATCCCCAGATCGAGATCGGGGCACTCACCGCCCACTCCAACGCCGGAGAGCGGCTCGGCGCGCTGCAGCCGCACCTGAGGCCCCTGGCCGACCGAGTCCTCCTGCCGACCACGGCCGAGGCGCTCGCCGGGCACGACGTCGTCTTCCTGGCCCTTCCCCACGGGCAGTCCGCGGCCGTGGCCGAACAGCTCGGCGACGAGGTCCTCGTCGTCGACATGGGCGCCGACTTCCGGCTCACGGACCCCGCCGACTGGGAGAAGTTCTACGGCTCGCCCCACGCGGGGGCCTGGCCCTACGGCCTGCCCGAGCTCCCCGGAGCGCGCGCCGCGCTGGAGGGGACCAAGCGCATCGCCGTGCCCGGCTGCTACCCCACGGCCGTCTCCCTGGCGCTCTACCCGGCGTATGCGGCCGGCCTCGCCGAACCCGAGGCCGTCGTCGTCGCCGCGTCCGGCACCTCCGGGGCGGGCAAGGCGGCAAAGCCGCACCTGCTCGGCTCCGAGGTCATGGGCAACATGACCCCGTACGGCGTCGGCGGAGTCCACCGGCACACCCCCGAGATGATCCAGAACCTCGGTGCCGCGGCCGGGGAGCCCGTGTCCGTCTCCTTCACACCCACCCTCGCGCCCATGCCCCGCGGCATCCTCGCCACCTGCAGCGCGAAGGCGAAGCCCGGGGTGAGCGCCGAGTCGCTCCGCGAGGTCTACGAGAAGGCGTTCGCCGACGAGCCGTTCGTCGACCTGCTGCCCGAGGGACAGTGGCCCGCCACCGCGGCCGTGTACGGATCCAACGCCGTGCAGGTCCAGGCCGCCCACGACGAGGCGGCCGGCCGGATCATCGTGATCAGCGCCATCGACAACCTCGCGAAGGGTACCGCCGGAGGCGCCCTGCAGAGCATGAACATCGCCCTCGGACTCCCCGAGGACACAGGTCTTTCCACGATCGGAGTCGCACCGTGAGCGACGCACACGCAGCCTCCGGGCTGTGGGGGACGACGGAAGCCGCGCCACCGCGCTGCGTGGGCGGAGAAGCGAACGAGGAGATGCAGTGAGCGTCACGGCAGCCAAGGGGTTCACGGCGGCGGGCATCGCCGCCGGGATCAAGGAGAGCGGTAACCCCGACCTGGCCCTCGTGGTCAACAACGGGCCCCGCCGCGCCGCCGCGGGCGTCTTCACCTCCAACCGCGTCAAGGCCGCGCCCGTCCTCTGGTCGGAACAGGTGCTCAGGGGCGGTGAGGTGACCGCCGTCGTCCTCAACTCCGGTGGAGCCAACGCCTGTACGGGCCCCCAGGGCTTCCAGGACACCCACGCCACCGCCGAGAAGGCGGCCGAGGTCCTGGACGGGCACAGCGCGGGCGAGATCGCGGTCGCCTCGACCGGACTGATCGGCCTGCTCCTTCCCATGGACAAGCTCCTGCCCGGCGTCGAGAAGGCCGCACAGGCCCTGAGCGAGCACGGCGGCGAGAGGGCCGCCCTCGCGATCAAGACCACGGACACCGTCCACAAGACCGCCGTCGCGGGCGGCGAGGGCTGGACCGTCGGCGGCATGGCCAAGGGCGCGGGCATGCTCGCCCCCGGCCTCGCCACCATGCTGGTCGTCCTCACCACCGATGCCGACGTCGAAGCGCCCGCGCTCGACGCCGCGCTGCGCGCCGCCACCCGCACCACCTTCGACCGGGTCGACTCCGACGGCTGCATGTCGACCAACGACACCGTGCTGCTGCTCGCCTCGGGGGCGAGCGGGATCACCCCCGCGCAGACCGAGTTCGGCCAGGCCGTGCAGAGTGTCTGCGCCGCTCTCGCCCGGCAGCTCATCGGCGACGCCGAAGGCGCCTCCAAGGACATCCGGATCGAGGTGGTCAACGCGGCGACCGAGGACGACGCCGTCGAGGTCGGGCGGTGCATCGCCCGCAACAACCTCCTCAAGTGCGCCATCCACGGCGAGGACCCCAACTGGGGCCGTGTCCTCTCCGCGATCGGGACCACGCAGGCAGCCTTCGAGCCCGACCGGCTGAACGTCGCCATCAACGACGTCTGGGTGTGCAAGAACGGCAGCGTCGGCGAGGACCGCGACCTGGTCGACATGCGCTACCGGGAGGTGAGGATCACCGCCGACCTCTCCGCCGGTGACGAATCGGCCGTGATCTGGGCCAACGACCTGACCGCCGAGTACGTCCACGAGAACAGCGCGTACAGCTCATGAGCGCCGCGAGGAAGCACACCGCGCTGCCCAAGGCACAGATCCTCATCGAGGCCCTGCCCTGGCTCACCCGGCACCACGGCAAGACCGTCGTCATCAAGTTCGGCGGCAACGCCATGATCGACGAGGAGCTGAAGGCCGCCTTCGCCCAGGACGTCGTCTTCCTGCGGCACGCCGGGCTCAAGCCCGTCGTCGTGCACGGTGGAGGCCCGCAGATCAGCGCCCAGCTCGACAAGCAGGGCCTGGTCAGCGAATTCAAGGCCGGACTGCGCGTCACCACGCCCGAGGCCATGGACGTCGTACGCATGGTGCTGGCCGGACAGGTCCAGCGCGAGCTCGTCGGGCTGCTCAACGAGCACGGCCCGCTCGCCGTCGGCATGACCGGCGAGGACGCCCACACCATCACCGCCACGCAGCACCGCCCGGTGATCGACGGCGAGGCCGTCGACATCGGCAGGGTCGGCGAGATCACCGCCATAGACACCGGGGCCATCCAGGCGCTGCTGGACGACGGCCGGATCCCGGTCGTCTCCTCCATCGCCCGCTCCGCCGAGGACAACCACGTCTACAACGTCAACGCCGACACGGCCGCCGCCGCGCTCGCCGCCGCGCTGGACGCCGAGACCCTGATGGTCCTCACCGACGTCGAGGGCCTCTACGAGGACTGGCCGAACAGCGACGACGTCATCAGCCGCCTCACCGCCTCCGAGCTGGAGAAACTCCTGCCCGACCTCTCCAGCGGCATGGTGCCCAAGATGCAGGGCTGCCTCCACGCCGTACGCAACGGCGTCGAGACCGCCCGTGTCATCGACGGCCGGGTCCAGCACTCGATCCTGCTGGAGATCTTCACCGACGAGGGAATCGGCACCATGGTCGTGCCGGACGCGACGCCCGCCGCACGGACCGGCGCAGAGGGGAAGTCATGAGCAACGCGGAGTTCGCACAGCGCTGGCAGGGTGCGCTGATGGACAACTACGGCACCCCGCAACTGCCCCTGGTGCGTGGCGCCGGCGCCCGGGTCTGGGACGCCGAGGGGGCCGAGTACCTCGACTTCGTCGGCGGCATCGCGGTCAACGCGCTCGGCCACGCCCACCCCGCCGTGGTCGAGGCCGTCTCCACACAGATCGCCTCGCTGGGCCACGTCTCCAACCTCTACACCGCCGAGCCCCCCATCGAGCTCGCCGAACGGCTGCTCCAGCTCTTCGGCCGGCCGGGCAGGGTCTTCTTCTGCAACTCCGGTGCCGAGGCCAACGAGGCCGCCATCAAGATCGGCCGGCTGACGGGGCGTACGCACATGGTCGCCACGGACGGCGGCTTCCACGGCCGGACCATGGGCAGCCTCGCGCTGACCGGGCAGCAGGCCAAGCGCACCCCCTTCCTGCCGCTGCCCGGCGACGTCACGCACGTGCCGTACGGCGACATCGAGGCGCTCCGGGCCGCGGTGACGACGGAGACCGCGCTGCTCATCATCGAGCCGGTGCAGGGCGAGATCGGTGTGGTCGTACCGCCCAGGGGCTATCTGGAGGCGGCCCGGGAGATCACGCGGGCCACCGGGACGCTGCTCGTCCTGGACGAGGTGCAGACCGGGATCGGCCGCTGCGGCCACTGGTTCGAGTACCAGGCCCACCAGGGCGTAGAGCCCGACCTGGTCACCCTCGCCAAGGGGCTGGGCGGCGGACTGCCGATCGGCGCCACGGTCGCCTTCGGCGAAGCCGCCGACCTGCTGAAGCCCGGTCAGCACGGCACGACGTTCGGAGGCAACCCCGTCGCCTGTGCCGCCGGTCTCGCCGTGCTGGACACGCTCGCCGCCGACGGCGCCCTGGACAACGTCAAGCGGCTCGGCGAGCGGATCAGGGAAGGCGTCGAGGGCCTCGGGCACCCGCTGGTCTCCCACGTCCGCGGCTCCGGACTGCTGCTGGGTATCGTGCTCACCGGGCCCCTCGCACCGAAGGTGCAGCAGGCGGCCCAGGGAGCCGGACTCCTGGTGAACGCGCCCGCCCCCGACGTCGTACGGCTGATGCCGCCGCTGATCATCGGCGACGCCGAGGTGGACGCGTTCCTGCGGATTCTGCCGGGAGCTCTCGACGCGGCTTACGGGGACGGACGATCCGGGGAGTGACGATCCGGAGAATGAGGCGACGACGATGACCGAGGCGCAGGAAACCGACCAGGGCGGGCCGTCGGTGCCGCAGACCCGCACGGCACGCCACCGCAGGATCGTGGACATCCTGAACCGCCAGCCGGTGCGCTCGCAGAGCCAGCTCGCCAGGCTCCTGTCCGACGACGGGCTGAGCGTCACCCAGGCGACGCTCTCCCGGGACCTGGACGAGCTCGGCGCGGTGAAGATCCGCAACACCGGCGGCGAACTCATCTACGCGGTGCCCAGCGAGGGCGGTTTCCGCACCCCGCAGGCGCCGCTCGGGGGGTCGGCCAAGGAGGAGCGGATGCGCAGGCTCTCGGCCGAGCTGCTCATCTCGGCCGAGGCCTCGGCCAACCTCGTGGTGCTGCGTACCCCTCCGGGCGCCGCGCAGTTCCTCGCCTCGGCCATCGACCAGGCCGAGCTCCGGGCGATCCTCGGCACGATCGCCGGGGACGACACGCTGATGCTGATCAGCCGTGACCCGAACGGCGGCCAGGCCCTGGCCGACCACCTCCTGCGGCTGGCCCAGAACGACCGCGGCCGTCAGTAGCGGGTGATCGCGGTGGGGCCGGAGGCCGTCCCGACCGCGATGTGGGGACGGCGGCCCGGATCGGCCCAGGCGAGGATCCGGTCCATGGCGGCCGCCGGCACGGACACACAGCCGGCGGTCGCGCCCTTGCCGTCGACGTGGAGGAAGATCCCGGCGCCCCTGCCCCGCACCGGCCGGTGGTAGTTGAAGCCGACGACGAGCGCCCGGGCGTACTGGGTGGCGTAGGCGACGAGGTGCTCCGACTCCTCCGCCCGGCAGTCGGCCGGCCTCGGCTCCACCCAGCGGTTGTAGGCCGAGGACGCGTTGTCCTGGCACCACCACGACTCCTGGCCGATCCGCCGGTAAGGGTAGCGGGTCCCGGGCGGGGCGGCCGAGGTCCCGAAGGCGTAGAGCAGGTCGTAGAGACCGGTGGGCGTCGTGTTCGTGCCCTGGCTCCGGGTGGCGCCCTCGGTCAGGCCGTTCGCCCCGAAGCGCGCGGGCGCGGTGCCCGCGGCCACCCATTCGCCCCCGCGCCGGTCCCACCAGGTGACCGTGCCGGTCGTGGAGTCCGTGCCGGGGGCCTCGGCGGTGATCAGCTGCGTACCTCCACCAGTGTCGGCCAGCTGCTCCGGAAGGGGGGACGGCTCCGCGGGCCGCGCCGCGAGTGAACCGGCCAGTGCCAGCAGGACCGAGGCGGTCACCAGGAATCTGCGCATGCTCCGGACCGTACGGGGCGCCGCGGAACGCCCCCACCGCGCCTGCTCCGTACGGCCCAGCGCCTCACCCCGCTGCCGACGAGGGCAGCGGGGGCAGGGGCAGCGGGAGCCCCGGCAGACCGTCGATGCTGGTCGCGATGTCGGACTTCTTCTCGAAGTAGCCGCTGAGGCTCTCGTCGTCCTCGCGCCGGAACCGGTCGGCGTGCAGGGAGCGGTCCTCGTCGTACGACATGAACGGCACCGCGTAACCACAGGTGTCCCGGATCAGTTCGGCGGTCACCACGATGATCGCGCGCAGTCCGTGGGGGGTCGGGTCCACCCCGGGGAAGTGGCCGAGAAGGCCGGTGAAGCGCGGGTCGTCGCGGAAGACAGGCTCACCGCGTCCGTGCACGCGGACGATGTTGGGGGGTCCCTGGAAGGCGCACCACATCAGAGTGATGCGCCCGTTCTCCCGGAGGTGGGCCACGGTCTCCGCATTGCTGCCGGCGAAGTCGAGGTAGGCCACGGTCCGTTCGTCGATCACGGCGAACGACCCGCTCACCCCCTTGGGCGAGAGGTTGATGGTGCCGTCGCCGTCCAGGGGTGAGGTGGCGGTGAAGAAGAGCGGCTGCTCCTCGATGAAGGTCCGGAGCCGGCCGTCGATGCGTTCGTGTGTCTTTCCCATGAGGGCATTGTCGTTCGAACGGTCGCGCGGTGACGGACGTTTCACAGTCCGGGCAGTCCGCGTGCCCGGGTGCGGTCGAGCACGGTGAGGGCGAAGCCGCCCCGGTCGCGGCGGGCCGGCAGCAGGACGAGGCCGGCCGGTGGGGCGAGCGCGATCCAGGCCGCCGGGCCGGTGGTGTCCAGGGCCTCGCCCAGCGGGACCCCCAGGCCCAGGCGCCTGGCAGGCTCGTCTCCGCCGTCCATCCGTCCCCCGGGTGATGCCTGTGTCGAGCGCCGATCGTAGGGGCGCAGGCGCGCCCTGGAGCAGCCGTTTCGCCGCCCCGACCAGCAACTTTGACAAAGCATGCAGACCATCGCATAGTTATGCCATTCGTGATCGCGCCGTGAGGCGGACGCACACCCCTTGCACTCCCGAGGAGCACGCAGTGAGCAACGGCACCGGAAACAGCGACGTACGCCTCTGGGGCGGCCGTTTCGCCGACGGTCCGGCCGAGGCGCTGGCCAAGCTGTCCGCGTCCGTCCACTTCGACTGGCGGCTCGCGCCGTACGACATCGCCGGCTCCCGTGCCCACGCGCGCGTCCTGAACAAGGCGGGGCTCCTCACCGACGACGAACTGGCCCGGATGATCGAGGGGCTGGACTCGCTCGAAGGTGCCGTGGCCGACGGCTCCTTCACCGGCACCATCGCCGACGAGGACGTCCACACCGCCCTGGAGCGCGGCCTCCTGGAGCGCCTCGGCCCCGACCTCGGCGGCAAGCTGCGGGCCGGCAGGTCCCGCAACGACCAGGTCGCCACGCTCTTCCGCATGTACCTGCGCGACCACGCCCGGATCATCGGCGGGCTGATCGCCGAGCTCCAGGACGCACTGGTGGGGCTGGCCGAGGCGCACCCGGACGTGGCCATGCCCGGCCGCACCCACCTCCAGCACGCGCAGCCCGTCCTCTTCGCCCACCACGTCCTGGCGCACGTGCAGCCCCTGTCCCGGGACGCGGAGCGGCTGAGGCAGTGGGACGAGCGGACCGCGGTGTCCCCGTACGGCTCCGGTGCGCTGGCCGGTTCGTCCCTCGGGCTCGACCCCGAGGCCGTCGCGGCGGACCTCGGCTTCGAACGTGGTTCCGTCGCCAACTCCATCGACGGCACCGCGTCCCGCGACTTCGTCGCCGAGTTCGCCTTCGTCACCGCGATGATCGGCGTCAACCTCTCCCGCATCGCCGAGGAGATCATCATCTGGAACACGAAGGAGTTCTCCTTCGTCACCCTCCACGACGCCTTCTCCACCGGCTCCTCGATCATGCCGCAGAAGAAGAACCCGGACATCGCCGAGCTGGCCCGCGGCAAGTCGGGACGCCTCATCGGGAACCTGACCGGGCTGATGGCGACCCTGAAGGCCCTCCCGCTCGCGTACAACCGCGACCTCCAGGAGGACAAGGAGCCGGTCTTCGACTCCTGCGACCAGCTGGAGATCCTGCTGCCCGCCTTCACCGGGATGATGGCCACCCTCACCGTCAACCGGGAGCGCATGGAGGAACTGGCCCCGGCCGGCTTCTCGCTCGCCACGGACGTTGCCGAGTGGCTGGTCAAGCAGGGGGTCCCGTTCCGGGTGGCGCACGAAGTCGCGGGCGAGTGCGTGAAGGTGTGCGAGCAGCAGGGCATCGAGCTCGACGAGCTGACCGACGAGCAGTTCGCGAAGATCTCCGAGCACCTCACCCCCGAGGTGCGCACGGTCCTCGACGTGCCCGGCGCGCTCGCCTCCCGTGACGGGCGCGGCGGGACGGCCCCCTCGGCCGTCGCCGTCCAGCTGGCCGAGGTGAAGGCCGACCTGGTGACGCAGCACGCCTGGGCGACCGCCCGCGGATGATTCGGGGGGCATCGCGGGCTACGTTGACGGGAAGGCGTTCGGAACGACCGACCCAGAGGAGCCCGCGATGCCCTTCGCCCGCCTCAACCGAGCGACCACCCCGACCTCGCACATCGGGCTCGGCCTGGCCGCCGTCGGCAGGCCCGCGTACATCACACCCCACCGAGACCGGGATCTGCCGGGGGACCGGGGGGTGGACGCGCTACGCAGCCGCACCCATGAACTCCTGGACGCGGCCTACGCCCAGGGCGTGCGCTACGTCGACGCCGCCCGCTCCTACGGCCGGGCCGAGGAGTTCCTCGCCGAGTGGCTCATCGCCCGCCCCGAGGTGACGGACGTGGTCGTCGGCAGCAAATGGGGCTACACGTACACCGGTGACTGGCGCCTCGACGCCGAGGCGCACGAGGTCAAGGACCACGGTCTCGCCGCCTTCGAACGCCAGCGCGCGGAGAGCGCCGGACTGCTCGGCGACCGGCTCGATCTCTACCAGATCCACTCGGTGACCGCCGACAGCCCGGCGCTCGGCGACAAGGACCTGCACGCCCGTCTCGCGGAACTCGCCGCCGGAGGCACCACGATCGGCTTCTCCACGAGCGGTCCCGCCCAGGCCGACGCCGTCCGGGCCGCCCTCTCCGTGACCGTGGACGGTGAGCCGCTCTTCCGCACCGTCCAGGCCACCTACAACGCCCTGGAGACCTCCGCCGGACCCGCGCTCGCCGAGGCCCACGACGCGGGGCTCACCGTCATCGTCAAGGAGGCCATGGCCAACGGCCGGCTCGCCGGGACCGAGGCCCCCGCCGTCGTCCGGGAGATCGGCGCCGAAGCCGGGCTGGAAGCGGACGCCGTGGCCCTGGCGCTCGGGCTGCACCAGCCGTGGGCCGGAGTCGTCCTGTCCGGTGCCGCCACCGTCGCCCAGCTGTCGGCCAATCTGCACGCGCCGCTGCTCGACCTCGACCCGGGCCGGCTGGACCGGCTGGCCGCCCTGGTGGAGGAGCCGGAGGCGTACTGGCGCCACCGCGCCTCACTGCCCTGGAGCTGAGCGAGCCCGGTCCTCGCCGTGCTCACGCCCAGGGCCGTCGGCGTGCTCACACCCAGGCGGCGAGCACCTCGAAGTCCTCGCGCACCAGGCCCACCCAGGGGTCGACCCGCCGCAGCAGGGCCTGCCCCGGGTGGTGCGCGGCGACCCAGGACCTGTCGCGCTCCGAGATCTCGTCGTCGACCCAGGCGAACGGCCTCCCGTCCGCGTAGTCGACGACGTAGCGCGTCTTCCAGTACGTCCCGTCCTGCCGGAGGGTGTGCATCGCGGGCCAGTCGATGTACGGCAACGGGGGCAGCCCGATGCGCGGGCCGACCCACTCGTTGGCCTCGTCCTTCCAGGTGGTCGCCCAGACGAGCTCGTACCACTCGGCGAGGGCCAGCAGCTCGTCGCCGTGTGCGGGGCTGAGCAGGACGGGCAGCGGGGTCCCCTCCTTCCACCCCGTCGGCCGCATCCTGTGGAGGGTGTATCCCTCAGGGAGGGGGCTGCGGGCCAGGGCCGCGTAGGGGTTCAGCGGACCGTCGATGTCGATCAGCAGCAGCGGCTTCATGACGCCATGGTGCCCCGGCCCGCCCGTCCGGGGAGGGTGGCGGCGGCCGTGTGCCGACTCCTCGGCCCTTCGCCGGCCTGCTGTCAGTCCGTGCCGAGGCTGCCGTCCCACAGTTCGCGCTCGGTCCCGCGCGGGTCGTCGAGTACCCGGTGGGTCGCGGTGTTGTCATGGGCGCGGCAGGGGAGCGGCGAAACGCGGCTCACCGATCGGGGCGCGGTCGTAGGGCATTCCGAGGAAGCGGGCGATGCCGTCCGCCATGGTCCCCGACACCGAGCCGTATGCCGCCGCGACCTCGACCGTGCTCTGTCCGGACATCTGTCTCCTTGGGGTCGGTGGCCATGGACCGGCCATCGGGGTGCCGGGCGACCACCCGTCAGGCGTCGCACCGGGCGTCGCGCGCGGTGGGGCGCACATACCCAGAGCTGTCGTTTGATTACACACGGTGATAGAATGTGTTGGATGCTGCCCCACGGTGATCGGCGGTCGGTGATCGGCGGTCGGTGATCGGCGGTCGGGGAGGAGCTGGCCTCTCGTGATCGATGGTGGATCATGAGAGATGAGACGTTGTCGTCTCAGTTGAGTTAATGTCGTCTCATGACTCTCGATCGCGAGCAGGTGCTGCGGAGCGCCGCCGCCCTGCTCACCCGAAAATCCACGGCGACCATGGACGAGGTCGCCCGGGCCGCCGGCATCGGCCGCGCCACCCTCCACCGGCACTTCGCCGGGCGGGACGCCCTGGTCGGAGCGTTGGAAGACCTCGGGATCAGGGAGTTCGAGGCAGCCCTGGACGCGGCCGGGCTCGACGAGGGCGGCGCCGAGGACGGGCTGCGGCGGCTCATCGCCGCGGTCGAGCCGAGTGCGGGGCTGTTGTCCTTCCTCGTCACCGAGAACCAGCTCTTCGAGGGCGACGACGTCAACGAGGGGTGGAGCCGGCTCGACACGCGGGTCTCCGCCTTCTTCCGCCGCGGCCAGGAACGCGGCGAATTCCGGATCGACCTCACCCCGGCCTGGCTCACCGAGGCGCTGTACGGCCTGATCGGGAGCTGTGCGTGGTCCGTGCAGACCGGCAGGGTCGCCGCACAGGACTTCCCCTACATGATCGTCGAGTTGCTCCTCGGCGGAGCACGCCGGAGCGTGGAGAAATGAGCAGCACCTCTCAGCGGGCGGGCGTCACGGGCGACCCGCACCATCCGGGCCGATGGATCGCCCTCGCCGTCCTCGTCCTCGCCGTGCTGCTGGTCGCCGTCGACGCGACGGTCCTCGGACTGGCGACCCCGTTCCTCAGCGAGGACCTGGAGCCGACCGGCACCCAGCTGCTCTGGATCGGAGACGTCTACTCCTTCGTGATCGCCGGGCTCCTCGTCTCCATGGGCAGCCTCGGTGACCGCATCGGCCGCAAGAAACTGCTGCTGACCGGGGCCACCGCCTTCGGGGCGGTGTCCGTGCTCAACGCCTACGCCTCCAGCCCCGAGATGATGATCGTGGCCAGGGCACTGCTCGGCGTCGCGGGCGCCACCCTGATGCCGTCCACGCTCGCCCTGATCCGCAACCTCTTCCACGACCCGCGCGAACGCAGCCTCGCCGTCGGTATCTGGGGCGCCATGGCCTCGGCGGGTGCCGCCGTCGGCCCCGTCGTGGGCGGGCTGCTGCTGGAGCACTTCTGGTGGGGCTCCGTCTTTTTGATCAACCTGCCCGTGATGGCGGTCCTCGTCGCTGTCGGCGTCAAGATGATCCCCGAGTCCAAGAACCCGGCGCCCGGCCCCTGGGACCTGCTCAGCGTGGGGCTCTCCCTGGTCGGCATGATCGGCGTCGTGTACGCCATCAAGGAGGCGGCCGCACACGGTGTGAGCTGGGAGAACGTCGCTGCCGCCGTGGGCGGGGTGCTGGCGCTCACCTGGTTCGTGCGCCGTCAGCTGAAGCTCCCCGCCCCGCTGCTCGACATGCGGCTCTTCCACCACCGGGGGTTCTCCGGCGCGGTCCTGGCCGACCTCCTGACCATCCTCGGCCTCTCCGGCATCGTCTTCTTCCTCTCCCAGTTCCTGCAGCTGGTCCAGGGCCGGGGCCCCCTGGAGGCCGGGCTCGCCGAACTTCCCGCCGCCGTCGGCGCGGTGACCGCCGGGCTGCTGGCCGGGAGGGTGGCACGCCACTACTCCGTGCGTTCCGTGGTCGCCGTCGGGCTCGGCGCCATCGGCGTGTCGCTCGCGACGGTCACGGTGATCCACAAGGAGACCGGCTATCCGCTGATCGGTGTCCTGCTCCTGGTGGTGGGTGTCGGCGCGGGATTCGCCTTCACCGTCACCTCCGACGTGATCCTCTCCAGCGTCCCCAAGGAGCAGGCGGGGTCGGCGTCCGCGGTGTCCGAGACGGCCTACGAGCTCGGCGCGGCCCTCGGCATCGCCCTGCTCGGCTCCATCGTCACCGGGGTCTACAAGGGGTTCGGGACACCCGAGGGCATCCCGGCGTCCGCTGCCGCGGCCGCCCACGAATCGCTCGGCGGGGCCGTGGAGACCGCCGAGCGCCTTCCCTCACAGCAGGGGAGCGAGCTCGTCGTCGCGGCGCAGGAGGCCTTCGTCAACGGGCTCCGGGTGTCAGCGGCGGTCGGCGCCGTGGTGCTGCTCGCGACGGCGGTGGCGGCGTGGTTCCTGCTGCGTGACCAGGAGCTCGAGGACGGCATCATCCCGGACGAGTGAGTGGCCCGGCGCGCATCGCGCCGGGCCACTCGGAAGCATTTGTACGGCTCAGGCGGCCTTGGCCTTCGTGGCGTACATGTCGACGTACTCCTGGCCGGACAGCCGCATGACCTCGGCCATGACCGAGTCCGTCACCGCCCGCAGGACGTACCGGTCGCGGTCCATGCCCTCGTAGCGGGAGAACTCCATCGGCTCGCCGAAGCGGACCGTGACCTTGCCCGGGCGGGGCAGTCCGGCGCCGCCGGGCTGCAGCTTGTCGGTGCCGATCATCGCGAACGGCACCACCGGCGCACCGGTCATCAGGGTCAGCCGCGCGATCCCGGTGCGTCCCCGGTAGAGCCTGCCGTCGGGGGAGCGGGTGCCCTCCGGGTAGATGGCGAAGGCGTGGCCCTCCTCCAGGATCCGCCGGCCCGTCATGAGCGCCGCGACACCGCCGCGTCCGCCGTCCCGGTCCACCGGGATCATGCCGCAGCCGGTGAAGAACCAGGCCATCAGCCGGCCCTTGAGCCCCTTGCCGGTGACGTACTCGTCCTTACCGATGTAGAACACCGGCCGGTCGCAGCAGATCGGCATGATCATCGAGTCGATGAACGTCAGGTGGTTGCCCGCGAGGATCACCGGCCCGGTCCCCGGGATGTTCTCGACGCCTTCCACCTGGGGCCGGAAGAGCAGGCGCAGGATCGGTCCGAGCACTGCCTTGATGACCGTGAGTCGGGACAACGCTTCCTCCGGTGTCGTGGCCGGGCGGCCGGTGCGGGAATTCGCGAGGGTCTGTGCAGGTGAGGACGATACTCGCGGGTACCGCCTCTGCGCACATCGGGTTCACCGAGCCGATACGCAGTGTTGACGTGTGTTTCCGCCATGTTCGTCCACGGGCCGCCCCACCGATGGCGTAGCTGCCTACGATCAATCCTCCCCCGAAGGTGCCGGACATCACACGCGAGGAGCATTCATGACAGAGCGCGCGCAGACTGCACCCGGTCGGCGGACCCTCCTGGGGGCGGCCGTCCTCGGCACGGCGGCCCTCGGAATCCCCGGAACGGCGCACGCCGCCGGGCGTGGCGCCCCCGACGGCCGGGGCGCGGGGAGCGGCTCCTACCGGGACCTGCCCGTGCCGACCGTCATCGGCCACCGCGGTGCCAGCGGCTACCGCCCCGAGCACACCCTCGGCTCGTACCAGCTCGCGCTGGACATGGGCGCCCACATCGTCGAGCAGGACCTCGTGCCGACGAAGGACGGCCATCTGGTCTGCCGGCACGAGAACGACATCACCGGCACCACGGACGTCGCCGACCACCCCGAATTCGCGAGCCGCAAGGCCACCAAGAAGGTCGACGGCGTCCCGCTCACCGGCTGGTTCACCGAGGACTTCACCCTCGCCGAGCTGAAGACCCTCCGGGCGAAGGAGCGCATTCCCGGCAACCGCCAGGAGAACACGCTGTACGACGGACGCTGGGAGATCCCCACCTTCGAGGAGGTCCTGCGCTGGGCCGAGACGGAGGGCCGCAGGCGTGGACGGCCCGTCTGGCTCTACGTCGAGACCAAGCACCCCTCCTACTTCAGGGGGCTGGGGCTCTCCCTGGAGGAGCCGCTCGCGAAGCTGCTGCGCCGCCACGGCCGGCACCGGGCGAACTCGCCGCTGATCCTCCAGTCCTTCGAGCCGAGCTCGATGCAGAGGCTGTCGAAGCTCGTCTCCACGCCCCGTGTCGTCCTGCTGTCCGGGCCGAAGGAGCGGCCCTGGGACTTCGTGGAGGCCGGCGATCCCCGTACCGTCGCCGACCTGGTGACGCCCGCCGGGCTGAAGTGGATCGCCTCGTTCGCCCAGGGCATCGGCCCCACCCTGGACCTGGTCATCCCCAAGGACGGTGCGGGACGGCTCACCACCCCCACCACCCTGGTCGCGGACGCGCACGCGCGGGGACTGGTCCTGCACCCGTACACACTGCGCAACGAGAACACCTTCCTGCCGGCGGAGTTCCGGCGCGGCACCGACCCGAACGCGTACGGCGACTCGTTCGGCGCTCTGCGGGTGTACTTCGAGGCGGGCATCGACGGGATCTTCTCCGACAACCCGGACACCGCCCTGCTCGCGGCCGCGGACTTCGCCCGGGACTGACGTAGGGAACCGGGCGGGCGCGTCAGCCGCCCGGCCGGCATGCCCCGGTCGGGTGGAGCTCCCCGTGTGCGGCAACCGGCGGCGCACGGGGAGCGTTGACGAGGCATGACACTTCTTGATCATGTTCCGGCGGCCCTCCCGGAGGCTTCGGCCGACCGCGGGCGAGCCGTCGTCCTGGCCCTGCGCGCGCTCGTGCGCGCGGAGGCGGCGGCCGAGGCCCAGGCCGCGGGCACCGAGGCCGCGGACCTGGAACAGGCGGTGTGGCTCAGGCTGCTG
>NZ_NEUF01000059.1 GCF_002910915.1 Streptomyces sp. SM10 | reverse complement strand
AGCTCCAGGATCGCCCGGCTCCGCAACGCCACCACCCGCGCACCATCCTCCAGGGACAGCCCACCAGCCACACACGCCGCAGCGATCTCACCCTGCGAATGCCCCACCACCGCCGCAGGCACCACACCAGCCGCCCGCCACACCTCAGCCAGCGACACCATCACCGCCCACAACACCGGCTGCACCACATCAACCCGATCGAACCCAGGAGCACCCGCATCACCACGCAACACACCCAACAACGACCAGTCCGTGAACGGCTCCAACGCCACCGCACACTCCCGGATCCGCCCCGCGAACACCGGCGAAGACTCCATCAGACCCGCAGCCATACCCACCCACTGCGAACCCTGMCCCGGAAACACGAACACCGGACGCGTCACATCGGCCGCGACACCCCGCACCACACCCGACCCGGAACGCCCCTCGGCCAACACAGTCAAGCCGGCTACCAATTCATCACGCCCCGAGGCCACTACGGCGGCCTGGTGCGTGAAACGCGTACGCGCGGTGGCCAACGACCACGCCACTCCCGGCAGGGCCACGTCCGGCTCACGGCTCAGCAGGCCGAGCAACCGGACGGACTGCTCAGCCAGCGCATCGGACGACTTGCCGGACAGCACGAACGGCAGCACCGCACCGTCCAGCGGCGAAGTGCTTTCAGTGGGCGTCCCGGGGGCCTCGTCGGTGGGCGCCTGCTCGACGATCACATGCGCGTTGGTGCCGCTCATACCGAAGGAGGACACACCCGCCCGCCGGGGCTCTCCCGTGCCCGGCCACTCCGTCTGCTCGGTCAGCAGCTCGACGGCTCCTGCCGACCAGTCGACCTGCGCGGAGGGAGTGTCGACATGCAGGGTGCGCGGCAGCGTCCCGTGCCGCATCGCCATCACCATCTTGATCACACCGGCCACACCGGCCGCGGCCTGCGAGTGCCCGATGTTCGACTTGAGGGCTCCGAGACGCAACGGCCGGTCCGCGGAGCGTCCCTGGCCATAGGTCGCCATGAGGGCCTCGGCCTCGATCGGGTCACCCAGCCGGGTCCCGGTCCCGTGCGCCTCGACCGCATCGATGTCCTCGGCCGACAGCCGGGCGTCGGCGAGGGCCTGGAGGATGACACGCTGCTGCGAGGGGCCGTTGGGCGCGGTCAGACCGTTCGACGCGCCGTCCTGATTCACCGCGGTGCCCCGTACGACCGCCAGCACGTCACGACCGTTGCGGCGGGCGTCCGAGAGCCGTTCCAGCAACAGGACGCCGACGCCCTCGGACCATGCGGTGCCGTCGGCCGTCGCCGCGAACGACTTGCAGCGGCCGTCGGAGGCGAGCCCGCCCTGGTCGCTGAAACCGTAGAAGGCGCTGGGGGTGGACATCACGGTCGCTCCCCCGGCCAGCGCCAGCGAGCATTCGCCGGAGCGCAGGGCCTGCACGGCGAGGTGCAGAGTCACGAGCGAGGTGGAGCAGGCGGTGTCGACCGTGACGGCCGGCCCTTCCAGTCCGAGCGTGTAGGCGATCCGGCCTGAGACGACGCTCGCAGAAGTACCGGTCAGCACATAGCCGCCCGTTCCTTCAGGGGGCGGCTGGAGCAGCATCGAGTAGTCCTGGCCCGTCGTGCCCGCGAACACGCCGGTACGGCTGCCCCGGAGCGTTTCCAGGGGGATACCGGCCCGCTCGATGGCTTCCCAGGAGGTTTCCAGAAGCAGCCGCTGTTGCGGATCCATCGCCAGCGCCTCACGCGGCGAGATCCCGAAGAACGCCGGGTCGAAACCACCGACGTCGTCCAGGAAGCCCCCCTCCATGGTGAACGAGGGCCCGGCGGAGTCCGTGGCGTCGCCGAGGCTCTCCCATCCGCGGTCCAGGGGGAATCCGGATATGGCGTCGATGCCCGAGGCGGTCAGCTTCCACAGGTCCTCGGGGGTGCGCACACCGCCCGGGTACCGGCAGCTCATACCGACGATCGCGACGGGCTCCGGGTCAGCCGCTTCGACCTCCTGCAGACGCTGACGGGCCTGATGCAGATCCGCGGTGACCCACTTGAGGTATTCCCGCAGCGTCTCTTCGTTCGCCATTCAATCCCACCCTGAGCAGACAGCATCTAATAGCGATGGAGGACCAATAAAGGGGTAGAACGTCGGGCGACGTCTCAGCTGTCAACGAATAGAGATGGCCTCGGGAATTGCATGGCCCGAGGCGACAAGCCCTTCACCCATAGCCTTTGCATGACGATCCATGAACACCGATGCGGTCTGGCAATTCCGTCGACATTCCAGCAGATCAACTCGCAATGCGAAGCTATTCGACCCCCCTTGGCCGCACAACCCCTACAGATCCACAGGGGCCCCCTAACGGGACTCGCCCCGTCCCTGGCCCCGGCGGGCACACCAGGGCAGTTGGCGCCCCCAGCTCTCGGACTCGCACGAGCAGTGAAGGCCTCCCTCAGGCCGGCAGCACCCCCGAAACACCCCGATGCACCCCCTTTTCGGAGGCCTCCCCGTCCGGGGCCCCGAGCGAACCCGTACCGGCGGATGCCGAACCGCCGGGGTTCACCGGGTGTCAGCGCTTACGATCCGCCCCTCTCATCAGCCGCCACCTATGGGAATTCGCCCCCTGGACGACGCGGCCCCGGCGTGACGGCGGTCTGCGCGTCACGCCGGGGCCTTGACCGTCAGTTCGAGCGCCCCAGTTCGTTGTTGATGAAGTCGAATATCTCGTCGTCGGAGGCGGATTCCAGTTTGTCGGTCACGTCAGCCGGGTCCGCCTCGGCCGTCGCCCCTTCGGACCACTTGGCCAGGAACGCCTGGAGCCGCATGGCAACCTTCGCCCTGGTGAGGGTGTCGGGCTCGTTCCCGGCCGTTGCCGCCTCCAGCTTGTCCAGCTCCGCCAGCAGCGACACCCCCGTGGTGTCCGAGCCGAACCGGAGCTCCGTACGCAGGAAGCCGGCGGCAGCCACAGCGCTCGGGTAGTCGAAGGCCAGCCCGGCGGGCAGCCGCAGGCCCGTGGCTCTCGTCAACCTGTTACGGAGTTCCACGGCCGTGAGCGAGTCGAAGCCGAGCTCGCGGAAGACCCGGCCGGGGCCGACCTCCTCGATGCCCGCGTAGCCCAGGACGGCGGCGGCGTGGGTGCGAACCAGACGTACCAGTTCCGCCTCCCTGTCCGCCTCGGACAGGCCGGCGAGGCGCTGCCTCAGCTCCTCGGCGGCATCCTTGTCGATGCCTTCGCCCTCGGCATCACGGCCCAGCGCCTCGACCGCCTCCGGCAGGTCCGCCAGAAGCGCGCTGGGCCTCATGGCTGTGAACGACGGCACGAACCGCGACCAGTCCACATCGGCCACCGTGAGCAGCGGATCGTTGTCGCCGACCGCCCGCCGCAGAACGTTGAGCGCCATCTCCGGCGCCATCGCCGGCAGACCCCGCAGGCGGAGCTTTTCCTCCGCCGCCACGACCTCGGGTGCGGCGGACGCGGCCTCGGCCCACGGCCCCCAGGCCACCGACGTGGCGGCCAGGCCGCGGGCGCGGCGGTTCTGCGCCAGACCGTCAAGATAGGCGCCTGCGGCGGCGTATGCCCCCTGGCCGCCACCACCCCAGACTCCGGCGATGGTGGAGAACAGGACGAAGGCGTCCAGTTCCGTGTCGGCGAAGACCTCGTCGAGGTGAGCCGCTCCCCTCACCTTCGCTGCCAGCCGCCCGTCGACGTCATCCATGCGGAGAGCGTCGAGCGGGGTGAGCTGGTTGCCGCCGACCGTGTGCAGCACGGCACGGACCGGGCTGCCCTCCTCGGTGAGCTCGCGGACCAGTGCCTCCAACGCCTTGCGGTCGGCCACCTCGCAGCGCACGACCGTACCGCGCTCCGCGAGCTGTGCCAGGGCGTCCGCCGCCGGTTCAGCGCCTTCGGGAACCATCAGCACCACCTTGTCGACCTCGGTGCCGGCCAGCCAACGTGCGGCGTGCGTGCCGAAGGGAGTCGAGGCGTCGGTGACCAGGACCGTGCCCCTGGGCGCCCACTCGGCCCCGGACGTGTGGGACGGCACCCGTTCGAGGCGCGGGACGAACGCCCCGGAGGAGCGCACCGCGACCTGGTCCTCGGCACCGCTGCCTGTGAGCAGGGCGATCACCCGGCCCACGGCCCGCTCGTCCATCGTCGCGGGCACGTCGATCAACCCGCCCCAGCGGTGCGGCTGTTCGAGACCTGCGACCCGGCCGAGGCCCCACAGCTGCGACTGCTCAGGGGCAGGTGCGGCATCGGCACGGCTCACGCTCACGCCTTCTCGGGTGACGCACCACAGCGGCGCCGGGACGTCGGCCTTGCCCAGAGCCTGGACGAGACTCAGGTTCGCCTCGGTCGGGTTGTGGGTCAGCGCCAGCAGGGAGACGACCCCGGCGACTTCCCCTTGCCCGGCCGGCCTCTCGGCCAGTTTCATGGCCAGGTCCTCGGTCGGCACCGACCGGTGCCGCGTGCCGCCGGCAACCGTCAGAAGCTCGACCGTACCGCCGTGCTCACGCAGACCGGTGACAACCGGGTGGCCATGGTGTTCCTCCGCCGCCACGACCAGCCAGATGCCCGATGTCACCTCGCCACCGGATACGGCGGCCGGCTTCCAGCTGATCCGGTAGCGCCAGGCGTCGACGGTGGACTGCTCATGGGACTGCCGACGCCACGACGACAGCAGGGGCAACACCGCGCTGAGCGGCTGGTCGGCGGAGAGTCCGGAGCCCTCGACCAGGCCGGTCAGGTCCTGCTGTTCCACCGCCGCCCAGAACCGCTCGTCCAGAGCGGACGTCATGGCGTCGCCGACGCCACCGCCTTCCGCTTCGGCCGGCTTGGGCCAGTACTGCTGCCGTTGGAAGGCGTAGGTGGGCAGGTCGACGCGGCGGGCGCCGGAACCGGCGAAGAACGCCGCCCAGTCGACCGCCTCTCCCCGTCCGTACAGGCCGGAGAGCGAGGCGACTACGGTGGCCGGCTCGTCCCTGTCCTTGCGCAGCGCGGGAAGGAACGCCGCCTCCTCGGCGACACAGTCCTGGCCCATGGCGCTGAGCACTCCGTCGGGGCCGAGCTCCAGGAACACGGACACGCCCTGCTCCTGGAGGGTGCGCATCCCGTCGACGAAACGAACCGCCTCACGCACATGGCGCACCCAGTAGTCCGCCGAACCAACCTCGTCGTCTGCTACGACACGGCCGGTGACGTTGGAAACTATGGCGATCTCGGGCTGGTGGAAGGTCAGYGTCTCCGCGACCGCRCGGAAGTCGTCGAGCATGGCCTCCATACGCGGCGAGTGGAACGCGTGACTCACCCGCAGCCGCTTGGACTTACGACCCTCCGCCTCAAAGTGCGCGGCGATCGCCAGCACAGCATCCTCGTCACCCGAAACCACCGTCGCCGAAGGCCCGTTGAGCGCGGCGATCGACACACCATCCGTCAGCAGCGGCAGAACCTCCGCCTC
>NZ_NEUF01000058.1 GCF_002910915.1 Streptomyces sp. SM10 | reverse complement strand
CTTCAACGCCGGCCAGGACTGCACGGCCGCCACCCGCGTCCTGGTCCACGCGTCCGTCCACGACGAGTTCGTCACCGCGCTCGCCAAGGCGGCGGCCGACACGAAGACCGGTCTGCCGGACGACGAGGACGTGCTCTACGGCCCGCTCAACAACGCCAACCAGCTGGCGCAGGTCAGCGGCTTCATCGAGCGGCTCCCCGCGCACGCCAAGGTCGAGTCGGGAGGCCACCGCGTCGGCGACACGGGCTACTTCTACGCCCCGACCGTCGTCTCCGGCCTCCGCCAGGACGACGAGATCATCCAGCAGGAGGTCTTCGGGCCCGTCATCACCGTCCAGTCCTTCACGGACGAGGCCCAGGCCGTGGAGTTCGCCAACGGCGTCGAGTACGCCCTGGCCTCCTCGGTGTGGACCAAGGACCACTCCCGTGCGATGCGGATGTCCAAGAACCTCGACTTCGGCTGCGTGTGGATCAACACCCACATCCCGCTGGTCGCCGAGATGCCCCACGGCGGATTCAAGAAGTCCGGCTACGGCAAGGACCTCTCCGCCTACGGCTTCGAGGACTACACCCGCATCAAGCACGTCATGACCTCGCTCGACGGCTGAGCGCTCACGCGTCCCCGACGGCCCCGGGCTCCCGTGCCCGGGGCCGTCGGCGTGCTCCGTGCCGCTCCGGCGCGCCACCCCAGGCCCGGGACGCCCGGTGCCATCGACAGGGTGTGCGCAACAGGGCGCCGCCGCTGGACGGTTGGTCCATTGTCCGCAGACGCGCCGGGACGACATGCTGCGCGGGTGCGCACGTTCACGGACCACCTCATGTCCCGCCGTTCCCTCCTGCGAGCCCTCGGGGCCGGGGCGGCCGGTGCCGCTCTGGCCGGCTGCGGCGTGCCCGCCGCCTATGTGGAGCCGGGCGACCGCGCGGGCCGCGACAGCTCGGACACCGACCGCTCCCTGCACTTCGCCAACTGGCCCCTCTACATCGACACCGACGACGAGGACGGGGCGAAGCGGCCCACGCTCGACGCGTTCTCACGCCGGACGGGGATCTCCGTCACCTACACCGAGGAGATCAACGACAACGACGAGTTCTTCGGGAAGATCAGCCCGGCGCTGATGAACCACCAGTCGACGGGCCGGGACCTCGTCGTCATCAGCGACTGGATGGCCGCCCGGTTCGTACGGCTCGGCTGGGTGCAGGAGATGGACCGGTCGCGGCAGCCGAACGTCACCAGGTATCTGGATCCGCAGCTGAGTTCGCCGGCCTTCGACCGCGGGCGGCTGCACAGCGTGCCCTGGCAGTCAGGGATCACCGGTATCGCGTACAACCGGAAGCGGCTCGGCCGGGACATCCGGCGTACCGGCGAGCTCTGGGCGGACGACCTGCGCGGCAGGGTGACGCTGCTCTCCGGCCTGGACGAGGCGTTCGCCCTGCTGATGCAGGGCAACGGTGTGGACATCACCCGCTGGACCGCCGACGACTTCCACGAGATGTGCGAGCAGGTCGAGAAGCGTGTGAGGTCGCACCACATCCGCCGCTTCACCGGCAACGACTACATCAAGGACCTGTCCAACGGCGATGTCCTCGCCTGCCAGGCCTACTCCGGGGACGTCATCCAGCTCCAGGCCGACAACCCGGACATCGAGTTCGTGGTGCCCGAGGAGGGAGCGGAACTCTGGTCGGAGTCCCTGATGATCCCCAACCTCGCCGGCCACAAGCGCAACGCGGAGAAGCTCGTCGACCACTACTACGAGCCGGAGGTCGCCGCGGAGCTGGCCACCTGGGTCAACTACGTCTGCCCGGTGCCGGCCGCGCGCGAGGTCCTGGCCTCCTCCAAGGACGAGGAGACCGCCGCGCTCGCCGAGGACCCGCTGATCTTCCCGGACGAGGCCATGCGGTCACGGCTGGCCATCGCCCGCGACATCACCTCCGAGGAGCGCGTCGGGTTCGCGAAGAAGTGGAACTCCGTCGTCGGACTGTGACGCGGCGAGGCGGCGGTCCGGGGGTCACGCGTCCGCCCCTCCCGGGGCTCGTCCCGGCGCGGGAGGGGCGGGGGACCGGTACCGACCCCTCTTTTTGAACGTGTTCATGATGGGCGTACGCTGCGGGGCATGAGCGAGCGAGCCCTGTTGCGGCGCATACGCGTGTGGTTGGTCGTCTTCATCGTCTGTCTGGTGCTCAGCGGGCTGACCGCCTTCCCGCTGGTCACCGAAGTCCACTGGGCCGAGGACCTGTTGAACTCCTCGGCCTCTCCCGTCCCCGAGCACTTCCCGGCCCTGACGGAATGGATCGCCCGGGTCGGGACCGGCCTCGACGAGGCCGACGCGAACTACCCCTTCGTGCTGTACGGCACCGACTGGCTGGCCTTCGCCCACCTCGTCATCGCGGTCGCCTTCTACGGCCCCTACCGCGATCCGGTCCGCAACATCTGGGTCGTCGAATTCGGCATGATCGCGTGTGCGGGCATCATCCCGCTCGCCCTGATCTGCGGACCGATCCGGGACATCCCCTTCTGGTGGACCGTCATCGACATGTCCTTCGGGGTCTTCGGGGTCATCCCCCTGCTCGTCGTCCGCCGCATGATCAAGCGGCTGGAGGCGGCGTCGGCCGTGCCGGCGTGAGACTCACCCCGGCCGACGGTTCCGGAGGCCGGGGCGTCATGGCTTCCTGCCCACCGCGCCGAACTGGGCGACCTCCGGGTTCTGGCGGACGGGGGCAGCCCGCCAGCGGGAGCAGGACACGACGCCCGGATCCAGGATCTCCAGGCCGTCGAGGAACGAGGCGAACTCGGAGCGGCTGCGGGCGGTGATCGGCGGCGTGGCGTTCTCGTTCCAGAAGCGCATCGCGGCCTCGTTGCCCTCGCCGCCCAGCTCCAGCGTGGGATGGGTGAGCACCAGATGGCTGCCCGACGGCAGGGCTCCCATCAGCGTCGTCACGATGCCCCGCGCCTCGTCGGTGTCCAGGACGAAGTTCAGGATGCCCAGCATCATCACCGCGACCGGACGCCGCAGGTCGAGGGTCCGGCCGGCCACGTGCAGGATCCGCTCGGGATCCCGGGCGTCCGCGTCGACGTACTCGGTGGCGCCCTCGGGCGAACTGGTCAGCAGGGAGCGCGCGTGGGCCAGGACGATCGGGTCGTTGTCGACGTAGACGACCCGCGCGTCGGGCGCGGTGTGCTGGGCGACCTCGTGGGTGTTGTCCGCGGTCGGCAGCCCGGTGCCTATGTCCAGGAACTGGCCGATCCCCGCGTCACCGGCCAGATGGCGCACCACTCTGCCCAGGAACGCCCGGTCGGCGCGGGCCACCTCCCCGATGCTGGGATACATGCCGGTGACCCGGTCGCCCACCGCACGGTCGACGGGGTAGTGGTCGCCCCCGCCCAACCAGTAGTTCCACACCCGTGCGTTGTGGGCGATGTCGGCACGGACACGGGAGGGTGCGGTACGGGGACCGGGCTCGGTCACGTCGGCTCCTGGGATCACGGACGGTACGGAACGCCCATGATGCCGGACCGATCAAGAGGAGTCGCCCGGAGCGTAGTTGGCCAGCTGGGTCCGGAGCGCATCGATCCGGTTGGTGGTGATCGAGTCGACGCCGTACGCCAGGAGCCGCCGCATCGTGCGCCGGGTGTCCACCGTCCAGGCGGAGACCAGCAGCCCGTCGGCGTGTACACGGTCGGCCAGCTCACGGCTCAGCAGCCCGAAGCGGTAGTTCAGCCAGCGGGGCCGGACGGCTTCGAGCAGCACCGCCCGCGGCGGTGCGAGCGTCGTCCAGGTCAGCGCGATCTCGGCGGACGGATCGGCCGCGCGCACCCTCAGCATCGCGTGCGTGTCCGCGCAGTAGTACACGCGATCCCGCGCTCCGCACTCCCGCACGACCCCGACGATCTCCCGTACGGACGCGTCGGTCGCGCCGGGAAGGTCGAGCATGATCCGGCGGTCGCCGGCGGCGGACAGTGCCTCGCGGAGCGTGGGCACCCCGCCACCGGTCAGTTCACCCAGCCGCCGGTGGTCCAGCCGGTCGAGGCGGCTGTCATGGCCCCACAGGCGTTCCAGCGTGGAGTCGTGGAGCAGCACCGGCACCCGGTCGCGGGTGACGCGGACATCGATCTCGACCGCGTCCGCCCCTCGGTCCACGGCGGAGCGGACCGAGGGGAGCGTGTTCTCGCGGGCACGGTAGGGGTCGCCGCGGTGGGCCACGGCCGTGACGGTGGTGGTCATGGGGACATTGTGACCGGAGTGGTCACCGGCCCGGTGCCGCAAGCCAGTTCGTCGTGTACGTGTCGATCTCGGCGGCCAGCGTCCGCTTGCCGGCGGCGTCGAGGAACGAGGCCTCCACCGCGTTCTTCGCCAGATCGGCCAGGCCGCGTTCGTCAAGGCCGAGCAGGCGGGCCGCCACCCCGTACTCGTTGTTGAGGTCGGTGCCGAACATGGGAGGGTCGTCGCTGTTCACCGTGACGAGGACGCCTGCCGCGACCATCTCCTTGATCGGGTGCCGGTCGAGGTCCGTGACCGCCCGGGTGGCGATGTTCGACGTCGGGCAGACCTCCAGGGCGATGCGGTGCTCGGCGAGGTGGGCCAGGAGCTTCGGATCCTGGGTGGAGCTGGTGCCGTGCCCGATGCGCTCCGCGCGCAGCGCGGTGAGCGCGTCCCAGACGGTCCCCGGGCCAGTGGTCTCCCCGGCGTGCGGCACGGAGTGCAGGCCCTCGGCGATCGCCCGGTCGAAGTAGGGCTTGAACTGCGGGCGGTCCACCCCGACCTCGGGCCCGCCCAGGCCGAAGGAGACCAGCCCCTCGGGCCGCAGGTCGACGGCGAGCCGCGTCGTCTCCTCGGCGGCCTCGAGACCGGCCTCACCAGGAATGTCGAAGCACCAGCGCAGGAGGACGCCGAGCTCGGCCTCCGCGGCCCTGCGGGCGTCCTCGATGGCCTCCATGAACCCCTGTTCAGGGATCCCCCGCCGGGTCGAGCTGAACGGGGTGACGGTCAGCTCCGCGTACCGGATGTTCTGCCGCGCCATGTCACGGGCGACCTCGAAGGTCAGCAGCCGGACGTCCTCAGGGGTGCGGACCAGGTCCACCACCGAGAGGTAGACGTCGATGAAGTGCCCGAAGTCGGTGAAGGTGAAGAAGTCCGACACCGCCTCCGGGTCCGTGGGAACCTTGGAGTCGGGGTGGTGGGCGGCGAGTTCGGCCACGATGCGGGGCGACGCCGATCCGACGTGGTGGACGTGCAGCTCGGCCTTGGGCAGCCCCGCGATGAAGGGGCGCAGGTCGTTCATCGGATACTCCCGGATCTCGTCTCTCGGCCGGGCGCACCGGCTGGTGACGTTCATCGTAGGCGGGGCCCTGCGGCCGTGAACCGGGCCGTAGCATGGCGGGACCACGATGGGGGAGGCCCATGTCAGACAACACACAGCAGCCAGGGGGCGGGGGCGCGGCGCGCGATCCGTGGGCTCCGCCGGAGAACAGGATCGATCTGGGCAAGCAGCCCACGGACGCCGTCCCGCCGGCCGTGCACGACCAGCCGACGATGACGTCGATGCCGAACGCCGACGGGAGCTCCGGTCCCCTGCCCGGACCGGCCGGGTCCTTCGGCCCGCAGCAGCCGCCGGTTCCCGCGCCGCCGGTCGGGCCGAACGGACCGGGGCAGCCCGGCCAGTACGGATACCCGGCCGCTCCTGCGGCGCCCTCGGCGTCGTACGGATACCCGGCCGCTCCGGCAACGCCCTCGGCGTCGTACGGCTACCCCGGATACCCCGGCTACGGAGGCCAGCAGCCCTGGGGCCCGGCGCCCGCGAACGGGCTGGGTATCGCGGCGATGGTCCTCGGGATCATCGCGGTGGTCGGCTTCTGCATGTGGGGGTTCGGCATCATCCTGGGGATCCTCGCCCTGATCTTCGGCATCATCGGCCGGGGCCGCGCCCAGCGCGGCGAGGCGACCAACGGGGGCATGGCCCTCGCCGGGATCATTCTGGGCTCGATCTCGATCGTCATCAGCGCGGTCTTCCTCGGGTTCCTGATCTGGACCGTCGCCAATGACGAGTCCGACAGCGGCTACGACTACGACCCGTACGCGACGTCACTGGTCGTCGGCGCCTCGCGCTGACCCGCGTCACGGCGGTCCGGGCCCGGGGACGCGAGTCCCCGGGCCCGGACCGCCGCGTCACTCCGCGCGCAGCCGCTCCCGCGCCTGCATGAGCGCGAAGCCCAGCAGGTTCAGACCGCGCCAGGACGCCGGGTCCCCGGCGCGCGGATCGTCCTTGGCGAGACCGATGCCCCATATGCGGTCCAGCGGGCTGGCCTCGACGAGGACGCGCTCGCCCGTGCCCAGCAAGTACGCCCGCAGCGCCGGGTCCTGGCCGAACTTGTGGACGCTGCCCGCGACGACCAGGGCGAACCGCTCCCGCGCCCACAGGGCGTCGTCGAAGCCCCTGACCAGCCGGCCCACCTTCTTCGCCACCGCGGGACTGCCCGCCGCCACGGCCAGGGCCTCCGCCTCCGAGTCCCCGAAGAGCCGCGCCTTGCCCGCCATCATCCAGTGCTCGGCCGACGCGTAGGTCACCGTTGCGACCGTGAACGGAGCCGGCCACCACTGGCTGAGGCAGCTCTCCCCGAGGCTGCCGTCCGGGCGGGGCCGGTGTCCCCAGAACGGCAGGTACTTCACGCGCTCACCGCGTGCCGCACGCGCCAGCAGCGCGTCCATGTGTTCCTGTCCCATGACAGCCGAGTCTGGCATCCGCCACTGACAGCAGGTATGGGGATTTCCTCGTTCACGCGACACATCGTCGACAGATTCCGTTGCGTAACCAAAAGGAAACAACGGAATCACTTGTTGGTGGAGGGTCCCTCTGTCAGGATCGGCACTCAATTCGCTAAGAAGCTACGCCGCCCCCGGTCAGGGGGACGGCGGAGGAGAGCGTCACATGGGCAACGGATTCCAGGTGCAGGACCGCTTCGCCGAGGGTGCGCAGTACATCGGCGGGCAGCTGCGCCCCGGCACGTCAGGACACCACCAGGAGGTGGTGGACCCCGCCACGGGCACGACGGTGCTCCGCTACGAACTGGCGGGCACCGACGACGTCGACGCCGCCGTGGCCGCGGCCCGGGAGGCGTTCCCCGGCTGGTCGGGACTCACCCCGGGCGAACGTTCCGAGGCGCTCCACCGCTTCGCCGGCGTACTCGCCGCGCAGGCCGACGACTTCGCCCACGCCGAGTCGCTCCAGTGCGGCAAGCCCGTCAAGCTCACCACCGAGTTCGACGTCCCCGGCACGGTCGACAACGCCTCGTTCTTCGCCGGCGCGGCCCGCCACCTCGAAGGGAGGTCGGCCGCCGAGTACAGCGGCGATCACACGTCCTACGTGCGGCGGGAGGCCATCGGGGTCGTCGGCTCGATCGCACCGTGGAACTACCCGCTCCAGATGGCGGCCTGGAAGATCCTCCCGGCCGTCGCGGCAGGCAACACGATCGTGCTCAAGCCCGCCGAGATCACCCCGCTGACCTCGCTGATGTTCGCGCAGGCAGCCACGGAGGCGGGCATCCCCGACGGTGTGATCAACATCGTCTCCGGTGCGGGCCGGGACGCGGGGGAGCACCTCGTGGGCCACCCCGACGTCGTGATGACCTCCTTCACCGGCTCCACCGCGGTCGGCAAGCGCGTGGCCGAGATCGCCACCTCCACCGTCAAGCGTCTGCACCTGGAACTCGGCGGCAAGGCGCCGTTCCTCGTCTTCGACGACGCGGATCTCGACGCGGCGGTGAACGGCGCGGTCGCGGCCTCGCTCATCAACACCGGCCAGGACTGCACGGCCGCCACCCGCGCCTACGTGCAGCGCCCCCTGTACGACGCGTTCGTGAGCGGCGTGGCCGCCCTGATGGAGAGCGTGCGGCTCGGCGACCCCTTCGACCCGTCGACCGACCTGGGCCCGCTGATCAGCCACCAGCAGCGCGACCGCGTGGCCGGCTTCGTCGACCGTGCCCGCGCCTACGCCACCGTCGTCACCGGTGGCGAGGCACCCGGCGGTGACCTCGCCGCGGGCGCCTACTACCGGCCGACCCTCATCGCGGGTGCCGCCCAGGACAGCGAGGTCGTCTGCTCGGAGATCTTCGGCCCGGTCCTCGTGGTGCTGCCCTTCGACACCGACGACGAGGGGATCGCCCTCGCCAACGACACCCCGTACGGTCTCGCCGCCTCCGCCTGGAGCCGCGACCTGTACCGGGCCAACCGCGCCACCCGTGAGATCGCGGCGGGCTGCGTGTGGATCAACGACCACATCCCGATCATCAGCGAGATGCCGCACGGCGGATACAAGGCCAGTGGCTTCGGCAAGGACATGTCGTCGTACTCCTTCGAGGAGTACACGCAGGTCAAGCACGTCATGTACGACAACACCGCGGTGGCCCGGAAGGACTGGCACCGCACCGTCTTCGGGGACCGATAGAAAGCGGCCGCCGCCCGGCGGCCCCACCCACCCGGAAGGGCAACGCGTATGGAGCAGTACGAGCCCGAGCGCCTCTCCGCGCCCCAGCTTGCCGCCATGAGGCGCAGTCTCACGAACGGCAGGGGTGCCCTCACCCGCCGTTCGCTCCTGAGGGCGTCGGGCACGGGCGCCCTCGCGCTGGGGGGCCTCGGCGCCCTGAGCGCCTGCGGCATCCCGCCCGCTCAACGGGAGGGTGACGCGGCGGCGGCCTCCGACGACCACTCCGCGGCGGAGAAGCAGATCAACTTCTCCAACTGGACCGAGTACATGGACGTCAGCGAGGACGAGAAGAGCCGTCCGACGCTGGACGCGTTCACGAAACGCACCGGGATCAAGGTCAAGTACACCGAGGACATCAACGACAACGTCGAGTTCTTCGGGAAGATCAAGCCGCAGCTCGCGGCGGGCCAGGACACCGGCCGCGACCTCATCATCGTGACGGACTGGCTCGCCGCCCGCATCATCCGGCTGGGCTGGGCGCAGAAGCTCGACCACGCGAACCTCCCGCACGCCTTCGCGAACCTGTCGCCCCAGTTCCGTACCCCCGACTGGGACCCCGGACGCGCCTACTCCTATCCCTGGACCGGCATCCCGACCGTCATCGCCTACAACGAGAAGGCGACCGGCGGCCGCAAGGTCGACTCCATCACCCAGCTGCTCGACGACCCGAAGCTCAAGGGGAAGGTCTCCTTCCTCTCCGAGATGCGCGACTCGGTCGGCATGACGCTCCTGGACATGGGCAAGGACCCGGGCTCCTTCACCGACGCCGACTACGACGCCGCCATAGGCCGGCTCCAGAAGGGCGTCGACAAGAAGCAGATACGCCGCTTCACCGGCAACGACTACACCGCCGACCTCAGCAAGGGCGACATCGCGGCCTGCGTGGCCTGGGCCGGTGACATCATCCAGCTCCAGGCCGACAACCCGGACATCAAGTTCGCCATCCCGTCCGCCGGTTACATCACCTCGAGCGACAACATGCTGGTCCCGGCCAAGGCGCGGCACAAGACCAACGCCGAGAAGCTCATGGACTACTACTACGAGCTCCCGGTCGCCGCCCAGCTCGCCGCCTACATCAACTACGTCTGTCCCGTGGACGGGGTAGGCACGGAGCTCGCGAAGATCGACGCGTCCATGGCCTCCAACACGCTGATCCTCCCGGACAGGGCGATGGCCGCGAAGTCACGTGCCTTCCGCTCCCTCAGCTCCGAGGAAGAGACGGCGTACGAAGAGAAGTTCGCCAAGCTCATCGGCGCCTGAACCCCCGCCTCCCCTCCCGATCTCCCCCGACACCACTGGGACCGCGACCCATGACACAGCAGCAGACAGCGGGCGGCGACGTCCGACTCACCGGGATCAGCAAGACCTACGGCTCCTTCACCGCAGTGCACCCCCTCGACCTGACCGTCCCGGAGGGCTCCTTCTTCGCCCTGCTCGGCGCGTCCGGCTGCGGCAAGACCACCACCCTGCGGATGATCGCCGGCCTGGAGGAGGCGACCACCGGCACCGTCTCGCTGGGCGGCCGCGACATCACCGGCCTGCCCCCGTACAAGAGGCCCGTCAACACCGTCTTCCAGAGTTACGCGCTCTTCCCGCACCTCGACGTCAGCGAGAACATCGCCTTCGGGCTCCGCCGGCGCGGCATCAAGTCCGTGAAGAAGCAGGTCGGCGAGATGCTGGACCTCGTCCAGCTCGGCGACTTCGCCCACCGCAAGCCGCACCAGCTCTCCGGCGGGCAGCAGCAGCGCGTCGCCGTGGCCCGCGCGCTCATCAACCACCCCCAGGTCCTCCTCCTCGACGAGCCCCTCGGCGCCCTCGACCTCAAGCTGCGCCGCCAGATGCAGCTGGAGCTCAAGCGCATCCAGACCGAGGTCGGGATCACCTTCGTCCACGTCACGCACGACCAGGAGGAGGCCATGACCATGGCCGACACCGTCGCGGTGATGAACGGCGGCCGGGTCGAGCAGCTCGGCGCACCCGCGGACCTCTACGAGAACCCGCGCAGCACGTTCGTCGCGAACTTCCTCGGCACCTCCAACCTCATCGGCGGCGAGATCGTCTCCACCGGCGGCGAGATCGTCGTCGAGGCGGGCGGCGGGAAGCTCACCCTGCCGAGCGAGCGGTGCCAGGCGCCGGCCACCACCGGCGGACGTCTCCTGCTCGGCATCCGGCCCGAGAAGATCTCCCTCGCCCACGCGGACGACGCGGACGCGATAGCCGCCGGGCGCAACCGTGTCACCGGCCGCGTCGTTGACTCCAGCTTCATCGGCGTCTCGACCCAGTACGTCGTGGAGAGCCCGGCCGGAAAGACCCTCCAGGTGTACGAGCAGAACGTCGACCGGCGCGAGGGCCTCCTCCCCGGCTCCGAGGTCGTCCTGCACTGGAACCCCGCCCACACCTTCGGGCTCGACGCGGACCAGGACATCGACGCCGGCGCCGCGAGCGTGGAGGACGCGGCGTGAGCCTCACCGAGGCGCCGCCCGCGCCGCCCACCGGACCCGGTGAGCCGAAGCTCCGCAAGCCCTCCACCCGCAAACGGCTCGTGCCCTACTGGCTGCTGCTCCCCGGCGTCCTGTGGCTGGTCGTCTTCTTCGCCCTGCCGCTCGTCTACCAGGCGTCGACCTCGGTGCAGACCGGCTCGCTGGAGAAGGGCTTCGAGGTCACCTGGCACTTCCGGACGTACGTGGACGCACTGCGGGACTACTACCCGCAGTTCATCCGGTCCCTGCTGTACGCGGGCACCGCCACGATCCTCTGCCTGCTGCTCGGGTATCCGCTGGCGTATCTGATCGCCTTCAAGGCCGGCCGCTGGCGCAACCTGGTGCTCGTGCTGGTCATCGCCCCGTTCTTCACCAGCTTCCTGATCCGCACGCTCGCCTGGAAGACGATCCTCGCCGACGGCGGCGCTGTCGTGGACGTGCTCGGCACCCTGCACGTCCTGGACGTCACCAGCTGGCTCGGCTGGACCGAGAACAACCGCGTCCTGGCCACTCCGATGGCCGTCGTCTGCGGTCTCACGTACAACTTCCTGCCGTTCATGATCCTTCCGCTCTACACCTCCCTGGAGCGGATCGACGGACGGCTGCACGAGGCGGCGGGTGACCTCTACGCCACCCCCGCCACCACCTTCCGCAAGGTGACCTTCCCGCTCTCCATGCCCGGAGTGGTCTCGGGCACCCTGCTGACCTTCATCCCGGCCAGCGGCGACTACGTCAACGCGGAACTCCTCGGCTCCACCGACACCAAGATGGTCGGCAGCGTCATCCAGAGCCAGTTCCTGCGGGTCCTGGACTATCCGACGGCCGCCGCCCTCTCGTTCATCCTCATGGCGGTCGTCCTGCTGATGGTCACCGTCTACATCCGCCGCTCCGGTACGGAGGACCTGGTCTGATGCCCGTACTCCGATGGACACGCCGGAACCTGGTCGTGCTCGCGGGGCTGCTGACCCTCGCGTACATGATCCTGCCGAACGCCGTCGTGATGGTGTTCTCCTTCAACAAGCCGAAGGGGCGCTTCAACTACGCCTGGCGTGAGTTCTCCCTGGACGCGTGGAAGGACCCCTGCGGCGTCGCCGACATGTGCGGCTCCCTGTCCCTCTCGCTCCAGATCGCGTTCTGGGCGACGCTGGGGGCCACCGCGCTCGGCACCATGATCGCCTTCGCGCTGGTCCGCTACCGGTTCCGGGCGCGGTCCACGATCAACTCGCTGATCTTCCTGCCGATGGCCATGCCCGAAGTCGTCATGGCGGCCTCGCTGCTCACGCTCTTCCTCAACATGGGTGCCCGGCTCGGCTTCTGGACCATCCTGATCGCCCACATCATGTTCTGCCTGAGCTTCGTGGTGACGGCGGTCAAGGCACGGGTGATGTCGATGGACCCGAGGCTGGAGGAAGCGTCCCGCGACCTCTACGCGGGCCCCGTCCAGACATTCGTCCGGGTGACCCTCCCGATCGCCGCGCCCGGCATCGCCGCGGGAGCGCTTCTCGCCTTCGCGCTCTCCTTCGACGATTTCATCATCACCAATTTCAACGCGGGCTCCACGGTCACCTTCCCCATGTTCGTCTGGGGATCGGCCCAGCGTGGAACCCCTGTGCAGATCAACGTCATCGGCACGGCCATGTTCGTCATCGCCGTGGCGGTGGTTCTCGCCGGTCAGCTCATAGCCAACCGGCGGAAGAACAATGCGGGAAGATAGAACCCGAAGGAGTTGGAAACCATGGCCCCGGATGCCATGCGTACCGCAGCACGATCACTGTCCGACACGCGCCCCGTGTCCTACTGGCTCGACGACCCGGCAAGGCCCCCGGCACTCCCGTCCCTGACCGGGGACGAGCACTGCGACCTCCTGGTCGTCGGCGGCGGCTACAGCGGGCTGTGGACCGCGCTGCTGGCCAAGGAGAGGGACCCCGGGCGCGACGTCGTCCTGATCGAGGGCGACGAGGTGGGATGGGCCGCCTCGGGCCGCAACGGCGGCTTCTGCGCGGCTTCCCTGACCCACGGCCTGGCCAACGGCCTTGAGCGCTGGCCGGACGAGATCGGCACGCTGGAGGAGCTCGGGGGGAGGAACCTCGACGCCATCGAGGAGGCCGTCGCCCGCTACGGCATCGACTGCGAGTTCGAGCGGACCGGTGAGATCGACGTCGCGACCCAGCCCCATCAGCTCCAGGAGCTGCGGGAATGGCACGAGGAGATGCAGAAGCTCGGCATCACCGGCGTGGAGTTCCTCGACCGCGACGCCGTGCGCGCCCAGGTCGACTCGCCCACCTTCCTCGGCGGCCTCTGGGACCGGCGCGGCGTCGCCATGCTGCACCCGGCCAAGCTCGCCTGGGGTCTCAAGCGGGCCTGTCTGGACCTCGGCGTGCGGATCTACGAGCACACCCGGGGCCTGGACCTCGCCCGCTCGGGCCCCGGCACGGCGGTCCGCACCCCCTACGGCCGGGTCTTCGCCGGCCGGGTCGCGCTCGGGACCAACGTCTTCCCCTCGCTGGTCAAGCGTGTCCGGTCGTACACCGTGCCGGTCTACGACTACGCCCTGATGACCGAGCCGCTCACCCCGGAGCAACTCGCCTCCATCGGCTGGAAGGGCCGCCAGGGGCTCGGTGACACCGCGAATCAGTTCCACTACTTCCGGATGTCCGCGGACAACCGGATCCTGTGGGGCGGATACGACGCGATCTATCCGTACGGGGGCCGCCTCGATGCCGATCTGGACCAGCGGCCCGAGACGTTCCTGAAGCTCGCCGGACAGTTCTTCGAGTGTTTCCCGCAGCTCTCCGGGCTGAGTTTCTCGCATGCCTGGGGCGGTGCGATCGACACCTGCTCCCGATTCACCGCGTTCTTCGGGACGGCCCACCGGGGCCGCGTCGCGTACGCCGCCGGATACACGGGCCTGGGCGTCGGCTCCACCCGGTTCGGTGCGGAGGTGATGCTCGACCTGCTCTCCGGCGAGGAGACCGAGCGGACCCGGCTGGAGATGGTCAGGTCCAAGCCGATGCCGTTCCCGCCGGAGCCCTTCGCCTGGGCCGGGATCGAGATCACCAAGCGGTCCCTCGCCCGTGCCGACAGCAACGGCGGACGCCGCAACCTGTGGCTGAAGGCCATGGACGGGCTGGGCCTCGGCTTCGACAGCTGACCGCCCGGTGACGCAGGTCACCGGAGACGGATGCCCGAACCCGCGTCATGATCCGCTCCCCGCGCGCTCTCTCCCGTGAACACACCGGCAGAACCCTGCCGGTGTCCACGGGGAGAGGGAGGCAGTCCATGGCCGGCACGGGGGCGAAAGCCGCGGTCGCATGGCTCGTATCGGTGGCACCGGATCCGGGTGCCTGCCGCAGGGAGTGGGAGCGCAATCCGCAGGGGATGGCGCTCCTTCCGGCGGGGAAACGGTGGGACGTGCTGATCGTCCCGAGTGAGCTCGGCTATCCGACGCTCGATGTCCTCACGCGTCTCGTCGACCGGCCGGGGCCCGTTCTCGCGGACTTCGGTGAGGCCCGGATGGGCTTCTTCGTCCCCCCGGGGACCGCGGCCCGCTGGGTCGGGACGGGCATCAGGGGCGTCGGCCGGGGGACGTGGATCGTCGTCCCCCGGCCGGGCAGCACCGTGGGCGGGGTGCGATGGCTGATCCCGCCGGACGGCTCCGGCACACTCACCGACGCGACCCTCCTGGAGCTGGCACTGCACGAGGCGGCGGCGGTCCGAGGCACGCGTGGAGAAGGGGGGTGAGCCGCCGTCAGAGGTCTTGACAACCTGATTGGTCTGGACCATGTTGTGCGCGGACGGCTCAATTCCCCCCTTGCACGGAGGCAGTTGTGGAACGTAGCGGACCATCCGTGAGACCTTCCGGACTCATCGCCGCATTCTCGGCGGCCCTTCTCGCCGCGGGCGCCCTCGTCGCCACGGCGCCCGCGGCCGCCGCGGCCGACGCCGACCTCGCCCGCAACGGCGGCTTCGAGGCGGGCCTGGACGGCTGGTCCTGCTCCGGCGGCAGCGGAGTCGCCGTCAGCGCACCCGTCCACGGCGGGACCTCGGCGCTGAAGGCGACACCGGCCGGCAGCGACAACGCCCGCTGCTCCCAGACGGTGACCGTGAAACCCGGCTCCACCTACACGCTCGGCGCCTGGGTGCAGGGAACCTACGTCTACCTCGGGGCGTCCGGCACCGGCACGACCGACGTCTCCACCTGGACCCAGTCCGCCGGTGCGTACCAGAAGCTCACGACCACCTTCAGGACCGGCCCCTCGACGACCTCCGTGACGGTCTACACCCACGGCTGGTACGGCACTCCGGCCTACTACGCCGACGACCTGTCCCTGACGGGCCCCGGAGGCGACCCCGTCGCCGTGCCGGCCGCCCCGACGGGGCTCAAGGCCGGCACCCCCACCGCCTCCTCCGTCCCCCTGTCCTGGACCGCCTCCGCCGGCGCCACCGGCTACCGCGTCTACCGGTCCGGTACGAAGGTCCTCGACACCACGGGGACCTCGGCGACCGTGACCGGGCTGGCGGCGTCGTCCGCGCACAGCTTCCAGGTCACCGCCGTCAACGCGGCGGGCGAGTCACCGAAGTCGGCCGCAGTGAACATCACCACGGCGGCGGGCGGCGGCGGTGGAGGGAGCGACGCGGGTCTTCCGGCCCACGCGCTCGTCGGCTACCTCCACTCCAGCTTCGCCAACGGTTCCGGCTACACCCGGATGGCCGACGTGCCCGACTCGTGGGACGTCATCAACCTGGCCTTCGGCGAGCCCACCTCCGTCACCTCCGGCGACATCCGCTTCTCGCTCTGCCCGGTCGCCGAGTGCCCGGGCGTGGAGAGCGAGGCGGAGTTCAAGGCGGCCATCAAGGCCAAGCAGGCCGCGGGCAGGAAGGTGCTGATCTCGATCGGCGGCCAGAACGGCCAGGTGCAGCTCGCCTCGACCGCGGCCCGCGACACCTTCGTCACCTCCGTCAGCAAGATCATCGACACCTACGGGCTGGACGGTCTGGACATCGACTTCGAGGGCCACTCGCTCTCGCTCGCCACGGGTGACACCGACTTCCGCAGCCCGACGACCCCGGTGATCGTCAACCTCATCTCCGCGGTGAAGACCCTCAAGGCCAAGTACGGCGACGACTTCGTTCTCACCATGGCCCCCGAGACCTTCTTCGTGCAGCTCGGCTACCAGTACTACGGCTCCGGTCCCTGGGGCGGCCAGGACCCGCGCGCCGGCGCCTACCTGCCCGTCATCCACGCCCTGCGCGACGACCTGACCCTGCTGCACGTCCAGGACTACAACTCGGGCTCGATCATGGGCCTGGACAACCAGTACCACTCGATGGGCGGCGCCGACTTCCACATCGCCATGACCGACATGCTGCTCACCGGCTTCCCCGTCGCGGGTGACCAGACCAAGGTCTTCCCGGCGCTCCGCCCCGAGCAGGTCGCCTTCGGTCTTCCCGCTTCCACCCAGGCGGGCAACGGACACACCTCGCCCGCCGAGGTCACCAAGGCGCTGAACTGCCTCACGAAGAAGACCGACTGCGGCACCTACCAGACGCACGGCACGTGGAGCGGGCTGCGCGGCCTGATGACCTGGTCCATCAACTGGGACCGCTTCAACAACTGGGAGTTCTCGAAGAACTTCGACGCCTACTTCGGAGGCTGACCGCTCCCGCCGCCCGCCCGCAGGGCGAGCAGCAGCACCCCGCTCAGGCACCAGCCGGCCACCACGTCCAGCGGCCAGTGGTAGCCGCGCAGCACCAGACCGACGCTCGTCGCCGCCGTCAGCAGGACGGCGGCGACGAGCGTCACCCATCTCCGCCGCAGGTACGGGGCCAGCAGCATGGCCGCCGCGCCGTACGCCACCATCGCCGTGGTCGTGTGGCCCGAGGGGTAGTAGCCCGTCGCCTCCGTCAGCGGTCCCTGACGGTCCGTCCACAGCTTGAGCGGGACGACGAGCGCCGGAACGGCCGCCATGGCCAGGACGGCACGGAGCGCGGCGCGCCTGGCGCGGCGGAGCCAGGCCACGACGACCGCGCACGCGAGCACGGGAACGGCGACCTGCATGTTGCCGAGGTCGGCGAAGAGATCGGCGAGAGGGGCGGGGCCGCGGCCGGCCAGCTCCAGGCCGAGCCGCTCGTCGGGACCCAGCAGGGGGCCGTCGGCCAGCACCTGCCAGGTGATCACGGCGAAGAGCGCCGCCGCCGACACGAGGGTCACAACGAGAAGAACCGGCCACCGGGGAACAGGGGGGATTGTTCCGAGGTGGCCGGTCGGATCGGTTTGCCGCGCGCCCCGGGGGGTGTGGGGCGAGCGGCCATCCGATCGGTGAGGAGTCCCGGAGCCCGAAGCTCCAGCGGTGTGCGCGATGGCACGGCCGGAACGGCGCTGGGGGAGCCCCGGCCCGGCATCACCCGCAGTCCCCTGCGGGCGGGGTGTTTCTCTCATCTGGGAAAACCGTACGTCAGAGGGAGGAGCCGCCGGAAGCGGCAACCGTAACCCGCCATGGCCCCCGCACACCTTCTTCACACGCCCTCACTCCGACGCCGGCCGCCGCTCCCGGAGCGGCGGCCGGCGTCGGCGCGGATCGAACGGATCAGATCTGGGCGAACGCCTGCTCGATGACGTCCAGGCCCTCGTTCAGCAGGTCCTCGCCGATGACGAGCGGCGGCAGGAAGCGCAGGACGTTGCCGTAGGTGCCGCACGTCAGCACCAGTACGCCCTCGGCGTGGCAGGCCTTGGCCAGGGCTCCGGCGGCGGCGGCGTCGGGCTCCTTCGTGCCCGGCTTCACCAGCTCGATCGCGATCATGGCGCCGCGGCCGCGGATGTCACCGATGATGTCGCCGTTCGGCAGCTTCGACCGCATCTCGCGGAGGCGGCCCTTCATGACCTCCTCGATGCGCTTGGCCTTCCCGTTCAGGTCCAGCTCGCGCATCGTCTCGATGGCGCCGAGCGCACCCGCGCAGGCCACCGGGTTGCCGCCGTACGTGCCGCCGAGGCCGCCCGCGTGCGCCGCGTCCATGATCTCCGCGCGGCCGGTGACGGCGGAGAGCGGGAGGCCGCCCGCGATGCCCTTGGCCGTGGTGATCAGGTCGGGCACGATGCCCTCGTCCTCGCACGCGAACCACTGGCCGGTGCGGCAGAAGCCGGACTGGATCTCGTCCGCGACGAAGACGATGCCGTTGTCCGCGGCGAACTGCGCGATCGCCGGGAGGAAGCCCTTGGCCGGCTCGATGAAGCCGCCCTCGCCGAGGACCGGCTCGATGATGATCGCGGCGACGTTCTCCGCGCCGATCTGCTTGGTGATCTCGTCGATGGCCTGCGCGGACGCCTCGGCGCCGGCGTTCTCCGCGCCGGTCGGCCAGCGGTAGCCGTACGCCACCGGCACGCGGTAGACCTCGGGGGCGAACGGGCCGAAGCCCTGCTTGTACGGCATGTTCTTCGCCGTCATGCCCATGGTGAGGTTCGTGCGGCCGTGGTACCCGTGGTCGAAGACGACGACCGCGGTGCGCTTGGTGTACGCACGGGCGATCTTCACCGCGTTCTCGACGGCCTCGGCGCCCGAGTTGAACAGCGCGGACTTCTTCGCGTGGTCGCCCGGCGTCAGCTCGGCGAGCTGCTCGCAGACCTCGACGTACCCCTCGTACGGCGTGACCATGAAGCAGGTGTGCGTGAAGTCGGCGAGCTGCGCCGAGGCGCGGCGCACGACCGCTTCGGCGGACGCGCCGACCGAGGTCACGGCGATGCCGGAGCCGAGGTCGATCAGCCGGTTGCCGTCCACGTCCTCGATGATCCCGCCGCCTGCCCGGGCGGTGAAGACCGGCAGGGTGGAACCCACGCCTGCGGCCACGGCCGCGACACGGCGGGCCTGCAGCTCCGCCGACTTCGGGCCGGGGATGGCGGTGAGGACGCGGCGCTCCTGCGGGATGTCGGACATGCGGGGCTCCTGGGGGTGTTTCGGACGCTTCTGTTTCTGCAGGCTAGGGGCGGGTGCGGGCACCGGTCATGCTCCGATCGGGAGTGGTGGGAACGTGTCCTTGTCCGCGACGGACAGATACCCCGGCAAGGCCCTTCGGCGGCGTCTTCGCCGGGCCGTGCGGCCGCATGGCTGAACTCCCCGTGCCCGGGCACTAGATTGGCCGGTGCAGAAGGCGGACCTGGCTGGTCAGGGGGCAGGGGTTCATGGACACCGAAGGCACGTACGACGCACGGGGCACGGGCGCGGACCGGGTGCCCCGCCCCGCGGGGCCACCACCCGCGGCGCCACCGCCTCCCGCGTACGCCCCGAACCCCCGGCACCCGCCGACGGGGACGGGGACGGGGGAGGACGGCGTCGGGGCATGGCTGCGCACCCCGCGCCCCGTCCGGGAACCCGGCGTATGGCGCTACGGGCACACCCCGCGCCCGCCCGAGACCCCCGAGGGTGTCTCCGACCGCTCGCTGCTGGTCGGCGCGCTCATCTCCGTGCTCAGCGGGCTGCTCCTGTGGTCCCTCTGGCGCAACGGGTACATCCCCTACCGCCTCGTCCCGCTGAAGCTGTTCACCCCCGGGGACTGGTGGTACGCCGGTACGTTCGGCGGGCCCCGGACGATCGAGGGCGCCGACGCCCTCACCGTCTACGAGGCCGTCCTCTTCGGGCTCCTGGTCTACGGATGCGGGCGCCTGGGCAACTGGACGGAGCTCTTCCGCCGCCATGTCGCCGGCCGGGGGCAGCCCTCCCTCGCCCTGGCCACCGCCGCCGCGGGAGGTCTCGCCGAACTCCTCGTGTGGAAGGACGGGGTGCCGGTCGTCCGGCCCGTCCTGATCCTCGTCGCCTCGGTCGCGGGCGGCGAGATCTACCAGAGCCAGGCCGTCGTCAACGTGATCTACACCCTGATCGCCCTCGGGGTGCTCTGGCCCTTCGCCCGGCTCGGCCGCTGGCGCCGGCTGCTCGCCGACCGGTCCGGGAAAGACACCGTCGCGGCGCCCGGCGACCCTGCCGCGCCACCCGACGT
>NZ_NEUF01000057.1 GCF_002910915.1 Streptomyces sp. SM10 | reverse complement strand
CAGCTCTCTGCCTGGCTCAGCTCTCGGCCAGGATGTGCGAGAGCTCCGTATCGAGGTCGAAGTGACGATGCTCGGTGCCGGGCGGTACCGCGGCGTCGGTCCTCTTCAGGAACGACTCCAGGGCCCTTGCCGGGGCTTCCAGCAGGGCTTCGCCCTCCGGGGAGCTCAGTGCGATGCAGACGACGCCTTGACCGTGACTTCGTGATGGCCAGACGCGGACGTCTCCGGTGCCGGTGGGCCGGTGCAGCCCCTCGGCGAGGAGGTCACGGGCGAAAACCCATTCGACCGTCTCCTCCGCTCCGGTGTGGAAGGTGGCGTGCACGGCATAGGGGTCGGCCGTGTCATACCGCAGGCCCGCGGGTACAGGCAGTGAGGACTCGCTCGACACAACGAGGCGCAGGTGCAGCTCGCAGCTGACCGTGGTGTTCATAAGCGCCAGGGCCTTTCGCTCAGTGTGCGCTCGGGGATTCGCACGTCGGCGAAGTCGACATGCCACCTACGGTGGCGTTGTAAACCCCTCTGACCTATTTGTGATGCTTCAGGTCCCTCGTCCAGGGGTGTGTAACTTTGGGTCATGCGTCCATTCCGGTGACGATCGCGATTCCGGTAGGTTGGGAATCATGAACGCGGAGAGTGACGAGCGGAGCGAGGTCGCCGCAGCGGTGGCGTCCGATTCCGCTGCGGGGGACGAGATCACGGCGGAGCGCGAGCTGGGCTCGCGGGCGCCCGGATTCATCCGGGCGTCGAGGGTGCTTCATCTGAGCTGGCAGGTCGGGATCTTCCTCGTCGGTCTCGCCGTGGTCGGGGCGGGCATCGTGATGCTGCCGCTGCCCGGCCCGGGGTGGCTGGTGATCTTCGGTGGCATGGCGATCTGGGCGACCGAATTCGTCTGGGCGCAGCTCGTCCTGCGCTGGACCCGTCGCAAGGTCACGGAGGCCGCCCAGCGCGCTCTCGACCCCGAGGTCCGGCGGCGCAACATCGCCCTCACCGCGGTGGGGCTCGTGATCATCGCCGTGCTGGTCGGGGTCTACGTCTGGAAGTTCGGCATCGTGATGCCGTGGAAGATCGAGCAGTGACCGGACGGTGGTCCGAAGGCGCCGCTGACATGGGGTAATGTTTGCGGTGCGCCGGGGCGATTAGCTCAGTGGGAGAGCACTTCGTTCACACCGAAGGGGTCACTGGTTCGAACCCAGTATCGCCCACCCCGGTCCGATGGCCCGGAAGCTTCCGAGAAGCTTCCGGGCCATCGGCGTTTCCCTGTGCGCCCGTCGCTGTCCGCGCCTGCTCCTGTCCGGCCGTCCAGTGCCTCCGCTTGTTCGGCCCGTCGTCACACCGCCGAAATTTCTCCCTAACCGTTGACGTCCCCGGTGCCGCTCCCTACTTTGGCCCGGCAAGCGCTTTCTAAAACGATTCAATGCGAACTGGTGGGGGCGAGCTATGTCTCGGAACGACGGCATGGACAGGCGGCAGCTGCTGAAGCTGGCCGGCCTCTCGGCGGCCGGTCTCGGACTGACCGCGGCGGGCTGCGGCTCGGGCGGCAGCGGTTCGGGCGGGCCGGTCACCATCCGGCACTCGTGGTGGGGCGCGGACGACCGGGCCAAGAAGGTCCAGAGCTGCGTCGCCCTCTTCGAGAAGAAGCACCCGAAGATCAAGGTGAAGACGGACTTCCAGCAGTACCCGGACTTCTGGAAGAAGTTCAACACCCAGGCGGCCGGCGGCAACCCCCCGGACGTCATCCAGAACGCCGTGACCTTCCTGCGCAAGTACGAGGCGAAGAACGTCCTCCTCGACCTGAAGCCCCAGGCCGAGAAGGGCAACCTCGACCTCACCGGCTTCCGCTCCGGCCTCGAGAAGTTCGCCGAGATCGACGGCAAGCTGCTGGGTGTGCCGGTGGGCAGCAACTCGATGGCCCTCGTCATCGACGAGCAGGTCTACGAGAATGCCGGTGTCACCCCGGAGATCGGCTGGACCTGGGACGACTGGTACGCCGGCCTGCAGAAGATCAAGAGCAGCCAGGGCATCGCCGGTGACTCCGGCCCGCACGGCGTGATGTACCTCTACGACCTGATCCTCCGCCAGAACGGCAAGGCGTTCTTCACCGACGACGGCATGGGTTTCGGCGAGGCCGAGCTGCTGCCCTACTGGACCGAGGCGCTCGCGCGGGTCGAGTCCGGCGTCTACGCCGACCAGAAGAAGATCGAGCAGATCAAGCCCGCCCTCCCCGTCGCGCGGGGGATATCCGGAGGCGAGTTCAACTGGGACAACTTCTCGGTCCGCTACAGCGCTGAGGGCAAGGGGAAGTACGGCCTCGCCCCCATCCCCAGCACCGACGGCAAGAGGACCGGCCAGTACCTGGGCTCGCTGATGCTGAGCGGTACGGCGCGCACCAAGCACCCCGCCGAGGTGGCGACCTTCATCAGCTTCATGACCCACGACCCCGAGGTCGCCAGGATCATGGGCTACGACCGCGGAGTGCCCGCCACCACCTCGCAGTTCGAGGCGTACGAGCCCACCGACGCGCCGAACAGGGCCGTCGCCGACTTCGAGACCAAGATCGCCGACGCGGACCTCCTGGAGCCCATCACCCCGCACCCGGCCGGTGCGGACGTGGTCGAGGCGGCCTTCCTGCGCATCGGCGCCGACCTGTCCCTGGGCAAGGCCTCGCCGAAGGACGCAGTCAAGCAGTTCTTCTCCGAGGCGAAGACCGCCCTCGCCTCGAACTGAGAGGACCGTGGTGACCCACATCCACACCTCCCCGGGCGTACTCACCCCCGGGGACGACCGCTCCGCCGCCGGGCGTAACGGTCCCGCAGGAGACGCGCCGCCCGCCGACGTCAAGCGGCGGGACCGGCGGGAGAACCTGGCCGGCTATCTGTTCATGTCGCCCTGGATCGCCGGCTTCCTGTTCCTGATCGCCGGGCCCATGGTGTTCTCGCTGTACCTGTCGTTCACCGAGTACAACCTGTTCGAAGCGCCCCGCTGGATCGGCCTGCGGAACTTCACCGACATGTTCGCCGACCCCCGGTGGCGCCAGTCCGTCAAGGTCACCTCCTGGTACGTCCTGATCGGCACCCCGATCAAGCTGGCCGCTGCCCTCGCCGTCGCCATGCTGCTCGCCCAGAAGCGGTGGGGGCAGTCGTTCTACCGGGCGGCCTTCTACGCCCCGTCCCTGATCGGCGCGAGCGTCTCGGCGGCCATCGTCTGGCGCGCGCTGTTCTCCGACGACGCACTGGTGGACCGTACGCAGAAGGTGTTCGGCGTCGAGGCCGGCGGCTGGATCGGCGACCCCGGCATGATCATCTACGCGCTGATCGCCCTCACGGTCTGGCAGTTCGGTGCGCCGATGGTCATCTTCCTCGCCGGACTCAAGCAGGTCCCGCGGGAGCTGTACGAGGCGGCTGAGGTCGACGGCGCCGGTCCCTGGCGCAGGTTCTTCCACATCACCCTGCCGATGATCTCGCCGGTGCTGTTCTTCAACGTCCTGCTGGAGACCATCCACTCCTTCCAGATCTTCGGCTCGGCCTACATCGTCAGCAACGGCAGCTGCGGACCGGCCGACGCCACGCTCGTCTACACCTGCTACCTGTACGAACAGGGCTTCGTGAACAGCCGCATGGGCTTCGCCTCCGCCATGGGATGGCTGCTGCTGCTCGCCGTCGGCCTGGTCACCGCCGTGCTGTTCTGGTCCCAGAAGCGCTGGGTGCACTACGAGGAGGGCGGCCGATGAGCCTCCTGTCAGCAGCCCTACGCCGCCGGGGACCCGGGGCGCTCGCCTGGCACCTCGGCGCGCTCGTCGTCCTCGCCGTGGTCCTGTACCCGGTGGTGTGGACGATCGGCGCCTCGTTCAAGCCCAGCACCGAGATCATCGGTGCCCTGGACCTGTTTCCGGCCGATCCCATCGGTGACAACTACACGCGGCTCACCGAGGGCATCGCGGACATCCCGATCTCGACGTTCTTCCTGAACTCGACGTATATCGCGCTCGGTTCGGTGGTCGGCGTGGTGCTGTCGTGCTCGCTCACCGCCTACGCCTTCGCGAAGGTCCGGTTCGCCGGCCGCACCATCATGTTCACCATCATGATCGGCACCCTCCTGCTGCCGTACCACGTACTGATCATTCCGCAGTACGTGCTCTTCCAGAAGCTGGAGCTGATCAACACCTTCACCCCGCTGCTGATCGGCAAGTACCTGGCCACGGACGCCTTCTTCGTCTTCCTGATGGTGCAGTTCATGCGCGGCCTGCCCAAGGAACTCGACGAGGCGGCCAGGCTGGACGGCTGCGGGCATCTGAGGACCTACTGGTCCATCGTCATGCCGCTCTGCAGGCCGGCCCTCGTCACCAGCGCGATCTTCACCTTCATCAACGCCTGGAACGACTTCATGGGCCCGCTGCTGTATCTCAACGAGCCCGGCAAGTACACCGTCTCCATGGGGCTGAAGATGTTCATCGACCAGGACGCGGTGGCCGACTACGGCGGCATGATCGCCATGTCCCTGGTGGCCCTGCTGCCGGTGCTGGCCTTCTTCGTGGCCTTCCAGCGCTACCTGATCGACGGCATGGCCACCTCCGGCCTGAAGGGCTGACGCGCCGTGGCGACCAAGACCCGTACCTCGGGCAGGCGTTCGCGCCTCATGGGACGCTTCGCCCTGTTCTCCGAATGCCTGCTCGTCGGTGTCTGGATCGCCGTCGCCGCCCTGCCGGTGCTCACCTTCCCCGCGGCCTTCGCCGCGGGAACCCGGCACCTGCGGCGCTACCTCGCCGGTGAGCGCGGCGGCCTGCGCGAGTTCGCGTACGACGCCCGGGCCGCCGCCCGCGGCGGATGGCTCGTCGGCGCGGCCGTCTGGGCCGCCGCGGCCCTGCTTCTGCTCGACCTGGCCGCCGTCCGGGCGGGGCTGCCCGGCGGTCCGCTCGTGGGAGCCGTCGGCATCGTCGCCATGATCGGGTTCCTGGTCGCAGTGGTACGCGCCGCCTCGTGCTGGGAGCCCGGCGCCCGCTGGCCCGGCCTCCTCGCGGAGGCGGGCCGGACCACGGTCACCGACCCCGCCGGATCCCTGCTCCTCGTCTGCGGGATGGCCGTCGTCGTGCTGTCCGGCGCCCTGGTCCTGCCGCTGGCCGTCCCCGTCCTCGGGTCCGTCGCCGCCGCGGCCACCGCCGTACGGCAGCGCGAGCTCTCCCGCTGACCCGCACCCCCCGCTCGTCCCCTGTTCCGAAATCCGCACGGAGAGAGGCACACCCATGTCCAGGATGCCCCGCAGGACGCTCCTGAAGGCCGCGGCAGCGGCCGGCGCGGCCGCACAGTTCAGCTGGTCCCTCGGCACCGCTCCCGCCTCGGCCGCCCAGGGAGAGGGGAAGACTGCAGAACCGGTCTCCCTGACCTGGCTCGAGTCCGGCGGCCTCGGCGCGGCCCCCGGCTCCACCCTCGGCGTGCCCTGGCCCAAGGGGCAGCACGCCAAGGACCAGACGTTCACGCTGTCCACCGAGGACGGCAAGGACGTCCCCGTGCAGTCGTGGACCACCGCCACCTGGCCGGACGGTTCCGCCAAGTGGACCGCGCACGCCGTCGGCCCGGAAGCGGCGGGCGCCGAGAAGTTCGTCCTGGCCCCGGGCACGCCCGCCGCACCCGCCCGCAAGGTCACCGTGAAGCACTCCGGCGGGAATATCAGCGTCTCCACCGGAGTCGTCACCGCGAAGATCGGCAGGTCCGGTACCTCGCTGATCACCTCCCTCACCCGCGGCTCCACCGAGATCGCCAAGGACGGCCGGCTCGTCCTGATCCGCCAGGGCGAGATCGAGGACGGCGACCAGGGACGCGAGACGTACGAGCGGTTCGAGAGTGCCGTCACCACCGCCGAGGTGGAACAGAGCGGCCCCGTCCGCGCCGTCGTCCGCATCGAGGGCAAGCACCGCCGGGGCAGGCGCTCCTGGCTGCCCTTCTCCGTCCGGCTCTACTTCTACGCCGGCGCCGAGTCGTTCCGGATGGTGCACACCATCACCTTCGACGGCACCCAGGAGCCCGGAAAGGCGAGCGGCGACTTCATCCGGGGCCTCGGCGTCCGCTTCACCGTCCCCCTGCGGGACGAGGCCTACGACCGGCACATCCGCATCGGCGGCGAGGACACCGGCATGCTCCGCGAGGCGGTCAAGGGCATCACCGGCCTGCGCCGCGACCCCGGCGCCGCCGTCCAGGCGGCCCAGTTCGAGGGCACGAAGCTCCCCGACCCCGCCACCTGGGACCAGCGTGTCACCAGCCGCCTCGGACGCATTCCCACCTGGGGCGACTACACCCTCAGCCAGCTCTCCGCCGACGGCTTCTCGCTGCGCAAGCGCACCGGGAAGGGCCACGGCTGGATCGCCGCGGGCGGCGGCCGGCGCGCCTCCGGCTTCGGATACGTGGGCGGGGCGAGCGGCGGACTCTCCTTCGGACTCCGCGACTTCTGGGAGAAGTTCCCCGCGCAGCTCGACATCCGCGGCGCCGACACCGACGCCGCCGAGGTCACCGTCTGGCTCTGGTCGCCGGAGGCGGAGCCGATGGACCTGCGCTTCTACCACGACGGCATGGGCCAGGACACCTACGCCGACCAGCTCGACGGCCTCGAGATCACCTACGAGGACTACGAGCCCGGCTTCGGCACCCCCTACGGCATCGCGCGCACCAGCGAACTCGTCTTCTGGGCCAACGACTCCACCCCCGGCGCCGAGGCCCTCGCCCGGCAGACCCGCACCGTGCGCACCCTCCCGCAGCTCGTGGCGCCGCCGTCCCAGATGGTCGGCGCGGGCGTCTTCGGCGGGCTCTTCTCCCCGGTCGACCGCTCCACGCCCGCCAAGGCGAAGATCGAGGACCACCTGGACTTCCTGTTCACGTACTACAAGGACCAGGTCGAGATGCGCCGCTGGTACGGCTTCTGGGACTACGGCGACATCATGCACTCCTACGACCCCGCCCGGCACCAGTGGCGCTACGACGTCGGCGGCTACGCCTGGGACAACTCCGAGCTCTCGCCCGACCTCTGGCTCTGGTACGCCTACCTGCGCTCCGGCCGCGCCGACATCTTCCGCTTCGCCGAGGCCATGACCCGGCACACCGGCGAGGTCGACGTCTACCACCTCGGCGAGTGGGCGGGCCTGGGCACCCGGCACGGCGTCCAGCACTACGCCGACAGCGCCAAGCAGCAGCGCATCGCCAACACCACCTACCGGCGCTTCTACTACTTCCTCACCGCGGACGAACGCGTCGGCGACCTGATGCGTGCCAACGTCGACTCCGACGAGACGTTCCTCGCCCTCGACCCGCTCCGCAAGATCCGCACCGAGCCCTACACACCCGACCGCCACGCCCTCTCCGTCGGCTTCGGCACCGACTGGAGCGGACTGGTCTCCGCATGGCTCACCGAATGGGAGCGCGGCGGACCACAGGCCGCGAAGGCGAAGGCCCGCGTGCTCGGCACGATGGAGACCATCGCCGCCCAGCCCAACGGCTTCGTCCAGGGCAGTGGCCTGTACGACCTCGACACCGGGAAGTTCGCGGTCGCCGACGAGCCCGTCGTCAGCGTCTCGCACCTCTCGGCGGTGTTCGGCCTGGGCGAGCTGTGCGCCGAACTCATCGACCTGGTCGACATGCCGAAGTTCAGTGAGGCCTACCTCGACTACTGCCGCTACTTCAACGCGACCAAGGCCGAGCAGGCGGAGCGCTACGGCTCCGACTTCGGCAGCCTCATCCTCTTCCAGGGCCACTCACGGCTCGACGCCTACGCCGCGGTCCGGACGGGCGACGAGAAGCTCGCCGCCCGCGCCTGGGAGAAGTTCTACAACAGCGACGGGTACAAGGAATCCGCCCCCTGGAAGACCGAGAAGGTGACGGGTCCCGTCACCACCGTGCCCGGCTCCGAGGCGAACTGGGTCTACACCAACGACACCGCACTGTACGGTCTCGCCGCCATCGAGAACCTCGCACTCATCGGTGACCGGATGCCGGCCTGACCCCTGGGGCCCGGCGCCCTGACGCCGGGCCCCGCAGGACCTCACCGCATCCGGCCGAAGCTCTCCCGCACCCGGCGCGCGTCGCGCAGCCGCTGTTCGTACGTCGCACCGACCGCGAGCAGCAGCAGCCCGGCGAGCGCCGGGGGCGCCCAGCGGGGGAGCGCGTCGAAGACCTGGACCACATGGGGGGCCAGTTCGTGCAGCCCGTCCAGCGCCAGCACCGAACCGCCCAGTACCAGGGGCGCCCGCAGCCGCAGGCGGGAACCCACCAGCGTGACCACCAGCGCCGCGATCCCGAGCAGCAGCGGTCGCAGCCAGTGGGGATCGCCCCACGCCGCCACCAGGCTCGGCACCATCGTCACGGACAGGGCGGGACCGTACGCCACCCACGAGGACGCGGCCGGATCCCTGCGGCGACGCAGATACCCCACCGCGAACGCGGCCAGGGACACGGGCAGCGTGTACGCCTCCGGGTCCGCCACCCCCGAGGCCGCCAGCCGTACCCACGCCGCCGCCACGAACAGCCCCGCCGCCGGATACCCCGCCACCCGCCGGCGCTCGGGCCGCAGGGCCGTCGCCGCTGCCAGCACCCCGCACAGCCCCAGCACCAGCGCCAGGAACGGCGCGTCCGTCACCGCGAGGCACACGGCCACCACGGCGGCGAAGGCCCCCGTGAGTTCGACCGGGACCGCCACCACGGGCACCCGCAGCCGTGCCCCGAGCAGCACCGTCACCGCCGGCACCGCCAGCACCAGCGGGGCCGTGTGCGGGGCGCTCCATCCCAGCGACGCCCCGGCGGCGCAGGGCAGCGCGACCGCACACAGCACCGAGGCGCAGGAGAGCACCGACCTCACCGCGGGCACCGCGGACCGCTCCGCCGAGGCGGCGAACAGGACCACGAGTACCGCCGACACCGCGTACGTCGCCGGCTCGGCGGCCAGGCCGAGCAGTCCCACGCTCACGGCCCCCGCCATCGCGCACGCCAGGCAGGCCATCGCGACCGCACCGGCCGCGCGCCGCACCGCGAGGGCCAGGACCGCCCCGACCAGGAGCAGTTCCACGCCCACCGCCACCGCGTACGGCACGTCCGCCACCGCGAGCAGCACCAGGAGCGCACCCCAGCCCAGGACCGCCGCGCCGGCCGCCGCAGCGACGCGCCACCCCTTCTCCGGGAGCGCGCGCGGCCACCTGACGTGGAGCACGCCCGACAGACCCGCCGCCACCGCGAGCACCACCGGGGAGGAGGCCGACTCCGGCCACGGGACCGCGTACCCCAGCGCGGCGCGGAACCCGTCCGGCGCCCCGGCCCACACCTCGCCCGTCAGGGAGACCGGGCCCAGCAGAACCGCGGCGACCAGGGGCGCGGCCCACAGCACGGAGGCGGCCGTCACCGAGGCCGACGCCGCCAGGACACCCCACATGACGGGCCGCGGAACCCGCAGCCGCAGCACCACCGACAGGGCCGCGCCGCACAGCAGGTAGACCAGGACCCTCCAGTGCCACGGCAGCGCCGCACTCGCCGCACCACCCACGGCGGCGACCCCCGAGAGGCCCGCCACGACACCCCCGAGCACCGCGAACCCCTTCGGCGCGCGCCACGCCCCGGACAGCGCCACCGCCGCGCCCGCCAGCAGCAGCGCCCCCGGACCCACGGCCCCCGGCACCCCGTCCGCCGACACGGACAGCCCCAGGGCCAGCGCCAGCGAGATCAGCAGCGTCAGCAATGCCCCGACGCAGGCCGTGACCCGCACGCCGAGCCCCCGGCCCCACAACGCCACGGCGACATCCGCCGCGGCCGTCACCAGCAGCGCCCAGCCGAAGCCCGTCGCCGACGCGTCGGCCGCCCAGGCGGTGAACAGCAGCGGCAGCTGGCCCGCCACCACCGCCGCGGGCAACGGCGTCCGCAGCCGGCCGAGCAGCAGCCCGTAGAGGGTCCACACCGCCGCCAGCACGGCCGAGGCGACCGCCGAGAAGACGAGGCCGTCCGCGTCCGGTGCCGCCACCGCGTGCAGCGCGATCGCGTCCAGCACCGTCAGCACCAGGGCCAGGACGGCCACCGCCTCCGCTGTCGAGGGCAGCGAGCGGTTCAGCAGCGGCGCCGGCGCCACCAGCGCCCCCGCCGTCACCGCGGCCAGCACCGCGGAACGGCCGGCGATGCCCATCTCGCCCCAGCTGAACAGGGTGAACGCGATCGCGGCGACCGTCAGCAGCAGACCGCCCAGGACCAGCAGCACGTTCTGGGTGCCGTGCGCCGGGGCGGAGGGACGGGTGACCGGACCCTGGAACGGCCGGGGAGCGGCGGGCACCGGGAACGGCTGCGGAGCCACCGGTGCGCGCAGCACGCTCAGCAGCCACGCGCGGCGGTTCAGCAGCTGAAGCCGGCGGGCGTCCAACCGGGTCAGCTCTTGATCGAGGAGGGCCAATTCCTCGGCAGGCGGCGGCACATGTCTCATGTACGGGAGTGTGGCGGCGGCCACACCCGGTGGCATGCGTTCGGATACTCAGTTCCGCCACTGAGTAGGAGTTTGAACCGGGGGCGCCGCGCCCTGTATGGTTCAACCCGTTCCCGGGCGATTAGCTCAGTGGGAGAGCACTTCGTTCACACCGAAGGGGTCACTGGTTCGAACCCAGTATCGCCCACCTGGGAAAAGCCGGTCCGTCAGCACCAACGACGGACCGGCTTTCGCTTACCCGGTCCGGATCAGGCCGCCGCGGGCAGCTCCGGACGCAACGGCCACGCCGGATCCACCGCCTCCGGCGCACCGTTCTTCTCGAACCACGCCTGCAGCCCGCGCGCCTGAGCGGCGTGCCACACCGCCTGCAGGGAGTGCACCTCCGCCGGGGACAGCCGCTCCAGCCGGGCGGAGAACCGCCGGCCCACGGCCCGCACCAGTTCGAGCGACGCCGCCGCGTCGGCCGCCGCGTCGTGCGCCCCGTCCAGGGGCACCCCGTACAGCTCGCACAGGTCCGTCAGTGTGCGGCGGCCCTTGCGGTAGCGGTCCAGGTGCTTGTCCAGGACCCGCGGATCCAGCACGCACAGCGGCTTGTTCCGCAGATAGCCGGCCAGTGACGACGCCCGGTGCCGCCTCAGCTCCCGGTCCAGCAGGGTCAGATCGAACGGCGCGTTCATCACGACCAGCGGCCGTCCTGTCGCGCACTGCTCCGCCAGCGCCCGGGCTATCTCCTCGACGACCGGTGCGGGCCACCGGCCGTTGCGCTGCAGATGGTCATCGGTCAGACCGTGGATCTCCGTGGCGCCGGGAGGCACCGGAATCCCCGGATTGACCAGCCAGCGGGTGACGCGGAGTCGCCCGCCCGCCGAGTCCTGGACGACGAGAGCGGCCGAAACGATCCGGTCCTCCTCGACGTCCACGCCTGTCGTCTCGGTGTCAAAAGCCGCCAGCGGCCCCTCGAACCAATGCGTCATCCCCGAACTCCTCGCGCCTGCGCGGCAGATGGCGGGATTCCTCTGCCCGGTTCGGTGATACCCGCACCCTATGCCTGATACGCCGTTTACGGCCCGCCTCCTGCGGCGACAACAGAAGGGACGGACACGGAAGTTGACCAGTCCGTCAGCGGAGACCGGGAAACCGGTCGGCACAGCCCGGAAGGCACGGAGCCATGGCGCTCGCGCAGCCGAACCCAGGGAGTCCCGCCCGCACCGAGGACCACGGGGGAAAGCCGCCGCAGCAGCGGAGCGCACCACCGCTGCGCGGCACACTCGCCACCACCGCCTGCATGGAGACCCTCCAGGTGGGCTACCTCCACGCGGTCGCGGCCGCGGCGGGCTGCTCACTCTCGCAGCCCTTTCCCGACAACGGCATCGACTGGCATGTCAGCCACGGTGCCCCGGACCACACCGTCGACGACGAGGTGACCATCAAGGTGCAGCTCAAGTGCACCTACCAGATCCCCCCGCACCCACCCGGCGCCGCGTTCTCCTTCACCCTCGACAACGCCCATCTGGGGAAGCTCGCGCGCACCCCCGTGTCGGTGCACAAGATCCTGGTCGTGATGCTCGTGCCCCGCAGCCAGGACGACTGGCTCAGTGCCGGGCACGAGCGCCTCGACCTGCGGCACTGCTGCTACTGGACGAACCTGGCCGGCCACCCGGTGACGGGCCGCAACCGGACCACCGTACGGATCCCGACCTCGCGCATCTTCGACGACCGCGCACTCTGCGACATCATGGCCCGGGTCGGGGCGGGAGGGAGACCCTGATGCACCGGTCGATGGACGAGCCCACCGGAGGGACGGTCCCGGCGGGCAGCCGCGCCCATCCGTACGCCGACGGTCCGGACCCCGGCCGGGTGCCGGACCCCGCCCGCGTCGACCCCGCCGTCCTCGGAGCCCTGCTGCGGCGGCACGGATGGCACCGGAGCGGAGGGGCGCGGGGGCGCTACAGCCGCTGGGTCCCGCCCGGCCCCGCCACCACGGGCACCAGCCTGCTCGTGCCCGACACCACCGCCTTCCCCGACAGCGAGGACCTCCTCGCCGAAGCCCTCCTCGCGCTCACCCGCAGCGCGGCCCCCTCCGCCCGCGACATCCTCCTCGCGCTCACCGTGCCCAGCGACGAGATCCGCTGGTGGCGCGACATCCCCGAGGGGGCCGCGGGAGCCTCCGACTGGACGGGGACGGACCAGCTGCGTGCGGCGGCCGGGCAGATCCTGCTCGCCGGATCCCTCGCCGTGCGCGGCCGGGCCGGATACCACGGCGCACGCCACCGAAGGAAGGCCCGGAGGGCCCTGGACGGCACCCTCGTCGGACCGGCGGCCGACGGCCGGGAGCTCACCGCGTTCGTCCCCGTCACCTCGGGCCGGGCCGTCGCCGTACAGCTGTACGCGGCGCTCCACGCGGCCCGGGAGGCGGTGGACTACCAGCGCGCCACCGGGGGCATGGAGGCCTTCGACGCCGCGGTCGCCGCCGGCGTCAGCCGGGAACTGACCGAGGCGGTCGTCGCCCTCGTGCGCGGGGCCGAGAGCACCAGGATCACCCTCGCCTGGGCTCCCGCCGCGGGCACACCCGCGGGGTGCCCGGCCGGACCGGAACCCGTCGAGTTCTCGCCCGGTGACCTGCCGGCCCTCCGCCTGGCGGGGGCGCGCTACCTGCGGGACGAACCCGCCGTCGCCGTGCGGATCACGGGGGCGGTCGTACGGCTGCGCCGCTCGGGGCCCCGCGGCTCCGGAGTGGTGCGGCTGAGGGTGCTGGCGGGGGCCGAGATCGCGCACGTACGGATCGAGCTCGACGAGGAGGCCTACCGGATCGCCGGCCACGCCCACCTGGTCGGACTTCCGCTGCGGGTGGAGGGCAGGCTGGAGAACCGGGGCGGGTTCCGGCGGCTCACCGGCGCCTCGGGGGTCGCACCCGTCCAGGTCGACGAGGCGGAGCGGGACCGGCTGATGAAGTCGCTCCAGGAGAACGTCGACTTCTTCGAGGAGGCGTGCGCGGGGGACGAGGAGTAGCCGGCCCGGTATCCCTTTCGCGTCGAGGCCCCCCGGCTCGGTACGATTCCTCTTGCGCGCGCAGGAGGAATGCGACGCACCCCCTCAGTCAGGAGAGACCGGTGTCAGACGTCCGTGTGATCATCCAACGCGATTCCGAGCGGGAAGAGCACGTGGTGACGACGGGCACGACGGCCGCCGAGCTCTTCCCCGGGCAGCGCACCGTCGTGGCCGCGCGGATCGCCGGTGAGCTCAAGGACCTCGCGTACGAGCTCAAGGACGGCGAGGTCGTCGAGCCCGTCGAGATCTCCTCCGAGGACGGCCTGAACATCCTGCGGCACTCCACCGCCCACGTGATGGCGCAGGCGGTCCAGGAGCTCTTCCCCGAGGCCAAGCTGGGCATCGGTCCGCCGGTCAAGGACGGCTTCTACTACGACTTCGACGTCGAGAAGCCCTTCACGCCGGAGGACCTCAAGGCCGTCGAGAAGAAGATGCAGGAGATCCAGAAGCGGGGCCAGAAGTTCTCGCGCCGGGTCGTCACCGACGAGGCCGCCCGCGAGGAGCTCGCCGACGAGCCGTACAAGCTGGAGCTCATCGGCATCAAGGGCTCCGCCTCCACGGACGACGGCGCGGACGTCGAGGTGGGCGGCGGCGAGCTGACCATCTACGACAACCTCGACCCCAAGACCGGCGACCTGTGCTGGAAGGACCTCTGCCGGGGTCCGCACCTGCCCACCACCCGGTTCATCCCCGCGTTCAAGCTGATGCGGAACGCGGCGGCGTACTGGCGGGGCAGCGAGAAGAACCCCATGCTCCAGCGCATCTACGGCACCGCCTGGCCCACCAAGGACGAGCTCAAGGCGCACCTGGAGTTCCTGGAGGAGGCCGCCAAGCGCGACCACCGCCGCCTGGGCAACGAGCTGGACCTCTTCTCCTTCCCCGACGAGATCGGCCCCGGACTCGCGGTCTTCCACCCCAAGGGCGGCGTCGTCCGCCGGGCCATGGAGGACTACTCGCGGCGCCGCCACGAGGAGGAGGGCTACGAGTTCGTCTACAGCCCGCACGCCACCAAGGGCAAGCTCTTCGAGAAGTCCGGCCACCTCGACTGGTACGCCGACGGCATGTACCCCCCCATGCAGCTCGACGACGGGGTGGACTACTACCTCAAGCCGATGAACTGCCCGATGCACAACCTGATCTTCGACGCGCGCGGCCGCTCCTACCGTGAACTCCCGCTGCGCCTCTTCGAGTTCGGCACGGTCTACCGGTACGAGAAGTCGGGTGTCGTCCACGGCCTGACCCGCTCGCGCGGATTCACCCAGGACGACGCGCACATCTACTGCACCAAGGAGCAGATGGCGGAGGAGCTCGACAGGACGCTCACCTTCGTCCTCAACCTGCTCCGCGACTACGGCCTGACCGACTTCTACCTGGAGCTCTCCACCAAGGACCCGGAGAAGTTCGTCGGCTCGGACGAGGTCTGGGAAGAGGCCACCGAGACGCTGCGCCAGGTCGCCGAGAAGCAGAACCTGCCGCTGGTGCCGGACCCCGGCGGCGCCGCGTTCTACGGCCCGAAGATCTCGGTGCAGTGCAAGGACGCCATCGGCCGCACCTGGCAGATGTCGACCGTGCAGCTCGACTTCAACCTCCCGGAGCGCTTCGACCTGGAGTACACCGGCCCGGACGGCACCAAGCAGCGCCCGGTCATGATCCACCGCGCGCTGTTCGGCTCCATCGAGCGTTTCTTCGCAGTGCTCCTCGAGCACTACGCGGGCGCCTTCCCGGTCTGGCTGGCCCCCGTCCAGGCGGTGGGCATCCCGATCGGCGACACCCACATCCCCTACCTCCAGGAGTTCGCCGCCGAGGCGCGCAGGAAGGGGCTGCGGGTCGAGGTGGACGCCTCCTCCGACCGGATGCAGAAGAAGATCAGGAACCACCAGAAGGCCAAGGTCCCGTTCATGATCATCGTCGGTGACGACGACATGAACGCCGGCACCGTCTCCTTCCGTCACCGCGACGGTTCGCAGGAGAACGGCATCCCCCGCGACGAGGCGATCGCCAAGCTCGTCGACGTGGTGGAGCGCCGCGTGCAGGTCTGATCCGTACGGGAAGAGGCGCCCGGGAAGCTACGCGCTCCCCGGGGGCCTCTTCTCGTCCTCCCGCTGGAACACCTCCACCAGCCACGAGGAGAACGAACCCGTCACCGCCCCGAGCAGCGCCAGCCCGCAGGCCATCAGGAACGCCGCGATCACCCGGCCCCACGGCGTCACCGGCACGGCGTCGCCGTATCCCACCGTCGTGAGCGTCGCGCACGCCCACCACACCGCGTCACCGAACGTACGGATCGAGGCCCCCGGAGCCTCTCTCTCCTGGTAGTACACCGCGAGCGCGCAGGAGAAGCCCAGCAGCCCGGCGGTCAGGCTCGCGTACGCCATCACCCGTGCGTACAGGCTCAGCCGCGGCCTGTCGGTGCGCTTCTGGACCGCCATGTAGACCTGGACCATCCGCAGCGGGCGCAGCAGCGGCAGGATGACGACCAGGGTGTCCAGCCAGTGGCTGTGGACGAACCGCGCGCCGAGGCCGCTGAGCCGGAGGCGTACGCCGTAGTCGACGACGAACAGCAGCCAGGTGGCCGCGACGAGGGCGAGGGCGATGTCCCGCCAGGGCTGGACGCCGACCGGGACGAGGACGCGGGTCGCGTATCCGGCGAGGAAGACCAGCCCCGCGGCGAAGAGCGGCACCTCGGTGCGCTGCTCCCATTCCTTGAGCCGGTCGGGGGCGGGGGCTGTGGGGCGGTCGCTCATGGCGCCAGCATCGCGGTGCGCGGACGGGGTCGGCCCCGGCGACACGCGCGGTGGGAGCGACGCAATATGCTGACCGGCATGACGAGTGAGCCGGAACAGCAGATCGGAGTGGGGACGCCCGACGCGTTCCAGCGCCTGTGGACGCCCCACCGGATGGCCTACATCCAGGGGGAGAGCAAGCCGAGCGGCCCGGGAGCCGGGGACGGCTGCCCGTTCTGCGAGATTCCCTCGAAGTCGGACGAGGACGGGCTCATCGTCGCCCGGGGCGAGCAGGTCTACGCCGTGCTCAACCTGTACCCGTACAACGGCGGCCACCTGATGGTCGTGCCCTACCGGCACGTGGCCGACTACACGGAGCTGGACGGCCCGGAGACCGCGGAGCTGGCCGACTTCACCAAGCGGGCCATGGTCGCGCTGCGCGCCGCCTCCGGGGCGCACGGCTTCAACATCGGCATGAACCAGGGGGCGGAGGCGGGCGCCGGTATCGCCGCCCACCTCCACCAGCACGTGGTGCCGCGCTGGGGCGGGGACACCAACTTCATGCCGGTCGTCGGACACACGAAGGTGCTCCCGCAGCTGTTGGGGGACACCCGGACGATGCTGGCCGGTGTGTGGCCGGCCGGTCTTCCGTCCGCCTGAGCCTTCCGTGTCCCGGGTAGTGTTCGCCCGCTGTTCCCGGGCCACCTCCGGCTCAGGAGCGGCCGAGTTCCCGCGCGTGGGCCCGCTCCGTCGGCGTGAGCGGCACGTCGGGCCGCACACGCTCCGGATGGGCCGCTCCGGGCCCGCTCCCCGTCACGGGCGGCCCGGACGCACCCCTGCCCCCGCCCTCGGGGTCCTCCACTCCCGCGTACGACGCTCCGTAGGCCACCAGCGAGCGGTAGAGGGCCCGCAGCACGCGAAGGACGAGGGGCGGTGTCATCGCGGCACCCGTTCCGTCCCGTGCCTCCCCTTCCGCTTCACCGCAGCAGGTGTGCGAACTGGTCCTGCGCGGAATCCGCCCAGTCGCCGAAGGTCCGCAGTCCCGGGTGCAGGGTCCGGGCGCGGGCCACGTCGGCGGGCGTGACGTCGGGGTGCCGTCGGGTGAACTCCAGCATGTCCGCGATGGCGCGCGCGTGCGGCAACGGCAGCTGCCGGTAGGTCTCGTAGGGCACGTCCTGGTAGGAGACCGGGACACCGAGGGACCGGGTGAGGGCCGCGGCGTAGGCGGCCGGCGGCAGCAGATCACCGACGACCTTGACCACTTCCCCGTGGAGCGCGGTCCCCGTGCCGAGGACTGCCGCGACCAGCGGTCCGAGGTCGGCGACCGACACGGCGGGCAGCGGGGCGTCCCCGTGCGGCAGCACGAACGCGAACGTACCGTCCTCCTGCATGCGCAGCCGCCGGGCGGGCCAGTTCTCGTAGTACGTCGACAGGTGGACGGTGACGACGGGCGCACCACTTCCGCGCAGGTCCTCCTCGAGCCGTGCCTTGCCGTCGTGGTGGGGGAGCGCCAGCGCGCCCCCGCTGCGGCGATGCGCCTCGGGCAGGCTGCTGTGCACCAGCGTCTCGGCGCCCGCGGAGAGCACTGCCTCGGCTGTCCGGCGGGCCACGTCGTACTCGCGCTCCTTCAGGGACCAGTAGTCGGTCACCAGGAACGCGGCCCGGATGCCGGTCACCGACCGGCGTACCTGAGCGGGGTCGGTCAGATCGCAGGCGACGACGTCGGCGCCCAGGGCCGCCAGCGCGACCGCCGGCTCCGAGCGGGGGTCGCGGGTCAGGGCCCGCACCGCCCATCGACCGGTCCGCAGCAGGTGGCGGGCGACGGAGCCGCCCTGGGCCCCGGTGGCTCCGGTGACGAGGACGAGGGGTCTGTCGGTCATGGTTCTTCACCTTCGGGTCGGCTCACCGGACCGTTGGCCGCCGCCGTTGCCGGCGGCGGCCAACGGCGGCGGTCAGCGGGCGGTGGCGACGGCCTCCAGCAGGAGCCGGGGAGTCCTGGCCCCGCTCAGTACCTCCTCCGGCATGCGCACGCCGAGCTCCCGCTCGATCCGGGTGGCCGTCTCCAGCAGGGCGAGCGAGTCGTAGCCGAGATCCTCGAACGGTGCGTCCAGGATGTTGCCGTCGAGGCCGATGCTGCTCTCGTCCTCTCCGGCGCATTCCCGCATCACGCGCTTCAGATCGTCGAGGGTGAAGCTGTTCATGGTGGTCACCTTTCACCGAGGTCGGTGGAGCAGTGGGTCAGCGTGGTCTCTCGTCGTGCCGGCGCACGACCACGGCGCTGTTGAAGCCGCCGTGCCCGCGGGCCAGTACGAGTGCGGCGCCGCCGGCCAGGGAGCGCGGCCGTCCGGTCACGAGGTCGATCCGGTACGAGGCCTGCACGCGGCCCACCTCGGCGGTCGGGGGGATCAGCCCGTCGCGGACGGCGAGCAGCGCCGCCGCGAGGTCGAGTGCGGATGCTCCGGCCCCCGGGCGCCCCGTGTGGGAGGTGATCGCCGTGACCGGGACGGCATCCGGCCCGAACACCTCTGTGATCGCCGCGGCCTCCTGGGCGTCCAGTTCGGGGACGGCCGCCCCCTCGGCGAAGACCGCACCGATCGCGGACGGGTCGATCCCCGCGTCGGCCAGCGCGGCCCGGGCCGCTCCGGCCGGACCGCCGGGCCGGCCGGAGCCGGGCGGTGGGTCGAAGGTGGCCGCGTAGCCCGCGATGTCGCCGTAGGGCCGCGTGCCGCCCCGGGCGTCCGCCGCGGCCGCGCTCTCCAGCATCAGCAGCGCACCGCCTTCCGCGACGACATGCCCGGCGGCATGCTCCCCGAACGGGAGGCAGGCGCCCTCGGCGCGGTCGGAGGCGCTCAGCCGGCCCCCGGTCATTTCCGCCACGTGCCCCCAGGGGCACAGCGCCGACTCCATCGCCCCGGTGAGGACCGCCGGGGTCCCCTTGCGCAGCATGCGGCGTGCGTGGCCGACCGCGTCCAGCCCACCGGCCTGGCCGGAGACCAGGACACCACTGGGACCGCGCAGGCCGTGCCGGATCGAGATCTGTCCGGTGTTGACCGCGTAGAACCAGGCGAAGGACTGGTAGGCGCTGACGTACCGGGGCCCCTTCGCCCACAGCGCCTCCAGCTCCCGCTGGCCGAACTCGAACCCGCCGGCGGCGTTGGCGGTGACCACCCCGACCCCGTACTCCGGTGCCCCGGCCGGATCCAGGCCCGAGTCCAGGAGCGCCTGGGCGGCGGATGTCAGGGCGAGCCGGGTGACGCGGTCGGTCTGCGGCAGCAGGCGGCCGGGCAGGGTCGCGGTGGGATCGCAGGCGATCTCCCCGGCCAGTCGGCTCGGGTATCCGGAGGCGTCGAAGCGGGTGATCGGGCCGATGCCGCCTCGGCCTTCGAGGAGACTCTGCCAGAACGCCTCGGTGCCGCTGCCGTTGGCCGCCCGTACATCGAGGCCGGTGACGAGGGCGGTGTCCCGCCGTGGTCCGGCGGCGCCGTGGTCCGGCGGTCCTGCCGGGCGGGCGTGGACGGTCATCTGCTTGTCCCTTCGGGCCGGGTGAGCACCATGGCGCTCTGGAAGCCGCCGAACCCGCTGCCCACCGTGAGGACCGCGTCCAGGGGCTGCTCCCTGGCGGTGACCGGTACGTAGTCCAGCGGGCACTCGGGGTCCGGCTCGTGGAGGTTGGCGGTGGGGGGCACGACGCCGTGCTCCAGGGCCAGGGCGCATGCGGCGATCTCTATGGCCCCGATCGCCCCGAGCGAGTGGCCGATCATGGATTTGATGGAGCTGACGGGAATGGTCCGCGCGTGCTCCCCGAGGGCGCGCAGGAAGGCGGCAGACTCGTGCCGGTCGTTCTGCAGGGTGCCGGAGCCGTGCGCGTTGACGTAGTCCACGGCGGTCGGGTCCAGCCGGGCCTCGTCGAGTGCCCGGGTGATGGCCTCGCCCATCTCCCGGCCGTCCGGGCGCAGTCCGGTCATGTGGTAGGCATTGCTGCGGGCGGCGTGGCCGCCGATCTCGGCGTAGATGTGCGCGCCCCGCTTCCTGGCGTGCGACCACTCCTCCAGCACCAGTACGGCGGCCCCCTCGCCCAGGACGAAGCCGTCCCGGGTGCGGTCGAACGGCCGGGAGGCCGTGGCCGGGTCGTCGTTGCGCGCGGAGGTCGCGCGGATGGCGTCGAAGGAGGCCACGGTGATCGGCGATATCGGTGCGTCCGTACCGCCGGTGAGCATGACGTCCGCCGTGCCCTCCCGGATGAGCTCGCAGGCATGCCCCACGGCGTCCAGCCCGGAGGTGCAGCCGGCCGAGATCACCGCGGCGGGACCGAGGGCGTCCGCCGCCCACGCGACCTCGCGGGCCAGGCTGCTCGGCACCAGGTAGTCGGCCAGGTGCGGTACGGCGTGCCGGTGGTCGACGAGCCAGTCCCGGCCGCCGTCGCTGACGACGGCGTACTCGTTCTCCAGGCTCGTCGTACAGCCGACGGCGGTGCCCAGCGAGACTCCGGTCCGCTCGGGCACCGGGGGAGGCCCGGAGGAGAAGCCGGCGTCCGCCAGGGCCTCGCGTGTGCAGACCACGGCGAACTGCGCCGCCCGGTCCAGTCTGCGGACCTCGCGCGGGGAGAAGCCGACGGTGAGTGGGTCGAATACGCACTGCGCGGCGATCCGCGAACGATAGGGCGTCGCGTCGAAGGCCGTCAGGGGGTTGGTCGCGGTCCGGCCGGAAGTAATCAGTGACCAGAACTCCTTCGTTCCGTTGCCCCCCGGCGCGACCACGCCGATGCCGGTGACGGCGACCCGGCGGCTCACCTGGCCCCGTCCAGCAATTGGCCGGATCCATCCTTGGAGAAAATGGATGAGATGAGGCGTTCCAGTATGTTCTGTGAGGATTCTGCCGCGTGCCGCGCGGCTCCCGTCGCACGCTGTGCGCTGTCCATCGAATCGACCCTTTCCCGTGCTCGGCCGGTGGCGTGAGGCATCACCCGTGGAGGAACGGGGGACGTGGATGATCCTTGGCGGTGGCGCTGGAGGGCTGCTTGGGAGCGGGTGGAGCCGGGGCCGGTCCGTGGAGCGGAGGGCCGCGTATCATGGCCCGGGGCGTCCGGACCGTCGTGCCGTGGGCCCGCCCGGTACACCCCACACAACCCGCGAAGGTCACATCTGCATGGCCGCCCAGCCCGCCGTGTCCCTGGGGGACTTCAGCACTCTGTTCGCTCTGGCCGGGCGTTCCACACGTCTTCGTTCCGAACGGCTGCTCAACGACTTCGGGCTCCATGTCGGCCAGCAGTTCTTCATGCGCTGCCTCTGGGAGGCGGACGGGAGCACCGTGGGAGACCTCGCCCGACGGGTCCGGGTCGAGGCGCCCACGGCGACCCAGGCGGTCAAGCGCATGGAAGCGTCCGGGATGGTGCACCGCACCCCGGACGAGCAGGACGCCCGCCGCAGCCGGGTGTGGCTGACCCCGCTCGGCCGGAGCACCTGGCCACAGGTGACCGCCGCGCTCGCGGAGCTGGAGCAGGAACTGCTGGCGCCGTTCTCACCGCAGGAGCGGGAGCAGTTGATGTCACTCCTGCTGCGGCTGTACGAGACCTCCCTCCCGGCGGACGGAACCGGCGACTGAGCGTCCGCGTTCCAGCGGGACTCCAGCCGCGTTCCAGGCGCGCCGCGCACGCTGGTGGCCCCTACAGCGCGAAGGAGGTCCGATGCCGCACACCGGCACCGCACCGCTCGGATCGGCCCAGCCCGACATCGCCCGGCTCCACGGCGAGATCTCCCACTTCTACGCACGCCAGATGCAGGCCCTCGACGAGGGCCGGACCGACGACTGGGCGCAGACGTTCACCGAGGACGGCGCCTTCCTCCTGCACGGCGGCCGCGACCGCGCGGACGGCTGTGCCGCACTCGCCGCGAGCAGCGCCAAGGCCCGTGCCGCACTCGCGGAGCAGGGGGTGACGCACCGGCACTGGCTCGGCATGCTGACGGTGGAGCCCCGGCCGGACGGTACTGTCGCGGCCCGGTGCTACGCACTGGTGATCGCCACCGAGACCGGTGGTTCCCCCGCCGTGCACCGCAGCACGGTGTGCCAGGACCTCCTGGTGAGCGACGGTGACGCATGGCTGGTGAAGCACCGGCAGGTCACCAGGGACGACCTGGTCTGACGGCGCGCCGCGGGGTCCCGGAAACGGGCCCCCGCGGACTGGCGGGCCGCGCGGCCGCGGTCAGCCGGCCGGCTCGTACGGCATCCCGCCCGGCAGCATCTGATGCTGCGGCGAGGCCGAGGAGAGGACGGCACGCTGGAGCTGCTGGAGGAACCAGGCGGGCTCCATGCCGAGTTCCTCGGCCAGGGAGCGGCGCAACCGCTGGTACACGTCCAGGGCGCACGAGCGGCGCCCCGACCGCCACAGGGCCCGCATGTACTGGGCGTGCAGATGCTCGTGAAAGCGGTGGTGGGCGGTGAGGGCGGCGAGCTCGTCGAGGAGTTCCTGGTGCCGGCCGAGCCTCATCTCGGCGTCGATGCAGAGCCCGAGAGTGGTCAGCCTCAGCTCCTCCAGCCGTGTGACATGGGCGGTGACGCGCTGCCCGGTGTCCACGTCCGCCAGCACCTGGCCGTGGTACAGCTCCAGGGCCTGCGACAGGAGCGCCACCCCCGCCACGTCGTCGCCCCGGCTGATGGCCTCACGCCCCTGCTTGGCCAGCTGGCTGAAGCGGTGCAGGTCGAAGGCGGTGTCGGGAATCCTCAGCATGTATCCCGGCCCCGCAGTCACCAGCAGCTCACCGGCGGCGGGTTCCGCGGCCTGCAGGAGTTTGCGGAGCGTCAGTATGTACGTCTGCAAGGTGGTCCTGGCGCTGGCGGGTGGCCGACAGCCCCACAACTCCTCCACCAGCGCGGAGACCGGGACAATCTGGTTGCAATAGATGAGGAGAAGCGCGAGCACCTTCTTCGGTTTGGGCGCGCTGGGAACGCAGGACATGTCGCCGAACCGTAAGTCCAGGATTCCCAGTATGACCACGGAAATGTCCATCATTTCCCCCCAAGGTCTGCATTGCCGTGTCATGGCGGACTCCCCCGAGTACCGGTGTGACCTGGCCGCTTTGTGTAGTGCCTGTGATGCACCGGAACGCTACCCAGACGGGCCGCCGGTACTGTCGAATGGACGTATCCAGACTGAACGCAGATTGTCCGAAAGCTGTTTGTGCCGTTCGTGAGGTACTGCTACGTGGCGGCCGGCTCCGGAAGGGCTCCCGTGAGCCTGGCGCCCCTCCCCGCCCGGTGACCGGGAAGGGCGCGAGGGCGGTGATCAGTTCAGCATGCGGTTCAGCGCCTTGTGGACGCAGCGGTCGGCGAGCGCGGTGACGGTCAGGGCCGGTGGCACCGTTGCCATCGTGCCGGGGATGAGGGAGCTGTCGATGACGTTCAGGTTCTCGTAGCCGTGCAGCCGGCCGTCCGGCCTGCACGCCTTCCCGATGACCGCGCCGCCCAGCGTGTGCGACGTGGTGTCGGCGTTGACCCGCAGTGTGGAGGTGCCGGGATTGGCGGCGTTGATCCGGTCCACGGTGGCGGTGACCGCCTGGGTGGCGCGTACGGCCGCGGCCCCGGTGGCGGGCCAGGTCAGGGAGACCCCGTCGGTCGCCGCGTCGTAGCTGAAGTAGCCGTCCGCGGCACATGTGGTCATGGCCAGCGCGCCGAGCGCCCCGGTCCCGTCCGCGGGTGGCACCGGCCACGGGAAGTTGATCATCGTGACGGGCTCGTACGGGTTGTCGAGGTCCTGGGCGACGATGCCCGACGGGCCCCCCTGCGTGGGGTTGTTCCACGGCATGCCCACCCGGACCGTCTGCCGGTCGCTGTTGGTGCCCCAGCCCTTGCCGACCGAGGCGCGGAGTGCGGGCAGACTGCCCCGTCCCCGGGCTGCGACCAGCAGCCTGCTGGTCCCCAGTGAACCTGCCGCGAAGAACACGTGCTTGGCGCTGTAGTCGGGCCGGGCGACCACGGCACCCGTGTCGTCGATGCGCTCGCACCGCACCACGTAGCGGCCGTTCGCGGGGACCACGTCCACCACGCGCGTCAGGGTCACCACCGACACCCGCCCGGTGGCTTCGGCATCGGCCAGGATGGTCCGGTCGACGCTGCGCTTGGCCCCGCTGTTGGCCCCCCAGATGGAACGGGCGAGTATCAGGGACGGCTCGCGGGTGCCCGCCTGCTCCTCCCGTACTGCCTGCCAGTCCACCGCCATGTCCGCCCGGAACGGTGCCAGGCCCGCCGCCGTGGTCTCGGCGGCGAAGGAGCGGGCGGCGGTGTAGTGCGTGGAGGCGTAGACGTCGTCCGGCATCGGGGCCGGGCCGATCAGGGCGCGGGCCCGCGCGTACCAGCGCTCGCTCATCTCGTCGAACTCGATGTCCGTGCCGAACGCCCGGTTGAAGGCAGCCTCGGAGGGCTTGAGCATCACCGCGTTGTTGACCAGGGACCCGCCGCCGACCCCCGCTCCGGCGAGTGCGGTGACCCCGTCGGCCCTGAAGGCTTCGAGTACGCCGGGGTACACGTCGAGCTGCTGGGGGACGAACGGACTCCAGGAGCTGAGCCAGGAGGCCCGGCCGTCCGGTGCCGCGGGGGTGGCGAAGGTGCCGCCCTGCGCGGTCACCGGCCAGCGCCTGCCGCGTTCGAGGACCACCGAGCTCAGACCCGCCTGGGCGAACCGGAGGGCGGCGACGCTGCCGGCGTACCCACTGCCGATGATGAGGATCTCGACGGGCTCCGCCGCCGCGGCCACGGCGGGCCGCAGCGGAAGGACCCCGAGTGCTGTGCCTGCCGCGACGCCGGTGAGGAACCGGCGACGGGAGAGCGACTTCCTGCCTGACATACCACTCCTCTGACTGAGCGAACGACGGTTGAGGGGGGCTCCTGCGGGCCCGCGTGGTCCGGCCGGCGGGGCTTCCCCGGGTACGGATGCCGTCCCGGCCCACGGGGCCCCGCAGTGTGCGGGGACCCCGTGGGCCGGGCGGGGGTCAGCGTTTGCGGGCGATGGTCAGACCGTCGGCGAGCGGCAGCATGACCACGTCGACCCGCGGGTCGGCCGCCAGCGCGGGGTTGAACTCGCGCAGGGCGGCGGCGTTCCCGGTCACCGGCTCGTCACCGAGCACCCGGCCGCCGTACAGGACGTTGTCGAAGACGATCAGGCCGCCCGGCCGGGTCCTGACCACGAGCTCCTCGAAGTAAGCGGCGTACCCGGTCTTGTCGGCGTCCACGAACGAGAAGTCGATGCTCTCCTCCGGGGGCAGGGACCGCAGGGTCTCCAGGGCAGGGCCCAGACGCAGCTCGATCAGCCCGGCCAGCCCTGCGGACTCCCACCCGTCCCGGGCTATGCGCGTCCACTCCTCGCTGGTGTCGCAGCACAGCAGATGTCCGCCGGCTGGCAGTGCGCGGGCGATGGAGAGCGAGGAGTAGCCGGTGAACGTTCCCACCTCGACCGCCTGGCGCGCCCCGGCCATCCGGGCCAGCAGCGTGATGAGAGCGCCCTGTTCGGGCGCTATCCGCATTCCGGCCTTGTCACCCGTCTCCTTCTCGGTGCGCTCCACCAGCTCGTGGTGGGCGGGAAGCGGTGCGATGCCACTCGCGACCACGTAGTCGACGACCTCCTGGGTCGCCTGTACCCGCATCGGCTGGTCGGCAGGAAATTCCATCGTCACTCCTCTTTCAGGACCCCCACGGGCCCCGGCAGTCGCCAAGACCTGGCCAACGTAGGAGCGCCGGCTGGAGAAGCACTTGAGGATCAGTCCACGCGCCGGCGGCCACGCTCCAGCAGCGTTCGAGCCGGACTCGACCGTCCCCGGAAAGCCTCTCTGTCGACGCCCGGCACGGGCCCCGCACACCGGCCCGTGCCCCGAGGACGCCGCACCGCGGCCAGCAACGAGGAGTGAGATGTCCGCCAGCACCCCCCGCACCCCCGCCGACTCGCGTACGGCCCTGATCACGGGCGCCACCAGCGGAATCGGTCTTGCCGTCGCACGCGCCCTGGCCGGCAGCGGACTCCGTGTCTTCCTGTGCGCACGCTCCGCCGAGAACGTCGCCGCCACCGTCAAGGAACTGCGTGACCAGGGCTACGAGGTGGACGGTGCGACGTGCGACGTGCGCTCCCGCGCGGAGGTGGCCGAGGTGGTCACCGCCGCCGTCGCGGCGTTCGGACCGATCGACGTCCTGGTCAACAACGCCGGCCGCAACGGCGGCGGAGTCACCGCCGAACTCTCCGACGACGTCTGGTACGACGTCGTGGACACCAACCTCAACAGCGTCTTCCTGGTGACCCGCGAGGTTCTGTCGACGGGAGGCATGCTCGGGCGGCCGCGCGGACGGATCGTCAACATCGCCTCCACCGGGGGCAAGCAGGGCGTCGTCCTGGCAGCCCCGTACTCCGCTTCCAAGGCCGGTGTGATCGGGATGACCAAGGCCATCGGGCTGGAACTCGCCTCCTCGGGCACCACCGTCAACGCGGTCTGTCCCGGGTATGTCGAGACCCCCATGGCCGAGCGCGTACGCCGGGCCTACGCCGAGGCGTGGAACACCGGCGAGGAGCAGATCCGTGAGCGCTTCGAGGCCAAGATCCCGCTCGGCCGCTACACCACCCCCGAGGAGGTCGCCGCCATGGTCGGCTACCTCGTCTCGCCGGCCGCGGACGCCGTCACCGCACAGGCGCTCAACGTCTGCGGCGGCCTCGGCAACTACTGACCGGCCCCGCCGCTCCCTTCGGAAGGTGCACACCCGTGTCCGAGACCACGCCCCGAACCGCCAAGCAGCCCGCCGCCCCGGAGGTCTTCGACCGTCCTTCCCGCCGCACGCCCGGTGAACGCGCCGGCGACCCGACGCGCGTCGACGTCGAGCACACCGTCGCCGTCCCGGCCGCGCCGGCGGTCGTCTTCGACCTGCTCGCCGATGTCGAGAAATGGCCGCTGATCTTCCCGCCGACCGTGCACGCCCGGTTCCTGGAGCGTGCGCCGGACGGCGGCGGCCCCGAGCGGCTCCAGCTGTGGGCGACAGCCAACGGCGGGGTGCGCACCTGGACCTCCCGTCGCCTGGTCGACCCCGCACGCCGGCGCATCTCCTTCGGCCAGGACCGGCCGAAGGCGCCGATCGCCGCCATGGGCGGTGAGTGGACCGTCCGCTCGGCCGGGGCCGGCAGCGAGGTGGTCCTCGCCCACAGCTACGCGGCGGTCGGTGACGACGCCGACACCCTCGGCTGGCTGGAGAAGGCGGTCGACGGCAACAGCCGCGCCGAACTGGCCTCCCTCGCCGAAGCGGCCCGGGAGAAGGAGGCCGGCATGGATACGTCCTTCACCTTCCGCGACAGCCTGCACATCGAGGGCACCGCCGCCGCGGCCCATGCCTTCCTGGACCGCGCGGAGCACTGGGTCGAGCGCCTCCCGCACGTGGCTCGGGTGGAGCTCACCGAGCCCGCGCCCGGTGTACAGGTCCTGGAGATGGACACCCGGACCTCGGACGGCTCGTCCCACACCACGCGGTCCGTCCGGATCTGCCAGGCGCCCCGCAGCATCCACTACAAGCAGCTCATCACTCCTGCTCTGCTCCGGGTCCACACCGGCAGCTGGCTGCTGACCGAGGACGCCCGGGGCGTCACCGCCGTCGCCGAGCACAGCGTCGTCCTGGAGACGGCGGCCGTGACCCGGGTACTGGGCCCCGACGCCACCGTGCAGCAGGCCCGGACGTTCGTCAGGGAAGCCCTGGGGCGCAACAGCTCGGCCACCCTGCGGCGGGCCAAGGCCTTCGTGGAGGGGACGTCCGGTGCGTGACCTCCTGGACGGGCCGGACCTGCCGGAGATGCTCCCCGCGCGCGCCGACCTGCTGCTGCGTTCCGCCGCCCGCCGCCACGGCGACCGCCCCGCACTCGTCCTCGGCACCCGTACGGTCACCTACGCGTCGCTCGACGCGGCGGTGGACCGGTGCGCCGCCGTACTGCGCGACCGGTTCGGCGCCGGGGGCGCCGTCATCGCGATCGGCGCCGACCTGCACCCCGACGTCGTGATCGCCTACCACGGTGCTCTGCGCAGCGGGAACACGGCGCTCCTGGTCGTCCCCCTGCTGCGCGAGCAGCAACTCCAGTACGTCCTGGAGGCTTCCGGCGCGCGGGCGGCCCTGTTCGGGGCCGGGCTCCACGGCCGGCTGCACCGGATACGCCACGGGCTGCCCGCGCTCGACCTGGTCGCCGTGCTCGGGGAGGACGCGGGGGAGGCCGGGCCGGTGGTGCCACGCCTCGCCGGTCTTCTGGACGCCGCCGCACCGGGGGTGGTGCCCGAGCATCCCGCCGACCCGCAGGACCCTGCCGCACTGCACTTCACCAGCGGTACCACGGGGATGCCCAAGGCCGTCGTGCTCAGTCACCGCAACGTGACGGTCAACGCGGTGCAGACAGCCCGGGCCCATGGACTGGAGGCCGGTTCCGTCACGCTCGTGCACTTCCCCAGCTACCACCCCATGCACATGAACTCGGCGTTGGCCGCCGGCGCGACCCAGGTGCTGGTGCCGGAGACGGACCCGGTCCACGCGATGGAGCGCGCCCGCGCGTGCAGGGCCGGGCACATCTACTCACTGCCCGCCCGGCTCGCCCAGCTCGCGGCCCACCCCCGGCTGCCCGGACTGAGCCTGCCGGACGCCCGGATGATCGCCTCCGGGGGTTCAGCCCTGCCACCGGCTGTCGCCGAGGCCCTTTCCCGCCACTTCGGCGTCCCCGTGGTCCAGGGCTACGGCCTCGCCGAGGCCTCTCCCCTGACCCACTTCGACCGGCCGGGCGAACACCGGACCGGTTCCGTCGGCAGGCCCGTCGAGGGAACCGAGCACCGGGTGGTCTCGCTGGAGGACGGCACGGTGCTGCCGACGGGGCGGACCGGGGAGATCCAGGTCAGAGGGGCACAGGTGATGCGCGGCTACCTCGACCCGGCTCACGGCCCGGCCGTCGACGCCGACGGCTGGCTGGCCACCGGAGACGTCGGCCGCATCGACGAGGGCGACCGGCTCCGCCTCACCGACCGGATCAAGGACGTATTCAAGTGTGACAACTGGCTCGTGGGGCCGAGCGAGATCGAGGCCCTCCTCGCCGAGGACCCGGCCGTCGCCGACAGTGTGGTGCTCGACCGGCCCGACCCGGTGTCCGGCGCGGTCGCCCACGCGCTCCTCGTCCTCACCGATCCGGCTTCCCGGGGCGACGCGGAAGAGGCTCTCACCCGCCTCAACGCCCGGCTGCCCTATTACAAGCAGGTCCGCAGCCACGAGGTGGTCGAGCGGATTCCCCGTACCCCCAACGGCAAGATCCCGCGGCGTGAGCTGCGGGCTTCCTTCCACGCACAACTCGACGGAGGTTCCCCGATGGTGATCCTGATCAACGAATTCATCCTGACCGCGGCACCCGAGGAGTTCGAGAAGGTCTTCGAGGCCAGCTCGGTGTACATGCGCGAGCAGCCCGGCTTCGTCGACCACACCCTGGTCCGCTCCATGACCAACCCGAACACCTACATCAACATCGCGCGCTGGCAGGACGCGGCGGCCCACATCCAGGTCGTGCAGTCCGAAGGCTTCCAGGATCACATCCGGCAACTCGCGGGTGTGGCCAGGGCGACGCCCCAACTGCACACCGTGGTGTCGCACGTTGAGCACTGACCCGCTCGGCCTGGAGGGCGTCCCGGTCCTGGTCGCCGGGGCGACCGGCCGGGTGGGCGGCGCAGTGGCGCACGCCTTCGCCGCGCGGGGCGCCGAGCTCGTGGTGCACGGCCGGCACGACAAGAGCACCGGCGCGCTGGCCGAGGCTCTCGCTGCCGCACACGGCGTACGCGCGCATCCGGTCACCGCCGACCTGACCTCGCCCGACGGGCCGCAGGCGCTGCGCGCGGGACTCGATGCCGCCGGCGTGGACCGGCTGGGCGTCCTGGTGAACTGCGTCACCGGATACGACGGACAACCCAGGCCGGCCGCGGCACTGACGGCCTCGGAGTTCCGCGCGGTGCTGGAGACCGATCTGGTGGCCGTGCACACCCTGGTCACCACCGCGCTCCCCCTGCTCGTGGCGTCCGGCCGGGGCCGGGTCGTGCTCCTGTCCTCACTCGCCGGGGTCCGTGGCCGGCCGGCCGCCGCCCACCTGTGCGCGGCGAAGGCGGGAGTCGCGGGGCTGACGCTGGCCCTGGCCCACGACCTCGCAGGCCAGGGCGTCCGGGTCAACTGCGTCGCGCCCGGACCGGTGCAGGAGCCCGGCGTCCCGCACCCCGGCCCCCTGGGCCCCGGCGTCATGCCGAACACGCCCGACGAAGTGGCGGGATGCGTCGTCGCGCTCGCCTCCGAACTGTCCAGCCCCGTCAACGGCCACCTCCAGGTGGTCAACGGCGGGCGGCCCTGACCACACGAAGGCGGTCACCCAGCATGAACGCACCACTCGCGCACCACACCCCCCGTCCCGGACTGTTCCCGGACGGCCGGATCGCACTGGTCACCGGCGCCTCCCGCGGCCTCGGCAGGGCAGTCGCCCAGCGGCTGCGCGCCGGCGGCTGCCACGTCTACCTCAACTACGCCCACGACGACGACGCCGCCGCCGAGGCGGTCGAGGCGGTGTCGGACCTCCCGGGCAGCACCACCCCGGTCAAGGGGGACATCCGGTCCGAGGAGTTCCTCACAGGGCTCCTGGACCGTGTACGCGACGAGCACGGGCAGCTGGACATCCTCGTGCACAACGCCGCCACCATGCATCCGATGCTGCCGGTGGCCCCGGAGGTGACCCCGCTCTTCGACGAGATCGCCCTCGCGCTGAACCCTCTGCTGCACGGAGCCGCCGGCCTCGCCAAGCTGATGCCGGAGGGCGGCCGGATCATCGCGGTCTCCGGCAACGGGGCCTTCGAGGTGATCCCGCACTACCTGGCGACCGGTGTCGCCAAGGCGGCCCTGGAGAACCTGGTGCGCTACCTCGCCGTCGACCTCGCGCCGTTCGGCATCACCGTCAACGCGGTCTCCACCCATCTCCTCGACAAGGGGGAGCACACCTCCAACCCGGCCATCGCGGGGCTGCTCGCCGCCCGTACCCCCAACGGGCGTCTCACCCGGCCCGAGGACGTCGCCGATGTGATCGCCCTGCTGTGCGCGCCGGAGGCCGCCTGGATCCAGGGGCAGGTCATCGTGGCCGATGGCGGTCTGGGCCTGCGGGCCTGAGGGGATGGCCATGGACATCACCACTGACGTCTGCGTCGTCGGCGCGGGCCCGGCCGGCCTGACACTGGCCCTGCTGATGCTGCGTTCGGGAGCCCGGGTCACCGTCCTGGACCGCAACCGCTCCTTCGATCGCGAGTACCGCGGCGAGATCCTCCAGCCCGGAGCGATGACACTGCTCGACGACCTCGGGGTGCTCGCAGGGGCACGAGCCCGCGGCGGCTACGAGCTCGGCCGGTTCCAGCTCGTGGAGAACGAACGCCTGTTGATGGACATCGACTACGGCACGCTGCCGCCGCCCTACGGGTTCCTGCTCAGCCTGCCGCAGCGACACCTGCTGACCGAGCTGTTCGACTCCTGTTCCCGGCACCAGGGCTTCACCTACCTGGAGGGTTGCGGCATCCGGGAGCTGGTGCGTGAGGGGACCACCGTCACCGGCGTCGTATGCGGTCAGGGGGAGCGGCGGCGCCGGGTCACCGCGCCCGTCACCGTCGCCGCGGATGGCCGTTACTCCAAGACCCGCCGACTGGCGGGGATCGAGCAGCACCGGCTCGACACCTTCGCGCACGACATCCTGTGGTTCCGGGTGGCGGCCGGAGGCCGGGCAGACCGCTCGGTGCGGGTGCACCGCACCGGGGACACCCCGGTGCTCATCTACGACTCGTACCCCGACTGCGTGCAGATCGGATGGACCCTCCCGCACAACGGCTACCGGCAGATCGCTGAGGAGGGCGTGGAAAAGCTGCGGTCGCGGATCGCCCGGGCGGTGCCCGACTACGCCGACCAGGTGCTGGAACAGGTCAAGGAGCTCAGCGACCTGACACTGCTCGACGTCTTCTCCGGCTACGCCACCCGGTGGGCCGGGGACGGGCTGGTCCTGCTCGGGGACAGCGCGCACACCCACAGCCCGATCGGGGCGCAGGGCATCAACCTCGCCCTGCAGGACGCCGCTCTGCTGCATCCCGTACTGATGAGCGCCCTGGACCGCGGTGACTTCGGCGAGGCGCGGCTCTCGCAGTGGGTGCCCGAGCGCAGGAAGGACATCGAGAAGGTCTTCACACTCCAGGCCAGGCAGAGCAAGGCGATGCTCGGCGGTGGCAGCAGGCTGGCGGGTGCGGTCAGGCCCCTGGCGGCACGCGCCCTCGCCCATACCCCGCTCTACGGGAAGATCCTGCGCGCCATCGCGTTCGGCGCCCGTCCGATCGCGGTGCGCTCGGACCTGTTCGGCACTGCGGAACCCATCCACGGAGAGGCTGCCGGAGCATGAGGATCATCGATCTGTCCTCGCCCATCGACGCGTCGTTCTGGGAACCGGACGAAGTGGTGCACCGGGTGCTCGACGCACAGGAGGCCGCCGTCCACGTCCGGGACGAGATGAAGCAGCACTTCGGACTGGAGCTGGACCCCGCCGTCTTCCCGGGCGGTGCCTTTCTGACCAACGACTACCTCACGCTCACCGCCCACACCGGTACCCACGTGGACGCCCCCGCGCACTACGGGCCCCCGGAGGGGGACCACACGCCCCGGACGATCGACCTGATGCCGCTGGACTGGTTCGTGCGGCCCGGCATGGTCCTGGACCTGCGGGGCGTCGGTACGGGGGCGGCCGGAGTCGAGCACCTGGAGCGGGAGTTCGAACGGGTCGGGCGCAGACCCAGGCCGATGGACGTGGTGCTGCTGCACACCGGCGCCGACCAGCACCTCGGCAAACCCGAGTACTTCACGGAGTTCACCGGTCTGGACGGGCCGGCCACCCGGTTGCTGCTCGACCTCGGAGTGCGGGTCATCGGGACCGACGCCTTCAGTCTCGACGCGCCCTTCACCCACATCATCCAGGAGTACCACCGGACCGGGGACGAGGATGTGCTGTGGCCCGCCCATTTCGCCGGGCGGCGGGAGGAGTACTGCCAGCTCGAACGGCTGGCCAACCTCCAGGACCTCCCGGCGTCGACGGGATTCACCGTCAGCTGTCTTCCGGTCAAGATCGCCGGGGCCGGCGCGGGGTGGTCGAGGGTGGTGGCGCTGCTGGACGAATGAACAGGGGCTGACGTCCCGGGCAACGCTCTGCCGTACCGCGCGATCGCCTGTCAGGGCATTAGTTAGTCGGCTATATTTCGAACGGCGCGAGCGTGAACTCGCGGCTCTCGTGGCGCATTCGGCGCCGGAACTCTCCGCACCGCCCGGACGGGCGGGCTATGGAAAGGCATTCATGGAGAACAGGAAGCTCGGCGCCGCCGGCCTCGGTGTCTCGGCTCTCGGCCTCGGCTGCATGGGCATGGCCGGTGCATACGGCACAGCGGACACGGACGAGGCGGTCGCCACGATCCGCCGGGCGCTGGACCTCGGGGTCAGTCTGATCGACACGGCTGACTTCTACGGTCCGGGCACCGCGGAGAAGATCGTCGCCCAGGCGGTCGAGGGCCGCCGGGACGAGGCCGTGGTCGCCACGAAGTTCGGCATGCGGCGTCCTGCGGCTGGTCCGCCCTACGTCGACGGCAGCCCGGCGTACGTCCGCGAGGCATGCGAGGCCTCGCTCCAGCGCATGGGCCTGGATCACATCGACCTGTACTACCTCGCCAGGCTCGACCCGAAGGTCGACGTCGAGGAGACCGTCGGAGCCCTGGGCGAGCTCGTCGCCGAGGGCAAGGTGCGGCACATCGGACTCTGCGAGGTCTCCGCCCGCACCCTGCGCCGGGCGAACGCGGTCCACCCGATCGCGGCGCTGCAGACCGAGTACTCGCTCTGGGAGCGGCACGTGGAGGCGGAGATCCTGCCCACCTGCCGTGAACTCGGCACCGGCTTCGTGGCGTACAGCCCGCTCGGCCGCGGCTTCCTCACCGGCGCCTTCGACAGCGCGGAGGACCTGGACGCGGACGACCAGCGCCGCAACCACCCGCGCTTCCAGAGCGAGAACTTCGACCACAACCGCAGTATGGTGCGTACGGTCGAGGAGCTGGCCCGGGAGAAGGGCATCAGCCTCACCCAGCTCGCCCTGGCCTGGGTGCTCGCCCAGGGCGGCGACGTCGTGCCGATCCCCGGCACCCGGCGCACCTCCCACCTGGAGCAGAACGTCTCGGCGGTCGACGTGCGGCTGACCGACGACGAGGTCACCCGGCTCTCCGGTCTCTTCCCCACCGGTGCCACCGCGGGTCTGCGCTACCCCGCGCACTTCATGCGCACGATCGACCAGAGCTGACTCTCCGGCCGTCACGGCAGCGGGGCGCCCCCCTTTCGGGGACGCCCCGCTGCGCCGTCCGACGAGGTCTCACACGTCCCGGACGGGTGTGTGCAGCACCTCCACCACCGAGCATGACCAGGTGAATCCGGCGCCCACGCCCATGAGGACGCAGCGGTCGCCGGGGCCGAGGGCGCCGGAACGGACCAGGTGTTCCAGGCCGGCGGTCTGGTCTCCCGCGCCCAGATGTCCCACCCGGCTGCTGAAGTCCCACGTGGTCCGCTCCACCTCGATCCCCAGCGGGCGCAGGCAGTTGGTCTCCAGCCGGCGGCGCCCGAAGTGCGGAAGCACCCACCGGGAGATCTCCGAGGCGTCCACCCCGGCGTCCGCCAGAGCCTCCTTGAGGGCGTCGCGCTGTCCGGCCGCCACCCGCGCCACGCTGAACGACATCCCGGCCCGGGCCACGTACCGCCTTTTGTGCGCCTCCAGGTCGAGAACACCCTCTGCGGCGTTGTGGGCCTCCCCGAAGGGGTCGCCCTCCCTGTGCATCCCCTCCAGCTCCGGGTCCGAGACCACGGCCAGCGAGCGGACCCGGGCGAACCCCTCCCTCGCCGAGAGCAGCATCGCCGTGCCGCCGTCGGCGTAGACCGTGCCCGGGTCGCTGTGCCACCGGTCGAACCCCGGGGGGCAGAACCGGTCGGCGGTGGTGAGCAGCACCTGCCCGTCACCCTGGGCCAGGACCGCCGAAGCCAGCAGCAGACCCGCCATCCCGCCGTTGGAGACCTGGCGGATCTCCAGCGCGGGGCAGCCGGAGCGGACGGCACGCCGCTGTACGTACGACGCGGTGCCCCACAGAGCGTTGCCCTGGTCGTACAGGCTCGCGTGCAGCAGCATCCGCACATCCGAGCCGTCCGTACCCGCGCGCTCCAGAGCGAGTCCCGCGGCCCGCACAGCCATTTCCGCGGGTGCCAGGGTGCCGTCCTGGCAGACGGTCACCGACCGCATGCCGCTCCGCGCCGCCGCGGCCGGTTCCCACTCTCCGCGGGCCACCGCCTCGGCCACCGGCACGGCGGGCGGCAGCCAGCTGCCGAGCGCGGCGATGTAGAGCTGATCGCACCTCATGGACATCCTCTCCGGGCCCGCACCCACGGGCGCCCCTCTGATCGTCCGGCCCGCGTCTCGACCGCCGATCGAGGATTGCTGGAGGACCTCGATCGGCGGTCGAGCGCGCCTGTAGCGGGCCCCGCGAGGATCGGCGGGCGCGGACCGCTCGGCGCGGTCGCGCGGGAGGGGGAACGATGACGAACCCGACGCCGGGCGCGGCTGTGGAGCCACTGCCCGTAGCTCTCCTGCTACCGGGCCAGGGAGCTCAGCACTCCGGCATGGCCACCGGCCTCTACGGACACGACGACACCTTCACCGATGCCGCGGACGAGGTGTTCCGGGCTCTCGGCGCCCCGGGCGCACACATACGCGACGACTGGCTGGGCGAACGGCCCGCCGTACCGATGGACCACGTCACCAGGTCGCAGATCCTGCTGTTCACGGTCGACTACGCCCTCGGGCGGACCGTCGAGTCGTGGGGCGTGCGCCCGGCCGTGCTGCTCGGCCACAGCGTCGGCGAGATGGCGGCAGCCGTCCTGGCCGGGGTGTTCACCGTCCATGACGCCGCCCGTCTGATGTGGGACCGGGTGACCCGGCTCGCCGACGGGCCGGCCGGGGGGATGGTCGCGGTGGCGGCAGCCCCCGACACGCTGACGCCCTACCTGCGCGACGACGTGGTGGTCGGAGCCCACAACGCCCCGCGTCAGACGATTCTGGCCGGGCCCGACCCCCACCTCGGCCAGGTCACCGCGGCACTGCGGGCGCAGGGGCTGGTGTGCCGGACGGTGCCGTCCTCGACGCCCTTCCACAGCCCGGTGCTCGCGGCCCTCTCGGCCCGCGCGGAGCCGGCCTTCGCCGCCGTCGGGGCCCGGCCTCCCGCCCTTCCCCTGATCTCCGGATACACCGCCGCTCCCCTCACCCCGGGCCAAGCCGTGGACCCCGCCTGGTGGTCCTCCCAGCCTGCGGCGACGGTGCGGTTCTGGCCCGCGCTGGAGCACCTGCTGGGCGGCGCCGGGCGGCAGCTCGTCGAATGCGGGCCGGGCCGGGGACTCACCGCTCTCGCCCGGCGGCACCCTGCGGTTCTGACCGGACGCAGCAGGGTGCTTCCGCTCCTGCCCGCCGGACCGGCGGACCCCGCCAGGATCCGGGACGACCTGGCCGCCGCGCGCGCCCTCCTGACCACACACGCCGCATGAGCGGCGCCGTCCTCCGCCGGCCGCCGCTGTCCGGAGCGGCCCCTGCAGAAAGGCAACCTGATGACGACCGTGGACAGGCCGGCACCGATCGGCGCGCCGCCGCCCCTCGCCCCGCACCCCGCGTCCGGCATGCGCCGACGCGTCGGTGAACTGGACGCCCTGCGCGACCAGGTGCACGCAGGCCCGGACGAGAAGGCGACCCGCACCCAGCACGCACGGGGGAAACTGACCGCTCGGGAGCGGATCGGTCTCCTGCTGGACGCCGGCACCTTCCACGAGGTGGAGCAGTTCCGCCGGCACCGGACCACCGGTTTCGGGCTGGAGGCGAAACGCCCGTACACGGACGGCGTGATCACCGGCTGGGGCGAGGTGGAGGGCCGGACCGTCTTCGTCTACGCGCACGACTTCCGCATCTTCGGCGGTGCGCTCGGCGAGGCTCACGCGGCGAAGATCCACAAGATCATGGACATGGCCCTCGCGGCTGGCGCACCGATCGTCTCCCTGAACGACGGGGCCGGCGCCCGGATCCAGGAGGGCGTCTCGGCGCTCGCGGGCTACGGCGGAATCTTCCGCCGCAACACCCGGGCCTCCGGGGTGATCCCGCAGATCAGCGTCATGCTCGGCCCCTGCGCCGGAGGCGCGGCCTACAGCCCCGCGCTGACCGACTTCGTCTTCATGGTGCGCGGCACCTCGCAGATGTTCATCACGGGCCCGGACGTGGTGAAGGCGGTCACCGGCGAGGAGGTCACCCTGAGCGGTCTGGGAGGCGCGGATGTCCACGCGGAGACCTCCGGGGTCTGCCATTTCGCGTACGACGACGAGGAGTCGTGCCTCGCCGAGGTCCGCTACCTCCTCGGTCTGCTGCCCGGGAACAACCGTGAGCACCCGCCCCGGGCCGAGACCGGCGACCCCGCCCGGCGGCGCTCTCCGCGGCTGCTGGACCTGGTGCCCGCGGAAGGCAGCAAGCCCTACGACATGCGCGAGGTCGTCGCCGAACTGGCTGACGACGGGGAGATGCTGGAGGTCCATGAGCGATGGGCCCCCAACATCCTGTGTGTCCTGATCCGCCTGGCCGGTGAGGTCGTGGGCGTCGTCGCCAACCAGCCGCTGTCGCTGGCCGGAGTGCTCGACATCAAGGCCTCCGAGAAGGCGGCACGGTTCGTCCAGATGTGCGACACGTTCAATATCCCCCTGGTCACCCTGGTGGACGTCCCCGGGTTCCTCCCGGGCGTCGGTCAGGAACACGACGGCATCATCCGACACGGTGCCAAGCTGCTGTACGCCTTCTGCGACGCGACCGTTCCGAGGATCACGGTGATCCTCCGCAAGGCTTACGGCGGCGCGTACATCGTCATGAACTCGCAGTCCATCGGGGCCGATCTCACCTTCGCGTGGCCCACCAACGAGATCGCGGTGATGGGCGCCGAGGGCGCGGCCAACGTCATCTTCCGGCGCCGGATAGCCGAGGCGGAGAACCCCGACGACACGCGGGCGCGACTGGTGAAGGAGTACCGGGCCGAACTCATGCATCCCTACTACGCGGCCGAGCGGGGGCTGGTGGACGACGTCATCGATCCTGCGGGCACCCGGCAGGCGCTTGCCTCGGGACTCGCCGTGCTGCGGTCGAAGGCGGCCGAACAGGCCCCGCGCAAGCACGGCAACCCGCCGTTGTGAGGCGCGTCCCGGCCCGGAGGGCTCACGCGTCGTAGACGTCGGCCTTCCTCGGGGCGGGGTCCTGGACCAGGCCGCTGAGGATCATGGAGCGGTTGTCGAAGCGCTCGGTGTCCACGCCGTGCTCCTTGAGGACGCGCATCGTCGCGGCGTGGACCACGCGCAGGACCGGGGTGGCCGTCCGCATCGCGTCGTCCGCCATGAAGCGGTGGCCCCAGGGCTTGGCCGCCCACGCGTGCCGCAGGCCGAAGGGCTCGGGCAGGACGATCTTGCCGCCCAGGTAGTCCAGCAGCGGCGGGTACCAGGTGAACGGGGCGCGCAGGGCCAGCCTGACGACCTCGGTCGCCTTGATGAGGGGGAGCGTGACCTTGCGGGTCTCCCAGAACCTGACGGCCTTCTTGACCGTCTTGGTCGGGGCTTCCGGCTTGGTGAGGAAGAGCCCGTGGACCGGGCCCAGCGCGTGTCCGGTGACCTCGATCCGCAGCGTCTCGTGGAGCACGGTGACGGTGATCAGCATCGTGATCACCAGCTGGCCGTCCCAGAGGGTGAACTGGACGCCCAGGTAGTGACGGTTGCCGCTGCCGAACTGCTGGTGGTTGCAGATGCGCTGTATCTCGTGGGGCTTGATCTGGAAGGTGGCGACGTCCTCGCCCTCGGGCCGGGAGACGGAGTCCGCGTTCTCCCCGATGGGGGAGACGATCCAGTGCTTGACGGACGGCGTGGGGAAGCCGCCGGTGTTCAGCGGGCCGCGCTCCAGCATCTTCAGCTGGTCGTGGATGGCCCGGACGACGTCCCAGCTGCGGAACTGGTGGATCTCCCGGGCGGGGTCCTCCGGTGTGAGGTCCTCGGCGAGCTGCCAGCTTCCCCAGCGGGTGCCCATGCCCAGGATGCCCTTGGGGCCCGCGTAGAAGACGGCGTTGGACTGCTGCTCGGCGGAGAGTTTCTCCAGGCCCTGGCGCAGGGCCTCCCGGGCGGTCTCGTTGGGGTTCTTCGGCGCGGCCTCGGGGATCTTCGCGCTGACACCGATGCCGGAGAGGAGCCCGTCCCACCGGGCGCGCAGGTCCTTGACCGAGGTCTCCGCGATCCGTTTGGCCACCAGCCAGCCGATCAGCGGGGCGGCGGCGGCGGCGCGCAGGTAGAGGGCCGGGAGACCGGTGAGCGGCATGGCGATCAGGAAGAACGCCGCCGCTCCGCCGAGCACGACGAGCAGGAGGCCGCCCAGCGCCTGGAAGAACTTGTCCTTGGACCGGTTGAGGACGTCGCGCAGTCGGAAGGCGAGGACCCAGAGGATCAGGCCGGGCAGGAACGCGAAGCCGAAGACGACGGTGACCAGGGTCAGCTTCGTGTCACGCGCCTTGCGCAGCCGGGTCGCGGACAGGCAGTGCTCGACGACGGTCTGCGGGTCGGTGCCGAAGGACTGGATGAGCGCCTTGCGGTCGCCGCCGAGCGTGCGCTCCTGGACGGCACGGGCGAACGCCTCACCCAGATTCGGCTTGAAGTAGTCGGACTTGAACAGCTTGGACTCGCCCGGTTTCACCTCGGACTTGTGCCACTCGCTGTTGGCCTTGAGGATCTCCGTCACGTCGCTGTCGCGGTACGCGGCGGAGGCGAGGGCGTTGGTCGCCACCGCCTGTGCTCCCGCGCCCTGGAGCGGGATCTGCGCTCCGGGAGAGAAATCGAATCCGTCGTTGGCCACTGTCGCCCCCACTCGCCCGCACGGTCTGCTCCTGCGGCTGTTCCCAACTACCGTACGTCGCACACCTTCTGAGCTGGGCCCACAGCGTATCGTCCGCGCACGGCGCCCGCCCGCCGATCGGGCCGGGGCGCGGGCGGCAGGCACCAGATCCGGTCAGCTAGCTCCCCTTCGTGCCGGTTTCATGCGCTTCGCGGATGCGGTCGGCGCGTTGTGGGGGCATCGGCTCGTGCCGGGCGTACGCCCGGTCGAACCGTCCGGTGCCGTGCGTCAGGGAGCGGAGGTCGACCGTGTACCTGCCGATCTCGGTCTCCGGCACCTCGGCGCGTACGAGCGTGCGTTCACCACTCGCCTGTTCGGTGCCGACGATCCGCCCGCGCCGCCCCGCCAGGTCGCTCATGACCGCCCCCACATAGGCGTCGGGGACCAGCACACCGATCCGGGCCACGGGTTCGAGGAGCTGGACGCGGGTGTCCGCCGCGGCCTCGCGCAGTGCCAGCGCGCCCGCGGTCTGGAAGGCGGCGTCGGAGGAGTCCACCGCGTGCGACTTCCCGTCGAGCAAGGTCACGCGCACGTCCACGAGCGGGTTCCCGGAGGCGACACCGCGGGCCGCCTGGGCGCGCACGCCCTTCTCCACGGACGCGACGAACTGCCGTGGCACCGAGCCGCCGACCACCTGGTCGACGAACTCGATCCCCGCCCCGGCCGGCAGCGGCTCCACCTCGATCTCGCAGACGGCGTACTGGCCGTGGCCGCCGGACTGCTTGACGTGCCGGCCGCGCCCCACGCTCCGCGCGGCGAACGTCTCACGGAGCGGGACGCGATGGGGCTCGGCGTCGACCCGGACGCCGTACCTGCTGCGCAGATGCTCCAGCGCGACCTCGGCGTGCGCCTCGCCCATGCACCACAGGACGACCTGGCGGGTGTCCTGGTTCTGCTCCTGACGCATGGTGGGATCCTCGGCGACCAGGCGTGCCAGGCCCTGCGAGAGCTTGTCCTCGTCGGCCTTGCCATGGGCGCGGACCGCCAGGGGGAGCAGCGGGTCGGGCATGGTCCACGGCTCCATCAGCAGGGGGTCGCCGTCGCCCGAGAGGGTGTCGCCGGTCTCCGCCCCGCCCAGCCTGGAGACACAGGCCAGATCTCCCGCGACACAGTGGTCCACGGGCCGCTGCTGTCCGCCGAAGGGCGCGGAGAGGGCCCCGACGCGCACATCGGCCCCGTGGCAGGGACGATCCGCTCCGCCGGACCCGGCGAGACCGTGGCCGCACACGTGTACGGCGTCGTCGGGGCGCAGGGTGCCCGAGAAGACCCGGACGAGTGAGACCCGTCCGACATAGGGGTCGGACGAGGTCTTGACGACCTCGGCGACCAGGGGCGCCGCCGGATCGCAGACGGGAGCGGGGCGCGGGACGCCGTCCGGGGTGGTGACGGCGGGCAGCGCGCGTTCCCCGGGGGAGGGGAAGCCGCGGGTGATCAGGTCGAGGAGCTCCACGGTGCCGATGCCCTGCCGTGCGCCCTCGGCGGCGGGGGCGGCGGTGAGCACGGGGTGGAAGGACCCACGCGCCACAGCCCTCTCCAGGTCGCCGACGAGCGTGGTGACGTCGATCTCGTCGCCGGCGAGGTAGCGGTCCATGAGGGACTCGTCCTCGCTCTCGGCGATGATCCCCTCGATGAGCCGCGCACGGGCCTCCTGGAGCGGCCCCCGACGGCCGCCGGAGAGCGGTGCCTCCCGCCGTTCGCCCGAGGAGTGGTCGAAGACCCGCCCGCTGAGCAGGGCGGTGAGCCCGGTGAGCGGGGCGTGCCCGTCCGGGCCTGCGTGCCCCTGCACCGGGAGGTGGAGGGGAAGCACGGCGTCGGGGTCGCCGTTTCCGAAGATCCGGCCGCAGATCCGGGACATCTCCTCGAAGGGCGTACGTGCGGTGTCCAGGTGGGTGACCACGATGGCCCGCGGCATCCCGACGGCCGCGCACTCCTCCCAGAGGGAGCGGGTGGTCCCCGCCACGGTATCCGCCTCCTGGGCGGCCGAGACGACGAAGAGGGCCGCGTCCGCTGCCCGCAGACCGGCCCTGAGCTCCCCGACGAAGTCCGCGTGACCGGGGGTGTCCAGCAGGTTGATCTTGAAGCCGTCCCACTCGACGGGGACGACCGAGAGCTGTACGGACCGCCCTCGGCGCTGTTCGATCTCGTCGTGGTCGGAGACGGTCGCGCCGTCCTCGACCCGGCCGGCCCGGTTCAGCGCTCCGGCCGTCAGCGCGAGCGCCTCGACCAGGGTGGTCTTTCCCGAGCCGCTGTGGCCCACCAGCACCACGTTCCGCAGGGAAGCGGGCCGGTCGGCCGTCACCGCCCTGCCGGCGGCTCCGGTGTGCGTATGTGTCCTGTCGCCCATGATGCGTGCCTCCCGATCGGTGGCGCGGTGCCGCAAGAACTGGGGAGCGGATGCACGGGCACGGGGGAGCCGTCGCGGCGGCTTCTCGGACGCCCGCGGTCATTCGAGCTTTCCACTCGTGCCGGGAGCCGTCCATACGTCGCCCCCGGCCAGGCATGACTTCCCCGGGACATCCGGTGGGACGGGGTGCCCCGCCGTTGCCGGGCACGGCTGGTGACTACGATGGGCCAGCCGGTGGCCGAAGGGGCCGCGCGGCGCCCACCGAACCTCGGGAAGGCCATGCTGAACAAGTACGCGCGTGCATTTTTTACGCGTGTCCTCACACCGTTCGCCGCTCTGCTGCTCCGCCTCGGGGTCAGCCCCGACGCGGTCACCCTCGTCGGCACGGCCGGAGTGATGGCAGGTGCGCTGGTCTTCTTCCCGATGGGGGAGTTCTTCTGGGGCACGATCGTGATCACGGTCTTCGTCTTCTCGGACCTGGTCGACGGCAACATGGCCCGGCAGGCCGGGATCTCCAGCCGGTGGGGCGCGTTCCTCGACTCGACCCTCGACCGGGTGGCGGACGGGGCGATCTTCGCCGGCTTCGCGCTCTGGTACGCGGGCAGCGGTGACGACAACGTGCTCTGCGCGGTCGCGATCTTCTGCCTGGCCAGCGGCCAGGTGGTCTCGTACACGAAGGCGCGGGGCGAGTCGATCGGCCTGCCCGTCGCGGTGAACGGACTCGTGGAACGCGCCGAGCGGCTCGTGATCTCGCTGGTCGCCGCGGGCCTCGCCGGGCTGCACGGCTTCGGCGTGCCGGGCATCCAGATCCTGCTGCCCATCGCGCTCTGGATCGTCGCCGCGGGCAGCCTGGTCACGCTGGTCCAGCGGGTGGTGACCGTACGCAGGGAGTCCGCCGAGGCCGACGCCGCCGCGGTGGCCCAGGGCGGGACGGCGGAACAGGGGAGCGAGGCCGCGCAGTGAGCGGCACCGGATCCGACCTGAGGGGACGGTTGACCGACGGGCTCTACGGCCTGGGCTGGGGAGCGGTCAAGAAGCTTCCCGAGCGGGCGGCCGCCACGCTCTTCCGCACCCTGGCCGACCAGGTGTGGAAGCGGCGCGGGAAGTCCGTCCTGCGCCTGGAGTCGAACCTCGCCCGGGTGGTGCCGCACGCGGACGCGGCCCGGCTCGCCGAGCTCTCGAAGGCCGGCATGCGCTCGTACATGCGCTACTGGATGGAGTCCTTCCGGCTGCCGACCTGGAGCCCGGAGCGCATCAAGGCGTCCATCGACGTCCGTGACGCCCACCGGCTCACGGAGGGCATGGACACCGGCCGGGGCGTCATCCTCGCCCTGCCACACCTGGGGAACTGGGACCTCGCGGGCGCGTGGGTCACCACGGACCTCAAGGTGCCGTTCACGACCGTCGCCGAGCGGCTCAGGCCCGAGACCCTCTACGACCGCTTCGTGGCCTACCGCCAGGGCCTGGGCATGGAGGTCCTGCCGCACAACGGCGGCGCCGCGTTCGGGACCTTGGCCCGGCGGCTGCGCGCCGGCGGCCTGGTCTGCCTCGTCGCCGACCGCGATCTGTCGGCCTCCGGCGTCGAGGTGGACTTCTTCGGCGACACCGCCCGCATGCCCGCAGGACCGGCCCTGCTCGCCCAGCAGACCGGTGCCCTGCTGCTGCCCGTCACCCTCTGGTACGACGGCACGCCCGTCATGGGGGCACAGGTCCATCCGCCCGTCCCCGTACCGGAGACGGGCAGCCGCACCGAGAAGACGTCCTCCATGACACAGGCGCTGGCCGACGCCTTCGCCACCGGGATCGCCGAGCATCCGGAGGACTGGCACATGCTGCAGCGGCTCTGGCTCTCCGATCTGGACCCCCAGGGGGAATCTCCGTGAAGATCGGCATCGTCTGCCCGTACTCCTGGGACGTTCCGGGCGGGGTGCAGTTCCACATCCGCGACCTGGCCGAACACCTGATCCGCCTCGGCCACGACGTCTCCGTGCTCGCACCGGCCGACGACGAGACACCGCTCCCGCCGTACGTCGTGTCCGCCGGCCGGGCCGTGCCCGTCCCGTACAACGGATCGGTCGCCCGGCTGAACTTCGGGTTCCTCTCCGCCGCACGCGTCCGGCGCTGGCTGAACGAGGGCACCTTCGACGTCATCCACATCCACGAGCCCACCTCGCCCTCACTGGGCCTGCTCACCTGCTGGGCCGCGCAGGGACCGATCGTCGCCACGTTCCACACGTCCAATCCCCGCTCCCGTGCCATGATCGCGGCCTACCCGATCCTCCAGCCGGCGCTGGAGAAGATCAGCGCGCGCATCGCGGTGAGCGAGTACGCCCGCCGGACCCTGGTCGAGCACCTCGGCGGGGACGCCGTGGTCATCCCCAACGGCGTCGACGTCGACTTCTTCGCCCGCGCCGAACCCAGGGCCGAGTGGCAGGGCGGGACGCTCGGCTTCATAGGGCGCATCGACGAGCCCCGCAAGGGGCTTCCCGTCCTGATGAAGGCGCTGCCCGCGATCCTGGCCGCCCGCCCGGAGACCAGACTGCTGGTCGCGGGGCGCGGCGACGAGGAGGAGGCCGTCGCCTCGCTGCCCGAGGAGATGCGCGCACGCGTCGAATTCCTCGGCATGGTGAGCGACGAGGACAAGGCGCGGCTTCTGCGCAGCGTCGACGTGTACGTCGCGCCGAACACCGGCGGCGAGAGCTTCGGCATCATCCTGGTCGAGGCGCTGTCGGCGGGAGCACCGGTCCTCGCAAGCGACCTGGACGCGTTCACGCAGGTACTCGACCAGGGGGCCGCGGGCGACCTCTTCGCCAACGAGGACGCCGACGCGCTCGCCGCGGCGGCGATCCGGCTCCTCGGCGACCCGGAGCGGCGTGAGGGGCTGAGCGAGCGGGGCAGCGCGCACGTACGCCGCTTCGACTGGACGACGGTCGGCGCGGACATCCTCGCCGTGTACGAGACGGTCACGGACGGCGCCGCGGCCGTGGACACCGACGAACGCACGGGTCTGCGCGCCCGCTTCGGACTCGCCAGGGACTGAGGCGCCCCGCGGTACGCCCGTTCGAAGGGCGTACCGGCGGGCCCGGCGCGCTCCCACCGACGGTAGCCTTGCCGCCCGTGATCGAAATCCTCGTCTGGACCGTCGTCGCGCTCTTCGCGATCGGCCTGTATCTCAGCTGGACCGCCGGGCGGCTCGACCGGCTCCACGCCCGTATCGACGCGGCCCGCGCGGCGCTCGACGCCCAGTTGCTGCGCCGCGCCTCGGTCACCCAGGAACTGGCCACCTCCGGTGTCCTGGACCCCGCCGCCTCGATCGTGCTCTACGAGGCCGCGCACGCGGCGCGGCAGTCGGAGGAGGAGCAGCGTGAGGTCGCCGAGAGCGAGCTGAGCACTGCCCTGCGGGCCGTGTTCGGCGAGGCCGCGCAGGTCGAGGTGGTGAAGGAGGTCCCGGGCGGCGAGGACGCGGCGAAGGAACTGGCCGCCGCCGTGCGCCGCGTACCGATGGCCCGGCGCTTCCACAACGACACGGTGCGCGCCGCCCGCGCGCTGCGCCGGCACCGGACGGTGCGGCTGTTCCGGCTCGCGGGGCACGCCCCGTTCCCCCTGGCGTTCGAGATGGACGACGCGCCGCCGGTCGCTCTGGCGGACCGGCCCGGCAGCTGAGTAGGGGCGCGGGGCACAGAACGATCCACGGGGTGTTCATTGGCCCTTGCTGTGGACCGCTCCCGGGGCGTTTGCTCAGGTCTGCAGCATCCAGTGTCTTTTCACCCCAGTGAGGTCGATCCGTGTCCACGCTTCCCAGCACCCCGCAGTCCACCGAGGCCCCGGCCACCGGCACCGCCCGCGTCAAGCGCGGCATGGCCGAGCAGCTCAAGGGCGGCGTGATCATGGACGTCGTCAACGCCGAGCAGGCGAAGATCGCCGAGGACGCGGGCGCCGTGGCCGTCATGGCCCTGGAGCGGGTGCCGGCCGACATCCGCAAGGACGGCGGCGTGGCCCGGATGTCCGACCCCAACATGATCGAGGAGATCATCGAGGCCGTCTCCATCCCCGTCATGGCCAAGTCCCGCATCGGCCACTTCGTCGAGGCCCAGGTGCTCCAGTCCCTCGGCGTCGACTACATCGACGAGTCCGAGGTCCTCACCCCGGCCGACGAGGTCAACCACAGCGACAAGTTCGCCTTCACCACCCCCTTCGTCTGTGGCGCCACCAACCTGGGCGAGGCCCTGCGCCGTATCGCCGAGGGCGCCGCGATGATCCGCTCGAAGGGCGAGGCCGGAACGGGCAACGTCGTCGAGGCCGTCCGTCACCTGCGCCAGATCAAGAACGAGATCGCCCGGCTGCGCGGCTACGACAACAACGAGCTGTACGCCGCCGCCAAGGAGCTCCGCGCCCCCTACGAGCTGGTCAAGGAGGTCTCCGAACTCGGCAGGCTGCCCGTCGTCCTGTTCTCGGCCGGCGGCGTCGCGACCCCCGCGGACGCGGCTCTGATGCGCCAGCTCGGCGCCGAGGGCGTCTTCGTCGGCTCCGGCATCTTCAAGTCGGGCGACCCGGCCAAGCGCGCCGCCGCCATCGTGAAGGCCACCACCTTCTACGACGACCCGAAGATCATCGCGGACGCCTCGCGCAACCTGGGCGAGGCCATGGTCGGCATCAACTGCGACACGCTCCCCGAGGGCGAGCGCTACGCCAACCGCGGCTGGTAGTCCCGATGACCGACACGCCTGTCATCGGAGTCCTGGCTCTCCAGGGCGACGTACGGGAACACCTGATCGCCCTGGCCTCGGCGGACGCCGTGGCCAGGCCGGTCCGGCGGCCCGAGGAGCTCGCCGAGGTCGACGGGCTCGTCATCCCCGGTGGCGAGTCCACCACGATGTCCAAGCTGGCCGCGCTCTTCGGCATGCTCGAACCGCTGCGCGAGCGTATCGCCGCCGGGATGCCGGTCTACGGCACCTGCGCCGGAATGATCCTGCTCGCCGACAAGATCCTCGACCCGCGCTCCGGCCAGGAGACGGTCGGAGGCATCGACATGATCGTGCGCCGAAACGCCTTCGGGCGGCAGAACGAGTCCTTCGAGGCGGCCGTCGAGGTCGAGGGCGTACCCGGCGGACCCGTCGAGGGAGTCTTCATCCGGGCCCCCTGGGTCGAGTCGGTCGGCGCGAGCGCGGAGGTCGTCGCGGTGCACGGCGGCCATATCGTGGCCGTACGCCAGGGAAACGCCTTGGCCACGTCGTTCCACCCAGAGCTGACCGGGGACCACCGGGTGCACGCGCTCTTCACCGACATGGTGCGCGCCGTGGGCTGATCCGATCCCGGTAGGATCTCTCGGGTTCGGATCGATTTTGGTGACGCGAAGGAGAAGGCAGATGTCCGGCCACTCTAAATGGGCTACGACGAAGCACAAGAAGGCCGTGATCGACGCCAAGCGCGGCAAGCTCTTCGCGAAGATGATCAAGAACATCGAGGTCGCGGCCCGCACGGGCGGCGCCGACGTGTCCGGCAACCCGACCCTCTTCGACGCCATCCAGAAGGCCAAGAAGAGCTCCGTCCCGAACAAGAACATCGACTCGGCGGTCAAGCGCGGCGCCGGCCTCGAGGCCGGTGGCGCCGACTACGAGACGATCATGTACGAGGGTTACGGCCCGAACGGCGTCGCGGTGCTCATCGAGTGCCTGACCGACAACCGCAACCGTGCCGCCTCCGACGTCCGTGTCGCCATGACCCGCAACGGCGGATCGATGGCGGACCCGGGCTCGGTCTCGTACCTGTTCAACCGCAAGGGTGTCGTGATCGTCCCCAAGGGTGAGCTGTCCGAGGACGACGTCCTCGGTGCGGTGCTCGACGCGGGTGCCGAGGAGGTCAACGACCTCGGTGACACGTTCGAGGTGCTCAGCGAGGCCACCGACATGGTCGCGGTCCGCACCGCGCTGCAGGACGCCGGTATCGACTACGACTCGGCCGAGGCCAACTTCGTCCCGACCATGCAGGTCGAGCTGGAGGAAGAGGGCGCGCGGAAGATCTTCAAGCTGATCGACGCGCTGGAGGACAGCGACGACGTGCAGAACGTCTTCGCCAACTTCGACGTCTCCGACGAGGTCATGGAGAAGGTCGACGCCTGAGGCGACGGCACGCGGTACGCCGACGGGCCGACGGGACACACCCCGTCGGCCCGTCGCATTGTCAGCGGTAGCCGATAGCCTGCGGGAACAGATGACCGAGCGGCGGAGGGGGCTCACTCATGCGGGTGCTGGGCGTGGACCCGGGGCTGACCCGGTGCGGTGTCGGAGTCGTCGAGGGAGTCGCCGGCCGGCCGCTCACCATGATCGGCGTCGGCGTCGTGCGGACCCCTTCCGACGCGGAGCTCGGCCACCGGCTCCTCGCCATCGAGCAGGGCATCGAGCGGTGGCTCGACGAGCACCGGCCCGAATACGTCGCGGTGGAGCGGGTGTTCGCCCAGCACAACGTACGCACGGTGATGGGCACCGCGCAGGCCAGCGCCGTCGCCATGCTCTGCGCCTCCCGCCGGGGCATCCCCGTCGCCCTCCACACCCCCAGCGAGGTCAAGGCCGCCGTCACCGGGTCCGGGCGCGCGGACAAGGCCCAGGTCGGGGCGATGGTGACCCGGCTGCTGCGGCTCGACGCGCCGCCGAAACCCGCCGACGCCGCAGACGCCCTCGCCCTCGCCATCTGCCACATCTGGCGCGCACCCGCGCAGAACCGACTGCAGCAGGCCGTCGCCGCCCACCGCACGCTGAAAGGCCGTACCGCATGATCGCCTTCGTCTCCGGCCCGGTGGCCGCCCTCGCCCCGGCCACGGCCGTGATCGAGGTCGGCGGCATCGGCATGGCCGTCCAGTGCACCCCGGACACCCTCGCCGGTCTGCGGATCGGCAAGGAGGCCAGACTCGCCACCTCCCTGATCGTCCGTGAGGACTCGCTCACCCTCTACGGCTTCGCCGACGACGACGAGCGGCAGGTCTTCGAGCTGCTCCAGACCGCCAGCGGCGTGGGCCCCCGGCTCGCCCAGGCCATGCTGGCCACCCACAGCCCGGACGCCCTGCGCATCGCCGTCGCCACCGGCGACGAGAAGGCGCTCACCGCGGTGTCCGGCATCGGCAAGAAGGGCGCCCAGAAGCTCCTCCTCGAGCTCAAGGACCGGCTCGGCGAACCGGTCGGCGCGCACATCGGCCAGCAGGCCATCGGCACCGCGGTCAGCACCTCCTGGCGGGACCAGCTGCAGGCCGCCCTGATCGGCCTCGGCTATGCCACCCGCGAGGCCGACGAGGCGGTGAGCGCCGTGGCACCGCAGGCCGAGGCCGCGATCGCCGACGGCGGCCAGGCCCCCGTGCCGCAGCTCCTGCGCGCGGCCCTGCAGACACTCAACCGCGCACGCTGACCCCGGGGCCCCACGCCCCCGTACGCCGTCCGGAACACCGCACGGACCGGCACCGAAACACCCGAGGCGGGACTGACGAGATGAACTGGGACGAGACCGGGACCGACACCGGCGACCTCGAGGACGAGCGGCTGGACGACCGCCTCGTCGACGCGGGCGCCGACGGCGAGGACACCGCCGTCGAGGCCGCCCTGCGCCCGAAGGACCTGCATGAATTCGTCGGCCAGGAGAAGGTCCGCGAACAGCTCGACCTGGTGCTCAAGGCCGCCCGCGCCCGGGGCGCCACCGCCGACCACGTCCTGCTCTCCGGCGCCCCCGGCCTCGGCAAGACGACCCTCTCCATGATCATCGCGGCGGAGATGGGAGCGCCGATCCGCATCACCTCGGGCCCCGCGATCCAGCACGCCGGAGACCTCGCGGCGATCCTCTCGTCCCTCCAGGAGGGTGAAGTCCTCTTCCTCGACGAGATCCACCGCATGTCGCGGCCCGCCGAGGAGATGCTCTACATGGCGATGGAGGACTTCCGCGTCGACGTCATCGTCGGCAAGGGCCCCGGCGCCACGGCCATCCCCCTGGAGCTCCCACCGTTCACCCTGGTCGGAGCCACCACCAGGGCCGGGCTGCTGCCGCCCCCGCTGCGCGACCGCTTCGGCTTCACCGGGCACATGGAGTTCTACGCCCCCACCGAGCTGGAGCGGGTCATCCACCGCTCCGCCGGCCTGCTCGACGTGGCCATAGACACAGCCGGGGCGGCCGAGATCGCCGGACGCTCCCGGGGCACGCCCCGTATCGCCAACCGTCTGCTGCGCCGTGTCCGTGACTACGCCCAGGTCAAGGCCGAGGGCCGGATCGACAGGGACATCGCCGCCGCCGCCCTGCGCGTCTACGAGGTCGACGCCCGCGGGCTCGACCGGCTGGACCGCGCGGTGCTCGGCGCCCTGCTGAAGCTCTTCGGCGGCGGCCCCGTCGGCCTCTCCACCCTCGCGGTCGCCGTGGGGGAGGAGCGCGAGACGGTCGAGGAGGTCGCCGAGCCCTTCCTCGTGCGGGAGGGCCTGCTCGCGAGGACGCCGCGGGGCAGGGTCGCCACCCCCGCCGCCTGGGCGCACCTCGGACTGGTGCCTCCGCAGCACGGCGTAAAGGGACAACAGGGCCTCTTCGGGGCGTGACGAAGGACGGGTTGGCCAGCAGGGGAACGTCGGTGCCATGCTGGACGTTGTTCCAACGATGCGGACTCGCTTAGACTCCGCCGATGCCGCCCTTACAGGGTCGGTGTACCCACCCCCGTAGACCAGGCCTCGTGAATCCCGCGTGGTCGTGCGAAGGAAGTTCCGTCCCGTGAGTCTCGTGACCCTCCTCCCCTTCATCGTGCTCATCGGGGCCATGTTCCTGATGACCCGGTCCGCCAAGAAGAAGCAGCAGGCGGCTGCGCAGATGCGCAACGACATGCAGCCCGGCACCGGCGTCAGGACGATCGGGGGCATGTACGCCACCGTCAAGGAGATCCAGGACGACACGGTCATCCTCGAGGTCGCGCCCGGCGTCCACGCCGTCTACGCCAAGAACTCCATCGGCGCGGTCCTGGACGACGCGGAGTACAACCGCATCGTCCACGGCGACGAGGAGCTCGTGGGCGACGACACGGTCGTGCCCGACGACGCCTCCTCGCTCACCGAGGGTGACTCGGCGGACGACGATGGCGCGAAGATCGACCTGGGCAAGAAGGCCGAGGACGACGTCGAGACCGAGGGCTCCGAGGTCAAGGCCTCCGAGGCCAAGGACGCCAAGGCCGACGGCGAGGGCGACGCGAAGTAGTTCCACGACCCAGAGACGCCGGACACCCGTGGGTGTCCGGCGTCTCACGGGCCGTGCGGTCTTCTGCGGGGGCGGGTCCCCACAACACTTCGTGGCCGCTCGGGCGCGTACCCGGCGCGGGGCGGTTGGACAGGGAGAAACGAAAAGGTGGCAGCACCGAAGAAAGGCCGGGGCTCAGCCGGTGGACAGGGCAGGCCGGGCCGTGCCCTGGCACTGATCCTGATCGCCATGGTCGCCCTGACCGGCGGGATGTTCCTGTCCGGTCACACCACGCCCCGGCTCGGCATCGACCTGGCCGGCGGCACATCGATCACGCTCAAGGCGAAGAGCCAGCCCGGCAAGCCTGACGCGATCAACGAGACCAACATGAACACCGCGGTCAGCATCATCGAACGCCGTGTCAATGGTCTGGGTGTCTCCGAGGCCGAGGTTCAGACCCAGGGCGCATCGAACATCATCGTCAACATCCCCAAGGGGACGAATTCGAAGCAGGCCCGGGAGCAGGTCGGCACGACCGCGCAGCTCTACTTCCGGCCCGTGCTCACCGTCACCGACGGCGGGCCGACGCCCGAAGGGTCTCCGAGTCCGTCCGCGAGCGGGTCCGGGAAGCCGAGCGCCACGCCCAGTGCGAAGGCGAGCGACCCGGAGACCGCCTCGGACCCGAAGACGACGCCTTCGGCGAGTGCCACCACCCAGGGCCGTGCCGTCACCGACGCCCTGAAGGACGCCACGCCGAAGCCCACCACCTCGGGCGACGCGGACGCGTCGAAGACCCCGGCGGCGACCGGGACGCCCGACCCCGCCACCGCGGCGCTCGAGAAGAAGTTCACCTCGCTGGACTGTTCCGACAAGGCCGCCCGTGCCAAGGCCGGCGACGGCGTCAAGCCCGAGGACCCCACGGTGGCGTGCAGCTCCGAGGGTGACGCCAAGTACCTCCTCGGCCCGGCCGAGGTCTCCGGTACGGACGTCGACGACGCGAAGGCCCAGTTCGACCAGCAGCGCGGCATCTGGCTCGTCTCCATGGAGTTCACCGACAAGGGCTCCAAGAAGTTCCAGACGATCACCAAGAAGCTGTCGGCGCAGCAGTCGCCGCAGAACCAGTTCGCGATCTCCCTCGACGGAGAGGTCGTCTCCGCACCCCAGGTGAACCAGACGCTCAGCGGCAGCGCCGAGATCTCCGGCAGCTTCACCCAGCAGTCCGCGGAGGACCTGGCCAACGTCCTGTCCTACGGTGCGCTCCCCCTGTCCTTCAGCGAGGACACGGTCACCACCGTCACCGCCGCCCTCGGCGGCGAGCAGCTGGAGGCCGGTCTCATCGCCGGCGCCATCGGCCTCGCCCTGGTCGTCATCTACCTGGTGGCCTACTACCGCGGCCTGGCGCTCATCGCGCTCCTCAGCCTGCTGGTCTCCGGCATCCTGACGTACACGATCATGGCCCTGCTCGGCCCGGCCATCGGCTTCGCGCTGAACCTCCCGGCCGTCTGCGGTGCCATCGTGGCGATCGGTATCACCGCGGACTCGTTCATCGTCTACTTCGAACGCATCCGGGACGAGATCCGTGAGGGCCGCACCCTCCGTCCGGCCGTCGAGCGCGCCTGGCCCAGGGCCCGTCGCACCATCCTCGTCTCGGACTTCGTGTCGTTCCTCGCCGCGGCCGTGCTCTTCCTCGTCACCGTCGGCAAGGTCCAGGGCTTCGCGTTCACGCTGGGTCTCACCACCCTGCTCGACGTCGTCGTGGTCTTCCTGTTCACCAAGCCCGTCATGACGCTGATGGCCCGCACGAAGTTCTTCGCCAGCGGTCACCCGTGGTCCGGCCTGGACCCGGAGCGGCTCGGCGCCAAGCCTCCACTGCGCCGCTCCCGCCGCGTCAACGCCCGTACCGACCACCCGAAGGAGGCGTGAGATGTCGCGACTCGGCAATCTCGGCGCCCGGCTCTACCGTGGCGAGGTCGGTTACGACTTCATCGGCAAGCGCAAGATCTGGTACGGCGTCTCGATCCTGATCACCATCACGGCCATCCTCGGCCTGGCGGTCAGCGGCCTGAACATGGGCATCGAGTTCAAGGGCGGTGCCGTCTTCACGACCGACACCAAGGCGAAGGTGTCCGTCTCCCAGGCCCACGAGGACGCGGTCGAGGCCTCCGGCCACGAGGCGATCGTCCAGGAGCTCGGCAACGGCGGGCTCCGGATCCAGATCACCGAGGTCGACACCGCCAAGGCCGACCAGATCAAGACCCAGCTCTCCGAGGACCTCGGCATCCCCGAGGCGAAGATCAACGCGGACCTCGTCGGCCCCAGCTGGGGCGAGCAGATCGCCAACAAGGCCTGGGCGGGCCTCGGCATCTTCATGGTCCTCGTCGTGATCTACCTGGCCATCGCCTTCGAGTGGCGGATGGCCATCGCCGCGCTCGTCGCGCTGATCCACGACATCACCATCACCGTCGGTGTCTACGCCCTCGTGGGCTTCGAGGTCACCCCGGGCACCGTGATCGGTCTGCTGACCATCCTCGGTTACTCCCTCTACGACACGGTCGTCGTCTTCGACAGCCTCAAGGAGGGCACGAAGGGGATCACCAAGCAGACCCGCTGGACCTACAGCGAGATCGCCAACCGCTCCATCAACGGCACGCTGGTGCGCTCCATCAACACCACTGTCGTCGCGCTGCTGCCGGTCGCCGGTCTGCTGTTCATCGGTGGCGGTGTCCTCGGCGCCGGCATGCTGAACGACATCTCGCTGTCTCTCTTCGTCGGTCTCGCCGCCGGTGCGTACTCCTCGATCTTCATCGCCACCCCGCTGGTCGCCGACCTCAAGGAACGCGAGCCGCAGATAAAGGCACTGAAGAAGCGGATCCTCGCCAAGCGCGCCGCGGCAGCGGCCAAGGGCGAGTCCGCCGAGGACGAGCGTGACGACCGTGCCGACGACCTTGACCAGGACGGCGAGACCGCCGGTGCCGGCGGTGCCGTCGTCGGTCAGCGCCGGCAGCCCGGGGGTCACGGCCGGACTCCGAGGAACCGCCGATGACCAGCACGGACATCGACGACACGACCCGGGGGCTGCTGCTCAGCCGGATCCGTGACGTACCGGACTATCCGAAGCCCGGGGTGCTGTTCAAGGACATCACCCCGCTGCTCGCCGACCCGGTGGCGTTCTCCGCGCTCACGGACTGGTTCGCGGAGCTGTGCGTACGCCACGGGGCCACGAAGATCGTCGGCCTGGAGGCCCGCGGTTTCATCCTGGCCGCGCCGGTCTCGGTCCGGGCAGGGATCGGGTTCGTGCCCGTGCGCAAGGCCGGGAAGCTGCCCGGTGCCACGCTCGGGCAGGCGTACGAGCTGGAGTACGGCACCGCGGAGATCGAGATCCACGCCGAGGACCTGTCCGTCGACGACCGCGTCATGGTCATCGACGACGTCCTCGCCACCGGTGGCACCGCGGAGGCCTCGCTGGAGCTGATCCGGCGGGCCGGTGCCCAGGTCGCCGGGGTCTCGGTCCTCATGGAGCTCGGCTTCCTCGCCGGCCGCGGACGCCTGGAGACAGGGCTGCGGGATGCCCCGCTGGAGGCTCTGATCACCCTCTGACCTGCACCGCGCGGCTCTGGCGCGCGTAGGGACGTACAGGACGGGTACCCGGGAACATCCGGGTGCCCGTCCCGTGTTGTGAGGGGTTCCGCAGTCCCCGGGCGAGGACCTGCCCAGGGCTCGATACCATGGGCTTTCCGGTAGCCCGGATCCGCACGAGGAGCGCTCTTGCCAGACGAGGCCCAGCCAGTCGCCGCCCCGCAGCCCGAAAGGCCTGAGGCGGCCTCCGCCACGCCCGGGAAGGCGCAGCCCGGCACGGGCGGCGAGCCCGGGGGCGCAGGCGAGCACACGCAGGGCCCCGCCCAGGCTCAGGACCCGCAGGCCCCCGCCAGCCGGGCGAAGCCTGCCCCGCCG
>NZ_NEUF01000056.1 GCF_002910915.1 Streptomyces sp. SM10 | reverse complement strand
CCTGGTGGATGGCGGGGTCGTAGCAGGTGCCGTCGCGCCAGCAGGCCCACATCACGCGAAGCCAGGCGCGGGCCAGGATGCGGATGGCGTGGGGGTGTCGTTTCTGGCGGGCTCGGGCGTCGTTGTAGATTTTCGCGGCCCAGTCGCTGCCGTGCCGGCTGTTGTCGGCGAAGGCGGTCAGGGCGACGCGGGCTCTGCGGTTGGTCGCGAAGCGGAAGGCGACGGTGCGGGACTTGCCCGACGCTCGGGTCACGGGGACGACCCCGGCCTCGGCGATGAGCTGCTCGCTGGTGCGGGCGCGTTCCAGGAGCGGGCCGATCTCACCGATGATCTGGCCGAGGCTGACCCTGCCGATGCGCGGCATCGTCGCGAACAGCGGCGCGTAGGTGTGGGTTTCGACCGCCTCGGCGATGGTCTTGTCCAGCGTGCGGATGGTCGTGCGGATGCCCTTCACCAGCTGGACCTGGACCTGGACCAGCTGCTCGACGACTGCCTCGCTGAGGCGGGAGGCCGCCTTCGGGGCCGTCCGCAGGCGTTCGATCAGGACACCTCCGGGCTTCCTGCCGGAGTAGCCGTGGCGCTTGCACCAGGCTTCGAGGCGTCCGGCGGTAAGCCTCGCGGCGGAGGCCGGGGTGGGGTAGCGCTCCAGGAAGGCCATGGCGATGTCGCTGTCGAGGTTGGCGAACACGGCCTTGCCTCCGGGCCAGTGCATGTCCAGCAGCGCGGCAAGCTGGTTGACCGCCGCGATGCGGGCCTCGACGTGGTCGGCGCGGGTCCGGGTGAGGGCCTGCAGATCGAGGGTGGCCTGCTCGGTGGGCTCCAGCCGGGGCAGCAAGTGGCCGTCGGTGCGCAGGTAGTCGGCGAGTTTCATGCTGTCGCCCGCGTCGGTCTTGGCCTTGCTGGCGCCCCAGCGCGGGCGCATGGCGTGGAAGGCGTTGGGATGCACGGGCACCACCGGGTGGCCGGCAACCAGCAGCCGGTCCACGGCCAGGCCGCGGCTGGTCTCGATCATCACGGGCAGATCCGCCGGGGCTCCGTGCTTCCCCAGCCGGGCCAGGGTCCTGGCGAATCCCTCTTCGGTGTGGGCGAACTCCCACCGGTCCACGCGTTTTCCGGCGTCGTCCATGACGGTGACGTCATGGGTCTCGGTCGCCCAGTCCCATCCGATGAACACGAAAGAAGTACTCCTGTGACGTCGACGGAGCACCTGCCCGGTGGTGGTGAGGTCGTCTGCCGGGAGCTCATTAATCGGCCCTCTGCGGGGCGTGTCCCTGAAGCCGATCAGACGGCCTCGGCCCGGCGGGGCTGGCGGAACTCATGCTGGCCGTCGAACGGCTCGCACTACTGGCCATGCACCCACCGGGACCGAGAGGTCACAACCCTACCGAAGAGGGCTGCAGAAGGGATGGTCCTCTAATGAGCACAGCGACGCTTTCCCGTTCTTCGTCCACCACTCCGCCCTCCCGTCCGAAGCGGGACTCCGCGGGCCGGACCAGGATCGGCCTGCGGAACAACCTCCGGCACATCGGCGCCCTCACCCGGCGCAACGTCATGCAGATCAAGCAGGACCCCCAGTCGATGTTCGACGTCGTGCTGATGCCGGTCATCTTCACCCTCCTGTTCGTGTTCGTCTTCGGCGGCTCGGTGGGCAAGGCGCTGGGAGGCGACAGCGACGCGTACGTCAACTACGTCGTACCGGGACTCATGGCGATGCTGGGCATGAACATCGCCATGGCTGTCGGCAGCGGCGTCAACGACGACTTCCAGAAGGGGGTCATGGACCGGTTCCGGACGATGCCGATCGCCCGGTCCTCGGTGCTGATCGCGAAGATCGTGGTGGAGCTGGGCCGGATGCTGATCGCCATCGTCGTCCTGTTGGGCGTTGGCTTCGCACTCGGGCTGGAGATCAAGACCTCGGTGCCCGGACTGCTCGCGTCCGTCGGACTGTCGGCGGTTTTCGGCTCCTCGCTGATGTGGATCTTCATCCTTCTGGGACTGACGATGAAGAACAATCAGACCGTGCAGGGCATGGGACTGCTGGTGCTGATGCCCCTGCAGTTCGGGTCCTCCATCTTCGCCCCGCCGTCCTCGATGCCGGGCTGGCTGCAGGCGTTCACGGACTACAACCCGCTGTCCAATCTCGCGGACGCGGCTCGCGGCCTGATCAGTGGTGGGCCGGTCGCCCACTCCGCAGTCGTGACCCTGGCCTGGGCGGCGGCGATCACCCTGATCACCGCGCCGCTCGCCGTCTCCAAGTTCCGCCGCAAGACCTGAACCCCGCCGCGCACCGACGGGACGGTTCAGACGGCCGTCAGGGAGGCTGCCTCATCCACGGTGAGGCAGCCTCCCTCGGCGTACAGCACCTTGTAGGCGGCGTCCGTCAGACCGGCCCGGACCGCTGACTCGGCGTTCTCGTAGGAGGCGCGCTCCTGCGCGGCGGGAGAGTAGCCGGGCGGCAGCAGGGCGTCGGCCGCTCCCAGCAGCCGGGCCGCGTTCGCGACCCGGTCCGCGCCCCCCAGTCCGGCCAGCGCGCGGGCCATGGTCATCAGGTGTACAGCCGGCATCTGGGGCGCGACCAGCGCGCCCAGCGGGTCCCGGGCCCGGGCCAGCGCCTCGCGCGCCCGGCCGAGGGCGTCGGCGTAACGCCCGTCCAGATTGGCCGTCCAGGCCAGCAGTCCATGCACGAGTCCTTCGAACATCGCGAGACCGGAGTACCTGAACGTGCCGAGCAGCCGCTCCAGTTCGACACGCGCCTCCGCGGTGCGGCCGGTGCTGTTCAGCCGGACGGCCAGTGTCATCCGCGCGGCGGGCTCGACCATGTGACTGTGCCGATCGGCCTCGGCAAGTACCTCACGCAGCAGTGCCTCGGCCTCCGCGCCCTGTCCCGGCTCCGTCATGACACCGGCCAGACGGGTCTTCAGCACGGCGGCTTGGGAGAGCGCGCCCAGTTGCTGCGCGTGCCGGATCGCGGCGCGGAAGTCCTCCGCGGCTCGGGCGTGGGAACCGATGCGCTCGTAGGACTCGCCCCGCACGGACAGAGCCTCAGCCGCGCCCCAGGAATCACCGAGCCGGGTGAACAGCGCCAGGCTCTCGTCCGCGTCCAGGGCCGCTTCACCGGCCCTGTCGCCCCGGTTGGCCAGCATGTTCGCCCGCAGTTGGAGGGCGGAAGCCAGATCCCAGTCGTCACCCAGTGAGCGGCAGGATTCGACGGTCTGGTCCACGAGCCGCAGCAGACGGCCCGGCTCGCCGGTCAGCATGACCGCATGGATCCACAACACTCCGGGAGTGCGGCAGGTCTGCGGCACACTCAGGCGGTAGACCTCGATGATCCGTCCGCAGTACTCCACCGCTTCGGGCATGGTCTCCTCGTCGAGCTCGTGGCTCATGGAGGCGAGATGGATGAGCCGGACGCCGCGCCGCGCTTCGACGAGCACATCCGGAGCCATGGGCGGTGGGGCATCGGTGCAGCGTTCGAACAGCGGCGAGGCGGGCACCGTCGGGGCGGCGAACGGGTCGGGGCCGAGCGAGGCGACGGCTCCGGACCAGTGCCTGGCGTCGGCCCGCAGGTCGCGGATCTGCCAGTACCAGGAGAGGGCGTGGACCAGGGAGAGCGCCTCGTGCTCGTCCTCGGCGGCCACCGCCCGGCGCAGTGCGGCCCGCAGGTTCTCGTACTCGATCTGGAAGACCGCGATCGCCACCGTCTGTCCGTGTCCGCGCAGCAACGGGTCGGTGCGGCGGGCCAGTTCCCGGAAGTGGACGAGGTGACGGCGTTCCACCTCTGCCCGCCTCCCCGACTCGTCCAGCCGCTCGGCGGCGTATTGGCCGATCGTCTCCAGCAGCCGGTAGCGCATGCCCGTCCCGGCAGCGGTCGGCGCTGTCGCCACGACCAGCGACTTGTCCACGAGTGAGCCGAGCAGACCGATGGCGTCCGGTCCGCAGACCGCCTCGACCGCCGGCAGGTCGCAGTCGCCGGCGAACACGGACAGTGCGCACAGTGCGGCGCGTTCTTCGACACCGAGCAGGTCCCAGGACCAGTCGACGACTGCCCGCAGTGTCTGCTGCCGGGGCAGCACGGTCCTGGCCCCGCCGGCCAGGAGCAGGAAGCGGTCGTCGAGCCGGTCCGCGATCTGCCGGGGGGTGAGTATCCGCAGCCGGGCGGCGGCCAGTTCGATGGCGAGGGGCAGTCCGTCCAGCCGTCGGCAGATCTCGGCGGCGGCCTCCGGGTCGTCCTCGGGCCGGAAATCGGGCCGTGCGGCGGTACCGCGTTCCGCGAGGAGCCGCAGGGCCATCGGGCCGGGCAGGGGCTCCACGCGGCGCAGGACCTCACCCGGCACCCCGAGGGGTTCACGGCTGGTGGCCAGGACGGTCACCCCCGGGCACCGGGCCAGAACCTCCTCCGTGAGCAGGGCCGCCGCCGCCACGACGTGTTCGCAGTTGTCGAGCAGCAGCAGCATCCTTCGTCCGCCGCAGTGCTCGGTCAGCCGGACCAGCGGTGCGTCCCCGCTCCCACGGTCGACGGCACGCAGTTCCTCGGTCTTCGCACCGGGCAGCACGGTCTGACGGGCGCCGAGAGCGGTGAGTACCACCTCGGGCAGCGTCGACGGGTCGTCGACGGGGGCGAGTTCGACAAGCCACACACCGTCCGGCCAGCGTCGGCCGACGTCGGCCGCCTCGGCTGCCTCCATGGAGAGACGTGTCTTGCCGGCACCTCCTGGCCCGAGCAGGGTGACCAGCCGTGCGTGCACGAGGGCGGTCCCGATGGACGCGATGTCGTCCTGCCGCCCGACGAAGCTGGTCAGGCGCGCCCGGAGCCCGCCCCCGGGCCTCGGAGGTTCCTCGACGGCCGTCTCCTGCCCGCTCGGGGTCAGCAACTCGGCGTGCAGAGAGCGCAGTTCCTCGCCCGGGTCGGTGCCCAGTCGTTCGGCCAGGTCGCGGCGCAGCGCCTCGTACGCGTCGAGTGCCTCAGCCGTACGGCCGGTGGCCCGCAGCGCCCGCAGCCGCAGTGCCTGCAGGGGTTCGTCCAGCGGGTGTTCTTCGCACAGAGCCATGAGCTCGGGCGACGCCTCCTCGGCCCGCCCGAGTGCCAGCAGCGCACCGAGCCGCCCTCGACGGGCGGCGAGCAGCCGGGTGCCGAGCCGGCCGGCTTCGGCGCTGTGCTCGGGCAGATCTGCGAGAGCGGGCCCGCCCGGCCACAGCGCGAGGGCCTCGTCGAAGAGGGCGAGGGCGGCGGCTGGGTCGTCGGCAGCCAGGGTGCGGGTGCCGTCGCGGGCCAGCTGTTCGAAACGGTGGGCGTCGATGTCGGCCGGGGCCGCGCGCAGCGCGTACCCGCCGTCGGCCGAGGCCACCGTTCCAGGACCGAGGGCCCTCCGCAACCTGCCCACCAGCGCGTGAAGGGCACCGGCCGCGTCGGCGGGGGGCAGGTGCACCCAGACCGCGTCGACGAGGACCGCCACCGGGATGCTGTGCCCCGGCCGCAGGGCGAGGGCGGTGAGCAGCGCGCGCAGCCGGGCCCCGCCGACAGCGACGGGGGTTCCGTCCTCGCGGAAGGCACGGGCGGGGCCGAGAATCTGGAAGCGCACACGTCCATTCTCGCGGATACGTCCGTCGGGGGTACGGCAAGGGCCGGAGCGAAGCCTTCCTGGCACCGGCTTGGCCCGCCGGCCGACGGCTGCAGCGAGAGTCTCCTAGCCGTGTAGCGGATACACACCACTGACCGGGAGAACCCGGAAAGTGTGACAGGAGGTGGCACGTGACCTGCGTCTCACCCACCGGTGGCGGCAGTCCGCCGCACTGTCACAGCCGGCCGGCGGAGGACGAGACGGCAGGTGGGAGCGAGGGGGACCGTACGGAGGTGCTCTCTTCAGCGCGATGCCAGCCAGTCCGCGTAGCGGGTGGGAGCGAGCGAGGCGTCGGCCTTGCCCGTGAGGACGTCGCCACGAACGGCGGCGAACATGCCGGCGGTGTCGTCCGTGGTGACGGTACGGCCGTCGGAGCGGGCCGCGAGCGTGATGCGGCCGAGTTCGTCGAGCGAGAAGACCTCGGGCCCCGCGATGTTGTGGATCCCCCGGAGGGGTTCGCCCGCCGCGACCGCGGCGACCGCGTCCGCCACGTCCTGGGCGGCGATGGGCTGGATGGGGGTGGCGGGCAGTCTGACGGTTGCGGCGTCGGCGGTCCAGCTCATGACCGCGTCGACGAACTCCATGAACTGGGTGGCACGGACGATGGAGTACGGGATCGGCCCAGCGGTGAGAATATCCTCCTGGAGGACCTTGGCGCGGTAGTAGTCCAGTTCGGGCACCTGGTCCACACCGACGATCGACAGCACGACGAAGTGGCCCACCCCTGCCTTCTGGCCCGCCCTCAGCAGGTTCTCCATCGACTGCCGGAAGAAGGCCGGTGAGGCCTCGTCGAACGTCGGGGAGTTCGTCAGGTTGACGATGACGTCCGCGCCCGCTGCGGCGTTCTCCAGGCCCTCGCCGGTGATGACGTCGACGCCCGTCGACTTCGAGTGGGGCACCGCCTCGTGTCCGCCCGCGTTCAGCTTCTCCACGACCTTCGAGCCGATGAGCCCGGTACCACCGATCACCGCGAACTTCATGACTGACCCTTCCGCCGGGGACCCGCATCCCTGTCGCAGATCACCGGTCCACTGAAACACGGGCGTCTCCGTGTCGCACGCGCTCCGTCCCACCCGGGCGGTGCGGCGGAGCACGGCGGGAACCGTCCCACGCGGCCGCCCCCGGTTCCACCGCGGACGTGCTCTTCGTGTTCGACCGTCACATGGACCGCTTCGCCTGCCTGCGGCTGCTCGGCAGGGTCATGCGGGGGGAGGCGGACCCGGGGGAGATCGCCGAGTCCGCCGGGCGCTTCGACAACCACTACGTGGAAAGTGCCGTCTGGAGCGCCGCGCTGAAGGCGTCGTGAACATGTGCCGCGTCCGTTGCGCCCGAGCCGGACGGGGACACGGCATGCGTGTGCTGCCGACTACCGGGTAGTCGGCAGCACAAGGCGCAACCGAGTGAAAGAAGGGGTTGTTCACCATGTCCGCCTCCCTCGTCGAAACCGTCGATATCAAGGCACCGGTCAGTGTCACCTGGGCGCTGTGGAGCGATGTGACGCAGTGGCCGAAGTTCCTGAGCCACGTGCGGCGGGTCGATCCGATGGACGAGCGCCGCTTCTCCTGGCAACTGTCTCTGCCGGGCGCCGACAAGGGCTTCGTCGCGGAGCTCACCGAGGTCGTCCCGGAGGACCGGATCGCCTGGAAGACGATCGAGGGCGTGCACCACGCCGGCGTGGTCACCTTCCACCGGCTCGACGACACCTCCAGCCGGGTCACCCTGCAGATCGAGTACGACCCCAGCGGATTCGTCGAGCGCCTCGGCGCGCTCACCAATCTCGACTCGGCGCTCGCCAACTACGACCTGGGAGAGTTCCAGAAGCTGGCCGAGTCCACGGTGGCCGGCGAAGGCCCGCAGGCGCTCTGACCAGGGCCTTTCCAGCAGGGCGTGGAGCGGGCACGGGCTCAGTGCCGTGACGGCGTGGGCGAACAGGATCGCCGGGTGACCGGATCGCCGGTTTCCGGGTGTTCTCCGCGCGGGTTCCCGTTCTGCGGCTCGTGAGCCGTCCCGCCTCCTCGCCGCTGTGCGGCCTCGGCCTCCCGCGCCGCTCTCGACCGGCGAGCGGTACGCAGCGGTGACTGTGTCCACTCGGCGAACCACCAGACGCCGGCCACCACGCAGGACCACAGGAGCCCGCCCAGCACCGCGCTCGGCCAGGGCGACCGCTCCGCCCATCGCTCCACGGCCGTCAGCGGCACCCAGCCGCTGAGCAGCACGGTCAGCTCTCGTACACGCCTATGCCTGAACATCTCGGCCCGCTACCCTGTCCGGCCGGGATTACGCAGCGTGATCCCGAGAAGTCCCCTTCCGTCCTGGGGTCCTGCCGGCGAGGGGGACGGGCACGGACCGGTCCGTGCCCGTCGGCAACCGTCTCTCCTCGTGGAAGGGGGGTTGTCGGCAGTGGCGGGAGCAGGTGGGATGACCTCATGGAGAAAGCGCTTTCACCGCTCGGTGCCGAACCTCCGGCGCCCTTCGACCACCTCGATCACCGCTACCGCGGCGAGAGCCCGGTCCGCACTCTCGGCCATCTCTTCCGTCCCGACCGTGGGCGGCTGGCCCTCGCGGTGGCCATCTTCGTCGTGAAGCACAGCCCCATCTGGCTGTTGCCGCTGATCACCGCGACCGTCCTGGACGTGGTCGTCCAGCACGGCCCCGAGTCGGGGATCTGGAAGTCCGCCGGAGCCCTCCTGTTCATCCTCGTGATCAACTATCCGCTCCACCAGTGGTACGTGCGGCTCCTCGGCGGCAGCATCCGCCGCATGGGCACGACCCTGCGCTCGGCCCTCTGCCGCCGCATGCAGCAACTCTCCATCGGCTACCACGCGCGGGTCAGTTCGAGCGTGCTGCAGGCCAAGGTGGTCCGCGACGTCGAAGCCGTGGAACAGATGGTGCAGCAGAGCTCCGACATGGGGCTCGGTGCCGTCGTCACCCTGGTCGGCGGGCTCGTCGTCATCGGCGTACGGGTGCCGGAGTTCCTGCCCGTCTTCCTCGTCGTCGTTCCCGCGTCCGGCTTCCTCGTGATGAAGCTGCGGAGCCGGCTTCGCGGGCACAACGAGTCCTTCCGGCGCGAGGTCGAGCAACTTTCCTCCCGCGTCGGCGAGATGACCACGCTCATCCCCATCACCCGCGCCCACGGGCTGGAGCGGACGGCGCTCGGCCGGGTCGACGGATCGCTGCGGCAGGTGTTCGCGGCCGGGCTGCGCCTGGACATGATCAACGGCCGGTTCGGGTCGCTCGCCTGGGTCATCCTCAACACACTCGGTGTCCTGTGTCTCACGGGCTCGGCGCTCGTCGCGTACCACGGCTGGATGCCGATATCCGCCGGGGACGTGGTGATGCTCAGTGCCTTCTTCACCGTCCTGACCGGTTCCGTGACGACCCTGCTGGGCCTGGCTCCCGTCCTCACCAAGGGCCTGGAGTCGGTGCGTTCGGCAGGCGAGGTGCTCCAGGCGCCGGACCTGGAGAACAACGCCGGAAAGGCCCGGGTCGACAGTGTGGTCGGCCGCATCGACTTCGAGGACGCCGGATTCGCCTACGAGGGCGGGGAGCCGGCGGTCGACGGCTTCACCCTCTCCGCGCGGCCGGGGGAGACCATCGCACTCGTCGGGGCGTCGGGTGCCGGCAAGTCCACGGTGCTCAACCTGCTGATCGGCTTCATCAGGCCCACCTCCGGCCGCATCCTCCTCGACGGCACCGACATGGCAGGGCTCGACCTCCGCACGTACCGGCGCTTCCTGTCCGTGGTGCCCCAGGAATCGATCCTCTTCGAGGGCAGCATCCGCGAGAACGTCACGTACGGCATGGCGGACACGGACGAGGACACGCTGATCCGTGCCCTTCGCGATGCCAACGCGCTGGAATTCGTGGACGGGCTCCCGCGGGGCCTGGACACGGTCGTCGGCGAGCGGGGTGCACGGTTGTCGGGCGGCCAGAAGCAGCGTCTCGCCATCGCGCGGGCCTTGATCCGTGACCCCCGGGTGCTGGTGCTCGACGAGGCCACCTCCGCGCTCGACAACCGTTCCGAAGGGCTCGTACAGGAGGCCCTCACCCGGCTCGTGCACGGCCGGACCGTCTTCGTCGTCGCCCACAGGCTCTCCACGATCCAGGGGGCCGACCGGATCGTGGCCATGGAGGGCGGCCGGATCGCCGAGGTGGGAACACACGAGGAGCTGCTGAGAGCGGGTGGCGTGTACGCCGGCCTGCAGCCCGTCCACCCGGGCTGAGGCGCGAACCCCGTTCGGGACCGGGCCGGTCGGCCGTCGGCCCGACGGCCGGGGGAGGCGGTCCGTCGGGTAGGTGACCCGGTGGAGGGGCGGGGCATCAGGAGAGCAGCCTGTCCGCGAAGGTCGCTCCAAGCCGCCTGCGTCCTGACACCCGGCAGGCCTCGACCGGAACGCCCCGGCGCTCTCCCGAGGCCGTCCCCCGCAGGCGTGCGCGCCGTGCGTACGCCCGGCCGGTATCCGTATCTCTGTACGGAGTTGGCGGCGAGCGGATTCGGCTGCCCGTGCGAGGCGTCATACCAGAGCGGGACGCCTGGCGGGCAACTTCGACAACTGCACGCCGGGCACGGGCGATTGACGACTACCGTGTGTTGCCGGTGATCAACGGTGGGCTCATATCGGTCGAGCCTGCCCCGACCGTTGACCCGGGCCTGACCGACCACCGTAGGTGTCACCACACGAATGCCGATTCCTGGTGCCCCACGTACCGAGGACGATGATGTCTCAACTTCGCGCACCCACCGCGCGACCGGAACGCCGCGAAGGCGGGCGGCACGGCCGTCCGGGTGGCCGTTCGCACTCGGCCGCGAACCGGCCGCGCGCCGCGCAGCCCGCCCCCGACACCCGTCTGCGACCGCAACTGCTGCGCACCGCCCTCCTGCCGACCGTGGCCGCCGTGCTCAGCGGGGCCGCAGCCGTCATCTTCACCATCCGGTCCTCCGGGGTCCGTCCGTCCGGCAGCCTCCTGGCCGCACTCGGCGGATCGGGGGCGCTGGCCGTGGCAGCCGTCGCGGCCGCTCTCCTCGGCGCCAACCGTGTGGCCGCCGGGGTCCTCGACCGCTGTCTGGCGCTCCGGCGTACCGGTGCCCAGCACCAGGCCGAGCTCCAGCGCCTCGTGGAACAGCTCCGCGACGGCGAAACCCTGCCGGCCCGGCGGGCCACCCCGGCCGCCGCCCCCGGTGCGGACGCCTTCGATCTCCTCGCCCAGGAGATGAGCCGTGCCCAGGACGACGCGGTGGCCGCGGTCGTCCAGGCCTCACAGCTCTTCCGGAGCAACGGGAACGAGCAGAAGGTCGAGGTCTTCGTCAACCTCGCGCGACGTCTGCAGTCCCTCGTGCACCGTGAGATCCAGATTCTCGACGAGCTGGAGCACGAGGTCGAGGACCCCGACCTGCTCAAGGGCCTCTTCCACGTCGACCACCTCGCCACGCGCATCCGCCGGCACGCGGAGAACCTCGCCGTGCTCGGCGGTGCCGTCTCGCGGCGGCAGTGGAGCAACCCCGTCACGATGACCGAAGTGCTCCGCTCGGCGGTCGCCGAGGTCGAGCAGTACCCGCGGGTCAAGCTGGTCCCGCCGATCGACGGCACCCTCCGCGGGCACGCGGTCGCCGACGTCATCCACCTCCTCGCCGAACTCGTCGAGAACGCGACGGTGTTCTCCGCCCCGCACACCCAGGTCCTGCTGCGCGCCCAGCGCGTCACGGCCGGACTCGCCCTGGAGGTGGAGGACCGGGGGCTCGGTATGCCCGGCCCCGAACAGAAGCGGATGAACACCCTGCTCGCCGACCCCGACCAGGTCAACGTCGCCCATCTCCTGCAGGACGGGCGGATCGGACTGTTCGTGGTCGCTTCCCTGGCCCGCAGGCACGGCATCGCCGTCCGGCTGCAGAGCAACATCTACGGAGGCACGCAGGCGGTCCTCGTGCTGCCCGAGGTCCTCCTGGGCATCGACATCGATGCCACGGCTGCCCCCGGGGCGCCCGTCCCTCCCCCCGGCCCCGTTCACCGGCCCCCCGGCCAGGACACGCCGCCCC
>NZ_NEUF01000055.1 GCF_002910915.1 Streptomyces sp. SM10 | reverse complement strand
CCTGGCCGCCGCCGCGCGTACGCGGCTTGGGCTGGGTCGGCTGCGGTACCTCGATGACGATCGCGACGCCCGAGGGTTCACGGGCACCGGTGATCCGGCTGAGCTCGTCGTCGCCGGACTTGATCCGGGTGGTGCGCGGCGCGATGCCCGCGTCCTGCATCAGCCGGGTCATGTCGCGCTTCTCCTCGGGCAGCACGAGCGTGACGACGCTGCCGGACTCCCCGGCGCGCGCGGTGCGCCCGCCGCGGTGGAGGTAGTCCTTGTGGTCGGTCGGCGGGTCCACGTTGACGACGAGGTCCAGGTCGTCGATGTGGATGCCGCGGGCTGCCACGTTCGTCGCGACGAGGGCGGTGACCTGGCCGTTCTTGAACTGGTCCAGGGTGCGGTTGCGCTGCGGCTGGGACCGTCCGCCGTGCAGGGCCGCGGCCCGCACGCCGCTGGCGAGGAGCCGCTTGGCGAAGCGGTCGGCGGCACGCTTGGTGTCGACGAACATGATCACCCGGCCGTCACGGGCGGCGATCCTCGTGGCGACGGCCTTCTTGTCCGTCTCGTCCAGGACGTGGAGCACGTGGTGCTCCATGGTCGTGACCGCACCGGCGGACGGGTCGACGGAGTGCACGACCGGGTCGGTGAGGAACATCTTGACCAGCCGGTCGATGTTCTTGTCGAGGGTCGCGGAGAACAGCATCCGCTGCCCGTCGGGCTCGACCTGCTTGAGCAGCGCGACGACCTGCGGCATGAAGCCCATGTCGGCCATCTGGTCCGCCTCGTCGAGGACGGTGATCGCGACCTGGTCGAGTCGGCAGTCGCCGCGCTCGATGAGGTCCTTGAGGCGGCCGGGCGTGGCGACGAGCACCTCGGCGCCGCGGCGCAGCGCGCCGGACTGCCTGCTGATCGACATGCCGCCGACGACGGTGGCGACGCGCAGGTTCACGGAGGTGGCGTACGGGGTCAGCGCGTCGGTGACCTGCTGGGCGAGCTCGCGGGTGGGCACGAGGACGAGGGCCAGCGGGGCGTGCGGCTCGGAGCGGCGGCCCGCGGTGCGGGCAAGCAGGGCCAGGCCGAAGGCGAGGGTCTTGCCGGAGCCGGTGCGGCCGCGGCCGAGGATGTCCCGGCCGGCCAGCGAGTTCGGCAGGGTGGCGCCCTGGATGGGGAAGGGGTCGGTGACGCCCTGCGCGGCGAGGGTCTTCAGCAGCGCGGCGGGCATGTCCAGGTCGGCGAACGCGTCGACGGCCGGCAGGGCTGGGGTGAGGGTCTCCGGCAGGGCGAATTCGCCGCCCTGGGCGGGCGCGGTCCTGCGTCGGGCCGGCGCCTTGCCGGATCCTCGGGTGGTCGCCTGTGTCCGGTCCGTGCCGCGGCCCCTTATCGGGCGGTTGCGGGTCGGTCGGTCCTGGCGTTCGGAGCGGGTCATACGGAATTGCCCTCCTGGGGGATTCCTGGGATTACTGCCGACTGCTGTGGACTGCTTGATGTGCGCCCCAGGATGCAAGCACAGAGCAGCTGTCCCGGTGGCGGAGCCGAACCGAGGACAGGACGAGCCGGAAACAGCACAAACCGGGGCCCGCACCTTCACGGTGCGGGCCCCGGCTGCGAGGTACGCGTCCGGCAATTAGGCCGGGACGATGTTCTCCGCCTGCGGGCCCTTCTGGCCCTGCGTGACGTCGAAGGAGACCTTCTGGCCCTCCTGGAGCTCACGGAAGCCCTGGGTGGCGATGTTCGAGTAGTGGGCGAAGACGTCGGCGCCGCCGCCGTCCTGCTCGATGAAGCCGAAGCCCTTTTCCGAGTTGAACCACTTCACGGTTCCAGTAGCCATGTCATTCTCCTAAAAGAGGTGCAGTGCCGGAAATCCGCACTTTACGAATTCCAAGTCGCCGCATTGAGCCCCATCCGGAGAAAGCCGGAAAACAATAAAGCGCCTGAGGAGGGTTCCCGTCAGGCGCACATAAAGTTCATGGGTACCAAAACTGCAACTCGGCAACCGTAGCACGTTCTCTCGCCGGGCGGCAGATCACCTCGCACCGGCGCGCCGGAAGACCTGCGGGGCCGGGGCGGCGGCGGGGGGCGTTCACGGAGGGTTCCGCGATCGTTCCCGGCAGCCTTCCGCTCTGTTCCCCCAAGGGCTGCGCCGTCTTCGCCGCATGCCGGAACCTTCCGTTCCACCGAGGAGGCGGAGCGCGCCGGCCCCGGGCCGGGGACCGTCGCACGAGGGCCGGTTTCACCCGGATGCCGTACGGGCGCCGGGCCGGGCCGCGCTCCGTCCGGCAGGGGGATTCCGGACGGGGGTTACGCCGATCAGGTGGGCACTCCCCGACCCGTCCGGCCACGGGCCGTCCAGGCGCCCGGAGGCCGGGAGCCGGAGCTGTGGGCGGGGGGCGCGGCCCGTGGGGCCGGGGGCCGGGGGCCAGGGGCCGGGGGCCAGGGGCCGGGGAGTCAGGACTCGCGGACGGGGCTGTCGTCGGCGCCCCTGCGCAGGGTGCGCAGCGGGTGACCGGGCCGCCAGACCCGCACGACGAGGTCGTCGCCGTCGAGCCCGGTGCCGACCACCTCGGCGGGGTCGGCGCGGAAGAGCAGGAAGGGCTCCGGCGGTGCGACCTCCTCGACGAAGCGGGCCAGCACGGTGGGGTCGGTGATCTCCACGGCCCGTCCGGAGACGCGGATGTCGCCGTCGGCCATGTCGGCGTCCGGTCCCGGGTTGGCCTGGACGGCGAAGCGGGGGTCGCGCCGCAGGTCGAGTGCCTTGCGGGAGTTCGGCATCATGCCGAACCACATCGCGTCCGCCCGGAATTCGACCTCCAGGCCGGTGACCCGGGGCGAGCCGTCCGCACGCAGGGTCGCGAGGACGTGGTGCTTGTACTGCTGGAACCGTCCGACCACGGTGTCGGCGAAGTCGGGCTCCGCCGCGCGGAAGTCCTGCCAGCTGCTCGGTGTCACGTGCGATGTCATGGGAGCCATCGAACCCCTTAATCCGGACATCTTCTGTCGTGATGCCCCGTGCGTCACCGGATCGGGTCCCCGCGCACCAGGGCTCCCGGGCCGGACCCGGGGCACCCTGGTGGGGGGGGTCAGCGGACGAGACCCTGGGCGCGGGCGGCCGCCAGCCAGTGCGGGAATTCGGCGACGAGCCGGTCGTAGAGCTCGGGGTCCGTGAGTGCCCGGGGATCGGCCCCGGCGTGGAAGAAGCCGGCGTTGTCGATGGGGCGCTTGGCCGGGACGGCGAGTTCGTCGAGCCTGCGCAGGAAGTCGAACTGCGAGCTCCGCCTGTTGCCGAAGCCGATGAACTGCCAGAACATCGGGAGTTTCGCCGCCTTGCACAGGTAGCGTTCCGCCGCGTGCTTGCTGAGGGGGCCGCCGTCGGTCTGGAAGACGACGAGGGCCGGGGCGGTCGACCCGCTGTCGAGGTAGTGGTCGATGACGGCGTCCATCGCCAGGTGGTAACTGGTCTTCCCCATGTGCCCGAGGCCGGCCACGATCGCGTCGACGCGGCCGTGGTGGTTGTCCAGGGATATGTCGGTGACGGCGTCGATGTCGGTGGAGAAGAGGACGACGGGCACCCGTCCGTCGTCGTCGAGGTGGGCCGAGAGCCCGAGCACCCGGTCGGCCAGGTCCTGGACGCTGCCGTCCCTGTAGTACTCCCGCATCGAGCCGGAGTAGTCGAGGACCAGGTAGACGGCGGCCCGTCCGCCGCTCATCCCGTGCTTCTCCAGGGACACCCGCGCGCTCTCGTAGTGGCCGGCGACGGCCGGTGCCCGTTCCCGCACCTTGTGCAGGCTGATGGCCGGTCCTGCGGGGACGGGCGAGCCGGTCATGGGGGAGCTCCGATCCGGGCGGCGGGCTCGCGCCCTGGCGACTGACGGGAGTGGTGAGCGTAAGGCACCCGGGTGTGCCGCCCTCACCGTCGTTCGCTATCTTGATCGCCGCCGCCTCCGGCGGCCCTGCGCCCGTCGCGAATGAAGGAGCCGGCCATGGAGGCCGCCGCCAGCACGTGTTACCGCCACCCGTCGTACGAGACGTATGTGCGCTGCACGCGCTGCGACCGTTACATCTGTCCCGACTGCATGCGTGAGGCGTCGGTCGGGCACCACTGCGTGGAGTGCGTGAAGGAGGGGCAGGCCTCGGTCCGCCGGGCCCGCTCCGTGTTCGGCGGAGCGGTGCCGGACGCGGCGACGCCGCTGGTGACGTATGTGCTGATGGCGCTGAACATCGTGGCGTACGTCGTCGAGGCGGTCCGGTCCGGGACGGTCGACCGGTTCGGGATGCTCGGGGCCGCGCTTCTCGGGCCGGACGGCCAGTTGTACGTGTACGGGGGCGAGACCGCACCGGGCTTCGAACTGACCGGGGTGGCCGACGGGGAGTGGTACCGGCTGCTGACCGGCACGTTCCTGCATCTGCCGCCGGACGCGTCGTTCGGGGTGATGCACCTCGTCTTCAACATGCTGGCCCTGTGGAATCTGGGCCGGATCGTGGAGGGCCAGCTCGGCCGGGCGCGTTATCTCGCGCTGTACCTGCTGTCCGCGGTGGGCGGTTCGGTGCTGGTGTACCTGGTCTCGCCGGAGACGTCGGCGGTCGGCGCGTCGGGCGCGATCTTCGGCCTGGCGGCGTCCTTCTACGTCATCAACCGCCGTCTGGGCCGCGACATGGGGCCGGTCAAACGCTTCCTGGGGGGATTCCTGCTCTGGATGGTGATCTCCGCCGTGTTCACCTCGTGGGAGGGGCACCTCGGCGGACTGCTGACCGGCGGCCTGGTCACCTACGGGCTCGCCTACGCCCCGGCGAAGCTGCGGACGTCTGCCGCTCAGCTGGCCGGCGGGGCGGTTCTCGTGGTCCTGCTGGCCGCGGTGGTGGCGCTGCGGACGGCGTCCCTGACGGGAGCGGCCTGACGGGCCCCCCGGCCACGTACGGTCCGCTCCGGCGTCCGTGCGGGCCCCGAGGCGCACGCGGCGGCCCGCCTGGGTCCTGTCCGGTGGACCACGTCGTGCGGGTGACCACCGGGACGGCATCTCGCCACACACGGATCGGTGACCCGGCGCTCCTCTGAGCGCCGTACGGGCCGTTTCCGGCCCGCTCCCGGACCGAGGGTCCCGCGCCCCGGCGCGGGCTCCGCCTCCTGTCGTGCTCACCGCAGCCCGACACGTCGACCACGACAGGAGAACGCATGCGCACCGAGGTCTACCCCGGCGCGCTGCGGCGCCACTGGGATCGCCTGCTGCCCCTCCTCGACAGTGCCCTGTCGCGGATCTGAGCTCCGGGACGCGGTGGCACGCTCCCGGTCCCGGAGCGTGCCACCGGCTTCGCCTGGCCGCCCGGTCCCGGAGACGCTCACGGCGCTTCCCGCGGAAGGGCGGCCTGGCGGCGAACTCGCAGGTCCACAGCCTGAGTCCACTGTCTGGGATGATCGTTCCATGGCGAGAGATCTCTCAGCGGGTGGGCCCGTGGGCGGGGACGGGGGGCCCGGTGACGGTCCTGTCCGCGGGGTCCGGCGGCCGCATCCGCTGGACTGGCTGGCGGGCGGTCTGCTGGCGCTTGGGCTGCTCGCGACGGCGACCGGGCTGCTGCCCTCGGAGGCGGCGGCGGACGAGATGCGGCGGGTCGGGCCGCTGCTGGTGTTCCTGGGTACCGTGATCGTGATGGCCGAACTGACGGGCCGGGCGCAGGTCTTCGACGTGGCGGCGTCCTGGGTGGCACGGTCGGGGCGGGGTCGGTATCCGCTGCTCTTCGGCCTGTGCGTGCTCTTCGCCTCGCTCACGACCATCACGCTGAATCTGGACACCACGGCGGTGCTGCTGACCCCGGTCATGCTGGCACTGGCCGGCCGGGTGGGTATCGCGGCGGTCCCTCTGGCGATGACGGCCGTGTGGCTCGCCAACACCGCGAGTCTGCTGCTGCCGGTGTCGAATCTGACGAATCTGCTGGCGGCGGACCGGGTGGCGCTCTCCCCGTCCGGTCTCGCGGCGGTGATGTGGCTGCCGCAGCTCGCGGCGATCGCGGTGACGGCGGCGTGCCTGTGGGTCTTCTACTGGCGGCGCGGCCGGCGCGGCGCCGACCGGTACACCCCTCCGGGTGCGCCGGTGCCCGAGGATCCCGTCCTGCTGCGGATCTGCGCGGTGGCCTGTGCGGGATTCCTGCTGGCGATCCTGGTCGCGGACGTGCCGCTCTGGTCGGCGTCGCTGACCGCGATGGTGGTCGTCGTGGTGGCGTTCGCCGTGCGGCGCAGGAAGGAGCTGCGGCTGTCGCTGGTGCCGTGGCGGCTGCTGGTCCTGGTCCCCGGGATGTTCCTGGTGGTGCAGACGGTCGACGCGCACGGGCTGCACGGGCTGCTGGGGTCCCTGCTCGGTACGGACAACGGGTTCGTGGGGATGCTGCGGTCGGCCGCGGTGGGGGCGGGGCTGGCGAACGCGCTGAACAACCTGCCGGCCTATCTGGCGGGTGAGGCGGTCGTCCCGGTGGGCAATCAGGAGCAGTTGCTGGCGCTGCTGATCGGCGTCAATGTGGGGTCGCTCGTCACTCCGTGGGCGTCGCTGGCGACGCTGCTGTGGTTCGAGCGGTGCCGCTGGCAGGGAACGCGTATCGCGATGGGCCGGTTCGTGGGGACCGGCCTGGTGCTGTCGGTGACGGGCACCCTGGCCGCCGTGTGCGCGCTGGCGCTGGTCGGCTGAGTGCGGGGGCGCCCGGCCCCGGACGCCGCGGCGCCCGCCCTTGTCCGGTCGGGGACGGGGGCGGGCGCCGCGTTCAGTTCCGTACGCCTTTGTACGGGACGTCTCTGTGCCGTGATCAGACCGTCAGGGAACGGTCCGTCGGGCGGATCGGGGCGTGCAGGGCGCTGGCCCCGGTCAGGAACCGGTCCACGCCGCGCGCCGCGGAGCGGCCCTCGGCGATGGCCCACACGATGAGGGACTGGCCACGGCCCGCGTCACCGGCGACGTAGACGCCGTCGACGTTGGTCGCGTAGTCCTCGTCGCGCGCGATGTTGCCGCGCTCGTCGAGGCCGACTCCGAACTGCTGGACGAGGCCGTTGCCCTGGTCGGTGCCGGTGAAGCCCATGGCCAGGGTGACGAGCTGGGCGGGGATGACACGCTCGGTGCCGGCCTTCTGCTCCAGCTTGCCGTCCTTGAACTCCACCTCGATGAGGTGGAGGGACTGGACGTTGCCGTCCTCGTCGCCCTCGAAGTGGGTGGTGGAGACGGAGTAGATCCGCTCGCCGCCCTCCTCGTGCGCGGAGGTGACCTTGTAGAGCATGGGGAAGGTCGGCCAGGGCTGGTTGGCGTTCCGTTCCTCGCCCGGCTGGGGCATGATCTCCAACTGGGTGACGGAGGCGGCGCCCTGCCGGTGGGCGGTGCCGACGCAGTCGGCGCCGGTGTCGCCGCCGCCGATGACGACGACGTGCTTGCCCGCGGCGTTGATCGGGGCGACGGTGAGGTCGCCCTCCTGCACCTTGTTGGCGAGCGGCAGGTACTCCATCGCGAAGTGGATGCCGTTCAGCTCACGGCCCGGGACGGGCAGGTCGCGGGAGACGGTGGCACCGGCGGCGATGACGACCGCGTCGTAGCGGCGGCGGAGCTTCGCGGCGTCGATGTCCTTGCCGATCTCCACCTCCGTGCGGAACTTGGTGCCTTCCGCGCGCATCTGCTCGATGCGGCGGTTGATGTGCGACTTCTCCATCTTGAACTCGGGGATGCCGTAGCGGAGGAGTCCTCCGATGCGGTCCGCGCGCTCGAAGACGGCGACCGTGTGGCCGGCGCGGGTCAGCTGCTGGGCGGCGGCGAGTCCCGCCGGGCCCGATCCGATGACGGCGACGGTCTTGCCGGAGAGGCGCTCGGGCGGCTGCGGGGTGACGTCGCCGCTCTCCCATGCCTTGTCGATGATGCTGACTTCGACGTTCTTGATGGTGACGGCCGGCTGGTTGATGCCGAGGACGCACGCCGACTCGCACGGGGCGGGGCACAGGCGGCCCGTGAACTCCGGGAAGTTGTTCGTGGCGTGCAGGCGCTCGGACGCCGCCGACCAGTCCTCGCGGTAGGCGTAGTCGTTCCACTCGGGGATGAGGTTTCCGAGCGGGCAGCCGTTGTGGCAGAACGGGATGCCGCAGTCCATGCAGCGGCCTGCCTGCTTGCTGATGATCGGGAGCAGCGATCCCGGAACGTAGACCTCGTTCCAGTCCTTGACGCGCTCGCCGACGGGGCGGGTCTTGGCGACCTCGCGTCCGGTGGTCAGGAAGCCCTTGGGGTCAGCCATTGGTCGCCGCCTCCATCATCTTCTCGGTGGTCTCCTGCTCGGAGAGACCGGCGAGCTCAGCGGCGTCCTTGGCGGCGAGCACTGCCTTGTAGGTGGACGGGATGATCTTGCTGAAGCGGGCGGCCGCGGAGTCCCAGTCGGCCAGCAGCTTCTCGGCGACCGTGGAGCCGGTCTCCTCCTGGTGGCGGCGCACGACGTCGTGCAGCCACTGCCTGTCGGTGTCGTCGAGGGGCTCGACGGCACCGGCGTTGCCGGTGTTGACGTTGTCGAGGTCGAGGTCGATGACGTACGCGATGCCGCCGGACATGCCCGCGGCGAAGTTGCGTCCGGTCTCGCCGAGGACGACCGCGTGACCGCCGGTCATGTACTCGCAGCCGTGGTCGCCCACGCCTTCCGAGACGACCGTCGCACCGGAGTTGCGGACGCAGAAGCGCTCGCCGGTCCGGCCGCGGAGGAACAGTTCGCCGCCGGTCGCACCGTAGCCGATGGTGTTGCCGGCGATGGTGGAGTATTCGGCGAGGTGGTCGGCGCCTCGGTCCGGGCGGACGATGACACGGCCGCCGGAGAGGCCCTTGCCGACGTAGTCGTTGGCGTCGCCCTCCAGGCGCAGTGTCACGCCGCGCGGCACGAACGCGCCGAAGGACTGGCCGGCGGAACCGGTGAAGGTGATGTCGATGGTGTCGTCGGGCAGGCCCGCACCGCCGAACTTCTTGGTCACCTCGTGGCCGAGCATGGTGCCGACGGTCCGGTTGATGTTGCGGATCGCGATCTGCGCGCGCACGGGCTGTGCGGCTTCGGCGCTGTCGGCGCCGAGCGCGTCGGCGGCGAGCTTGATCAGCTCGTTGTCGAGGGCCTTGGCCAGTCCGTGGTCCTGCTCGTTGATGCGGTGGCGCACCGCGTCCTCGGCCAGCTCGGGCACGTAGAAGAGGGGCTCGAGGTCGAGGCCCTGTGCCTTCCAGTGGGTGACGGCCCGCTCGGTGTCGAGGAGTTCGGCGTGGCCGACGGCCTCCTCGATGGTGCGGAAGCCGAGCTCGGCGAGGATCTCGCGGACCTCTTCGGCGATGAACTCGAAGAAGTTGACGATGTATTCGGCCTTGCCGGAGAACCGCTCGCGCAGGACGGGGTTCTGGGTGGCGATGCCGACGGGGCAGGTGTCGAGGTGGCAGACGCGCATCATGACGCAGCCGGAGACGACGAGGGGGGCGGTCGCGAAACCGAACTCCTCGGCGCCCAGGAGCGCGGCGATGACGACGTCGCGGCCGGTCTTGAGCTGGCCGTCGGTCTGGACGACGATGCGGTCGCGCAGGCCGTTGAGCAGCAGGGTCTGCTGGGTCTCGGCGAGTCCGAGCTCCCAGGGACCGCCCGCGTGCTTGAGCGAGGTGAGCGGCGAGGCGCCCGTTCCGCCGTCGTGGCCGGAGATGAGGACGACGTCCGCGTGGGCCTTGGAGACACCCGCGGCGACCGTGCCGACGCCGACCTCGGAGACCAGCTTCACGTGGATGCGGGCCGCCGGGTTGGCGTTCTTGAGGTCGTGGATCAGCTGAGCCAGGTCCTCGATGGAGTAGATGTCGTGGTGCGGCGGGGGCGAGATCAGGCCGACACCCGGGGTGGAGTGCCGGGTCTTGGCGACCCAGGGGTAGACCTTGTGGCCGGGCAGCTGGCCGCCCTCGCCGGGCTTGGCGCCCTGCGCCATCTTGATCTGGATGTCGTCCGCGTTGACGAGGTACTCGCTGGTCACACCGAAGCGGCCGGAGGCGACCTGCTTGATGGACGAGCGGCGTGCCGGGTCGTAGAGGCGCTCGGCGTCCTCGCCGCCCTCGCCGGTGTTGGACTTGCCGCCCAGCTGGTTCATGGCGACGGCGAGGGTCTCGTGCGCCTCCTGGGAGATGGAGCCGTACGACATGGCGCCGGTGGAGAAGCGCTTGACGATCTCGGAGGCGGACTCGACCTCGTCGATGGAGATCGCCTCGCGGCCGCTCCTGAAGCCGAAGAGTCCGCGCAGCGTCATGAGGCGCTCGGACTGCTCGTTGACCCGGCCGGTGTACTTCTTGAAGATGTCGTACCGGCGGTTACGGGTGGCGTGCTGGAGACGGAAGACCGTGTCCGGGTCGAACAGGTGCGGCTCGCCCTCGCGGCGCCACTGGTACTCGCCGCCGATCTCCAGCGCACGGTGCGAGGCGGCGATGCCGGAGGCGGGGTAGGCCTTGGTGTGGCGGGCGGCGACCTCCTTGGCGACGACGTCGAGTCCGGCGCCGCCGATCTTGGTCGCGGTGCCGTTGAAGTACTGGTCGACGAAGCCCTCGTCGAGGCCGACGGCCTCGAAGACCTGGGCGCCGCGGTAGGAGGCGACGGTCGAGATGCCCATCTTGGACATGACCTTCAGGACGCCCTTGCCGAGGGCGTAGATGAGGTTGCGGATGGCCAGCTCGGGCTCGAGACCCTCGATGAACGTGCCGGCGCGGACGAGGTCCTCGACGGACTCCATCGCGAGGTACGGGTTGACGGCGGCGGCGCCGTAGCCGATGAGGAGCGCGACGTGGTGGACCTCGCGGACGTCGCCGGCCTCGACCAGCAGCCCCATCTGGGTGCGCTGCTTGGTGCGGATGAGGTGGTGGTGGACGGCCGAGGTGAGCAGGAGCGACGGGATCGGCGCGTGCTCGGCGTCGGAGTGACGGTCGGAGAGGACGATCAGGCGGGCACCGTCCTCCATGGCCGCGTCGACCTCGGCGCAGATCTCCTCGATCCGGGCGGCGAGGGCGTCGCCTCCGCCGCTGACGCGGTAGAGGCCGGCCAGGGTGGCGGCCTTCATGCCCGGCATGTCGCCGTCGGCGTTGATGTGTATGAGCTTGGCGAGCTCGTCGTTGTCGATGACCGGGAAGGGCAGCGTGACGTTGCGGCACGTCGCGGCGGTCGGTTCCAGGATGTTGCCCTGGGGGCCGATGGTGGAGCGCAGCGAGGTGACGAGCTCCTCGCGGATGGCGTCCAGCGGCGGGTTGGTGACCTGGGCGAACAGCTGGGTGAAGTAGTCGAAGAGCAGCCGGGGGCGCTCGGAGAGCGCGGCGATCGGCGAGTCGGTGCCCATGGAGCCGAGGGGTTCGCCGGCGGTGCGGGCCATCGGGGCGAGGAGGACGCGGAGCTCTTCCTCGGTGTAGCCGAAGGTCTGCTGGCGGCGGGTGACCGAGGCGTGGGTGTGGACGACGTGCTCGCGCTCGGGGAGGTCCTCGAGCTCGATCTCGCCGGCTTCCAGCCATTCGGCGTACGGGTTCTGGGCGGCCAGGGACGCCTTGATCTCGTCGTCCTCGATGATGCGGTGCTCGGCGGTGTCGACGAGGAACATCTTGCCGGGCTGGAGGCGGCCCTTGCGGACGACCTTGGCGGGGTCGATGTCCAGGACGCCGACCTCGGAGGAGAGGACGACGAGGCCGTCGTCGGTGACCCAGTAGCGGCCGGGGCGCAGACCGTTGCGGTCGAGGACCGCGCCGACCTGGGTGCCGTCGGTGAAGGTGACGCAGGCCGGGCCGTCCCAGGGCTCCATCATCGTGGCGTGGTACTGGTAGAACGCGCGGCGGGCCGGGTCCATGGAGGCGTGGTTCTCCCACGCCTCGGGGACCATCATCAGCACCGAGTGCGGCAGGGAGCGGCCGCCGAGGTGGAGCAGCTCCAGGACCTCGTCGAAGGACGCCGAGTCGGAGGCGTCGGGGGTGCAGACGGGGAAGATCCGGTCGAGGTTCTCGGCACCGAAGAGGCTGGAGGCGAGCTGGGACTCGCGGGCCTTCATCCAGTTGCGGTTGCCCTTGACCGTGTTGATCTCGCCGTTGTGCGCGACGAAGCGGTAGGGGTGGGCGAGCGGCCAGCTCGGGAAGGTGTTGGTCGAGAAGCGGGAGTGGACCAGCGCGACCGTGGTGGCGAAGCGGCGGTCGGAGAGGTCCGGGAAGAACGGCTCCAGCTGCCCGGTGGTGAGCATGCCCTTGTAGACGAGCGTGCGTGCGGAGAGCGAGGGGAAGTACACCCCGGCCTCACGCTCGGCGCGCTTGCGCAGGACGAAGGCCTTGCGGTCCAGCTCGATGCCGGTGCTCGTCCCGTCGGCGACGAGCAGCTGGCGGAATTCGGGCATCGTGGCGCGGGCGCCGTTGCCGAGGAGGTCCGGGGTGACCGGGACCTCGCGCCAGCCGAGGACGTCGAGGCCCTCTTCGGCGGCGATCTTCTCGATCCGCTGGACGGCTCCGGTGGAGTCGTCGGCGGGGAGGAAGGCGATGCCGACGGCGTAGGAGCCGGCCTCGGGGAGTTCGAACGTGACCTCTTCGCGGAGGAAGGCGTCCGGGACCTGAAGGAGAATGCCGGCGCCGTCGCCCGAGTCGGGCTCGGATCCTGTGGCGCCGCGGTGTTCGAGGTTGCGCAGTACGGTCAGCGCCTGCTCGACCAGCTCATGGCTGGCCACACCGGTCAGAGTGGCCACGAACCCGACACCACAGGCGTCGTGCTCGTTACGGGGGTCGTACATTCCCTGCTGGACAGGGCGACCGTCCATGGGCGACCAGGCGTCGGAACGCATCGGCTCTCCCGTCGTCGTCGTGGCATGTGCTGTGCCGAGGGACGACGCTGGCCCTCTGCGAAATTTCGTGCAGGTTACATGATGGAACGCTTCTCAAAAAGCGAATAGTCCGTTCCAACATGCGGACACCACGGAGTCGCGGTGCGGGTGGGTCACGATCGGACGGACCCTTGTGGATCACCGTCCGGGGAGACCGCAGAGTGCAGGCGTCGTTGCCCGCGAGTGTCTACGGCTCTTGCCCGTCGGTCATGGAATCGAAACCGCCGAGTAACGGCTACTTATGTGCAGCCCTGCATAGAGACTCATTTTAGGGCGGGCATACCCATCAGCCCAGTGACGTGCGCCAAGACGTACGTCACACCGGTGGAACACCGCGGGGCACCCGTGAAGTCCCGGCACGCGGGTCCGGGGCCGCCGGGGGCGGACTTCGGGACCCGCCGGGGACGGGGCCTCGGGACCCGTCGGGAACGGGGCTTTCGGGGCCTCAGCCTGCGGCGACACCGAAGAGGGTGCCCAGGCCGTACGTGATCGCCGCGGCGGCCCCGCCGAGCACGAGCTGCCGCAGTCCGCTGAACCACCAGCTGCGCGCCGTCACCCTGGCCACCACCGCGCCGCAGCCGAAGAGGCCCACCAGGGCGAGCAGCACGGCGGGCCAGAGCGCGTCGGCACCGAGCAGGTAGGGCAGGACGGGCAGCAGGGCGCCCAGCGCGAAGGCGCCGAAGGAGGACAGGGCGGCGACGAGAGGCGAGGGAAGGTCACCGGGGTCGATGCCCAGCTCCTCGCGCGCGTGTATCTCGAGGGCCTGCTCGGGGTCCTTGGACAACTGCCGGGCGACCTCCCGGGCGAGGGCGGGCTCGACACCGCGGGACTCATAGAGCGCGGCGAGCTCCTCCATCTCGTCCTTGGGGTGTTTGCGCAGCTCACGCCGCTCGACGGCCAGCTCGGCCTCGACGAGCTCACGCTGCGAGGCGACGGAGGTGTACTCGCCCGCGGCCATGGAGAACGCACCGGCGGCCAGCCCGGCGAGGCCCGTGATGACGACGGTCTGCTGGGAGACCGCGCCCCCGGCGACGCCCGTCATCAGGGCGAGGTTGGAGACGAGACCGTCCATGGCGCCGAACACCGCGGGCCGCAGCCAGCCGCCGTTGACGTCACGGTGGGTGTGGTTGTCGCGGTGGGCCTCGTGCAGTACGGCGTCGGTCTCGATGATGGACACAGCTCTCCCCTTGTCCGGGAGCGGACCCCATGGTGATTCCTCCGCTCCGCACCGTCGAAAGTACGCACGAAAAACGCCTCCCGCCAGCAAGGAAGGCCGAACTTACCTCCGCCAGGAGGATCACCCGGTCGGTCGATTTGTACGAAATACAAGCCTCTGTTCGCCCTGAGTGGGGAAACCTCGCGTATCCGGTAGATCCGGGTGGGAGCGAAGGGTCGACACGATGGAGCTCATGGCGGAGGGCCCGACGGCGGGCACGGGCGACCGGGCGCGGGGGGCGTTGCTGGGGCTCGCGGTGGGGGATGCGCTCGGCGCCCCGGCGGAGAACATGCGCCCGTCCGAGATCCGCCGCCGCTGGGGCCGCATCGAGGGCTTCGTCAGCGACGATCCGGCGGGGACCGACGACACCGAGTACGCGATCTTCTCCGGGCTGCTGCTGGCCAGGCACGGCTCGGCGCTCACCGTCTCGCACGTCGAACGGGCCTGGCACCACTGGATCGCTGATCTGGACGAGGGGCCCTTCCGGGGCGCCGGATTCAGCGAGCGCGGCACCCTGGAGAACCTGCGGCGCGGTCTCGCCGCCCCGATCTCGGCCCAGCACCGGCACGCCTGGAGCGACGGCCTCGCCATGCGTGCCGCACCGTTCGGGGTCTTCGCCGCCGGCCGGCCCTCCGAGGCCGCCCGTCTGGTGGCGGTGGACGGGCGGGTCAGCCATGACGGGGAGGGCATCTACGGCGGACAGGCGGTCGCGGCGGGAGTGGCGGCGGCGATGGTGGGGTCGGGGCTCGCCTCCGTGATCGCCGCCGCGCTCTCGGTCGTGCCGATGGACTCCTGGACGGCACGGTCGCTGCGCCGCGCGGTCTCTGCCGCGCAGCGCTCGTACCCCGACCGGCTGACCGCGGAGCGCGCGGTGCGCTCCGCGGTGGTGATCGGCGGCTACCCCTGGACGGACCTGGCGCCGGAGGCGGTGGGGCTGGCCTTCGGGGCCCTCACGGCGGCGCGCGGCGATTTCCGTACGGCGGTGCTCACGGCCGTGAACATGGGCCGGGACGCCGACACCACCGCGGCCGTGGCCGGGGCGCTGGCCGGCGCCCTGCACGGGGCGTCGGCGATCCCCCGGGACTGGGCGGCGGCGATCGGTCCGGTGCGGGGCAGCTGCCTGCCGTCGATGCGCGGCTACCACGTCCTGGACATCGCGGAGCTGCTGACCCCGGACGACGGGGAGGACCGGCCGGACGCGTCCCCGGACCGGGAGCCCGCGGCCGCCCCCTGCCCCCCGCGGCACGGGATGTCCGGCCCGCCGCCCGGCGGGCAGCCGTCCGCCGA
>NZ_NEUF01000054.1 GCF_002910915.1 Streptomyces sp. SM10 | reverse complement strand
TCGGCGCCCACACCTACGCCGTCACCGCCGTCTCCCGGCACGAGGCGCGGGGCGGATCCACCGCCGCACCCCTGGTGGCGCTCGCCGGTGCCGCCGCACTCGCGGGGGCCGTCCTGCGCGGTGGGCCGGCACCGGGGGAGTCCTCCCGGACTCCCGCCGCCACCGAGGGGCTGCTGCTCACCGCCTTCACCGGCGCCTACCTCCGGACCTCCGCGGTCCCCCTCCTGCACGCCGCGCTCAACCCCTCCCCACCCCTCACCCAGCGGGCCGTCGGCGGCGGGATCCGGGCGATGATCCCGCTGCAGGCCGCGCTCGCGACCAGAGCCGGAGCACCCCTGAACGGCCTGGCGGTGATGGGGCTCGTCCCCCTCGCCCGCGCCCTCGCACGGAAGGTGAGCCCCACGTGACCCTCCGCTTCGGCTACGGCACCAACGGCCTGACCGACCTCCGGCTCGACGACGCCCTCGGCCTCCTCGCCGACCTCGGCTACGACGGTGTCGGGCTGACCCTCGACCACATGCACCTCGACCCGCTGGCCCCGGACCTCCCGGGGCGCACCCGCCGGGTGGCCCGCCGGCTCACCGGACTCGGCCTCGGCGTCACGGTCGAGACCGGCGCGCGCTACGTCCTGGACCCCCGGCGCAAGCACGGCCCCTCCCTCCTCGACCCCGACCCCGAAGGCCGCGCGGCCCGCACCGCCCTGCTCGTCCGGGCCGTCGAGGTGGGCGCCGGCCTCGGCGCCCACGCCGTGCACTGCTTCAGCGGCATCACCCCGCCGGACACCACCACGGACACCGCGTGGCAGCGGCTGGCCGACGCACTCGGCCCCGTACTCGAAGCGGCCACCCGCGACGGCGTCCCCCTCGCCATCGAACCGGAACCCGGACACCTCCTCGCCACCCTGGCCGACTTCCACCACCTCCGCACGCTCCTGGGCGACCCGGAACCCCTCGGGCTCACCCTGGACATCGGCCACTGCCAGTGCCTCGAGCCCACCTCGCCCGTCGACTGTGTGAAGGAGGCGGCGCCCTGGCTGCGCCACGTCCAGATCGAGGACATGCGGCGCGGCGTCCACGAGCACCTGCCGTTCGGCGACGGCGAGATCGACTTCCCACCGGTGCTGGAAGCCCTCGCCGCCACCGGGTACGCCGGCCTCACCGTCGTGGAGCTGCCCCGGCACTCCCACGCGGGCCCGGAACTCGCCCGCGGCTCGATCGACTTCCTGCGCCGCGCCACCGGTGCGACGGGCCGCCCCACCGGGACGACGAACGGAGCCGCACCGTGCTGATCGACCGCAGGGAACTCGACGCCCGGCTCGGAGGAGCCGCCAGGGCATGGCTCGACGAAGCGCTCGCCGAGGCCGCACACGCCGCCGCCCACCCCGGGGCGGACAGCGGCGATCCCCCCTGGGAGCTACGGTTCGCCTCGGTGGGAAGGCACTGCGGACTCGAACACGCCGACTCCGTCCGCGCGCTGCTGCTCGTCGAGGCGCGCGCCGGGCTGCCCGCCGTGACCAGGCTCTACGAGCGGGGAACCGCCGCCGAGCGCCGCGCCGTCCTGCTGACGCTGCACCGGCTGGACCTCGGCGCCGCCGCACTCCCGCTCGTCGAGGACGCCCTGCGCACCAACGACACCCGGCTGGTCGCCGCAGCCGTCGGACCCTACGGCGCGGCCCGACTCGACGCACACGGCTGGCGGCACGCCGTCCTCAAATGCCTCTTCACCGAAGTCCCTGTCGAGTCCCTCGACCGCCTCGGCGAGCGGGCCCGCGGCGACGCCGAACTCGCCCGCATGCTCAAGGACTTCGCCGCCGAACGCACCGCGGCGGGCCGTGCCGTCCCCGCCGGTCTGCGGACCGTCCTCGGCCTCACGGCCCCGGCGCCCGTCCCCGCCCCCACGTCCACGGAGGAATCCCGATGAGGATCTTCGACCCCCACATCCACATGACCTCCCGCACCACGGACGACTACCGGGCGATGTACGACGCCGGGGTCCGCGCCCTGGTCGAGCCCTCCTTCTGGCTCGGCCAGCCCCGCACCTCGCCGGCCAGCTTCTTCGACTACTTCGACGCGCTCCTCGGCTGGGAGCCCTTCCGCGCCTCCCAGTACGGCATCGCCCACCACTGCACGCTCGCCCTCAACCCGAAGGAGGCGAACGACCCCCGCTGCACCCCCGTCCTGGAGGCACTGCCCCGGTACCTGGCCAAGGACTCCGTGGTGGCTGTGGGGGAGATCGGCTACGACTCGATGACGCCGGCCGAGGACCACGCCCTGGCCGCCCAGCTCCAGCTCGCCGCGGACCACGGCCTGCCCGCGCTGGTCCACACCCCGCACCGCGACAAGCTCGCCGGACTGCACCGCACCCTCGACGTCGTCCGCGAATCGGCCCTCGCCCCGGAACTGGTCCTGCTGGACCACCTCAACGAGACGACCGTGAAGGACGCCCTCGACAGCGGCTGCTGGGCCGGCTTCTCCATCTACCCGGACACCAAGATGGACGAGGACCGCATGATCACGGTCCTGCGGAACCACGGCACCGACCGGATCCTCGTCAACTCGGCCGCCGACTGGGGCAAGAGTGACCCCCTGAAGACCCGCAAGGTCGCCGACACCATGCTGAAGGCCGGATTCGACGAGGACGACGTCGACAAGGTGCTCTGGCGCAACCCGGTCGCCTTCTACGGCCGGAGCGGCCGGCTCCAGCTCGGCACCACCGCCCCGGGCTCGCTCCACGAGGGCAACTCCATCCTCCGCGGCGGGGAGTGAGCGATGCGCTTCCGCCACCCCGACGGTTCCATCGTCCACCTCGCGTACTGCACCAACGTGCACCCCGCGGAGACCGTCGAAGGAGTCAGGGCCCAGCTCCGGGACCACTGCGAACCCGTACGCAGACGGCTCGGCCGGGACCGCCTCGGCATCGGCCTCTGGCTCGCCAAGGACGCCGCGCGCACCCTGGTCAACGACCCCGCCGCGCTCCGCGCGCTGCGCGGCGAGCTCGACGGCCGCGGCCTCGAGGTGGTCACCCTCAACGGATTCCCGTACGAGGGTTTCGGGGCCCAGGAGGTCAAGTACCGGGTCTACACACCGGACTGGACCGATCCCGAACGGCTCGCCCACACCACCGATCTGGCCCGGCTGCTCGCCGCCCTGCTCCCCGACGACGTCACCGACGGCACGATCTCCACCCTGCCGATCGCCTGGCGCACCCCGTTCGCCGACGACCCCACGGCGGCCGGCATCGCACAGAGGGCGCTCCTCGCCCTCGCCCAGCGGCTCGACGCGCTCTGCGAGCTCACCGGCAAGTCCATCAGGATCGGCCTCGAACCCGAGCCGGGCTGCACGGTGGAGACCACCGCGGACGCCATCGGCACCCTCACCGCGGTGGGCCACGACCGCATCGGGATCTGCGTCGACACCTGCCACCTCGCCACCTCCTTCGAGGACCCCGACACGGCACTCGACGCCCTGAACAGGTCAGGGGTCCCCGTCGCCAAGGCCCAGCTCTCCGCGGCACTGCACGCAGAGCACCCGCACCTGCCCGAGGTGCGCGCCGCCCTCGGGGCCTTCGCCGAACCCCGCTTCCTCCACCAGACCCGCACCCTCACCGCCGCGGGTCTCCGCGGGACCGACGACCTCGACGAGGCGGTCTCCGGCGGAGCGCTCCCGGACAGCACGCCCTGGCGCTCCCACTTCCACGTCCCGCTCCACGCACCCCCCGCGCCCCCGCTCACCTCCACCCTCCCCGTACTCCAGTCGGTGCTGACCCGGCTCGTCGGCGGACCGGTGCCCCTCACCCGGCACCTCGAGGTCGAGACGTACACCTGGCAGGCGCTCCCCGCCGAACTGCGCCCGCGCACCCGGACCCAGCTCGCCGACGGCATCGCCGCCGAACTGACCCTCGCCCGCGACCTCCTCGTCGACCTCGGACTGAAGGAGCTTCCGTGACCACACCGGAATCCGGCACCCGCCCCACCCCGCTCCTCGTCCTGGACGTCGTCGGCCTCACCCCGCAGCTGCTCCAGCACATGCCGAACCTCCGGGCCATGGCCGACTCGAAGGCTCCCCTCTCCACCGTGCTGCCCGCGGTCACCTGCGCCGCCCAGTCCACCTTCCTCACCGGCACCACCCCCGCCGAGCACGGCATCGTCGCCAACGGCTGGTACTTCCGCGAGCTCGGCGACGTCCTCCTGTGGCGCCAGCACAACGGGCTCGTCGAGGGCGACAAGCTGTGGGACGCCGCCCGCCGCGCCCACCCCGGCTACACCGTCGCCAACATCTGCTGGTGGTACGCGATGGGCGCCGACACCGACTGGACGGTCACCCCCCGCCCCGTGTACTACGCCGACGGCCGCAAGGAGCCCGACTGCTACACCCGGCCTCCGGCGCTCCACGACGAACTGACCGAGAAACTGGGCACCTTCCCCCTCTTCCACTTCTGGGGTCCCGGGGCCGACCTGGTCTCCTCTCAGTGGATCATCGACGCCACCCGGCACATCATGGGTACCCGCACCCCCGACCTGGCCCTGTGCTACCTCCCCCACCTGGACTACGACCTCCAGCGCTTCGGTCCCGACGACCCCCGCTCCCACCAGGCGGCGGCCGACCTCGACCGCGCCGTGGCGCCGCTGCTCGACGACGCACGGGCCGAGGGCCGCACCGTCGTCGCGCTCTCCGAGTACGGCATCACCCGCGTCGACCGGCCCGTCGACATCAACCGCGCCCTGCGCCGGGCCGGCCTCCTGGAGGTCCACACCCAGGACGGGATGGAGTACCTCGACCCGATGGCCTCGCGCGCCTTCGCCGTCGCCGACCACCAGCTCGCGCACGTCTACGTACGCCGGCCCGAGGACCTCGCGGCGACCAGGGAGGCCCTCGCCGACCTGCCCGGCATCGCGGAACTCCTCGACGACGAGGGCAAGAAGGCCCAGCAGCTGGACCATCCCCGCTCCGGGGAGCTCGTCGCCGTCGCGGAGAAGGACGCCTGGTTCACGTACTACTACTGGCTCGACGACGCCCGCGCGCCCGACTTCGCGCAGCTCGTCGAGATCCACCGCAAACCGGGCTACGACCCCGTGGAACTCTTCATGGACCCCCAGGACCCCTACGTGCGGGTCAAGGCCGTCTCCGCCGTGGCCCGCAAGAAGCTTGGGATGCGCTACCGCATGGCGGTCGTCCCCCTTGACCCCTCACCCATCCGGGGCAGCCACGGCCGCCTGCCCACGAGCGACGACGAAGGTCCGCTCATCCTCTGCTCCACCCCCCATGCGTTCGGCGACCGCGTCCAGGCCACCGAAGTGAAGTCCCTGCTCCTCCACCTTGCCGGACTGCACTGACAATCCGCCCGCACCCGCACCTCCACAGGGAGATTCGTGATCATGAGCCGCACTCCGAAGGACTCAGAACTCGCCCGCAGACTGAGCCGCCGCAACATCCTGGGCGTCGCCGCCGGAGCCACGGCCGCCACCCTCCTCAGCGGCGCCGCCGCCCAGGCGGCCGGCCCGCAGGCCGGCCAGGGACACGACCGCGGGAAGGGCCACGGCCACGGCAGGGGACGTCCCGTCCTGCCTCCGGGCCGCCTCGGGATCCAGCTCTACAGCCTCCGCGACAAGGTCTCGACCCTCGGTTTCGCCCCCGTCTTCGAGGAACTCGAGGCATACGGGTACGACGAGATCGAGTTCGCCGGCTACACCCAGGGCTCGGCCGGGGCCATCAGCCTCGCCCAGCTCAGGAAGCTCGCCCGGGACCACGGCCTCGACCCGATCGGAAGTCACGTCGGCTACTACGACGACAGCAACCCGGGCGCCTACACCTTCGCCCAGAACCTCACCAAGGTCCTCGACGACGCGGAGGCCCTCGGCCTCAAGCACATCGGCACCGCTTCCGGTCCCTTCCGCTACGGCTCGACGGTCGACGGATGGAAGCGCGCGGCGGAGGACTTCAACACGTACGGAGCCGCCGCCCGCAAGCGCGGCATGAAGTTCTACCAGCACAACCACGCGGAGGAGTTCTCCTTCGCCACGGACCGGCCGAAGGTGCGCCTCTACGACGTCCTGCTCGCCGAGACCGACCCCGACCTGGTCTACCTCGAGATGGACATCTACTGGGCGTTCTGCGCCCAGTTCCGCTTCGGCAAGCGGGCGGACGGCACACCGGCACCGTTCAACCCCATCGACTACGTGCTGAAGCAGCCCGACCGCTACCCCCTCTTCCACGTCAAGGACGGCACCCGCAACGACTCCGCCGTCGACGGCTACGACATGACGGACGTCGGCGACGGGGACATCGACTACAAGAACTTCCTGAGCAGGGTCACCGCGCGGACCCACCGGGGCCGCACCTACCACCACTGGCAGACCGAGCACGACAACCCGGTCGAGTCCTTCGCCTTCGCCCGCAAGTCCAGCGAGCACCTCCACTCGCTGCGCGAGAGCCGCTGCGGGGACTGACTCCGGCACACAGCAGCACGGGGGCCCTCACCGGGCCCCCGTACTGCTGTGTGCCGAGGAACGGACCGGTCATGCCACGCCGGGGCCGGTCACACCCCCCGCCCTCCTCCCCGATCCACCACGCGGCGGAGCCCTTCGGCCCGGTCGGCACGATCGTCCTGGTCGACACCGAGGCCGAACTCCTCGCCGCCACGAACGCGTCGAACGGGGCCTTGGTCGCACCCTGTCGACCGACGACCCGGCGACGTACGAACGGCTGCCCCCGCGGATCCGCGCATTCGAGACCGGCCACGGCACACCGCGTTCGTGGGTGGCGAACTGCTCGTACGGGCGGTGATCGACGGCCCGGGGGAGGGGCGGCTGCCGGGCGACTTCCCGGACCACCACCTCATGCCGTAGGCCTGCACGCGTCAGCCGATTCCCTGGTGGTCGGGCAGCAGGGCGAACTCCCGCTCCGCGGCTTCGGGCACGGTGCGTTCCACGGCTTGCACGAGGAGCGCACGGTGCCGGAGGAGGGGCTTCCTCCGGTCGTCCGGGGCGAGCAGCAGCAGGTCGTCGATCCCGGCCAGCAACCGCCGGGTGACCTGCGGGCTGTTCGCCGAGTGCCCCCTGATCTCCTCGAAGGAGAGATCGACGAGGTCCGTCCAGTCCGGCCCGTCCTGGACGAGTCGCACCTCGCCCCGGCGGTCGCGGTGGTGCACCGGCCCCAGTGGACGGCGTGCCACCGCCGCGAGGATCTGCACGATCCGGTCCAGGCACTGCACGGCGGTGGTCGGATCGTTGACCGCCGGGGACAGGGCCCTCAGGGCGATGTCGGAGAGCTGGCGCAGCCCGAACGCCAGATCCTGGTGGAGCGTGCGCTCGACCCCGAGCGCCATCGTGTACCGCAGCCGGGACCGCGGCGGAGGGTCTCCACCGTGCACGGCCAGCACCGGAGTCCCCGGGACGACGAAGTCCCCGACGCGTGGGATCAGCCGCAGGACGACGCCCTGCCGACGCGCGGCCCGTACCAGCCGTGGCACGTTCACGTCCTTCAGGACCCCTGCCCGCCCCCGGTGCATGACCTGTGCGGTCTCCGGGGCCCGGGGGCCGTCCTCCGACGAGCCGCCGGGCACCCGGCCGATCACCCGGAAGGACTCCCGCGCGATGTGGTCGACGACCGGGCCGACCTGCATGAGGCGCAGCGTGGACGACAGGTAGGCGATGAAGAGCAGCAGACTCAGGCCGACCATCAGAACGGTGACCAGGCTCTGCAGCACGGGCACCGAGAGGATCCGGCGCGGATCCGTCTCGCTCTCGTACGAGGTGAGCACCAGCAGCGAGAAGGCGAAGGTCGCCAGGAACACCGTCAGCGTGAGCTTGCTGATCCGGCTCCGCACGAAGATGCGCACCACCCGGGGGGTGAGCTGACCCGCCGCCATCTGCACGGCCACCAGGGAGATGCTGAAGACGACGCCGATGAAGGTCATCATCGCCGAGCTGATCGTGGTGACGATCGACTTGGCGTCGGAGGCGTAGGAGATCAGGCTCCGGATCTCGTCGTACGCCTTCTCCTCCTGGAGGCCGGCCACGATCTGTGTGTCCAGGAGGGAGAGGCCCCACCAGACGAGGAAGGAACAGATCAGCCCCGTCGTCGGGGCGAACCAGAAGGTGTCGCGCAGATGTTCCCGCAAGGGGGACAGTACGCGGGGCCGTCGGTAGGGGCGGTCACTCATGCCCGCGAAGGTAGCCCGTGAGCACACCGTGTACATGACGCGCCACGGAACGTACGCGATCCGGCGCCGGGCGCACCCGAAGGTGCGCACACCGCACTGACCACCGAAAACGCAGGTGAGAGCCACCCCAAACCCCTGGTATTGTTTTCTTTGTCGCCACGGGGAACACCCCGGGACGACAGACACCTTGTCCGGGTGGCGGAATGGCAGACGCGCTAGCTTGAGGTGCTAGTGCCCTTTATCGGGCGTGGGGGTTCAAGTCCCCCCTCGGACACCATGGTCAACTGACCAGACGGAGCCGGTCGAAGCGACACTTTGTCGCTTCGACCGGCTCTTTCGGCGTGGTGGACGTGATCCGGCCCTCTGCGCATACGCGGAGGCCGACCCTCGCGCCGAGGCCGAACCTCAAGGGGGAGCTCCGGCTGTGGGGCCCGCGGAATACTCGGCTGCGGCTGAAGCCGGTCCGCCCATAGGATCGTCGGCCGAGGCACCTGCACGGCGCCCTGCCGGCAGTCGGCATCCAACGGACCGAGGACGCGTGGCGCATGAGCAGCCGACTCTACGCAATCTCCTTCGACGCGCATCAGCCGGAGCGCCTGGCGCGTTTCTGGTCCGGTGCCCTGGGCCTGGAGAGAGCCGACGATCCTTACGACGGCGTCGCCCTGCTGTCCGGGAACGACGCCGGCCACCGCCTCGGCTTCCGTTCCTCCCAGGCGCACAAGGTCGCCCAGAACCGGCTGCACTTCGACCTGACCAGCACCTCTCTGCAGAACCAGCAGGAGACCGTGGCCAGGGCGCTCGACCTCGGCGCGCAGCACGCCGACATCGGCCAGGGACCGGACGTGCCCCATGTGGTGCTCGCCGACCCCGAAGGGAACGAATTCTGCGTCCTCGAGCCGGGCAACGCATTCCTCGCCGGCTGCGGCTTCCTCGGAGCGCTCGCCTGCGACGGTTCGCAGGCCGTGGGCTACTTCTGGAGCGAGGCGCTGGGCTGGCCGCTGGTCTGGGACCAGGACGAGGAGACCGCCATCCAGTCACCGAACGGCGGCACGAAGATCACGTGGGGCGGTCCGCCGCTCATGCCGGACCCCGGCAAGGACCTGCACCTGGACCTCGTCCCGGACGACGATCAACAAGCAGAGGTCGAGCGCCTGCTCTCCCTCGGGGCGAAGCGTCTCGACTCCGCCCACGGCAAGGACGGCACGGTGCTGCTGGCCGACCCCGACGGCAACGAGTTCCGCCTGCTCACGCGCCGATGAACCCGGAACCGAGGGAGCCGGAAGACCCGCACCCGACCCCGGGCACGGTGTCGGCCGGCCGCCATGGAGAGATCCCCGCCCCGTCGGGTTCTTTCACGTCCAGGGCCCTTCCGGTGCCGCGCCCGCCGTGCACACGGGCGGGCCGGACACCTCGTCCGCACCCACCCGCATGCCAGGTGGCGCCTTCCTCGGTCACACCATGGGCTGTGTGCACTCCGTCGTCGTGCCGTCGCTCAGGCAGGCCCGCACGAAGCGGCCTTCGGTCGCCTTCAGCTTGTCGGCGTCGGCGACCTTCGCGTACGTCCCGCCGGACTGCTTGTCCTCCAGCCATACCGTGACGCCCGCCGTGTCCGAGTGGGCCCAGGCATAGTGGTCGGTCACGGACCAGTCGGGGCGGCCGCCGGACAGGGTGACGCGTGCGCCGCCCGGCAGGGTCGCCGCCGCCCACTCCGTCGCCTTGGACGACCAGGTGGTGACCGCGCTCGGGGAGACCCCCTCACAGGCCTGACCCGGGGCGCACGGGCCGATCGGACCCTGGACGGACGTCTTGTCGATGTTGTTTCCCTGCCGGGTGGCGAACGCCCACTTCTCGCCGTCCACCACCAGCCCGGCGATCTCGTCCCCGGACAGCGGGTCCAGCGCGACCATCTTCGTCGTGCCCGAGGCGGTCAGCCGGCCTCCGGGCAGTGGCACGGGGCGGGCGGTCCGGGAGTCGGCACCGCTCGACGAGTGCTTCATGAGCGTGGCCGAGACGTCGTTGCGGCCCGGCGGGAGTTCCGCCTCGCCCCAGTAGTACATGTGGTACGGGTCCCAGGCCGGACGACCCTGGTAGATCTTGAGCCGGCCCCCCAGGTAGATGTTGGCGTCCTCCACCACGTCACCCTCGTAGTTCGGCATCCACTCGGTGACGCTCGCCGGGTCGATCCCCGTGCACGGAAGCGTGCTGCACGGGGCCTCGGGCGGGGTCGTCGCCATGGAACCCTCGTCCCTGGTGCACTCCGTGCCCGTCGCGTCGCTGACGCAGGCCCGCAGTTCCGGCAGCCAGGAGAACGCCCGGGTGGAGCCCGTCGCCGTGCGGGAGGCGCCGTCACGCGGGAGCGCGGAGTACACCTGGCCCCAGCGGCCCTCGCCCTGCCACGCCTCCAGCCAGAAGCGCCCGCCCGAGGGCAGCTCGCCCTCCGCCCAGCCCAGATAGCTGCCCTGCTTCAGGCGTCCGGCCACCTGCTGCACGGACGCGCCCGACGGCAGCTCGGCCCGGTCGTACTCGGAGCGCTCCACGTACGACCAGTCGGACTGCGGGACCGCCACCGGGTCGGCGACCTCGGCGCACCAGCCCTCGCACGGCCCCAGCGGGACGACCTCGGCGGCGTACTGACCGAGGCACCCCCGCTCTCTGCCGTCGGTGACGCACGCGCTGTTGGCGTACGTGCCCTGGGGGACCGAGGTCGAGTACAGGAACATGCCGGTGGTGCCGGTGGTGGCGCGGTACGAACGCGGGTGCTGCAGGGTCGTGATGATGTTGATGCCGTCGCCCCAGTTGTCCTCGGTGCGCAGCCACAGCCGGCCGTTCTGCACCCCGGTGCCGAAGCGCACCTCGGCCCAGGTGTAGGTACGGCCGCCGGAGGCGTCCCAGGACGGCTTGCCGGTGTACTGGATGATCGTGGTCCCCGAGGCGAGGGTCGTCTGCTTCAGAACCTTCGGCGCCCCGCCGGACTGCCACGCGGTCACCTGGCCCGGATCCGCTCCCTCGCAGGGGAGTTGGGGACAGGGCGCGGCCTGCGCGGCGGCGGGCGCGGCCTGGACCGTGGGCGCCGTCAGCAGGGCGGCGCTCACAGCGGCCGCGGCCAGGACGGCGCAGCGGGACCACCACCGCCGCACACCCGTTACCGCCCGGCGCTCGTTCCCGGGCCCGCGCCCGCTCGCCGTGTCTCTGGCTGCCCCGCCGTCCATCGCACCTCCAGTGCGTCGTGTCACCACCGTGCCGGGCCGGATGAGCCCGGGGCGATGGAACCGGTGGCACCTCTCGGGATCGTCTCCGCGGTGTCTCGGAGCTCGGATTACGGCCAGCCGCAGGCGAAGCGTGTGGAGGGAGTGGTGCATCACAATCCGGCCTCGGGCGCCGCTCAGGGGGTTGATTTCCGCCATGTAATCGATTCCAATCATCCGTGTAATCGATTCCACGGCTGGTACCGCTGGTTTCGAGGCTCACGGAAACCACAAGGAGGTGGTCCGGAAATGGCGAGCATCAAGGATGTCGCGGCCCAGGCAGGAGTCTCTGTCGCCACGGTCTCCCGCGTCCTCAACAGCCATCCCTCCGTCAGCCCGGACGCGCGCCGACGCGTCCTCGCCGCCGTCGAGGCCCTCGGCTACCGGCCCAACGCGGTGGCCCGCTCACTGCGCACCGACCAGACGCGCACGCTCGGGCTCGTCATCAGTGACGTGCTCAACCCGTACTTCACCGCACTGGCCCGCTCCGTGGAGGAGGAGGCCCGCGCCCTCGGCTACAGCGTGATCATCGGCAACGCCGACGAGCGGACCGAGCAGCAGGACGACCACGTCCGCACGCTCCTGGACCGCAGGATCGACGGACTGCTGGTCTCGCCCGCCGACGGTGAGTCCCCCCTCCTGCGGGAGGTCGCCCGCACCGGCACCCCGATGGTCTTCGTGGACCGCTGGGTGCCCGGGGTGGACGTTCCCGTCGTCCGTGCGGACGGTCACCGGGCCATCCAGGACCTCGTCGCCCATCTGTACGCCCTCGGCCACCGCAGGCTCGCCATCATCGCGGGCCCGGCGGCCACCACCACGGGCAACGAACGTGTGGAGGCGTTCCGGGAAGCGATGCGCTCCCACGGGCTCGCCCTCCCCGACGCCTACATCGGGCAGGGCGACTTCCAGGCCGACAGCGGCCGACGGGCCACGGAGCACTTCCTGTCGCTCCCCGACCCGCCCGAGATCGTGTTCGCCGCCGACAACCTCATGGCGCTCGGTGCCCTCGACGCCATCCGCGCACGCGGTCTGCGGGTCCCCGAGGACATCGGGATCGCCGCCTTCGACGACATCCCGTGGTTCGTCCACACCGGCCCGCCGATCACCGCGATCGCCCAGCCGACCGGCGACCTCGGCCGCGCGGCCGTCCGCGCCTTGATCGACATCGTCGAGGGCCGCCCCCCGCAGTCCGTCACCCTGCCCGCCGGCCTCGTCGTACGCAGCTCCTGCGGCGAGAGCACCCCCACTCCCGGGAGCAACGAGTGAGTGAATCAGTCGAGTTGCTGCGCATCGAAGGCGTACGCAAGACCTTCCCCGGCGTCGTCGCCCTGGACCGTGTCGACTTCGACCTGCGCAGCGGTGAAGTGCACGTCCTGCTCGGTGAGAACGGCGCCGGCAAGAGCACCCTCATCAAGATGCTCTCCGGCGCCTACCGCCCGGACGCCGGGCGGATCTTCGCCGGTGGGCGAGAGGTGCGGATCAGCGGCGCGCAGGACGCCGAGAAGCTCGGAATCGCCACGATCTACCAGGAGTTCAACCTGGTCCCCGATCTGACCGTCGCAGAGAACATCTTCCTCGGCCGCCAGCCACGCCGCCTCGGCGTGATCGACCGGCGGCGCATGGAAGCCGACGCCGAGGTGCTCCTGCGCCGCGTCGGCCTGCACGTCTCACCCCGGGTCCGGGTCCGTGAACTGGGCATCGCCCGGCTGCAGATGGTCGAGATCGCCAAGGCGCTCAGCCTGGACGCACGTGTCCTGATCATGGACGAGCCGACGGCGGTCCTGACCTCCGAAGAGGTCGACAAGCTCTTCGGGATCGTGCGGCAGCTGCGCGGGGACGGCGTCGGCGTCGTCTTCATCACCCACCACCTCGACGAGATCGCCGCCCTCGGCGACCGCGTCACCGTCCTGCGCGACGGCCGCAGCATCGACCAGGTGCCCGCCTCGACGCCCGAGGCGGAGCTCGTCCAGCTCATGGTGGGCCGCAGCATCGACCAGCAGTACCCGCGCGAACGCCCCGAGACCGGAGCGCCGTTGCTCTCCGTCCGCGGGCTCACCCGCGACGGGGTGTTCCACGACATCAGCTTCGACGTGCGGGCCGGTGAGGTGGTCGGGCTCGCAGGACTCGTCGGAGCGGGTCGCACCGAGGTCGCCCGCGCCGTCTTCGGCGCCGACCCGTACGACACCGGCACGGTCGACGTGAGCGGCGAGCGGCTCGGCAAGCACGACGTGACCGCCGCCATGGGCGCCGGGATCGGGCTCGTCCCCGAGGACCGCAAGGGCCAGGGCCTCGTCCTCGACGCCTCCGTGCAGGAGAACCTCGGCCTGGTCACCCTCCGCTCGGCGACCCGCTCCGGACTCGTCGACGTCAAGGGGCAGCGCACGGCCGCCGCCCGGATCGCGGAGCAGCTCGGCGTACGGATGTCGGGCCTCGGCCAGCACGTCCGGACCCTGTCCGGCGGCAACCAGCAGAAGGTCGTCATCGGCAAGTGGCTCCTGGCCGACACCCGGGTGCTGATCCTCGACGAGCCCACGCGTGGCATCGACGTCGGCGCCAAGGTCGAGATCTACCAGCTCATCAACGAGCTGACGGCCTCCGGACACGCCGTGCTGATGATCTCCAGCGACCTGCCCGAGGTCCTCGGCATGAGCGACCGGGTCCTCGTCATGGCCCAGGGCCGCATCGCCGGTGAACTCCCCGCCCACGAAGCCACCCAGGACGCCGTGATGGCCCTCGCCGTCAGCGGCGCCCCCGTCACCGCCCCGTCCGCCGAAAACCCCGAGTACACCGAGTACACCGAGCGCACCGAGAACGCAGAGGAGAGCCCCCGTGGCCACTGACACGCATCCGAGCAAGGCGGGCGCGGGCGGCGCCGGACACACCCTCCGCCGCCTCCTGCTCGACAACGGCGCGCTCAGCGCCCTGGTCGTCCTCCTGGTGGCGATGTCGCTGCTCTCCGGCGACTTCCTCACCACCCAGAACCTCCTGAACGTCGGTGTCCAGGCCGCCGTGACCGCGATCCTCGCGTTCGGCGTCACCTTCGTCATCGTCTCGGCCGGCATCGACCTCTCCGTCGGTTCCGTCGCCGCACTCTCCGCGACCGTCCTCGCCTGGTCCGCGACCTCTGCGGGCGTACCCGTCTGGCTGGCGGTCGTCATCGCCGTGGCGACCGGCATCGCCTGCGGCTTCGTCAGTGGCGCCCTCGTCGCGTACGGCAAGCTGCCCAGCTTCATCGCGACCCTGGCGATGCTCTCGGTGGCGCGGGGGCTGTCCCTGGTCATCTCGCAGGGCAGGCCGATCCCCTTCCCCGACTCCGTCTCCGTGCTCGGTGACACGCTCGGCGGCTGGCTGCCCGTCCCGGTCCTCGTGATGATCGCCATGGGCCTGATAGCCGCACTGATCCTGGCCCGCACCTACATCGGCCGCTCCATGTACGCCATCGGCGGCAACGAGGAGGCGGCCCGCCTCTCCGGCCTGCGCGTCAAGAAGCAGAAGCTCGCCATCTACGCCCTGTCCGGCCTCTTCGCCGCCGTCGCCGGCATCGTCCTGGCCTCCCGCCTGGTCTCCGCACAGCCCCAGGCCGCGCAGGGGTACGAACTCGACGCGATCGCCGCGGTCGTCATCGGCGGGGCCAGCCTCGCGGGCGGCGTCGGCAAGGCGTCCGGAACCCTGATCGGCGCGCTGATCCTCGCCGTGCTGCGCAACGGCCTCAACCTCCTTTCGGTGTCCGCCTTCTGGCAGCAGGTCGTCATCGGTGTCGTCATCGCCCTCGCGGTGCTCCTGGACACCCTGCGCCGCAAGGCAGGACCGGGTGCCGCTTCCGCCGGCGGCTCGTCCGCCGCACCCGGAGGCCCTGGAAAGGGCCGCAAGGGAGCGACGCAGCTGGGCATTGCCGTGGTCTGCGTGGCCGCCGTGATCGCCGCGGTGACCTTCTTCAACAAGTCCGGTTCCACCGGCACCACCACCAAGGTGGGAATGTCGCTCTCCACTCTGAACAACCCCTTCTTCGTCCAGATGAAGGAGGGCGCGCAGGAGGAGGCGAAGGCCGCCGGAGTGGACCTCACGGTCACCGACGCCCAGAACGACGCCTCGCAACAGGCCAACCAGCTGCAGAACTTCACCAGCTCCGGGGTGGACTCCGTCATCGTCAACCCGGTGGACTCCGACGCCGTCGGCCCCGGCGTCCGCGGTGCCAACCAAGCCGGCATCCCGGTGATCGCCGCCGACCGGGGCGTCAACAAGGCCGAGACCGCCACCCTCGTGGCCTCCGACAACGTCGCGGGCGGCAAGCTCGCCGCGAAGACGCTCGCCGGCCGCCTCGGCGGCAAGGGCAGCATCATCGTCCTGCAGGGCACGGCCGGCACCTCGGCCAGCCGTGAGCGCGGCGCGGGCTTCGCCGAGGGCATCAAGGCCTACCCGGGCATCAAGGTCGTGGCCACCCAGCCGGCGGACTTCGACCGCACCAAGGGCCTCGACGTCATGACCAACCTGCTCCAGTCCCACCCCACCGTCAACGGCGTCTTCGCCGAGAACGACGAGATGGCGCTCGGCGCGGTCAAGGCACTGGGCAGCAAGGCGGGGAAGTCCGTCCCGGTCGTCGGCTTCGACGGAACGCCCGACGGGCTGACCGCGGTCGAGGCGGGCACGCTCTACGCCTCCGTGGCCCAGCAGCCCAAGGAACTCGGGAAGATCGCCGTCCGGAACGCGATCCGTGCTGCCGACGGCAAGAAGGTCGACAGCACGGTCAAGGTGCCGGTCAAGGTCGTCACCCGCCAGAACGTCGCCGACTTCTCCTGATCACGGAAGGTACTGCCCAGATGCACGGGAACGATGACTCCGCGCCGCTCGCTCCGCCCCGGTACGACCTGCTGGTCGTCGGCTCGGCCAACGCCGACCTGGTCGTCGGCGTCGACCGCCGCCCCGGACCGGGGGAGACGGTGCTCGGCTCCGACCTCGTCGTCCACCCCGGCGGCAAGGGCGCCAACCAGGCGGTCGCCGCCGCCCGCCTCGGCGCCCGTACGGCCCTGCTGGCCCGGGTCGGCGACGACGCCCACGGGCGGCTGCTGCGCGCCTCGCAGCAGGAGGCGGGCGTCGACACCGGCGGAGTCCTCGTCGGGGGCGCGCCCACCGGCGTCGCCCTCATCACCGTCGACCCCTCGGGCGACAACAGCATCGTCGTGTCCCCGGGCGCCAACGCCCGGCTGACCCCCGAGGACATCAGGGCCGCAGGGCCTCTGCTCGCCTCGGCCCGCGTCGTCTCCGTACAGCTGGAGATTCCGCTGGACACCGTCGCGGAGACGGCGCGTGCCCTCGGTTCCGGAGCGCGGCTGGTCCTCAACCCGTCCCCGCCAGCGCCGCTCCCCGACGAGGTGCTGGCGGCCTGCGACCCGCTGGTCGTCAACGAGCACGAGGCGCGCTCCATCCTCGGTGAGGGCGCGGGCAGCACCCCGGAGTCCTGGGCGCGGGGGCTCACCGCGCTCGGCCCCCGGTCGGTGGTCATCACCCTGGGGGCGGAGGGCGCACTGGTCTGCGACACGCGGGGAGGCGCTCCCGTACGTGTGCCGAGCCCCCGGGTCGATGCCGTGGACACGACGGGCGCGGGCGACGCGTTCACGGCGGCGCTCGCCTGGCGGCTCGGTCTGGGCGAGGAACTGGAACAGGCCGCCGCGTTCGCCGTCCGGGTCGGCGCGGCGGCGGTCACCAGGCAGGGCGCGCAGGCGTCCTTCCCCACCATCGAACAGGTCGCGGCGCTGTGAAGAAGTCGGGCATCCTCAACCGCCACCTCGCGGGCGCCCTGGCCGAACTGGGCCACGGCGACGGCGTCCTGATATGCGACGTGGGCATGCCCATCCCGCCGGGGCCGCGCGTGGTCGACCTGGCCTTCCGGGCGGGCGTCCCGTCGTTCGCGGAGGTCCTGGACGGACTGCTGGACGAACTGGTGGTGGAGGGCGCGACAGCGGCCGAGGAGATGCGGGAGGCCAATCCGGAAGCCGCCCGGCTCCTGGCGGCCCGGCTCCCGGAGCCGGCGCACGTGTCGCACGAGCGGCTGAAGGAACTCACCGCGTCGGCCCGGCTGGTCGTACGGACCGGCGAGGCCCGGCCCTATGCCAACGTCCTTTTGCGGTGCGGCGTCTTCTTCTGACGCCGCACGGCGGCCGGGGCTAGAATCCGTCATGTGACTGCCGGGTCGGCCATGGGCCATGTACGAGAGCGCTGCCCGGCCCCCGCGTGACCACATGGCGGGCACGAGCCCCGCCGCCCTGTCGTGTTCTCCCGCCCGGCGCCCGTATGGGGCGCCCCCGTCCCAGCGGAATCCACGACACGGAGACGTGACACACATGCCCGAGACAGAGCAGCAAGCAGACCGGGACCACCAGGGCGTCGACGTCGTCCAGTTGGACCACCACGCGGTGTACGCCAAGGACCGCGGCCTGTCGGCCGAGTTCATCGCAGCGGTCCTCGGTCTGGAGGTCGGCTCCCCGTTCGGGCCGTTCCTCCCCGTCGACCTCGGCAACGGCGTGACGCTCGACTACTACGAACTGCGGGACGAGCCGGTGCAGCCGCAGCACTACGCCTTCCTCGTCCCCGACGCCGGGTTCGACACCATGATCGCCCGGCTCGGGGCGCTCGATGTCACCTACTACGCCGATCCACGGCACACCGAACCCGGGCAGATCAACCGCCTCTTCGGCGGAAGGGGGGCCTACTTCAAGGACCCGGACGGCCACAACATGGAGATCATGACCCGGCCCTACGCCCGGCCCAGGTAGCCGCTTCCGTCACCCGTCCGTGAGGCCGTCCACCAGTGCGGTCAGCGCGGAGGCCAGCGCGTCGAGCCCAGGGACGTACGGGCCGCCCGGCTCGGTCATGTACGTGTCGCGCCGGATCTCGATCATCAGCGCGGAGACCCGCCGGTCCCTCCCGTAGTGCTTCAGCGGCACGTACGTACCGGGGAAGGGGCTGTTCAGCCCCGTGCCGCCGAATCCGGCGAACGCCGCCTCCGCCCGGGCGAGGAGCCCGGGCGGGGTGTGGAAGCCGTCGGTGCCCAGACAGACCGGGGGGCGGGGGCCGGCGCCGTGCAGCTCGTACGGGAGTGCGGTGGACGGGTAGGAATGGAGGTCGACGACGACCGCGCGCCCCGTGGCGGCGAGCCGTTCGTCCACGGCCGCGGTCATCGCCCGGGCGTACGGGTGGAACCAGCGGTCGAGCAGGGGCTCCGGATCAGCGCCGGGAGGCCGGAGCCGCTCCCCGTGCGTGGTGCGGGTGTAGACGGCGCCCATGCCGACGGCCAGCATCTCCTCCCGGTCGTCGGGGAACCGCTCGGGGTCGACGACCAGCCGGGACAGGCCGTTGACGAAACGCCAGGGAGCCACCGCGCAGGCCGTGGAGGCCCTGGCTGCCAGCTCGGCCGTGTGGGAGTCCGTGATGTGGTCGAGTTCGGTCTCCAGCGCCTCGTCGTCGAGCACGATGCCCGCGCGTACGGGTGCGGGGATCGCCCGTGAGGAGTGCGGGACGTGCAGCAGCACCGGCGATCCGACGGCGCCGGGCACGAGATGGAAGGGCGAGGGGTCGGGGCTCAACGGTGGTTCCTCGTACGCAGGGAAGGCGGACGCGGCGCGCCCGGTCCGCCCATCCTCCCCCGCGTCGCCCCGGTGCCCCTGCACGGCCCCGACCGGGCAGGGGACACCCGAGCGGGCCCCCGACGCCGGGTCAGCTCGCCCAGACGTCGGCGTCGTCGGCGGGGATGGTGGTGGCGAGCTTCAGCTCCTTGCGGGCGGCGACCGTCTTGTGCGGGTCGATGCCCGTGAACGCCATGTCGTAGGCGATGTAGAAGTCGTCGATGCCGGCCGCGGATGCGGCATCGTCCCACGCCTCGGCGGTCTCCCCGAGCTGGGTGCGGAGCTTGACGGTCTCCGGCTGGTCCACGCTCTTCAGGGCGGCGAGGTGCGAGTCCAGTGCCTTGGCGACGGCCTCGGCCTGCTTCTTGTAGCCGGCCAGGTCCTTCTCGATCTGGTCCGCCTCCGGCTGGTTGCTCCAGAACGCCTCGTAGACGGCGTTCGCACCCTTCAGGTAGGAGCGCTGGTCGGCGGTGAGGGAGGCGTTCTTGAGCGAGCCGGAGAACGTGCCCGACTCCTTGGCGTACGTGCAGCTCACAGCCCGGTCGCCGTCCGCCCAGCTCTCCTTGGTGGGGTAGTAGATGAAGAGCCCGACCCCTTCGGGCACCGCCCAGGTGTCGGGGACGAACTTCTGCGACTCCGCCGGGCAGCCCTCGTCGGCCATCTTCGACGCCTCCGTGTCCCCGGGGTACTCCGACTTCCCTTCGATGGAGAACTCGCCGACGACCTGGCCCTTGTGCGCCTCTCCGCACGGCACGATCTCGACGCTGGACTCCTGGCTCTCGCCCGTCCCGGCGTTCGGGTTGTAGCAGTCGCCGGGGGTCAGCGAGAAGACCGATCGCTGACGCGCCACCTTCTTGGCGCCGTCCTTGGCGCTGTCGACGAGATCGGCACAACCCACCGCGCCGATCGCGAGAAGGGCTACGGCGGCGGATATGCCGCGTGCTGAACGTGACGTGACACCGGAGAACATGACGTGGGCATCCTCAAACGGAAGAACTGTGAACAGGTGTGCGCATCGTATGGCATAAATATGACCTCTCTGTGTGCAGGTGATATCCGGCGATGCCCCCTCTCGTCCGTGCCGTGCCGTGCGGAAGGGGGTGGGACGCGGTGCTTCGCCACCGCGCGAGGGTCGTCCTCGCGTCCGGACCCGCAGCGTCCGAAGGGCCCGCAAACGGAGGGGTCGGCTACCGCTTCGGGAATCAACTCCCCTTAATACAGCGCACTCTGATATTTCTTCAGCGCGAGGTGCGCAGCATGCTCCGGAGTGGCGTCCCGTCGGCGTCGCTGAGCTGGGGCGCGCCGAGCGCGGCCGGTCCGGCCGGGACGCCGAAGCGGTCCGGGGCGTCGGCCCGCCACCATCACCGGCCCCGACGGGGCCGCCCGTCCCGTTCGTCGACCGGGCCTCAGCGCCGGAATCGGAGCACGCATGAGAGCACTGCAGACCGCTGCACTCCTCGCCTCGGCGGCGGGCGCCGCCCTGATGGCCGGGCTGTTCTGCGCCTTCTCCTACGCCGTCATGCCGGGCCTGGCCCGCGGTGACGACCGTTCCTTCGTCCAGAGCATGCAGCACATCAACAAGGCCATCCTCAACGGCTGGTTCCTCCTTCCCTTCCTCCTGCCACTGCCCCTGCTCGTCCTGGCGACGGTCCTCGCGGCCAAGGGGCACAGCCGGGGAGCCCTCCCCTGGATCATCGCGGCGCTTGCGCTGTACGCGGCGGCCTTCCTCGTGACCGGTACGCAGAACGTCCCGCTCAACGACGCACTCGACAAGGTGCCGATCGACGCGGGCCCCGCCCGGCTCGGGGACGCGCGGGCGGCGTTCGAGGACCGCTGGGTCACGTGGAACACCGTCCGCGCGGTCCTTCACACCGCGTCCCTCGGCGCGCTGCTCTGGGCGATCCACCTCCATGGCGCGGCCAAGGGGGAGACGGGCTCGTAGGCGCGGGCGCCACGGGGAGCCTGAGGACCCAGGCCGCGACGGCGATCGCCCGCTCGGCCGGCCGGATGAGCCCGTACGCCGCGACGCGGTAGGCGCGGAACCGCGCCTGACGAGGCGTCGCTTCCCCCGCAGGTGGTGCCACGACGATCACAGGGCGCGTCTTCCGGTGGGACCAGCGCGCGCGTGTTACGAATGCCGGGACGGCGGGCGGCCACCCCGGATCACACACGGGCGCCGCCTGAAACGTCCCGGTAATCCGCTCGGCGCGGGAGCTTTCTACCCTCGCTCGGGAATCGTCGGAGCAGCAGACGGAGGCGGTGCCGTGGCCGGCGCACCAGTACGCGGACGACAGGCCGAGCACAGCGTGGGGCTGTCCCACCGCACCATCCACGGCTACCGCCGTGCCTACCGGATGGCGGGGGAGGGGCCTGCCATCCTGCTCATCCACGGCATCGGTGACTCGTCCGCGACCTGGGCCGAGCTGATCCCCGAGCTGGCCCGCCACCACACGGTGATCGCTCCGGACCTCCTCGGGCACGGCGCCTCGGACAAGCCTCGCGCCGACTACTCGGTGGCGGCCTACGCGAACGGCATCCGCGACCTGCTGGGCGTCCTGGGTATCGAACGCGCCACCCTGGTCGGACACTCCCTCGGCGGTGGTGTGGCCATGCAGTTCGCCTACCAGTACCCCGAACGCACCGACCGGCTGATCCTGGTGAGCGCGGGCGGCGTGGGGCGGGAGGTCAACCCCGTGCTGCGAGCCGTCTCCCTCCCCGGCGCCGATCTGATGCTGTCCACGCTGCGCCTGCCGGGGATGCGCAGCCAGGTCGGCCTCTTCACCCGGCTGATCAAGCTGCTCGACACCGATCTCGGGCAGGACGCGGGCGAACTGATCGACCTCGTGGACGCCCTCCCCGACAGCACCTCCCGCAGCGCCTTCATCAGCACGCTGAGAGCGGTGGTCGACTGGCGCGGCCAGGTCGTCACGATGCTGGACCGCTGCTACCTGACGCAGGGCATGCCCACGCTCCTGCTGTGGGGCTCCCGCGACAGCGTCGTCCCCGTGCACCACGCCTACGGAGCCCATGCGGCCATGCCCGGCAGTCGCCTGGAGATCTTCGAGGGCGCCGGTCACTTCCCCTTCCACAGCGACCCGGCGCGCTTCTGCGCCCTGGTCGAGGACTTCATGGGCACCACGGCCCCGGCCGACTGGAGCCAGGAACGCTGGCGCGAACTTCTCCGCGCCGGCCGTCCCAGCAGTGCGGCCGGCGCGCCGGACCCCGCCTTCGACCGGGCGGTGGACCGTGACCTGCGGGAGGCGAGCGAGCGCAGCGCCACATGAGGGGAGCCCCCCCGTACGGCCGGGGACCAGACGGGCGGCGTGCTGCAACTCCCCTCCCACGAGAGAAGTTCCGCCCGCCTGGTCCCTCGTTCACGTACGGCGGACGGTTACGCCTTGCGGGCGACCGCGCACCACATGGGCAGGGTGTCGTCCGGGGTGTCGGACGGCCCGGGCCGCCAGCGCGTCAGGGTGACCACGCCCGGATCGAGGATCTCCAGGCCCTCGAAGAAGCGTTCCACGTCCTTCCGGGTGCGCGGGGTCGCGGAGGCGTGGGCGGCGGCGCGCTCGTTGTAGATCCGCATCGATTCCGCGACCTCGGGGGCGGTGACGTCGGCGGCCGGGTGGGACAGGACGAGATGGCTGCCCGGGGCGAGCCGGTCCAGCAGGCGGCGGGCGATGTCCCACGGGTCCTCGGAGTCCTTGATGTACTGCAGGATCGCCACCAGCGTCAGCCCGACCGGCCGGCTCAGATCCAGGGTGCGGGATGCCGCGTCGAGGATCGTGTCGACGTCCCGCGCGTCGGCCTGCACGTAGTCGGTCTGTCCCTCGGGGCCGCTGACCAGTAGAGCCCGGGCGTGGGTGAGGACGATCGGGTCGTTGTCGACGTAGACGACGCGTGCGTCGGGAGCGGCCCGCTGGGCCACCTCGTGCGTGTTCTCGGCGGCGGGGATGCCCGTGCCGATGTCGAGGAACTGGCGGACCCCGGTCGCCGCGAGGTGACGCACGGCGCGTCCGAGGAAAGCCCGGTTGGCGCGGACCGACGGCACGATGGTCGGGTTCGCCCGGGCGGCGAGCTCGGCGGCCTCCTGGTCGACCGGGTAGTGGTCCTTGCCTCCCAGCCAGACGTTGTAGACGCGTGCGGGATGCGCACTGGCGGGATGCGGTGTGGGCAGCGGGTATTCGTTCATCGTTCGTCACCTCGTGCGGCCAAAGCGGCCCGGTCGGACTCGTGTTCGGCCACGGTACCCCCGGTGATCAGCCATCGATCGTCGATCGGCGGGAACAGGGCCGACGCCGTGCGTCCGGTGCGTGTCCCGGGCGCGTCACGTCACGGCCTGTCGAGTTGCCGGACGAGGCCCACGAGACCCACGCCCAACAGTCACGCTGCTCCGGTCGTCGGAGCGTACGGACGGGGCCGCCGTCAGCTGCCGGGTGCGGGCGGAGGCGGTGATGTGGCGGGGGAGTGACCGGAGTCGGCGGCAGGACGGATCTTCGGCGCACTCGTGTGCCCGGCCGCCGGCGCCGGGTGTGCGGCGATCGGCCTGACCAGTCGGTGCTGGGCGAGGCAGGCCGCCACCAGGGTGGCGCCGAGCACCGGCCAGGCGAGCGGGCCGACGCTCACGGCGATCCCGACGACGACGGGGCCGAGGCTGCGCTGCGCCGACTGGGCCAGGCCGTGCACGCCGAGATAGGCGCCCTGGGCCTCGCCGGGCGCGAGGGTGACGGAGAGTTCCCAGGACGCGAGCGAGTGCAGGATCTCGGCGAGGGTGAAGGCGACCGCCGCGACGAGGACCGCGGCGGTGGCGAACCAGGGGCCACCGCCGGCCGAGGCTGCGAGCGCCACCCCTCCGGTCAGGAAGGCGGCACCGATGGGGACGAGCAGGCGGCGTGCGGCGGCGCTCGTCTCCCCGAAGCGGGAGAGCGGCACCTGGAGCGCGATCACCAGCGCGCTGTTGAGGACGAGCACCAGCGGCGCCAGCCCGACCGGGGCGTCGGTGGCGTGGACGATCCACAGGGGGAACCCGACCTGGAGGATGCTGTCGTCCAGGAACAGCCATATCTCCGACCCGGTGAACGCGAGGTAGCGTCGGTCCCTCCACGGCGTCGGCGTCCCGGTCCGGTCGGTGGGCGGGCCCGACGCGGCGACCGTGCGACTGGGTGCCGGGGGTTCCGCACACCGCAGGGTCAGGGCCCCGATGACCACGTACGAGGCGACGTTGGCGAGCAGGAGCGCCTGGTAGGAGGCAGTGGTGCCCACAGTGAGCGCGGCAGCGGCCCCGGCCGCGCCCACGGCCCAGCCGATGTTCACGGCGGTGCGCTGGATCGCCTGGTAGCGGATGCGGTCGGGGCCCGCGACGCGTGCGGCGAACAGCTTGGTGAGAACGCTCGACGCACGGTCCGGCAGCGACCCCAGCGCCGAGAACAGCACCAGGAGTGCGTAGTCGTCGGTCGTCAGCAGGGCCAGGAGGGCCGCTCCCCTGGCGAGCTGGGCGACGACGAGGACGCGCGTCACGGGAAAGCGGTCGGCCAGCCGTCCCGCGAGCGGCGGACCGGCGATGCCGAGGACGCCGGACAGCCCCATGAGTACGCCGATCTGAGCCACCGACAGATGGGCGACATAGATGAAGTAGAGCGTGGCCGCCCCCGCCCACAGCCCGGTGCCCACCTTGTCGATGACGGCGACGACCAGCATCCGCCGTCCGTCGCGGCCTCCCGGGATGGTGAAGCGCCGGGTGAAGGGTGCTCGGCTCGGGGCCGGTTCCATCGTGTTCCCCCTTGACAGGCATTTTGTATCGGTACAAACTGTCGTCTGTGGCAGAACAATATGGGATCGCGGGCGGTACGGCCAGGGAGATTTCGGCATCCGTCGAACACCGCGTGGCCGACGGCACGTTGCAGCCGGGCGCCTCTCTGCCTCCGGTCAGGCGACTGGCCGAGGAGCTGGGCGTGAGCGCGGGGACGGTCGCGGCGGCGTACAAGGAACTCCGGGGCCGCGGGGTGGTGGTGACCCTGGGGCGTGGTGGCACGGTGGTGGCGTCCGCACCCGCCGTCACCTCGCGGCGGCCTCCCCGGGTGCCCGCCGGACTCCGTGACCTCGCGGGTGGGCACCCCGACCCCGCTTGCCTCCCGGTGCTGGCCCCGCCCGCGCGCGTGGCCCCCGTGCCCGGATCGCACCGCGCCTCACCGAGGCTCGCGACGCTCGAGGACGCCGCCCGCGCCTGGTTCGCCCGCGACGGAGTGCCGACCGGCTCGGTGACGTTCGCCCACGGCGCTCTGGACTGCATCGCCAGGCTGCTGTCCACCGAGCTCAGGCCCGGGGACGCCGTGGCCGTGGAGGATCCCGGTTTCCATCACCTCCTCGACCTGGTGACGGCGTCGGGCCTGCGCATGCTGCCGGTGACGGTCGACGACGAGGGCATCCGCCCGGAAGCGCTGCGCACCGCCCTGCGCGCGGGGGCCCGCGCGCTGGTGTGCAGCCCCCGCGGCCAGAGCCCCTCCGGCGCCCGGTTCACCCCCGGCCGCCGCGATCAACTCCTCACCGTGCTGGGCGACTTCCCGGAGGTGCTGGTCGTGGAGGACGACCACAACGCGGACATCGCCGGCGCGGACGCGGTGAATCTCGCCTCCGGCGGCCTGCCCCGTTGGGCCCATGTGCGTACGGTGTCCAAGCACCTGGGGATCGACCTGCGCTGGGCCGCCCTCGCCTCCGACCCCGCCACCCTCGCACGGCACGACGGGCGGATGCTGCTCACGTCCGGATGGGTCAGCCACATCCTCCAGGCGACGGTCGAGGACCTCCTGACCGATCCGGCGGTGGCCCGGCTGGTGGCCGAGGCGGCCGACACCTACACCGCCCGCCGCGCGGCCCTGACCGCCGCACTGCAGGGGCACGGCATCGCGTCACACGGGGTCAGCGGGCTCAACGTGTGGGTGCCCGTCCGCGACGAGTCCGCCGTCGTCAACGGACTGCGCACCCGGGGCTGGTGGACCGCGGCGGGAACCCGCTTCCGCATCGCCTCCCCGCCGGCGGTGCGCGTCACCACCGCCACCCTCACCCCCGCCGAAGCCGCACAGCTGGCACAGGACTTCGCGGACGTGCTCGCCGAGTCACAGGCGGTCTACGGCGGCTGAGGGCTGTCCCGCAGGCGCGGCCGCAGGTGGGGCGAGCTTGATGCGCTCGGCCGGTGTGAACGCGGCGCCGGAACCGTCCGGAAACCCGCGGTGCAGGACACGGGCGTGCACGGTGGAGCCGGCCGGCAGAGCCGTGGGCGGCTGCCACGGCTGAACGGTCACCGCCTGTCGCGGTCGGAGCGGCTCTCCGAGGCGGGGCGGGACAGATGCTCACGGACGTTGCTCGTCCGCCGCCGCGTACGATCCGGCGCCCTGCCCGGCCGGGGAGGGGCGCCGCACCATCAGTGACAACAGTGCCGCCCCGGCGCACAGGATGCCCAGGGTCATCCAGACGGGAGCGTACGTACCGAAGGTGTCCCGGGCGGCTCCTCCTCCGAACGCGGCCAGGGCGGCGCCGACCTGGTGCGCCGCGCCGACCCAGCCGAAGACGATCGCACCGTCGTCGCCGTGGAACTCCCGGCACAGCGCGATGACCGGCGGGACGGTGGCGAGGTCGAGCAGGCCGAAGACGACCACGAAGGCCAGCATCGACGGCCGCACCGTGGCGCTCATCAGCAGGGGCAGGCACATCAGGAGCAGACCGCGCAGGGTGAAGAACACGGCGAGCAGCCGCCGGGGGTCGCCGCGGTCCGTGGCCCACCCGGACACGACGGTGCCGATCACGTTGAAGACACCGATCGCCGCGAGCAGGGACGAGGCGGTGGTGGCGGGCATGCCGTGGTCGTGGGCGGCCGGGGTGAAGTGCGTCCACATGATGCCGTTGGTGGAGGCCCCGCAGACGGCGAACGCACCGGCGGTCAGCCAGAACGGGCCGGTGTGCGCCGACGCGCGCAGGACCTTCACCGCCCTGCGTCCCGCGCCGTCGGCGGGTGCGGGCTTCGCCACGGGCCGGGCGGCACCGTACGGCTCCAGGCCGACGTCGGCGGGATGGTCCCGCAGCACGAGCCCGACCAGCGGCGCCGTTGCGCACGCCGCGAGGACCAGGCTGACGAGCGACGGGCGCCAGCCGTGATGGTCCACGACCCAGGAGAGGGCCGGGAGGAACACCATCTGCCCGAAGACGCTGCCGGACGCGATGATGCCGGTGACCAGACCGCGTCGGCGTACGAACCAGCGCTGGGTGACCGTGGCGCCGAAAGCCGTGGCCATGGACCCGGTGCCGAGACCGACGAGCAGCCCCCAGTACAGGGTGAACTGCCAGGCCGTGGCCATGACGGTGGTGAGCGCGGCCCCCGACGCGACGACCAGGAGGGCGACGACCACGACACGGCCCATCCCGAAGCGGTCCATGAACGCGGCGGCGAACGGTGCGGTGAGGCCGTAGAGGACCATGTTCACCGACGCGGCGAGGCCGATCGAACCGCGGGACCAGCCGAACTCCTCGTGCAGCGGCCCCGTGAGCAAGCCGGGCAGGGTCGAGAAGGCCCCTGCCACGACGACGGCGAGGAGTGCTGCGCCCGCGACCCACCAGGCGCGGTGGCCCAGTCGGTGGCGCTGCGACGGCCGATCGTGGCGCGACGGTGTGGTGACTGTGTCCATGCGTTCGATCGTCTGCGTACCCCGGCAGGCCGACCACTGGCGAGATGGACTACTTCTGCAAGAATCTGGCCATGGCAAGGGACGGCAGGGCAAGGGACGGCAGGGACAGGCATCGGGTGGCCGTACTCGTCCGGCCGGGGCTGCTGCCCATGGAGCTCGGCATCGTGCACCGACTCTTCGGGCAGGCGGTCTCGTCGTCCGGCGACCCTCTGTACGAGGTCGTCACCTGCACGCCGCGGCCGGGCGTCGTGCCGACGGACACCGACTTCACCCTCAACGTGGCCGTCGGCACGGAGGCGCTGGAGCACGCGGAGACGGTCATCGTGCCGGCCGCTCAGGAGGATTACGAGCCACAGGAACGCGGGCGGATCGGTGCGGATGTGGCGGGAGCGCTGGCCCGGGTTCCTGCGGGGGCGCGGGTGGCATCGATCTGCACCGGCTCGTTCGTCCTCGCGGCGGCGGGGCTGCTGGCGGGACGCAGGGCCACCACGCACTGGAAGTCCTGCGAGGAGTTCCGGACGCTCTACCCGGAGATCGAGGTGGACGCCGACGTGCTGTACACCGACGACCGCGGGGTCCTCACCTCGGCGGGGGTGGCCTCGGGCATCGATCTCTGCCTCCACATGATCCGCACCGACCACGGTGCGGAGGTCGCCAACACGGTTGCCCGCGGGACCGTCGTACCTCCGCACCGGGAAGGCGGCCAGGCCCAGTACGTCGAGCGCCCGGTCACCCCGCCGGAGCAGTGCCCCACAGGCCCGGCCCGGGAGTTCGCGCTCGCCCATCTGCACCGGCCCCTGAAGCTTGCGGAGTTGGCGGACCGGGCGTCGATGAGCGTACGCACGTTCAACCGGCGCTTCCGTCAGGAGGCCGGCCTCACGCCCATGCAGTGGCTCATTCAGCAACGCGTCGACCGGGCACGACAGTTGCTGGAGCGTACCGACCTGCCGGTGGACCGGATCGCCGCCGACTCCGGCTTCGGGACCGGCACGGCGCTGCGGCAGCACTTCCACGCGGCACTGGGGGTGTCACCGCGCGCGTACCGCCGCACGTTCAGAGGCGCGGACGGCGGCCCGACCGGCTGACGCCAGGTCAGACGGAGCCGGGAGTGCGGATGGCGGCGATGTCGAACTGAAGCCGCAGCCTCTCGCTCACCATGGCGCCGCCCTCGGCCAGCCGGGCGTTGTAGGTCAGGCCCCAGTCGGAGCGGTTGATGGTGGTGGTCCCGTCGAACCCGACCCGTTCGTAGCCGAACGGGTCGGTGACGTATCCGATGTAGGTGAGGTCCAGGACGACAGGGCGGGTGATGCCCCTGATCGCGAGGTCGCCGGTCATGCGGTAGACGTCCTTGCCGATGAGCTGCACGGCGGTGCTCGCGAAGCTGATGCGCGGGTGCTTCGCGGCGTTCAGGAAGTCGCGCCCGACCAGGTGCGCGTCGCGCTGCTCGACACCGGTGTCGACGCTGGCGGTGGACATGGAGATCTCGGCCCGCGAACGTGCCGGGTTGCGCCCGTCGAAGTAGAGGCGGCTCTCGTACTCGAGGAACGCGCCGCGCACCGTCGTCACCATGGCGTGCCGCACGGAGAAGCCGATCCTGCTGTGCGCGGGGTCGATCATCCACTCCCCGGTGAGGGCCGCCAGTCCGGGATCGGGCAGAACCGGGTTGCCCGCGGCCGTCGGGACGGAGGCCGACTCCTCCGGAGGGGTCTCCGGACGGCGGAGCAGGGAGTTGCGGCTGAAGAGGTTCATGGAGCATGTTGTTACCCGCGCGTAAGGACGACTCGCAACCCATGATCTACGAACCCGACCATCCCCGAGCGAACCTTCACACGGTGAACCATCGGCGGCGCGGAGATGGTGGAACGCGCGGTTCCGGCCCTGTGACCCGCCGTGAGGGCGGCCGACGGCAGCCGACCGCCCGACTCGGTCGCGAGGCGGTGTCCTGCCCGAGAGAGGAAGCCTGGGCGCTTCAGACCCCGGCCTCCACCAGGAACTCGCTCGGGTCTCCCCACCAGGACACGTACAGCCCGTCGCGCGCGCGGGTGCACGCGACGAACAGCAGGCAGCGTTCGGCAAGGAGGTCCGCGTCGTGCTGGAGCCGGTCGACCTCGGCCGCGGTGACCGCCCTCGGATACGGAAGCGCCCCGTCGCTGACGCCGACGACCGCGACGCACCGGAACTCGAGGCCCTTGAACGCATGCATCGTGCCGATCTGCACGCTGTCGGCATCGGCAGGTGCGTCGCCCCGGAGCCGCACGGCACGGATGCCGGCCGCCCTGAGCCGTTCCAGGGCCCTGTCGCAGGTCTTGTTGAACCGGGCGCTGATCCCGATCTCGCCGGGCGCGATGCCGGCGTCGAGCCACCCGCGTACCCGGGCGGTCAGCGCGTTGAGTTCGGCATCCTCCGAGGACCCGCCGAACGTCTCGGGACCGTCGCCGTGCAGAGCCGAACGGTAGCCGAGCAGGGTCTCGTTGCGGGCGTCGTCCGCCAACTGTTCGAAGGGCCGGCCGACGAGAAGGGCCGTGGACCAGCTGAGGATCTCGTGAGTGGAACGGTAGTTCTTACGCATCTTCGTGGACCGGCCGGTCACCCGGACACCGACCGACTTCAGGGAGACCTTCGTGTCGTAGATGCGCTGGTGGGGATCTCCCGCGATGAACAGATCGTCGGGCCGTGCGGGAGCCGCGGCCCGCAACAGCCGCCACTGGGCCGGATGCAGGTCCTGAGCCTCGTCGACGACGACGTGCCGGTAGCGCGGACCGGAACCCTCCAACAGATCGGAGGCCTCCGCGCACGTGCCGAGGTAGGTGCGCAGCCCGTCGGCGGTGAGACGGTCGGTGAACTCCTCGACCGTCCGCCACACGGAAGCGCGTGCGGACGCGGGCAGAGCGCTGCCGCGCCCCCGGCGCTCGCAGGCCTCGTACTGCTCCAGGTTCCGTAGATTCCGGGCGAGGATCACGTGCTTGTACTCCTGGGCGAGGAACTGGGTGGTGCCGGTGAAGCCGGTGGCGCGAGCCGCCTGCTCCCACCGTGCCTCCTCCTCGCCCCCTCGCAACGGCCGCCGTGACGTCGACACCACACGGCCGGCGAACGCGTCCACGGTCATGATGTCGACACGGTCGCGCAGCACCTCGTCCTCGACGAGGGCCGCGAGGCCCACGCGCAGGGCTGCGACCAGCGCATTCGTGTACGTCGTCAGCAGCACCCGGTCGCCGTCACGCAGGTGTCCCAGAAGGTGACGTACGCGGTGCAGAGCGACGACCGTCTTCCCGGTCCCGGGGCCACCTGTGACCTGTGCGGGACCCGAGTACGAAGGCCGGTAGGCGACCTTGTGCTGTGACGGATGCAGGAAGACCCGCCACGCCGCGAAGGGCTTGTCGAGGATGTCGCGCAGCTCCTCGGATGCGGTGACCAGAGCGATCCGGGCACGGGTGCGCTGAATCGCCGTCGCGAAGTCATGCGTGTCCACGGGTGGGTCACCGGCGGACACGGTGGCCATGGCCACGGACACCACGTCCCGCCACACGTCCTCCACGCTGAACCCGGCCGCGAGGTATTCCAGGACCTCACGTTGATCCTGCGGGAAGTACGGTGCGAAGACCTCCAGCTGTTCGGCGTCGGTGAGCGCGCGGGCCTGCCGGAGTGTGGTCTCGTCGATCCCGAGCGCGGCCAGGTCACCGTCGGACACCTGCGCGAAGAGCCGCTGGTCGGGAGCCGGAGCGATTCGCTCGTACGCCGGGGTCAGTTCGTCGAGCATGGCGATGTCCCGGATCTCGACGGCCCGGGTGACGGTGTTGATGCTGGCCTTCTGCTTGACGGCCCAGGCGATCGCCTTGTCATGTGGCATCACGCGCAGCAGCACGTACGTGTCGCCGCTGTCCGGCGCGAGGACGACACCGCGCGTTCCCTGATCGATGCGAATGGTCCGGATATGGGGATCACGTGCCTGCTTCAGGCTCTCCAGCTTCAGCCCTGGGTCCTTGAACAGCTGCTCCAGCGTGAGGCGTTCGAACTTCTCCCATGCGTCGAACACTCCCTTCTTGACGCCGCCCTGGAGCTTGCTGAGCTGGGCACAGAAATCGATGTCGAACGCGAGGTGAGGCATGGGTGGACTCTCCGTGCAGCAGCGGGTGTGACAGGGATGCCGGGGTGGTGACGACTCAGACGGCCGGGCCGTCAAGATCGAGCTCGATGAGGACCAGCGCCTCGGCGACCTCTTCGGACAGCTCGTCCGCGGGGCCGTAGACGACGCGGAGGTCGTCGTGGAGCGGTGCCAGGACGACGTGCGCGTCGGCCGCCAGTCCTTGGGCCAGGAGGAGCATGCCGATGTCTCTCCGCAGCTCGACCGCCTCCTCACTGACATCGCTGTCCACCGTACGGACGATGTCGAGAACGCCTCGCAGCGCCGCCAAGGCGTCCGTGGCCTGGCCCAGCTCGGCGCGGCACCGGGCGGCCTGGGCACGGCAGGCGCGGGCCTGTGCGCTGCTGGGGCCGCCTGTACGTGCGTACGCGTCGGCGAGGACGTCGAACTCGGGAAGCGCCGCCCGGTAGTCCCCGCCGAGCAGCTGGATCGCGGCGCGCTGCGTCCGCAGTTCCAGGACCTTCCTGTTCTCCGCGCCGAGGGCGCGGGCAGCGGGCTCGATGATCTCGCTGAGCACCTCGGCGGCCTGGGTGAACCGCTCCTCCTCCAGCAGCGCGTCGGAGTGGGCGTACGCCTCCGCGATCTCCTCCCGCAGCCGTTCCGGCAGGGCAGCGGGAGCTGGGATCGCAGCGGCCGGATCGACCGCCGTGGCTGCGGGCTTCCGTGCCCCCGGGCGGGCGCGCGGCGCGTACGGCTGACGGAAGACCCCCGTGGGGTCGGGTGCTCCCCGTGGCCCTCCTTCACCGGGTGCGGGTTCCTCGCCGGGTGCCGGAAGGAAGGGCCTCAGCCGCTCGTACACCTCCTGCACGTCGGCGGGCCGTGCCTCAGGAGCCTTGAGCAGCAGATGCAGGACGAGTTCCTCCAGAGCCGTCGGCACGTCCGGTCGCAGCATGCGCAAAGGGGTCGGCGCGGCGTTCACGTGCTGATACATCACCAGGTACTCGCTGTCGGCGGTGAACAGGTGCCTACCACTGAGCAGTTCGTGCATCACGCAGCCGAGCGCGTACAGGTCGGTCTGCGGGCTGGTCCGCCCCCCGCGGACCTGCTCCGGTGCCATGTACTGGTACGTGCCGATCGGGCTGCCGGTCGCGGTCAGCTTGGTCACGTCCGTGCGCAGGATCGCCGCGATCCCGAAGTCCAGGACCTTCACCGTCCCGTCCCGCGCGACCAGGATGTTCCCCGGCTTGAGGTCCCGGTGGATCACGGGCACCTCGTGGGCGTACGACAGCACGGTGGCGACCTGCGCCGCGACGGCCACGGCCCAGCTGACGGGAAGCGGGCGCTCGGGGTGGATGTACGCGGACAGCGGGACGCCGTCGACCAGCTCCATGACGAGGAAGAGCCGCTCGTAGGCGTCATCGAGCACCGCGTCGAACACCTGAGGAACGCCGGGATGCTGGATGCGTGCGGTGATGCGGGCCTCGCGCTTGAACCGCTTGGCGAACTCCTCCGCAAGCTGCGGGGAACCGGCGACGGCCTGCCGCCGGACCACTTTGACGGCGACGGGCCGGTCCAACACGGCGTCGTAACCACGCCACACGTCGCCCATACCGCCGCTGTTGAGCTCCTCCAGGAGCTCGTACCGCCCGGCGATCGGTTGGTCTGGCACCTTGCCCCCGTGTGTGCGCATCTTGGCCGGTGCGCGACTGCCACCCGCCTGGCCTCTGTCGGGTAAGTCTCTCCGGCGGGCCGCCCGTGGTCCACCGGCTGCAGAACGCAGAGTGAGTTGTCGAACGATTCCAGCCAGGTCGGAGATGTGCGGTCGGCCCCGGGCCTCCCCTCTTCGTCGGCACCGGGCATCGCCGGCGCTCCTACTGACCTAAGTTCTGGAGCCGCGCCAAATACCGGCGCAGACGACCGGTCGCCGGATAGGCTCGGCGGGCGATCACCCTGCAGAGAAGGGATTTGGCGATCCATGCGGCATCACGCAAGCGATTGTGCCCCCTCTCGAGGATCGCAAAGGAGGGTTTCCAGGCGCTCCGGGAATCTCTCCGCCGGTGATTCAGTGCCGCTGAACTCTGCGCCACTCGTAGCCAGTTGAACAGGAACGTCGTGAGCACTCACTCCCAGAGCCCTGACATACCCACCCAGGTCCGCCAGACCGAGCGTGCCTTCGACGAGACGTACACCGGGCTCATCGATATGAGTGACTTCGGCAATCGGTCGCCAGAGCAGACCAAGCCCGCCTTCCGCTCCCGCGCTCTTGCCGCGCACGCCGTGCGTCTCATGACGGGATGGACCCCGGAACAGGCCGCGGACTGTGTGATCGACGGCGGCCAGGACCAGGGGGTCGACGCGATCGCCATCGACGAGGCGCGCTCACACATCTACCTCGTGCAGGCCAAGTGGAGCCCGGAGGGGACGGCGAAGGCGGATGAGACCGCGGTACACAAGCTGTTCGCGGGACTTACCCTCATCGATTCCGGAGAGGCAGCACAGTTCAACCCTCGCGGTCAGATCCTTGCCAAGCGGGCACACGACCTGATCGGCGAGAAGAGCACTCGCATCACCCAAGTGATCGCCCTCATGGGGATCAAGCCGCCTTCCCCAGGCGTGCAACGAGTCATCAAGAACGGTGAGACGGAGTTCAACTCCCACGGCGACTACGTCGATCACCACTTCCTCCACGCTCCACACATTCACGCGTTGATCCGGAAGGATCAGAGAAGAGAACCCGTCACACTCGAAGCGACACTCAGCCCCTGGTTCAGCGTGACGTCGCCCTACGCTTCCTACGAGGGCGTCGTGCAGGGCGAAGAGATCGCGAGCTGGGCTGAGCACGGTGACGAGCTGTTTGCCCGCAACATCCGCAACCCGCTCGGGCTGACACCGATCAACAGGGAACTGGTGGATACTCTCAACGCCGAGCCGTCCCTGTTCTGGTACTTCAACAACGGAGTCACGGTTCTGTGCGACTCCGTTGAACCGGTATTCGGGTCGCAGAAGGTCCCCGAGCGCCACCCCGTCCGCCTCAGCGCCCACGGTGCCAGCGTGGTGAACGGCGCGCAGACCGTGCGTTCCGTCATCGAGGCCGCCCAGCAGACCGAGGACGCCGAACTGGCCCAGGTCACCGTTCGTTTCATCGTTACCGGCGGGAACACCGAATTCGCGAACCGCACCACCCTGGCCACCAACCGGCAGAACCACATCACTGATCGCGACCGTATCGCTCTTGACCCGGCCCAGGCAGTGCTCATCGAAGAGTTCCGTGCCGAGCTCGGCCTTGTGTACAGCGTGCGGCGCAGCGAACTCGAACCGCAGGACGACGAGGGCTGCTCCGTCGTGGAAGCGGCCTGCGCACTTGCCTGCGCACACAGTGGCAGCCGGTTCGCGGCCAGGCTTGTCGCCTCCGGTTCCACCGACGTGCTGTGGGAACGGGGCAGCAGCGGAATCTACGACCCCCTCTTCCGATCCGTGCCCAGCGTGTACGAAACCTGGAACGCCGTGGGCGTTCTCCGCGGGGTACGTACAGCCCTGCGTGCAGAACGCGAACAGTACGAGGGGCGTGGGGCTGCCGTCATCGACGACGGCACGTTCTTCATCACCCACCTGGTGTTCCGGCAACTGCTCGCCCAAGACGCCGGCATGGGTGAGCCGGATCAATCGCTCGAGTGGGCCGCGATGGCCCAGGATCAGGTGCCCGGGCTGGTCAAGCGCATCGTCCCCGTACTTGTGCAGGCCCTGGACGATGAAGTAGGAACCCGAACGAGTCTCCTGCGCGTATGTGCCGACCCTCGGCAGGCCGCGGACCTCGTGAGCGCTGTTCTGACAGCCCTCGAAGGCGGTGGCACCGAAGACGCCGCCGCGAAGTACCGGCGGCAGGCGAGCAAGCCGCGCAAGCGTCGCAGGCCCAACGCAGTACACGTCATTATCGACCGCGGTTCCCTGGAGGAAGGGGCGGCCCTGCACCTGGCCCTGTACCTGCAGCCCGAGAAGGAAGCCTTGGCCGAGTGGCTCGCAGCGAATCCGCGCCGAGGACTCGCCAAGTGGACCAATGCCAGCCGTACACGTCCCATCGTCTGGGCTGCCGATGGCCTCGCATACTCACCCAGCGGTCTCATCGCACGGATGTGGGAGCTGGCTGACTGGGAAGGCCACCCCGTCGCGAACCAGGGCACCGCCCGCTGGGCCACCCAGGACGGAACGACGCTCGCCATTCTCGCCCGGCGGCTGCTTGACGGTATGGAGGAAGAGAAGGATGCCGAGTAGTGGCACGATCCTGCCGGCCGCTCAAGATCACCCAGGTCTTGAGGGAACAGCGGCGGGTTGCGCGTGTCCTCCGGCAGGCACCTACTCCCTGAAGACCCCGATCAGCAGCGGGGCTGCTGCGCCACCCCCGCTTCGCGGTGCCTCACGCCCACTGCGGCACGGTTTGTCTGGACGAAGACCGCCGACGAAAGTCTCGACCCGTTGCCGCGGTCCACGCGCATGAGCGGCTCGTGACAGTAGAAGCACATCCAGGCCGCGATCGCTCAGGAGATCTGGACTCCCAGAACAGCCCACACCGTCTTACCCGGGCCATCCGGACTGGGGTACCACCCCCAGCGATCGGCCAGCGCGGCGACCAGGAGCAGCCCGCGGCCGCCGTCCTGGACGAGCGGCGGCCTTTCGGGCAGCGTGGGAAGGCGTTCGCCCCGGGTGTCGGTGACCTCGATGCGGATGGCTGTGTCCTCGGCCGAGAGGCGGAGGCGGAAGTCCCGGCCGGACACGTGACCGTGCCGTACGGCGTTGGCGCTCAACTCGGCGACGGTCAGAGTCACTGCGTCGTGCGTATCGCTCCCGTACGCGATGCCCCAGGCGTCGATGCGCTCGCCGGCCAGCCGACGGGCGAGGCGGGCGCCGCGCGGGGTGGAACTGAAACGCATCGTGAAGTGATGCCAGGGGAAGCGCGTGTGAGGGGTGGAGGCGGCGCGCACGGGGAGGGGTGTCTGCTTGCTGCTCATTCCTCAACGTTGATGCGTCATGCCTGAGTGTGACCAGAGGTGACGTGCTGTCACGTCCTGGATGTACGTGGCGGGGGCGGGGCTTGTACGCGGAATGGGCACCGGGATTTCCCAGGGCCGACCGGCCCCGGGGCTACCCTGCGTCGGAGGTCGCGGGTTCGGATCCGGTCGGTTCGGTGGAGCTCACGTCGGAAGTCTCGTGCTTCCCGCCCGCCTCGATGGCCGGGTGGCGAAGCCGCTGCAGTGCGTCGCGCTCTGCGTCCGGGATCGTCATCGACTCGGCAAGCACGGCGGCGAGCGCGTCCACTTGGGTGCTGTCCGCGTCGGCGTGGAAGAGCCAACGGATGTTCTCGTCTCGCGTGATGAGGTCGACCGTCAGACGCGTGGCCTTGTCCTGGGTGTCCGCTGCGCGCACGTATCGCACCTGGTCGATCGGGATGTCCGCGCGGATCTCGGCTTGTTCGAGGAACGCGCCTGCCTTGGCCGTGATGACGCGGCGATCCGTGATGGCGACCAGTGTGCTTGCCGCGGTCTTGTCCCTTGCTGCCGTGAACTTCCCCTTGGCCCCGCTGAAGATCGCAGAGACGGGCCCGAGTGCGTCGAGCTGATCGGCGAAGCCTAGGACACGTAGGGTCTCACCGTCCTCGAGGAGCCATCGCAGGATGCGCAGGTACGGCCCGAGTTCCGGTGAGCCGGGTGCGCAGACGACGTCCGGAGCCTGGAGCGCAGGAGTCGGAGCACGGAGTGCATCGGCGAGAGGCACGATCGCATCCAGGAGGCGGGCAACGGTCAGGCGGGCTGCCTTCGAGTCCTTCCGCTTCCCGGGCAGTGGCAGTGTGTCGCGGCCGGGGAGCTCGGCCAGGATGCGTAGGTCCCGTGTGAGGGAGTCGATGAGGCTCGTCGATTCGGCGAGGGACGAGTCGAACTCCGCGCGGGTGTCGCGCGCGATGACCTCGGCGTACTGAGCCTCGGCCGCGTCCTTGCGCCCGGCGGCCCTCGACCTCGCGGCGCGCAGCGCTTGATATCCGGTCCATGCCTTGAGGGCGGACAGGAGGGCGTAGGCGTCGAAGGCGATCGCCTCGGCGTTCGTCTGCAGGTACTCGTGGTGGCTGCGTGCGGTGGACCGGTCGATCTGCCTGACGTGGTCGCCGACGTGCCCTCGGTAGAGCTCAAGCTGCTTCTGCAGCAGCGCTCCGCTGCCTGTGACGTCCTCCCACAGGGACGCCGGGACCGACTCGATCTCTCGCGCCTGGTCAACCGCGCGATCGATGGCGGTGACGAGTCCGGTCAGTTCGGCCCACTGTTCCTTACGGATGGCGGTGAGGACCTGGCTCGTCACCGCGAGGTTGGTCCTGACGAGGCCGGAAACCTCGCTCAGCATCATCTGAAGAGCGATCATGGCCAGCCCCGGCCCGATCGAGGCCGCGCCCTGTGCCTTGCTCACCGCCTTCACGGGGTAGAGACGAGCCTGGCGCAGGATGCGGCCAGGAAGCATCACCGTTCCGAGGTTCGCGCCGTCCTTGACGGCGAGCGTCGCGCCGCCCTTCAGCAGGGCCTGTGTCGTGGCGCCGAGCCTGTAGAGCCCCTGGACACCGGCGAACGCGTTTCCGAGGTTGCCGGCGACGGTCGCGAGGTTCCCGATCGAGGCGAGGACTGCGGAGATCTGCTTGCGGTCGGCGGCCGGCACGATCCCGAAGTCGATCAGATCCGGCTTGAGCTCCGGCGGGACCTCACCGCACAGGACGGCGACTCCGGGGAGCACCTCCGCCAGGACCGTCGAGGCCGGGGCCGAGTCGGTGTCCCTGTCGGGTGTCTGAGCGTCCTCACCAGGTGGGCCGGCGGTACGGCTCCGGCCGCTCTCCTCCGGCTCGGCGCTCTCCAACGAGTCCGAAGGGTCCTGCATGTGATCTCCTCCTGCGGGGACGCGCAACGGCCCGACACCGTAGGCGTTGACGGCTGGAGTCTATGGCTCAACACCTGGCGGTTCAGGGCGAATGCACCAAGTCGATCGAGGAGGGATCGAGGAGGGTCAGGGCACGCGGGTCAGGTCGCGGAGCTGGCTGACCAGCGCGTGTACGTCACGTTCGACAGGCGGAGTCGCTGTGGCGGAAGGGGCTGGCGATGCGGTGGTGCGGCAGGGGCGGCAGAGGCCGTCGGGGAGCGCTTCCGGCGGTCCGGGTCGGCCGCATTCGGTGCACTCCGCGACGACGCGGCGAGTCGGGGCGGTGGTCGAGGCGGGGGCGGAGCTGGCGGGCAGGTGCGGGGGAAGCTTGTCGGTGAGGCGGCGGCGTACGAAGCCGATGGGGGAGCCGACCTGCGCGGGGATGCCTGCGGTGAGGGCCTGGGTGAGGTAGGCCGAGTCCACGCCGCGTACGAACCACGCGGCGGCCAAGGGCTCCAGGACCTGACAGTCAGCTGCGGAGAGGGCCAGTCGCGGTTCCGCGCGGCCGAGTTGGGCCAGTGCGAGGTAGGCCGGGGAGGCCGCGGACGAAGCCGCCGCGGGAGCGCGCTGCTCGGGTACGGAGGCAGCGGGGGCAGCGGTGGTCGGCTGCGGGGTTCGCCTGGGCTCGGCAGCCGGGGGCGGTGTCACGGGCAGGGGCTCGGATGCGGCCGGGGCCCGTGGAACGGTGTCGGCCGACGGGGGAGCGGACGTCGCTTCCGGGGCCGGGCGGCTGTCCTCGCCGGTCAGGAAGGCGTCCCACCACTCGTTGTCGCGGGCAGTGCGGGACCAGTAGGTGCGGGAGACCCAGCGGACCTGGTCGCCCAGGCCGGCCAGGCATCGCACGCGCCGCAGGTGCCCGGCGACGCCCAGGGCCCTCAGGGCGCTGGAGACTGCCATCTGGCCGTACAGCGGGAGGCTCTTGGCGAGTGACTTGATGTCCATGGCCGCGCCGTCGGGGAGCTGGTCGACGTATCCGGCGATGTACCGCTCGCGCTCCGGCATCAGGGCGAAGTCATTTGCATGGGGCGTGCGTTGGTCCGGCGCGGCCCGCTTGCCGTAGCCGGGGTGGGCTTTCGCGTACGGGCGCGAGGATGCGGGTGCGCGGAGGGCGGGGCTAAGGTGCTCGGTAGCCACGAGATCGTCCATTTCGATCTTGGGGTGAGACCCCGGCCTGGTGTTTGTGCACCGCGTCGGGGTCGATTCGTTGGGGGCACCGTAAGCAGACGTGACTCTGCGCCGCAAGCTGATCACATTTAGTCATATCAGCTGGTTGTGGAGGGGCAGGGGGGTGGGGAGGTTTTCCCAAACCCTTCTTCTACCTACCGGGTGAACAACATCGCTCGGATCACGAAGCTCGCATCTTGGCCCCCGAATCCCGAAGCTCAAGCGTCGGGCCTGGCTCTTGATCGCTGTAACTCCAAGGTGTGAACGAGCCTGTTCCGGCGCACGAAGTTCGGCTCTCGAGTCCCGAGCGTCGGGCCGCTCCTTCGAGGGAACGTCGCGAGAATGACGGGCGCGTAACCGCGCAGCTCGTTACGGTGCCCGAGTGGGACGAGTCGGAGCGGGCGCCGCCGACACGGCAAATCTGTGAACGGTCCCTCTCTCGGCTTGTTTGTACGCAGTTGGGTGGGACGTGTACGTACGTGGGGCAGGCGGTGGCGGGTGACGCAGGATGAGGCGGTTGCGGGTGAGGGTGTGGAGCACCCGCCGGGGACGCGGCCGGAGGGACAGTCGGAGAACGGGGTGGCGGTGGCGTTCGGGCGCCAACTGAAGCTGCTGCGGACGCGGGCCGGGCTGGACCGGGTTGAGTTCGGCAAGCGGGTGGGGTACGCCGCGCAGTCGGTGGCCTCGTTCGAGCAGGGGCGGCGCGTCCCGCAGCCGGGGTTCGTGGACAAGGCGGACCGGGTACTGGAGGCCGGCGGGCTCCTGGTGGCGTTGAAGGAGGAGTTGGCTCGGTCGCAGTATCCGGCGTTCTTCCGGGATGCTGCGCGGTTGGAGGCGAAGGCGGTTGCCCTCTGCGTATACGGGCTGTACGCGGTGCCAGGGTTGTTGCAAACGGCAGACTATGCGCGGGCTGGATTCCAGCAAGAGCGTCCGCTTCTTGACGACGAAGTCATTGAGCAAGGGGTATCTGCTCGACTGGCCAGGCAGGAGATCTACGACCGACGTCCTGCACCGCTGTTGAGTTTCATCGTCGATGAGGCCGTACTTCGCAGGCCGATCGGTGGTCGGCCAGCGCTACACGGCCAGTTGGAACAACTGTTGCGCCTTGGAAGGAAGCGCAACGTCGAAGTGCAGGTGATGCCTCTGGACCGAGAGGATCACGCGGCGCTCGGAGGGCCGTTCACGCTGATCGACACCGCGCAGGGGCAGCGCATCGCGTATGCCGAAGTGCAGGGTGACAGCCGTCTCTACACAGGTCTTGCAGCAGTCCGAGAACTCGAAGCCCGTTATGGCATCATCCGGTCACAGGCTCTCACTCCACGTGAGTCCTCGGAGTTCATCGAGAAGCTTCTGGGAGAGAAATGACCATGCACCACACCAGGCTGGCGACCTCCGATTTGGCGTGGTTCAAGAGCAGCTACAGCACCGGCAACGGCGGCGAGTGCGTTGAGGTCGCTGCGGCTGCCACCCAGGTGCACATCCGGGACTCGAAGCAGTCGAACGGCCCGGTGCTGACAGTTGGCCCCAAAGCATGGGCCGGGTTCGTCGGGATCGTCGCCGGCTGAGCAACGTGCGCGGGAGGGCCCCGCCGGCGACGCTGATTCGGCGTGCGGCGGGGCCCTCCCGCGTACGTAGGGGCCTACTCGTCCACGTTCTCCTCGCGGCGGATCATCCGCCACGCCGCCCGCCGTGCGCTGCGGTCCAGGTTCGAGCGGAAGCTCTTGTCGGGGCCGAAGTACTGGCGCCCTATGCCGGCGGTGTTCTCGATGTGGTCGGCCATGTTGTCGGCGAAGGCCCGGTCGAAGACCTTGCCGAAGTTGGCCTCGTCGTTGACGACGGCCGCCGCCCGGACCTTGGGGTCTTCCTTGGTCTTGTTGAACGGCTTGCGGACGTCCTCCTCGGTGAAGTCCGTGCCGAACTTGGCGTTGAACGCCTCGATCAGCTCCGACAGCAGCGACTTCTCCTCCTCCGCCGCGCCGCCTGAGCCGTCACCGAACCCTGGGAGTTCGGTCGAGCCCTCGGGGTTCAGGGAGACGTCGTATTCGCCCGTCTTCTCCACGCGCAGGTGACTGAGGTCGATCTCGCCTATGTCCACGCCACCGTCCGCGCGGCGCGGAAGCCGGTTGAGGAGGTAGCGGCCGTAGAGGTGGAGGCGTTCCAGCTCGGGGTCGTGGTACGGGACGATCTGGGCGAGGAAGCCGTACTTGCGTACGTAGTCGTTGAGGTTCGCGCGGAAGTCCTCCGCCGTCTCCACGTCGTCCTCCTCCTCGCTCTCCACGAGCGGCGTGAAGCGCGCGACGGCGGGGGAGAGCAGCCGGTACAGCTCCGCGTGCAGCTTCTCCCACTTGGCCTGCGAGCCGGCCGCCTTCTCCTTCGCCGCGAAGTAGGCCGTGGCGAACTCGTCCATCTCCGACTCCGAGATGATCGGCGCCGACATCACCCGGCTCTGCGCGGTGTAGAGCAGGTTCGGGTCGGACGGGAGGGTGTTGGCCTCCTCGAAGTACGGGCGGAACGCGTCCCGGATGTCCTCGGCGTCGTTCACGAAGTCCAGGACCGCCAGGTCGGCCTGGGCCTTGTGGTCGGCGGTGCGGTTGAGGCGGGAGAGGGTCTGGACGGCAGAGATCCCGGTCAGCGTCTTGTTGACGTACATGGTCGTCAGCAACGGCTGGTCGAAGCCCGTCTGGTACTTCTCCGCGACGACGAGGATCCTGAACTCCTGCTGGCCCCGGCCGCCCGCGCGTGCCGCCTTGTCATCGGCCCGCGTGTAGGCGAACGCCTTCGGCAGTGCGCTCTCCGCGATCCCGCCGTTTTCCTTCGGCTCGGTCGTCTCGTCGTCATCGCCTATCTTCAGCACGCCGGAGAACGCCACCAGGACACCCAGGTCCGGGTACTTGGTGTCGTAGTCCCGGTCCTTGATGTAGCTCTTGATCGCCCGCGCCATCTCCACGGCGGACTGCCGCGAGGCCGTCACGACCATGGACTTGGCCCGCCCGCCGAGCCGGCCCCGGGAGTGCGTCACGAAGTGCTCGACGATCACCTGGGCATGCTGGGAGACGGTGTGCTCGTGGGTGAGCGCGTACCGGGCGAGCAGGGTGTTGGCCCTGGACGGGTCCACCTCCCGCTCGTCCGCGTTCTGGTTCACCAGCTTCCAGTAGGTGTTGTACGTGACGTAGTTCCGCAGCGGATCGAGGATGAAGCCTTCCTCGATGGCCTGGCGCATGGAGTACGTGTGGAAGGGGCGGTAGGCCGACTTGCCGTCCACGGTGTCTTCCGTGCCGAAGAGTTCCAGCGTCTTCGCCTTCGGGGTGGCGGTGAAAGCGAAGTAGGAGAGGTTCGCGGCCTGCGAACGCTCCGCGGCCTTCTTCCTCAGCTTCTCGTAGACCGTGACGGCGCTCGCGCCCGGTTCGTCCGAGTCCGCGTCCAGGCCGAGGTCGCGCAGGGCGGCCTTGACGGCGGTGGAGGCGTCGCCGGACTGGGAGGAGTGGGCCTCGTCGATGACGATGGCGAAGTTCGTGCCCTTGATCTCGGTCGGGTTGCGCTCGATGTAGTCGATGAGCGCGGGGAACGAGTGCAGGGTGACGGTCACGATCTTGCCGGTGTCGCGGGACAGCGCACGGGCGAGCTGCTCGCTTTTCGAGCCGTGCTTCTCGTCCACCTTCACGACCAGGCCCTCGGTCTGCGAGAAGCTGCCGACCGTCTCGCGGAGCTGCGCGTCGAGGTTTCGGCGGTCGGTGATGACAATGACCTTGTCGAAGACCGGCGTACCCGGCTTGATCCGGCCGGCGGACAGCGCGTCCGGGTCGAGAGTGCGGGGGTCGGTGTCGGCGTGGAGGTCGCTCAGTCGGTGGGCGAGCCAGCCGATGGTGTTCGACTTGCCGGAGCCGGCGGAGGCCATGACGAGGTAGTTCTGGCCGACGCCGAAGGTCGCGGCGTGGGTGGTGAGCTTCTTGACCACGTCCCACTGGTGGAAGCGCGGGAAGATCGTCGACTTGGTGGTACCGCCGCCGGGGGTCTTGTTCTTCTGCTGATGTACGTACCGCTGGAGCAGGTCCAGCCAGTTGTCCCGCGCCCAGACCTGCTCCCACAGGTAGGAGGTGGCGTACGTGCCGTACGCGGTGGGGGCCGGGTTTCCGGCGCCACCGGGCAGGCCGGCACCGTTGGAGCCGGTGTTGAACGGGAGGAAGCGGGTGTTCTTGCCCCGGAGCTGGGTGGCGACGAAGATGAGGTCCGGGTCGACGGCGAAGTTGGCGATGACGCGGCGGGTGAAGATCGGCTCGGTGGGGTCGCGGTCGGTGCGGTACTGCTCCTTGGCGTGCTCGACGCCCTGCCGGGTGATCGGGTTCTTCAACTCGGCGGTGGCGACGGGGATGCCGTTCAGGAACAGGGTCAGGTCGAGCTTGTTGCCCCAGTCGGCCTGCTTCGTGGCGTAGGCGAGCTCGCGTACGACGGTGAGGCGGTTGGCGCGGTAGCCGTCCAGGACGGAGTCGTCGGTGACGAGGTTCGGCTTGAAGTAGGCCACACGGAGGCGGACGCCCCGGTCCTTGACGCCGTTGCGGAGGACGTGGAGGAGGCCGTCGTCACTGATGGCCTTGTCGAGGCGCTGGGCGAAGCCGCGCTCGGCGGCGTTGACGTCATTGCCATAGACGGCGGCGAGCTCGCTCCATTCGCGCGGCTGACTCTCGTTGAGGAAGGCGAACAGCTCTTTGGCGTCCAGGCCTCGGTCTGCCGCGTAGTCCTCAGGACGTGCTTCACGCCAGCCGCGCTCGGTCATGGCCGAGACGATGGCTTCGCCGAAGGCGGACTCGCTGTGTATGGGGCTCATGCCGTGACTCCGTCCGTTACGTTGCGGCCGCTGGCGGTGGAGACGTCGAACTGGCCGGTCACGGCGGCGGTGATGAGGGCTTGGCGGCGTTCGGCTACCAATTTGCGGTGCTGAGCCACGCGTGATCTCAGAGCTTCGTGTGTTGCGATTGCGCCACCAGCCTTTTGGGCCAACGTTTTCTGTACGGCAGGGTTGGGCGTGGGGATCATCACTCGCTTCAGATCCCAAATGTTGATCCCTTTGATTGTTGCCCCTGTGATGCGCTTTTGGATCTGATGTGCGACTAGAGGGGATCCGAGTACCAGGCGTAGCCAATTGCGGTTGGTGGAGGCTCCGATGGAGATCCGTGCAGCATCCTGTGTGAGGTTGGCCCCCGCCAACTCGGTTGGCACGGTCGCAAGTTCGCCAACACTTCCGCGGATGGCGATCACCAAGTCGCCGCCAATGAGACGAGATCGTTCGTAGGAGGACTCGACTTCATGGGTCGTCCGATTCAGGGTCGCCAGCGAGAGACGGTTGGCGGCGACATCTCCACCTTTTACGATCGGAACCCCGTCAGGAACATTGGGGCCAGGCAGCACGATGCCGTACATGATCTGTCGAAATTGATCGGTTAGGTGCATGAGAGGAGTCCATCGCCACCCCGAGGGCAAGTCGTCTTGAGCCTCTTGTGTGTCCGCGTTCAGTACATTCGCAAGGACAGTGCGCTCTCGCTCTCGAACGTCCTGATCGAAGCGATGCAGCGCGGTGGTGAGCTGAGCCATGCGGGCGGTTTCTGCGTCGAGGAAGTCAGCGATGCGGCGCTGCTCATCCAGAGAAGGAAACCATAGCTCTACCCCTCCCAATTCGTCGGCGTTGAGGTGCGGCTGAGCGGCTCGTGAGCTGGCCAGCTTCATTTGATCCAGGGCCACAGAACTCAGCAGTGAATGTGCCAGGTATCGAGAGTCGGCTCCCTGCGGAGTGACTCGAAGGTCGTAGCCTGGTGCACTTCCAATCCACTTCCCAGAAACTCTTGCTGAGTCTCCTGTGTAGGCGCCACTTCGCACGACGAGAATTTCCCCTTCCCGAAGAAGTGGTGCTCTCTCGATGGGAAGGTCTTCCAACTTCGCTCGGAGTAGACCACTTTCTGTGATCTTCCCCCTTGTGATGTTTGTTGCTCGGAGAATAGGGACTCCGTAGTCCGAAAGTTTCGGCGGCTGCCCCAGCCCGTATTGAACACGAGCTACACGCTTCAGTGGAATATTTGCGTTCATTCCGTAACCTCACCCAGCAGTGCCTGAATCTCCGCTTCGAGCGTCTTCAGCTCAGCGTCGATCTCCGCCAACGGTCGCGGTGGCTTGTACACGTAGAAGTGCCGCGTGAACGGGATCTCGTATCCCACCTTCGTCTTCGTGTGGTCGATCCACGCGTCCGGCACGTGCGGGTGCACCTCCCGCTTCAGGTACTCTTCGACGTCCTCGCCCAGCGGCACGTTCTCGTAGTCGCGCAGCTCGCTGTCCGGCTCGGGTTCGCCGCCCTTGAGCAATTGAACCTCGCCCTCCGGGTCCCGCACCCCCACCGTGTCCCGCAGCGCCTTCGTGAACGTCGCACCCGTCGGCCCCTGCACCCCGGCATCCGCCATCGCGCTCCGCACCGCCACCTGCGCCTCCGACTTGGTCACCCAGGTTGAGTCCTTCAGCGGAAGCAGCGCATCGGCGAGCAGCGTGGTCTCGGTCTCCGCCAGATCCCGGAACCGCGCTTCCTCCTCGTCCGTCAGCTTCCGCCGGGCCTTCGCCTTCGCCGCCAGCTCCGGTTCGCGCGGCAGGAACCGCTCCTCCGCCCACTTCTGCACCGGCTTCGACGCGAGCAACGCGGCCAGCGTCTCCTCAGTCAGCTCGAACCGCAGTTTCAGCGGTCGTTCCACCGTGATCCGCTGGTAGCCGAACGCCTCGTTGTCGAAGACCTTCACCTTGCGGTGCAGCGGGTGTTCTGGGTCCGCCGCGACCGCCACCGCGTTCCCGTACAAGCGGGTGATGTCGGCGATGTGGTTCGGCTTGCCGCCCGTGCCGTCGCCCAGTTCCTTGCGCTTGTCGCCCAGCGACTTTCGCATCTTCACCCACTGGTCACGCGCGTCCAGCAACACGACTTTGCCCTTGTGCTGGGCGTCCTTGCGGTTCGTCAGGATCCAGAAGTAGGTGGAGATCCCCGTGTTGTAGAAGAGCTGGTCCGGCAGGGCGACGATCGCCTCCAGCCAGTCGTTCTCCAGGATCCAGCGGCGGATTTCCGACTCGCCCGAGCCGGCCGCGCCGGTGAAGAGCGGTGAGCCGTTGAAGACGATCGCGATGCGCGAACCGCCCCCGCCCTTCACGTCCACCGGCTTCATCTTCGAGATCATGTGCTGGAGGAAGAGCAGCGAGCCGTCGTTGATGCGCGGCAGGCCCGCGCCGAAGCGGCCGGAGTCGCCGAGGCTGTTGTGCTCGAACTCCACTGCCTCCTTGACCTTCTTCCACTCCACGCCGAACGGAGGGTTGGCCAGCAGGTAGTCGTACTTCTCCCGCTTGTGGCCGTCGTCCGAGAAGGAGTTGCCGAACGCGATGTTCTCCGGTTCCTGCCCCTTGATCATCAGGTCGGACCGGCAGATCGCCCAGGACTCCGGGTTGAGTTCCTGGCCGCTCACCTCCACCGTCGCGTGCTCGTTGTACGCCTTGATGTGGTCCTCGGCCGCGCTGAGCATGCCGCCCGTGCCGCAGGCCGGGTCCATGACCGTGCGTACGACACCCGGCAGGCTCAGCGCGTCGCCGTCGGGAGCGATGAGCAGGCTGACCATGAGCTTGATGACTTCGCGCGGGGTGAAGTGTTCACCCGCGGTCTCGTTGGACTGCTCGGAGAAGCGGCGGATCAGCTCCTCGAAGATGTACCCCATCTGGTGGTTGGACACGGCCTCGGGGCGCAGGTCCAGGTCGGTGAACTTGCCGATGACCTTGTACAGCAGGTTCGCTTCGTCGAGCGCCGTGATCTGCTGGGCGAACTTGTACTTCTCCAGTACCTCGCGGGCGTTGGGCGAGAAGCCGGCGACGTACATCTGAAGATTGGTGGCCGCGTTGCCCGCGTCACCGGCAATCTTCTTGAGCGTCAGGCCGCTCGTGTTGTAGAACGAGTGGCCCGCGGCACGTGGCAGGAAGTAGTCAGGGTCGAGGTCCTGTTCCTTGCACCGGACGACCTCCTCCGCGACCTTCTCCCGCGTCGGCTCCAACACGCACTCCAGGCGGCGCAGCACCGTGAACGGAAGGATGACCTTCCCGTAGTCGGACTGCTTGTAATCGCCGCGCAGAAGGTCGGCGACGGACCAGGCGTGGTTCGCCAGCTCCGTGTGCTTGCTGCTGTTCAAGGGGTTCCCCGGTTCCATATCGACCCCGCTCTACCGGAGCGGGTATGGGCAAGTGTGGTGGTTACGTGAAGGGCGTGGTGCTGGTTCAGGCCGATCCGTCATCAGGGGCCGTGCTGTCCCTGGTCGGCATCGGGGACGGGATCAGGCCGCCGCCGGTGAGCCCGCCCGCCAGCAGCCGTGCCGTCTCGTCGGCCAGTTCCGTGGCGCGCGCGGCCTCGGCCCGCAGCCTGTGCACGCGCCGGAACGCCTCGCCGTAGCGTCTCTGCTCCTCCAGCGGCAGCAGTGGCACGCGTAGCCGCCCCGGGCTCACATGCACAGTCGTGCTGCCCGTCGACGCGGCTGCGATGTTCTCCGCCGAGCCCAGGAACCCAGCGAGGAACCACGGGTCGAGCCGCGCCGGGTCGGGCCGGAAGAGGTGGACCTGGGGGCCGAGCAGCGCCCCGGCGTCCGCCTCGTCCGTCACCCGGGCCATCGCGCCGTTGCCGCCTGCTAGCGCCCGTACGAGGACGTCGCCGGTCGCGATCACCGGCGCCGAGTCCGTGCGGAGGCTGCCCGGGGCGCCGGACGGGGCCGTCCCCCGCGCGATGTCCGTGCCGGTGAGCACGGCACGTGACGCCGCTGATGTGTCGACAGCGGACTCCCGCCCCTCCGGCGCCGTCCGCAGCAGGGCGAGCGCGCCACCCCGTGCGAGGTCTGCCGCGGTGGCCGTGCGCCACTCGCGGGGAGAGGGGCCGGCGGAGCTCCAGTCGGTGTAGCGCGCCGCCTTGCCCAGCGAGGCAGCCCCGGCGACGAGCCGGCGGCGTACCTCGTCCGTCTCCCGGGCCAGGTCCGCCGGGGCGATGTCCGTACGGGAGGCGCGGACATGACGGGCGGGCGTGAGGTCGACCTGGTCGTCCAGGAGGTCGACCACCGGGACCGCGCGCGCCGTCCCCGGTTCGTCCGTGAACCCGTCGGGGGCCTCGGTGAACGCCGACCACTGGCCGAGCGCCGCAGCCGTGAGCGCGTCCCAGTCCAGGGCGGAACGGGTGCCACGCGTGCCGGTCGCCGTCGCCGCCGAAGCCGTCGCGACCCGGTCACCCGCTCCCGCCGGCTCAGCCGTGTCGACGAACAGCACCGACTTCCGCTCGGGGCCCGCCGGTTCGGGGCGTTGCAGCACCCAGATCTGGAGCCCCACGTGGAGGGGCGCCGCCGCACCTGGGGGAAGCGCGATGACGGCGCGGACGGCGCCGCTGCGTACAAGGTCCATCCGTACGCGACGCCCCGAGGCGCGGGAGGCCGTGGCCGGTGGGAGGAGCATCACGGCGTGACCGCCCGGCACCAGATGGGCCAGCACATGCTGCACCCAGGCGAGCTCGGACTCGGCACGCGGCGGGACGCCGTACGCCCAGCGGGCGTCGTACGCCAGCTCGTCGTGACCCCAGTCGCGGTCGCCGTAGGGCGGGTTGCACAGGACGGCGTCGACTGCGACCCCGCCGAAGGCGTCCGAGCGGAGGCTGTCTCCCGTACGGACCGTGATGTCGCTGTCCGGGGCGGCCAGCAGCAGACTCACCGCGCTGCGCTGGGCCTGTACGACCACGCTGTCCTGGCCGTACAGCTCGGTCGCTCCCTGTCGGGCCGCCGCGGCGAGCAGGGAGCCACTGCCGCAGGCCGGGTCGAGGACGCGGGCGTACGGGGCAGGCACCAGGCGGGCCAGGAGGTCGGAGAGGGGGGCGGGCGTGCGGTAGGTGCCGCCGGTCGAACTGTCCTCCAGCTCACGGTCCGCCAGGACGGCCAGCGCCGCCTCGCCCGTCCCGTCGTCCTGTACGCAGTGCAGCAGAGCCCGCAGGACGCCGATGTCCTCCCCTGCGAAGCGGACGGCCTCCGCCTCGGGGACGAGGTCCACGAGATCGGCGGATGCGCCTTCCGCGCGGACGATCAGGCTGGGGTCGGACAGGCCGGCCACATCCGTGCGCTCCTCGGGTGTGCAACGGGCGGCGGCCAGGACGAGAGGGAGCAGGCGGCCGGTCAGACCGCTGCCCCTCGGGTGCAGCCGCAGGGTGGTGCGCAGTTCTTCGGCAGGATCCGCCGTCGCCGTGTGGCCACGGGTGCCGAGCCATGCCCGTACGTCCACGAGGTCGTACAAGGGGCTGGACTCCGTGCCCCCCGACGGGGCCGGGAAGTCGTCGTGCCTGCGGCGCCAGTTGCTGACGGTGGCGCGCGTGACCCCGGCGATGCGTGAGATCTCGGCGGCGGTCACCTGGGCGGATGGCTGTGGCATGGCGGGAGTCCTGAGCCTCTCGGTAGTGAACAGCTCACAATCTACACCACTCGTCAAACCGATAATGCTGATTGACAGTGCTTTCACGGTTCTGCTTATCTGGTGTTGCTTCCGAGTGCATGTGCTCGGTCCGAGCTCGTCGAACCCGTGGGGGGAAGCATCGCCATGCGCATCACCATGCCGACCGCAGTCATCGAGGGAACCCAGCTCACCGTCATGCCCTTCCGGGCGGATGCCGTGATCGGGACCATGTCCGTCCCGACGCTCGTCCAGCTCGTCCCCTCGCCCCGCCGCGAGGAGGACACGAAGACGCTGAAGGTCGCCTCCGGCGCCGTGCGCCGCCACGCCGAACTGCGATCTCTTGTCCAGCGGGCGCTGAAGTCCACACAGAAGGGGAAGAACGTCGGCTCCTACGCCGAGTACATCGCCGACGGCGTCAACGGTGAGCTGGGCGCCGGCTGGTCCACCCCGCCGATCACCTTCTGGCACGCCGGACCGCTCGCCGCGCTCAGCGACGAACTGCTGCCCGGCACCGGACTGCGGACCCTGACCATCACGCCCGGCACCTCGGTCGTCGCCATCGACGGCGAGACCCAGACGACCGCCTGGCACGAGCTGTACGACGGCCCCGAGCGCTTCGGGCTGACCTACAACGAACTCGCCTCCGTGCGCGTCCCGTTCGAGCTGTACGTGGACCTGAGCGTGGCCGACGCACGCCAGATCTTCTACGACCGCAACGTCCAGGGAGTAGCCGTCGCGAAGAACCTGGCCATGTCCATGGACCAACGGGACTTCGCCACCCGCCTCGCCCACCGGGTCGCCGACGCCGTCAAGGTGGACGTCGAGGGCAAGCTCATCCCGTTCGCCAAGCTCGTCAACGCCACCAAGCGGCAGGTCGGCAAGTCCGACCCCGAGGTCATCACCCTGTCCGCCCTGCGTGCCCTCGTCATCACGGCGATCTACGGTCGCAACGGGCTGACCAGGTCCGCGGAGACCGTCCAGGAGGACGAACTCCCCAACGGGACCGACGTCGCGCAGGTAGAAGCGTGCGTCGTGCCCTTGCTGGCGCGCCTCATCGCCGAGCACAGCGCCCACTTCGTCGCGCGCAGCGCCCTCACCGCTCCCGCCGTACTCGCCGGGCTCGGGATCGCCGTTCACCACACGACGCCCTGGGCGGATCCGGCGAACGCGCTGAGCCCCGATGCGCTGGAGCGCCTTCTGGCCGACATCCAGTGGGAGCGCGAGGCGCGCTACTGGGACGGCGTCGCCGCCAAGGCCGGCGCGACCGGGCGGCTCAACTTCAGCGGCGGCGTGAAGGACTCCGGCGGCCGGGTCGCCGACGCGATGCTCTACCCGGGCACGGAGGCGGGGCGGCGTATCAGGGGCCGGTGACGGTCTTCCTTCGCCCATCCCGACACACGACCACACACCCAGGAGTTCGCACGATGAGTCCCGACAGCTCGCAACAGCCCGGCCGTCCGCCCGCCCCTTCCTCCGGTACGCATCCGACCTGGACCGGACCGTCTCCGCACGGCGCGTTCCCGGGCGGACAACTGCCCCCGCCCGCCCCGCCCACCAGGCCGGCGTCGCGCGGCAGGGGGTGCCTCACCCACGGAGCGGTCGGTCTCGTCGCCCTCTTCCTCGGAGTCGGGATCGGCACCTCGGACGACCAGGCCCAGGCCACCGACGCCGCCGGCCCCGCGCCGACGGTGACCGTGACCAAGAGCGTCACCAAGGCGGTCGAGGTGCCGGGACCCACGGTGACGGTCACGAAGACCGCGACGGTCACGGCCCCGCCGCCCAAGCCCCCGAAGCCGAAGGGGCCGCCCACCACCGTCGAAGGGGACGGTGAGTACCTGGTGGGTGAGGACATGAAGGCGGGGACCTACAAGACCGCAGGACCCGAAGGAGGCTTCGGGTGCTACTGGGAGCGGGCGAGCAACGCCAGCGGCGAGTTCGACGCGATCATCGCCAACGGCAACCTGGACGGCAGCGGCCGGGTCACCGTCAACAAGGGCGAGGTCTTCAAGTCGACGCGCTGTCAGGAGTGGAAGCGCGTCGGGTGAGCGGCATCGAACGGTGACTGAGCGCGGCGCGAAGCAGCGCAGTTCCCTTCTCGCGCAATCCTGCCTCCTCGAGAAGGGGCGTGCCCTGGGGGCGACGTATGCGAAGGACAGATGGATCTGCACCGACCACACCTGCGTGGCACCTCGCACGAGGCCGTAGAGCTGGAGACGGCGCTGCTCGGGCGAGGGTAGCTCCCCCGTCGGCACTCATGGGCTGCTCTTCGACTCACGTACCGCGCCCGGCCATCGCGGGCGCGCGGTGACTGGCTTCCCGGGTTCGGCTACAGGCGCCATTCCTGAACCAGCAACCCGAGCAGTTCCGTCTGCCGCTTCTCCAGGTGCTCCGGTGTCCACGTGTCCTGCCCCAGTACCTGCGTGGTCAGGGGGAAGGTGACGACGCCCCGTTTGAGGTACCGCTCCTTCTTGGCGGTGAAGTCGAGGTTCTGCACCTGGGAGTTCTTGGTGCGGCTGAGCAGCACCAGATTGGCGAGCCGGTGCGTCCACTTCTTCCGCTCGTCCACGGTGAAGTCCGCACGCCACTGCGACTGGGCCCCGGGGTTCTGGGGGAGCACGTGCTCGACCGTGATGCGTGGAGCGTCGTAGGTGGCCACGATGTCGTCCTCGGCGACCAGTTCGTCGAGTCGCAGCAGGATGAAGCGGCGCGTCCGCAGCTCGTAGTAGACATCGCCGTCGAGCCGGGTCAGAGTCTCCGTCCGCTCGGCCTCGGTCAGCTGGAGCGCCGGGGCGTCCAGACCGAGGCCGTTGTTCAGCTCCGTCAGCAGTTCGGCGAACCGGAGCACACGAGGAGTGGTGTAGACGCGCCGTACGAACATGCTTGCCGCGAGGCGCTCGAGTTGCCGGAAGAACGAACCCAGCCACACCGGGTTGTCCCCGTGTGAGCGAAGAGCCCACAACGCGGCCGGCCACCAGTCGTTGTTGTCCAGCTGCAACAGCCGACGGAACCAGAGGTTGACCTGGGTCGACCCCTCCCCGGCCGCGTACGCCTTGTCGCGGATCATCGCGGACGCCTCGGCATAGGGGACGAGTACCTCATCCACGAACTCCTTGGCCCGTCCCCCCTTGTAGTGGGACAGGACCTGCGTCTGGAACTCCTTCAGCAGCTCCTGCCGTGCCCGCTCCCCCGAGAAGATCATGCGGATATGGAGGAAGAGGTCGGAGAAGTCCTCGCGGCCGAGGCTCTCCTCCGCGTCCTCCCACCGCCTGGCGTAGGTCTCCGAGACCTGTTCGTCGATCTCTCCGATGATCTGCGCCTTGAAGATGTCGGCGGGCGACAGGTCGAGACCTCGGGAGTTCATGACGCTGAAGATCCGGTGGGCGCTGTCCAGATCGGGGGTGCTGACCGCGACCAGGAAGGTCTGGATTCCCATCAACTTGCACAGCGCGAGCCGCTGTTCATCGGTCCAGGACGACAGAGTGGTGTGCAGCACCCGCGCGTTCGCCTGGACGGCCCTCTGCGCGTCGGTCCTCAGGTTGTGGGGGTTCAGCTCCAGAAGGGTCCTGATGGAATCGGAGGTCTGGATGTGCTGGTGGAAGAAGTCGGCGTCCCGGGGGCGCAGGGTGAGCCGAGGTTTCGCCTTCAACCCCAGGACCGTGTTTCCGGGCTCGGCGATCATCGCCACCAGGTTGGTCACCACGTCGGACTGCTGGGCCAGGTCGCGCAGGACGGCCAGCAGGATCGTCAGGGTCGTCAGCCGCTGCTGGCCGTCGATCACGTCGGCCTGGGCGGCGCGACTGTCCTTGACGAGCACCAGGGATCCGAGGAAGTAGGGCTCCCCGTCGCCCCGGAGGAGTGCCTCTTCGAGGTCGGCGAGCAGTTGCTGGGCCTGTTCGGTCTGCCAGGCGTAAGGGCGCTGGTAGTCAGGAATCCGGAAGTCGTAGTCACTGCAGAAGACCTTGTGCAGCGGCACTTCGCGCGCTTCGAGCTGAGCCATGATCGCAATGATTCCCCACCGGAGGCGAACTCCGCAGCGAAGTGGGCAAAGTATGGTCGCGGCCTCGCGAAGCGGCAGAACGGGGGGTGCACGGGCTGAAAAGAGGGGCCCTTTCCGCAGCTCGCGGCGACTGCCCGGTGGAAGCGGGGCAGGCCTCGCAGGATGATGCTGAGGCGGGTGAATTCGGTCCCTTCTGGTTTGCGGTGCCGGTCATCCGGCCGTTGTCCAGCGAAATAGGCAGTCGCAAGCCGGTCGCAGAGCTTGTGCCCGGCTCCTGGTACCTCGCGCTCGAACAGCGGGGGCAAGGTTTTCTTGTGCAGACCGACGACAGCCGCCGTGGCGTCCTCCAGGACGCCCAGGGAACCCAGCGCGGCTGACCGGCGAGCCATGCCTGGCGTGCCTTCCTCAGACGGTCTCGGCTTCCGCCCCGTTCAGCCGCGCCGACAGCCGGTGCGCTGCCGCGACGACGGCATCCACCACCTCGGTCCCCGATCATGCCCCCGTGGACCGGCCAGGAGCCACCGAACGGCGCCCGCCGTGCGGCCGGACCCTCCCCCTCCGCCCTCAGGCCTTCAGCTGGGTGAAGCGGATGTTGTTGCCGAAGGGGTCGCGCAGGCCGCAGTCGATTCCGTACGGGCGCTCCGTCGGCTCGTCCGTGAACTCCACGCCCCGGGCCTTCAGCGTCTCGTACGTCGTGCGGCAGTCGTCCGTGGTGAGAATCAGTGCTGCGCCCATCGCGCCCTTCGTCACCAGGTCGCGGACCTGCTCGGCCGTCTCCTCGGACATGGCCGGAGGCCCCGGCTTCTCCAGCAGGACCTGGCGGTCGGGGTGACCGGGGACGCTGACGGTGAGCCAGCGCATGAAGCCCATGTCGACATCGGCGTTGACCTCCAGGCCGAGCTTGCCGACGTAGAAGTCGATGGCCTCGTCCTGGTCGAGGACGAAGATCTGTGAGTGTGTGATCGCGTTGAACATGCATCCCACGCTAGACGGCCGGCACGGCGAAATCTTATCCAGAACTGCTCAATGGCCGACCGGTGTGGCGGTTCCGTACGCGACGTTCAGGCGCTCGGCCGTGTCCACGCCTTGGTGAAGCACGTGGGGACGTCCGCGGCGGTCGCCTGACTGCGGTACGTCCTCGGCGAGCGGCCGACGATGTCGCGGAACGTGCGGCTGAAGGTGCCGGTGCTGCCGAAGCCGACCTCGTAGCAGATGTCCGTGACGCTGCGGTCGCTCTCCCGCAGGAGGAACATCGCCCGCTCGACGCGGCGCCGCTGCAGATAGCGGTGCGGCGTCTCGCCGAAGGTGGCCCGGAAGGTGCGAGTGAAGTGGGCCGGGGACACGTGGGCGATCCGGGCCAGGGCCGGGACGTCCAGCGGCTGCGCGTACGCGCGGTCCATCGCGTCCCGGGCTCGGAGCAGGCGGCGGTTGGACTCCTCGACGGTGCGGCTCACGGCGACCATCTCACCACAGCGTCCGCCGTCAGGCGGAGCGCTCCGGCGCGACGGCGTTGTCATACCCCCTCCGTACGCTCGGGGACATGAGTGTCTCCCTCTACTGCAGCGCGCGCAGGGCCCTGCAGCCGACGGCTGCCGAGTCGGCTGCCGTCGAGCGCATCGTCGCTGCCCACAGGTCGTCCTTCCCGTATCAGGACGAGGAGAGCCTGCACCTGTACGACGGGCAGGGGCGTGAGCCCGCCGAGATCCTCGCGGGATCCACCAAGATGCCCTTCGACCCCGGCCGGCTCCTCCCGGTGCTCGACCATGTGCTGAGTTCTGTGAGCCAGTTGCGCCGCGCCCTGCCAGGAGCGGACTGGAGCGTGCACATGGACGACCTCGACGTTCCGTGGGACGAGACCGAGGGCTACGCCTTCCCCGGCATGCGCGACGCGGATCTCGCAGCCGAGCTGGGTGGCCGCCGAAGGCGGGACGACATGACCGATTCTGCGTTCGCTGGTCGCCTCTCCCTTGGCCAGGCGTACGGGCCGATGTCACACGAGCGGTGAGAGTTTCTTGGCCGTGCTGCAGTGCTCGGTCCGTCCGTGCCGCCGCAGCTGCACCGCGGTCAGGGTGAGGAGCGCGGCGAACACCAGGAGGAAGACGCCCGCGATCACCGTCTGCCGGCCACCCCCTTCCGCCGCGCCGTCGAGGGAGAGCAGACCGAGGGCGGACAGCAGCACCCCCGCCACGTACACCGAGCGGACGCGCCGTAGCTGCCGCACCGCACGAGGAGCAAGAGCAACACGCTTCACGAGAGCCATGCTCACCTCCATACCCCGAAGCGGGGTGATGAGGCCTCGGATCACCGGGCAACTGCAACGGGTGGGAAGCCTGTCGCACCTGGCGCGGCCCGGATTCCGGGGGGCCGTCAGCGGGCGACCTCACGATCTGTACCCATAGCTTCACGCAACCTCCCTATAGTGGGGGCGCGTTGATCGGCCGCAACGCGCGAAGCCGTCTCCCAGGAGTCCGTACGATGACGACCCCCTCCTTATCAGCCACGCCCGCCTCCGGCGGCGGCTGCCCCGCGCACGCCCCCGTGCCGCTGAGCGGGCCCGAGTTCCACACCGAGCCGCAGGCCGTCTACCGGTCCATGCGCCACTCCTACGGGTCCGTCGTCCCCGTCGAGCTGCCCGGTGGCTTTCCGGCCTGGCTGGTCGTCGGTTACCGCGAGCTCCACCAGGTCACCAGCGACGGCGAGTTGTTCCCGAGGGACGTCGGGCTGTGGAACCAGTGGGAGCACATACCGGAGGACTGGCCGCTGCTCCCCATGGTGGGGCGGCCCATGCCCTCCATCTACTTCACCGCGGGCGCCGAGCACCGGCGGCACGCCGAGATGGTCGTGCCGGCCCTCGAAGCCGCGGACCCCTTCGAGATCCGGGGGCACTGCGAGCAGCTGGCCGACCGGCTCGTCGACGGCATCTGCGCCCGTGGCAGGGCCGACCTCGTCGCCGAGTTCGCCGAGCCGCTGCCCGTACTCGTCCTCGCACGCCTCGTCGGCTTCCCCGACGCGGAGGGTGCGGACATCGCCCGGGTCCTGAAGGACCTGGCGGACGGAGGGCCCGGCGCCCAGGAGGCGTACGGCCGCTTCGGCGAGCACATGCAACGGCTGGTGGCGGCCAAGCGGGCCGCGCCCGGCGACGACGTCACCTCCCGGATGCTGGCCGACCCGGAGCCCTTCACGGACGAGGAGTACGCCCTCGACCTCATGGCCATCACCGCGGCGGGCCACCTCACCACCGCCGACTGGATCAGCAACTCCCTGCGGCTGATGCTTACCGAGGACCAGTTCGCCGACTCCCTCGCGGGCGGGCGGCGCAGTGTCGGCGACGCGATGAACGAGGTCCTCTGGGAGGAGAGCCCGACCCAGATCCTCGCCGGACGCTGGGCCGCCCGCGACACGCGGCTGGGCGGCCGCACCATCCGCGCCGGTGACATGCTCCTGCTCGGCCTGGGGGCGGCCAACACCGACCCGCTGATACGCCAGGAGATGGGAGTGGCCGGCGCCGGGCACCACGCGGGCAACGGGTCGCATCTGGCGTTCAGCCACGGGGAGTACCGCTGCCCCTTCCCCGCGCAGGAGATCGCGGAGACCATCGCCCGTACGGCCATCGAGGTCATTCTCGACCGGCTGCCCGACCTCGAACTCACCGTCCCCGCAAGGGATCTCGTCCGGCGGCCGTCCGCCTTCCTGCGAGGGATGAACGCGCTTCCCGTCCGGTTCGCACCCGTACACACGACAGGAGACCTGCTGTGACTTGCCCGTACGCGACCGTGGTCATCGACCCCATGGTCCAGGACCTCGACGGTGAGACCGAACAGCTGCGGGCGTCCGCCCCGCTCGCCCGCATCGAGCTCCTCGGGGTCCCGGCCTGGACCGTCACCCGGCATGCCGAGGCCCGCCAACTCCTCGTCGACACACGTCTGGTGAAGGACCTGGACGCATGGGGGCTCTGGCAGAGCGGGGAGGTCACCCACGCCTGGCCGCTGATCGGCATGATCGACGCGGGGCGCTCCATGTTCACCGTGGACGGTGAGGAGCACCGCCGACTGCGGACGAAGACCTCCCAGGCCCTCACCCCCCGCCGTCTGGAGGCGATCCGTCCGGACATCGAGAAGTTCACCGAGGAGCTGCTGGACGCGCTCGCCGCGCAGGGCGAGGACGGGGTCGTCGACCTCAAGGCCGTGTTCGCCCAGCCCCTCCCGATGAAGGTGGTCGGCCTCCTGATGGGGGTGGACGAGGCGCTGCACCCCATGCTGACCCGGCAGTACAAGGCGTTCTTCTCGATGCTCACCCCGCAGGAGGACAGGCTGGCCCTGCTGGCCGAGCTCGACGTCTTCTACGCGGAGCTCGTGCGGGAGAAGACCGCCCGCCCCACCGACGACCTCACCAGTGCGCTGATCCTCGCCGAGGAGGGCGGGAAGCCGCTCACCGAGGAGGAGGTCGTCGGCAACCTCAAGGCCATGGTGGCTGCGGGCCACGAGACCACCATCGGCCTCATCCTCAACGCCGTACGCGCGCTGCTCGCCCACCCCGATCAGCTGCGAAAGGTGCTGGGCGGGGAGATCCCGTGGGAGACGGTGGTCGAGGAGACGCTGCGCTGGGACACACCCACCACGCACCTGCTGATGCGGTTCGCCACCGAGGACATCCAGGTCGGGGACCAGGTCATAGCCAAGGGGGAGGGCGTGGTGATCTCCTACCGGGCCATCGGCCGCGACACCGTCCACCACGGGGACGCGGCGGACGCCTTCGACATCACCCGCCCGACGCCGATCCGGCACATGACCTTCGGCCACGGGCCCCACATCTGCCCCGGCGCCGCACTGTCCCGGGTCGAGGCCGGGATCGCGCTGCCCGCACTGTTCGGGCGCTTCCCGGAGCTGAAGCTGGCCATCGGCGACGACGAGATCCGCAAGCTGCCGGTCATGACGCAGAACGACATGGAGGCCTTCCCGGTGCTGCTCAACGGCTGAGGCGGCCCCGAACGAAGCGGTCCCGGGACCTTCCGAGGGGCCGCCGCAGCTCACGGGCGCCGGCCCGTAAGCTGCGGCGGCATGGCCGACCTCCTCGCCCTCGCCCCGCACCGGTCCACCACCGTCGGTCTGCTGGCCTGTGCGGCGCGGGAGCGCGGCATGGACGTGACGGTCCTGCCGCGCGACCGCCTTCCCGGCAGGCCGACGGCCGGTACCCGGGTGCACTACTACGGTGGTCCCCGCTTCGCCGCCTCGGCCGCCGGACGTCTCGGCATCGCCCTTCTCCAGCCGTCCGACGGCTGGCTGGACGCCCTGCCGTACGCGTTCACGGGGCGCCGCATCCGGTGCGTTCCGCTCAGCGAGGCCCGCCGCGCACCCGGCCCGCTCTTCGCCAAACCGCCCACGGAGAAGAGTTTCCCGGCCGGGGTGTACGCGGACGGCGAGGCACTGCGTGTCCCCGTGGGCGCCGAGGACGACCCCCTCGTCCAGATCAGCGACGTGGTCACCTGGGCCAAGGAGTTCCGGCTGCATCTGCTGGACGGGGAGATACGGACCGGTTCGCAGTACGCCACGTTCGGACGGCTCGATCCGGCGCCGCTGACCGGCCATGCCGACGAGCCCGAGGTGCGCGCGTTCGTCCGCCGGCTGGGCGCGGCATGCGCCGACACCCTGCCCAGCGGCGTGGTGCTCGATGTCGGACTGATGCGCGCGGACGACGACCGGGGGGCCACCGGGCGGTGGGCCGTGGTCGAGGCCAACATGGCCTGGTTCAGCAACGTCTACGCCGCCGACCCCGCCCGCGCCCTCGACGTGGTCCTCCGCTCGGCCGGCCCCGGCGCCGGAGTTCGGGAGCGGGACGCACCGTTCCGGCGGCCGTGAAGCGGGCCGTGAACCCGGCACGGTGAACCCGGCACGGCAACCTTCGGGACGGCCGTGGCGACTACTGCAGCTCACCGATTCCCAGGCGGTGGACCAGGAGACCGCCGACTGGCTGGCAGGCTGGACACCCTCGGCGTCCTGAGTCACGGTGTGCGGCAGGGTGCCTGCCGACAAGGGCTGGTCGAAGCGCTTCGACGCGACTCTGGACAGTGCCCGCAAGCGAGTCTAGGCTCCACGGTGTCTGCGCATGTCAGAGTGCGAAGGGGAGCACAGCAAGGCGCTGTCGAAGCGCTTCACCCGCTCTCCCCTGCGGTCACCGTCTGTAGGGGAGAAGCCGAATGGTCACGCTTGCCGAGGTCGCCCAGCACGCCGGAGTCTCCGCGAGCACGGTGAGCTACGTCCTCAGCGGCAAGCGGTCGATCTCGGCCTCCACCCGGGAACGGGTGGAGCTCAGTATCCAGCAGCTCGGCTACCACCCCAACGCCGGTGCGCGCGCTCTGGCCAGCAGCAGGTCCAACATCATCGCGCTGATGGTGCCGCTGCGCACGGACATGTACGTACCGGTGATGATGGAGATCGCCATCGCCGTCGCCACGAGCGCCCGTACGCACGGCTACGACGTCCTGCTGCTCACCGGCGAGGAGGGCCCTGCGGCCGTCCGGCGCATCGCGGGGAGCTCGCTGGCGGACGCCATGATCCTCATGGACGTCGAACTGCACGACGAACGACTGCCGCTGCTCCGGGACTCGGGTCGTACGGCCGTCCTCATCGGCCTGCCCGCCGACACTGCGGGGGTGACCTGTGTGGACCTCGACTTCGAGGCCACCGGGGCGCTCTGCGTGGACCATCTCGCCGGCCTCGGGCACCGCGAGGTGGCGGTGATCGGCGAAGCCGCCGCCGTCTACGAGCGGCACACCGGCTTCGCCGAACGGACGGTGGACGGTATCCGCACCGCGGCACAGGACGCGGGGATGCGGATCCTGCACCGGCCCTGCGAGGGCGGGTACGCCGCGATGGCCGGCACCCTCACCCGGATCTTCGACGAACGGCCGGGCACGACCGGATTCATCGTCCAGAACGAGGCCGCCGTCGAGCCGCTGCTCAATCTGCTCCAGCAGCAGGGGCGCGCCGTCCCGGAGGACGTGTCCGTCGTCGCCGTCTGCCCCGAACAGGTGGCCACCCAGGCGTCGGTGCGGCTCACCTCCGTGGCCATTCCGGCGCAGGAGATGGGGCGCCGCGCGGTGGAACAGGTGGTTGCGAAACTCGCGGGGCGGGGTACGGACGAGGTGGAGCTGCTGGAGCCGGTTCTGACGGTCCGCGCGAGCACGGGGCCGGCACCGGTGTGAGCCACGCGGTCCGGCTCGCTGGTGCGGGTGGAACGGGTTCCGGCTCTCGTGAGGCGGCGACGTGCAGCGGGCCGGGAGCGTCCTCCCGCCCCGCCTCACGCCGGGATCAGCTCGACGAGACGCCGAACCCGTTGGTCGTGAAGTCCAGCCCGCCCGACGACGAGGTGATCTCGTATCCGAACTGCACGTCGCCGATGGTCTCGTCGCCCCACCAGCCCTTGGTTTCCTTGATCCACTTGAGGATCGGCAGGATGTCCACGGTGCCGGACGTCGAGTCGGAGGTCCGCAGGAAGGAGAAGACCTCGTTGGCTCCGTTGTCCCCCTTGTAGACGGTCCAGGTGTGGCCGCCGAGGGTGACGTTCCCCTGGGAGGTGCCGAGGGGGCCGACGGCGCCGTTGTAGTTCACCCAGAGCATGACCTCGTAGTCGTAGTCCGTGTCCCAGATGTCGTACGAGGTGTTGTACGCCCCGGACGACGGGACGCTCACGTTGTAGTGGCTGGTCAGCGAGGAGAGCGACGTGATGGGCTTGTCGACGACCTTCTTGGCGTTCGGGTACGACTTGATGCCGCCGGTGTCCGGGTGGTTCGCCGTCACGCCCCACGTGCTCGACGAGTCGGCCCAGATGCTCTGGGTCCCCGCTCCTGAGCCCCAGATGTTGTTGTAGAGGACGTAGCCGTCGGACGTGGTGTAGTTGCCCCACTGCTCCGACGAGGTCCAGATCGCGGCGTGGGCGGGCGCCGCCGCGAATCCGATCAGCGCGGCCACGGCTGCCGTGGGGGCCAGCAGCAGCCGGGTCAGGGTGGATCGTGCCATGAGGTGTTCCTTCCATGTGGGGATGGAGGACTGCTACCGCGCCCCCAGGGTGAGGACGCGGTCCACGCCGGCCGTCAGCTCCAGCGGAGCCGGGGGGATTCCGGCGGAGGTCTCGGTGAGGGCGAACCCGTCGCCCGTACGCAGATCGACGCGGGCGTCGCGGGTGGGGCGCAGCACGGCGGTGGCGCCGTCCTCCGCCCACCACAGGTCCAGGTGTGCGCCGAACCGGGTCCGAATGCCGCGCAGTTCACCGGCGGGGCAGGACGCCGGGACGGCGGGCAGCAGCACCAGACGGCCGGGCGTCGACTGCACGAGCGACTCGATCACGGCGGCCGGCAGGGCGTGTGCGGCGTCGGCGTTGTAGACGTCGCGGGACGGATAGTGGGCGCTCATCAGCGAGTCGTGGAAGAAGTCGCCGCCCAGCACCGCGTCCAGCGCCGCCGACACCCGGGACGGGTCGCGCAGCCGGGCGGCGATCAGAGCGTGGTGCAGATGCCCGTGGGCCGAGTCGTTCTCCGACCCCCGCAGCTCCAGCGCGCGGTGTGCGGCCGCGGCCGGCTCCGGGGTGTCGTAGGGATTGATCTCGCCCAGGGGCCACACCGGGTAGAGGTGGCTGAGGTGGCGGTGGTCGTACGTCTCCCGCAGGCCGGGCCACGCCCACTCGGCGAGCGCCCCGTCCTCGTTCACCACGTACGCCGGGAGCCGGGCGGCCAGCGACCGCCAGCGGCCGGCCGACGGGTGCCCGGGAGCGTGCGCGGCGGCGGTCGTCAGGGCGTGGCGGGCGGCGGCGATGTCCATGGTGGCGTTCACCGTGACCCAACTCGCGTTGGCCGGCCGGTTCTCCGGGGAGTACGAGGGCACGACCGCCGCGTTCCCGTCCGGGTCCTCGCGGTCGAGGAAGTCCTCGTAGAACAGGGCCGTCTCGACGAGGGCCGCGGTCAGGCCCCTGCCCGGGGCCCCGGTCGTGGCCTCGGCCTGCTCCAGGAGCGGCTGCAGCAGCCAGTCCGCTCCGGCGGTCCACAGGTGCAGCGGATAGGCGCGCTGGAAGTGCCGGGTGTGGCCCGAAGCGCCGTCGGTGTGGGACGGCGCGACGATGCCCCTGGTCCCGAAGAGAGCCGCCGCGTTGTCCCGCCAGTCGGGCAACTGGCTCTGCACCAGAGCCGTATGGGCGTCCGTGACCTCCGGGAGGGCGGCCGCCGGGGCCGAGGCGATCTGGAGGTTGAGATTGGCGTTCGTGGTGAAGGCGCCGGACCAGGCGGTGTCCCAGTCCCCGGTCCAGAGACCGGTCAGCCGGGGCGGCAGCATCCCGGAGGAGGACAGCAGGTGGTAGCGGCCCGCCGCGAAGAGCCGCTCCAGGAGCGCGGGGCTCCTGGGGCGGCGCAGCAGCTCGCTGCCGGACAGCTCCCGCTCCGCCGCGGCGTCCCGCACGCTGAAGGAGGCGCGTCCGTAGGCGTTCCGGTGCAGCGGCCGGTGCCGGTCCAGCAGGGTGGCGTACTCCTCGTCGGGCAGGCCGGCCCAGAGCTCGGCCAGGTCCGGACGGCCCGCCGCACGGACGACCCTGGTCGTCAGGGTGAGGCTCCGCGCTCCCTCGACGCGGATTCCCTCGCCCGCCACGGACACCCGGCCTCCGTCCACCCGGGCCACGGTGACTCCCGTGTACCCGAGCTCGCTGTCCGGATAGCCGACCCGCAGGGCCAGCCGCGCTCCCCCCGGAGTCAGCGCGTGGGAGCGGCCGACCGCCAGGTGCGCGGGGGCGCCGGGCAGGGCGTGGTCCAGGACGACGTCGGCGGTGAGGCCGGGGTCGGTGATGTGCTGGACGACCACGTCGTCGGCCCGCGACACGAAGACGCCGCTGCGCCACGCCTCGTACGACGCGGTCACCTCGCCCGTCGTGAAGTCGACCTCGCGCCGGTATCCGCAGACCGCCTCGTGCAGTCCCCGGCTGCGGCGCACCCGGGTGCGGAACGCCGGGTGGAAGGGCTGCACCCACACCAGGGGCCGCCCCGCTCCGAAGTCCTCCGCCGCCGTCGTGTCCCCGGACAGGAGCGCGTCCTTGAGGCGGCCCAGCCCGTCGGCGAGCTCCGGGGGCCGCAGGTCCCCGCTGCCGTTCGGCCGCACCAGGGTGTGGTGGTTGACCACGACCCGGTCGTCCGCCGGGTCGCCGAACACCATCGCCCCGTGACGGCCGTTGCCGCTGAGGAACGCGTCCTCCCAGCGGGTGGCGGGGCCGGGCTCCCACGTGCCGTCGATCATGGTGAGACCTCCCCGAGCACGGCCACGCCGTAGCGGCCCAGCTCCACACCGCCGTCGGCCTCGGTGCCCGTGAGCAGGTCGAACCGGCGGCCCGGCAGCTTCACCTCGACCGGCGACCGTCCGTGGTTGAGCAGGAAGAGCAGCCCGCCGCGCCGCACGGCCTCCACCCCGGCCGGCAGCCCCTCCAGCACGGGACGCACGCCTGCATCGGCCGCGGCACGGCCGAGCAGGGCGCGCAGCGCCTCGGGCTCCGGCAGCGTCGAGACGTACCAGGCCGTGCCCTTGCGGAGCACCGCCGGGAGACCGTCCAGCTCGCCGCCGCGGTAGGCCGCGACCGTCTCCGCGCTGCCGTCGGGTTCGAGCTCCTCCGACCAGAGGGTGCCGCGGAAACCGTCGCACTCCACCGTCACGTCAGCGTCCAGCGGCCACCACTCGTGCACCGTGCGGATGCCGAAGAGCCCACGCAGCCGGCTGTCCATGCCGCCCGGCCTGATCCGGTCGTCCACGTCCGCGACGCCGGTGAAGAAGCCGCACACGAGCGTTCCGCCGCCCCGCACGTAGGCGACGAGGGTTTCGGTCGCCGCGTCGTCCAGGAGCTGGAGGTGGGGCACGAGGACCATGCGGTAGGCGCTCAGATCCGCCCCGGGCCGGGCGAAGTCCGTGGTGATGCCGCTCTCCCACAGCCCTCGGTGCCACGCCTGGAGCAGCTCCGGGTAGGAGACGAGGGAGGACGGCCGGCCCTCCTGGGTACTCGACCACCAGGCGTCCCAGCCGTGCAGGACGGCGACCTCGGCGGGCACGACGGTGTCGCTCACCTCGGCCCCGATCAGGGCGAGTTCGGCGCCGATGCGCTTGACCTCGCGGAAGGTCCTGCCGTGCTCGCCCGCGTGGCTCACCATCGCGGAGTGGAATTTCTCAGCCCCCTGCCGGGACTGCCGCCACTGGAAGTAGCAGAGGGCGTCCGCACCCCTGGCCACCGACTGCAGCGACCAGAGACGGTTGAGACCAGTCGGCTTGGGGTGGTTGACGGTGCGCCAGTTGACCGTGCCGGTGGCCTGCTCCATCACCATCCACGGTCCGCCCGCCTGCGAGCGGGTCATGTCGGCCAGCATCGCGTTGTACTGGCCGGCCCCCGGGTCCTTCGGATCCGGATAGACGTCGACGGAGACGACGTCCTCCTGCTCCGCCCACGCCCAGGCGTCCTGGCCCGGCCACAGCGGCATGAAGTTGGTCGTCACCGGGATGTGCGGGGTGTGCCGGGTGACGATGTCCCGCTCGGCGGTGTAGCACTCCATCAGCGCGTCGGAGGTGAACCGCTTGAAGTCCAGCTCCTGCGCGGGGTTGCGAATGTACTGGGCGCGGCGCGGCGGCAGGATCTCGGCCCAGGTGTCGTAGCGCTGACTCCAGAACGCCGTCCCCCAGGCGTCGTTCAGCCGGTCCAGGGTGGTGTACCGGGAGGAGAGCCAGCGCCGGAAGTGGGCGGCGGTCTCGTCGCACCAGCAGTGCGTGCAGTACTCGTTGTTGATGTGCCACACGGTGAGCGCCGGATGGTCCCCGTACCGTGCCGCGAGATCCTCGGTGAGGGCCGCGGCGTAGCGACGGTAGACCGGGGAGCTCGGGCAGAAGTGCTGCCGCGAACCGTAGCTGACCACCGAGCCGTCCTCCGTGCGCGGCAGCGTCTCCGGGTGCAGGGCACCCATCCACGGTGGCGGTGAGGACGTCGGGGTGGCCAGGACGACGCCGACGCCGTGGGCGTGCACGAGGTCCAGCAGCCGGTCGAGCCAGTCGAACTCCCGTGCACCCGGGCGTGGTTCGATCGTCGCCCAGGAGAAGACGCCGACGGTGACGGAGTTGACCCCGGCGTCCTTCATCAGCCGGACGTCGTCGGCCCACACCTCCTCGGGCCACTGCTCGGGGTTGTAGTCGCCTCCGAAGAGGATGCGGCCACGGGTGGCATCGTGCAGGGACGGCATGGACGTCTCGTTCCTCTACTTCGGGTCTGCGTACTGGATGCCGCGGCCGTTGGTGCCCAGATAGACACGGCCGTGGACGCGGGGATCGCCGGTGATGACCTCGCCGGTCCACCCCCACCGGTGGTCGTCGTCGTTGATGCGGACCCAGGTCGCACCGGCGTCGTCCGAGCGCAGGACGGCCACACCGTCGTACGTCGAGGAGACTCGCCCGGTCTGGAACACAGCCGGGTAGCCCGGCCCGCCCTTCGCCGGGGCGGCCTTGCCGAAGCCGAGGGCGTGCGAGGCCTGGCAGCCGGCCACCGGAGCGAACGTGCGGCCGCCGTCCGTCGAGCGCAGCAGCCCGTCGTCCTTGGCGGTGAGCCACAGGTCGCCGGAGCGCCCGGGGGCCGCGGCGATGCGGAACTGCGCGTCGCCCGAGGGGAGCCCGCTCGCGCCCGCGGTGAAGGTGGCGCCCTTGTCCGTGGACAGGAACACCGCCCCGGTGTCCGTGTCGTAGACGTAGAAGCGCTTCGGATCGAGCGGGTCGGCGACCGGTGTGCCGCCCTTGGGGAACGTGGCGACCTCGGCCCAGGTCGCGCCGCCGTCCGTGGAGCGGTGCGCCGCGTACTTCGTGCCGTCCCAGTGGACGAACGACCAGAGGAGCGTCGCCCCGTCGGCGGAGACCGCCACCGGGCCCGGGGCCGAAGGAGCGATCGCCGGCTGGGCGGCGAACGGCTGCCAGCTCGCCCCGCCGTCGCGGGAGTACGCACCGGCCGCGTCGGACCCCGACGGCCAGCCGGTCCGTACGACGTACGAGGGCTTCAGGGTGGCGAGGGCGAGTCCCGTCGCCGTGCCGAACACGGGGTCGGACGCCATGCCGCGCGACGGGGAGGAGGCCAGGGAGTCGTGGTACATGACGCCGATGTCCCCAAGGCCGCTGAGCAGCCGGGCGCCCGAGGGCGGCGCGATCAGCTGGCGGACGGCCGACTCCTCCAGACCGCGGATCTCCGGGGCCCAGTGCACCAGGTCACGGGTGCCGAAGATCGTGGCACCCGTCCCGTACAGCAGGTGCCGCGCGTCGTACGGGTCGACGGCCACGGCCTGGATCCACCAGCCGAACTTCGGCTCCCCGCCCCACGTCAGGTACGGGGTCTCCGACACGTCCAGCACCGCCGTGTCCTTGAGCGAGGTCCAGGTGGACCCGCCGTCCGTGGAGCGGAAGAGGGTGTCCACGGCGCCCCACCTGTTGTTCGTGGAGACCACGACCGTGCCCGGACGGGCCGCACCCACGGCCACCCCGCCGTAGCCGAACGCGTCGCCGTCACCCGGTGCCACGGGAGTGACGTCCGTCCAGCCGCCGGTCACGGTGTCGAGACGGTGCACGGAGCCGTCGGCCTGGTTGTTGGGGCCCGGCCCGTCCGCGTAGGTCACGTACAGCGCGCGGCTGCCCGCGTCGTACGCCGCCCGGACCGGCACCCGCGTCGCCGCTCCGGCCGACGGCTGCCCGGGGACCGCCTCCCAGTCGTCGGACGCGCCCCTGCGGTAGAGGGCAGTCCCGCCGTCGCCCCAGCCCGCGTACACCGTCCGGCCGACCGCGACCAGCACCGTGACGCCCTGGCCGGTCGCCGAAGCGACGGCCGGGAACGAGGTGTCGGCCGCCCAGGTGGCGCCGCGGTCCGTGGAGCGCAGCAGCCCGTCGTGGCGCGTACCGAGCCAGAGCGTCTCGCTGTCACGCGGATCGACCAGGAGCCGCTCGCCGCAGCCACGGCCGTCCTCGTTGGCCCCGAGGCGCACGGCGAGATCCGTGCGCGCCCAGGTCGCGCCCCGGTCCTCGGACCTGAGCACCGCACCCGGGGGCGCCCACTCCTGCGCGTACGTCCCGAGGGCCAGGTACAGCCGGTCCGGGTGCGCCGCGTCGACGGCCATCGCCTCGACGCCGAGGAGATTCCAGTCGTCCCAGCCGAGGTGGTCGGTGAGCGCCGTCCAGCGGGATCTCCGGTCGTCCCACCGGTAGGCACCGCCGATGTCCGTGCGGGCGTAGGCCAGACCGCGCACGGCCGGGTGGAACAGGACGCCCGTCACGAACCCCGTCCCGCCGATCGCCACGGTGCGCCATCTGTGCGGCTGTGTCCTCGCGGGCCGCCGGGCGGCCGCGGCCGGACCCGCCGCCGGCAGCGCGGAGGCCGAGGCCGCTGCCACCGCCGCACCGGCCAGGACGGTGCGGCGCCGGGGGAGCGGGGCGGGATCTGGCTGCGGGGCGGACGAAGCGCGCATGACGACGGACCTCCGTGGGGAGTGACGGTGATATGGGCCGGGCGGGCGTTGACCGACCGGGGCAGGGCTCAGCCCTTGACGGCGCCGGTGAGCATGCCTTCCTTGAAGTGCTTCTGGACGAACGGCGACAGGAACGCGACGGGGATCAGCGCGAGCACCATGACCGCCATCTGGATGGCGAGCGGTGACAGGTGGCCCGTGTTGATGGCCTGGGCGAGGCCGGTGGGCCGCTCCTGCTTGAGCACGAGCTGGTTCATCACGTTCTGCAGCGGCAGCATCTCCGGGTCGCTGATGTAGAGGGAGGCGTTGAACCAGGCGCTCCAGTAGCCGACCGCGTAGAACAGCGTGATCACGGCGATGACCGCGCGGGACAGCGGCATGACGATCTGCCACAGGATGCGGAAGTCACCGGCCCCGTCGATACGGGCGCTCTCGATGAGCTCCTGGGCCGTACTCATGAAGAAGGCACGCAGCACCAGGATGTTGAAGACGTTCAGCGCGCTCGGAAGGATCAGCGCCAGATAGGAGTCGGTCAGGCCCAGGCCCTGGACCACCAGATAGGTGGGGATGAGGCCGGCGCCGAAGAACATCGTGGCGAGCATGAACACCAGGAGCGGCCGGTGCAGCACCGACCCCGTACGGGACAGACCGTAGGCGCACAGGATCGACACGGTCATGCTGAAGAGCGTCCCGACGAGGGTCACACCGAGGCTGATCACCGTGGCGCGCGTGACCTGGCCGCCGCCGAGGAGCTCCTGGTAGGCGACGAACGTGATGCCCCGGGGGATCACCACCAGCCCGCCGGTCCCGGTGATGGTCTTCACCGAGGACAGACTGGTGACGATCACGACCCAGAGGGGGAACAGCACGGCGAGGCAGATCAGGACCAGGACCACACCCTTGGAGGCGAGACCCGTCCTCGACGGCTCCTCCTCCCACACCGGACGCAGGCGTCCGCGGGTTCCCGGCTTCACGCCGCCCAAGCCGGTCAGGCCGGAGAGCAGGCTGCTGCTCACTTCTTGTACACCCCCTGCTCACCCATGAGGTGGGCGACCTTGTTGGCCCCGAGGACCAGCAGCAGACCGAAGATTCCCTTGACGATCCCGACGGCCGCCGCGTAGCTGAACCCGCCGTTGGTGATGCCGACGTTCCAGACGTACGTGTCGAGCACCTCGGAGGCACCCGGACCGACCGCCGTGCGCTGGAGCAGGATCTGCTCGAAGCCGACGGTCAGGGCGTTGCCCACCTGGAGCACCAGCAGCAGGGCCACGACGGGACGCAGGGCCGGCAGCGTGATGTGCCACATCCGGTGCCAGCGGTTCGCACCGTCCATGGCGCTCGCCTCGTAGAGGTCCGGGCTGACCGCCGCCAGAGCGGCGAGGAAGACGATGACTCCCCAGCCGGCGTCCTTCCAGATCATCTCGAAGGTGATCAGGAACTTGAACAGACCGGGGTCGGTCATGAGGTCGAACCCCTCGTGTCCGTGTTCCCGCAGCGTCTGCGCGATGAGTCCGGCGCCGCCGAACATCTGCTGGAACACCGTGACGACCAGGACCCAGGAGAAGAAGTGGGGCAGGTAGAGGATCGCCTGCGCCACCGCCCGGACCCGGGGCCGTACGAAGCTGTTGATGAACAGCGCGAGCAGGATCGGCACCGGGAAGAACAGGGTCAGCTGCAGGAGGAAGATCGTCAGCGTGTTGCGTAGTGCCGACCAGAACAGCCGGTCGTTCACCATCTGCTGGAACCACTCGAACCCGACCCAGGGGCTCTGCGCGATCGCCTGGAAGGCGTTGTCCGCGACGTACGGGTCGTAGTCCTGGAAGGCGACGATGTTGCCCGCCAGAGGGATGTACGCGAAGACCAGCAGCAGCAGCATCGCCGGCAGGGTCATCAGCAGCAGGGTGCGGTCCCGGCGGAGTCGGTGCCGCAGCGGCATGCGCCCGCTCACCGGCCGTCCGACGCTCGCCTCCGTCTTGACCGGCGGCGTCCGTGCCTCCTGCGCGCGCCGGTCGTCTGTGCTCAGCGACATGTCAGGAGGCCGACTCACCGGTCTCGTCGAGCAGCTTCTCGTACCAGTCGCGAAGGCTGTCGCCGCCCCTGGTCTTCCAGTCGGAGACCGCCTGCTGCATGTCGCTCACCTTCTTGCGGCCGCGCACGATGTCCTTCTCCAGGTCCTCGAACTGCGCGTTGAGCTGGGTGTAGCGGGTGGGCTCCTGGATCTGCATGCCGTGGAAGAGCGGCTTCCTCAGATGCGCGCCCTGACGCTGCTGCCACTCGATGACGCCCTTCACCACGTCCGGGTGGTCGGGGTAGGCACGGAAGGGAGCCGAGGTCGCGATGTACTCGTACGTCGCGAAGACCTGGTTGTTGCCCTTCTCCGTCTTGACGAGGACGCCGTCCTTGAGAGTGTGGTGGGTGCCCTCGATGCCGTACGCCTTCAGGCGCTGCTCCTTGGTGCCGTACGGGGCGGCGGTGAAGTTGGCGAGGGCGAGGATGTCCTCGATCGTCTTCTTGTCCGCGTTCTTGTTGACGAAGCACCAGATGTTGGAGGGCGCGGCCTCGTAGATCACCGGGTCGCCGCCGTCGTGGGCGAAGAAGTCCATCGCGCCCATCCGGAACTCCGGCTTGTCCAGCCTCTGGACCGTGGTCGCCGCGTACCAGTCGGAGATGTCCGCGTTGTACATGAGGACGTTGCCGGAGGAGAAGGTGGTGCGCATGTCACCCGTCTCCGCCTTGGCGTCCGGGTGCACGAAGCCCGCCGAGTACAGCGAGCGCGACCACTCCAGCGCCTCGAGGTACTCCTGGGTCTCGTAGCGGTTGACCAGCTTGCCGTCGACGAGCTGCCAGTAGTACGGCTTCTCCGGCAGCACCCCGAAGAAGACGAACGACGACCACGTCATGTCGCTGCACGCCCACACCTTGCTCTTGGGGGCGTTGATCTCCTTGCAGAGGTCGTAGAACTCCTGCGTGGTGGTCGGGACCTCGTAGCCCTTCTCCTCGAAGATGTCCGCGCGGTAGAAGGGGGTGATGTTGGGCGTCGACTCGGCGGGCATGGGCAGGCCGCGCAGCTTCCCGGCGAAGACCCCGCGCTGCCAGGCACCCGTGGGGATGGCAGCGAGGTTCGGGTAGTCCTTGACCTTGTCGCCCGAGAGGTAGGGGCCGAGGTCGGCGAACTTGTTGGCGATGGCGCTCGGTATCTTGCCGCCCAGCTCCCAGCCGGGGACGACCACGGCGTCCGGGATGCTGCTGGACGCGAGCACCGCGCCGAGCTTCTGGCCGTAGACGTTGCCGTCCTGGTTCTGCCACTTGACCTCGACGCCGACCGCCTCGTCCATCGCGGTCCAGTACGGGTTACCCGCGCCAGGCGAGGTGCCCCAAAGCGGCGCCATGATGCTCAGCTCGCTGCCCTTGCCGAGCTTCTTCGGGACCGACACCGCCAGTTGGTCGACCGGGAGCGCGGTGGTGAATCCGACCGCGGAGCCGTTCTTGGCGGGGATGTCCCCGGTGACCGCCTTGGAGGGCACGAAGGTCGGAAGGACGTCCTTCAGCTTCTTGCCCGTGGTCGTGCCCTCGTTCTTCGAACCGCCGGAACCACCGCCGCAGGCGGCGAGGAGCGGCATCCCGCCGCCCACGGCTGCCGCGACGACCACGGAGGAGGCGAGGAATCGTCTCCGGCTGGGGGCGGAGGGGGAGTTCGGCGTCATTGCGTCAACCCTTCGTGGTGCAACAGGACGGCCCGCGGCGGCGACTGCCGCTCGGCCCTGTGTCTGAGGTAGGGGCGTTACCGGCCGAGCCGACGGCGGTGCGCCGGCTGAGCTGAAGCGGTCAACGGGCTGCCTCGTCGAAGCGCTTCGATGTTGCAGCGAGATTAAGTGAAGGGTCCCGACCACACAAGAGTTCGTTTCGATATTCCTCCGACCTGTTTCCGAACCGCTTCCTGGTGCGACACGGCATTGATACGTCCGTAAGAGCCTCTTTGGGGCGGTAGCACCCTTGACACCTGCGGGGTTGGCCGCAGAGCATCGAAGCGCTTCGAAAGATCTTCTCCTCACGTCGAAGGCCTCTTCGATGCTCGTAGACCGGAAAACCTCCCACCTCTCCAAGGGGACCCGCACGTGACGGACCTTCCGCTTCCCTTCCGCGACCCGCAGCTGTCCTTCTCCCGGCGCGCCGACGACCTGCTCGGGCGGCTTACGCTCGACGAGCGGATCGCGATGCTGCATCAGTTCGCCCCCGCGGTCCAGCGGTTGGGCGTCGGTGCGTTCCGCACCGGGCAGGAGGCCCTTCACGGGGTCGCCTGGATGGGACCCGCCACCGTCTTCCCCCAGGCCGTCGGCCTCGGCGCCACCTGGAACGACGACCTGGTCCGCAGGGTCGGTGAGGCCGTGGGCGACGAGGTACGGGCCAAGCGCGCCCAGGACGACCGTGTCGGGCTCAACGTGTGGGCGCCGACGGTGAATCTGCTGCGCCACCCGCTGTGGGGCCGCGGTGAGGAGGGGTACTCCGAGGACCCGGCGCTGACCTCCGCCATCGCCGTCGCCTACACCCGGGGACTGCGCGGCGACGACCCCCGATACTGGCGTACCGCTCCGGTGCTCAAGCACTGGCTCGCGCACAACAACGAGACCGACCGCGACACCGCGTCCTCCTCGGTCCGGCCGCGCGTCCTTCACGAATACGATCTGCGCGCCTTCCGCGATGCCGTGCGCGCCGGAGCGGTGGCCGGGGTCATGCCCGCCTACAACCTGGTCAACGGCCGCCCCAACCACGTCTCCCCGCTCATGGGTGAGCACCTGCGGAGCTGGACCGACCAGCCGCTCGTCGTCTGCTCGGACGCGGGCGCGCCCTCCAACCTGGTCGACTCCGAGCACTACTTCGACACCCACGAGGAGGCCACCGCCGCCTCCCTGAAGGCGGGCGTCGACAGCTTCACCGACCACGGCACCGACTCCACCGTCATGACCGGCCGCATCCGCGACGCGCTCGCCAAGGGCCTCGTCGACGAGAGCGACATCGACACCGCGGTCCGCCGGCTGCTCGCCATGCGCCTCGCGCTCGGTGAGTTCGACCCGGAGCTCGATCCGTACGCGGGGGTGGACGCCCTGGACACCGAGGAGCACCGCGCGCTCGCCCTGGAGGCCGCGGAGCAGGCCGTCGTCCTGCTGAAGAACGGCGGCCTGCTGCCTCTGGAGCCGAAGCCGGGCCGCACCGTCGCCGTGGTCGGACTTCTCGGTGACGTCTGCAAGCTCGACTGGTACAGCGGCATGCTCATGCACCGCTCCACCCCGCTCGACGGAATCCGCGAACGGTACGGCGCCGAGAACGTCCTCCACGCGGAGGGCGTGGACCGGATCCGGCTGAAGACCTCCGACGGCTGGCTCCAGGTGCCCGCGGCCGGCGGGGCGACGGACGGCGAGGCCCGGGGCGCCGAGGGCACCCTCGATCCCGCCCTCCTCGCAGGCCGCACCGACCTCCCCCCGCTGACCCGCGGCGAGGAGGCGACCGAACTGGCCCTCGTCGACTGGGGCGACGGCGTCCTCACCCTGCGGACCGACGACGGGCTGTACCTCTCCGTCGCCGACGACGGCTACGTCAGGGCCTCCGCGGACGAGCCCGGCGGCTGGGTCGTCCAGGAGACGTTCCGCATGGAGGCGGTGGAGGGACACGACGGCGGGCACCGCCTTCTGCACATCGGGACGGGTGGGTACGTCTCTGTCGCCGCCGACGGCGCGAAGGTTGCCGAATCAGGCGAAAGGATTTCCGGGGACGGGGCCACCGTCTTCGAGCTGGAGACCGTCGAACACGGTGCCGACGCCGTCGCCAGGGTCGCCGCGGCCGCCGACACCGTGATCGTCGTCGCCGGCAACGACCCCCACATCAACGGCCGCGAGACCGAGGACCGCACGACCCTCGCCCTCCCCGCCCAGCAGGACCGCCTGTGGCGCGCCGCGCACGCCGCCAACCCGCGTACGGTCCTCGTGCTGTCCTCCGCCTACCCGTACGCCGTCGTCGACGCGGCGGACGCACTGCCGGCCCTGCTCTGGACGGCGCACGGCGGCCAGGCCGCCGGCACCGCTCTCGCGCGCGTCCTCGCCGGTGACGTGTCACCTGCCGGGCGGCTCCCGCAGACCTGGTACGCGAGCGACGACGACCTGCCCGGCCTCTTCGACTACGACATCATCGGTTCGCGGCAGACGTACCTCTACTTCGACGGCACCCCGCTCTTCCCGTTCGGACACGGTCTGGCCTACGCCGACTTCACCTACTCCGCGCTGCGGACGGAGGTGGACGGGGCACACCTGCGGGTGTCGCTGACCGTCACCAACGACGGCGGGACCGCCGCCGACGAGGTGGCGCAGGTGTACGTCCGCCGGGCCGGGCCGGAAGGGACCGCCCGCCCGTCCCCCGAGGGCCTGGGGCGCCTGCTCGGCGGTCTCGACGAACCCGTGGACCTGCCGCTGCGCAAGCTGGTCGGCCACCGACGGGTGCACCTCGCACCCGGAGCGGCGGAGCACGTCGAATTCACCGTGCCCGTCGAGGAGCTGGGCCACTGGAGTGTGGCGCACGGCCGGTGGACCGTGGAGCCGGGCGCGTACGAGGTCCTCGTGGGGGCGTCGAGCACCGACGTCCGGCTCACCGCCACGGAGGTCGTCCAGGGGGAGGCGCAGGGGCCCCGGCCGGTGGTGGGGCGAGGGCTGGAGGCCGCCGACTACGACCGGCAGAAGGACACGGTGATCCTCGACCGCAGCAGGACGGCGGGTGACGTCGTCGCGCCCGCCACCGCCGGGAGCGAGGGGCATCTCGTCTACCGGGCGTGTGACTTCGGAGCGGGCGTGGACGGACTGGCCTTCCTCGTCTCGGGAGAGGGCTGCATCACCGTGACCGCCGGTGGACAGAGTCTGAGCACCCTCTTCTCCGGCGACCGGGGGCCGTACGACTACCGCCCCGTCGAGGCCGCACTCCACCTCCGCGGGGTCCACGATCTGCGGATCGGCCTCTCCGGGCCTCTGCGCCTCGCCCGCATCGACGTCATCCCCGGCAAGGAGTCCTCATGAAGTTCACCGACGGCTTCTGGCTCATGCGTGAGGGCGTCCGCGCCTCCTACGCGACCGAGATCCGCGACCTGCGGGTCGGAGCAGACCGGTTCACCGCGTACGCCGCGGTCAAGCGAGTCGCGGCGCGCGGGGACACCCTCAACACCCCACTGATCACGGTCGAATGCTTCTCCCCGGCCGAGGGCGTCATCGGCGTCCGCACCACCCACCACGCGGGGAGGGCCCGGCGCGGGCCGGACTTCGAGATCATGGCGGGCGACGCCACGGCGCCGCCGGCCCGCACCCGCCGGGACGGCGCGGCCACCGAACTCACCAGTGGGCCGCTGACGCTGCGCACGGACGGCGACGGGCCCTGGGGAATCACCTTCCTCGACGGTGACGGGCGCCGTCTCACCGGAGTGGATCCGAAGGGCACGGCGTTCGCGGCCACACCCGACGGCGTCCACCACATGATCGCCCAACTCGCCCTGCAGGTCGGCGAGAACGTCTACGGCCTCGGCGAGCGCTTCACCCCGTACGTGAAGAACGGCCAGACCGTCGACATCTGGCAGGCCGACGGCGGCACCAGCAGTGAGCTGGCCTACAAGAACATCCCGTTCTACCTGTCCTCGCGCGGCTACGGCGTCTTCGTCAACCACCCCGGCAAGGTCTCCTTCGAGGTCGGCTCCGAGGCCGTCGGCCAGGTGCAGTTCAGCGTCGAGGACCAGACGCTGGAGTACTACGTCGTCGCGGGGCCGACGCCCAAGGACGTCCTGTCCCGCTACACCGCTCTGACCGGCCGTCCCGCGCTTCCGCCGGCCTGGTCGTTCGGCCTCTGGCTCACCACCTCCTTCTGCACCTCGTACGACGAGGCCACCGTCACCTCCTTCGTCGACGGCATGGCCGAGCGCGGGATCCCGCTCAGCGTCTTCCACTTCGACTGCTTCTGGATGCGCGAGTACCAGTGGTCGGACTTCCTCTGGGACCCCGAGGTCTTCCCCGACCCGGAGGGCATGCTGGCCCGCCTCAAGGAGCGCGGGCTCCGCATCAGCATGTGGATCAACCCCTACATCGCCCAGAAGTCGCCGCTGTTCGCGGAGGGTGCCGAACACGGCTACCTGGTGCGGCGACCCAACGGCGACGTCTGGCAGTGGGACCTGTGGCAGCCCGGGATGGCGCTGGTCGACTTCACCAACCCGGCCGCCCGCGCCTGGTACGACGACAAGCTGCGCGCCCTGCTCGACCAGGGCGTCGACTGCTTCAAGACCGACTTCGGCGAACGTATCCCCACCGACGTCGTCTGGCACGACGGCTCCGACCCGGAGCGGATGCACAACTACTACGCGCAGATCTACAACCGCACCGTCTTCGAACTCCTGGAGAAGGAGCGCGGCGCCGGGGAGGCGGTGCTCTTCGCCCGGTCCGCGACGGCCGGCGGCCAGCAGTTCCCGGTGCACTGGGGCGGAGACTGCTTCGCCTCGTTCACCGCGATGGCCGAGTCGCTGCGTGGCGGTCTCTCCCTGTCCCTGTCCGGCTTCGGCTTCTGGAGCCACGACATCGGCGGCTTCGAGGGCACCCCCGATCCCGCGGTCTTCAAGCGCTGGCTCGCCTTCGGCCTGCTCTCCTCGCACAGCAGGCTCCACGGGAACGTCTCCTACCGGGTGCCGTGGGAGTTCGGCGAGGAAGCCGTCGACGTGGCACGGAAGTTCACCCTGCTGAAGCACCGGCTCATGCCCTACCTCTACCAAGTGGCCGCCGAGGCGCACCGTACGGGCGTCCCGATGATGCGGCCGATGCTCGCGGAGTTCCCCGGCGACCCGGCCTCCCGCACCCTGGACCGGCAGTACATGCTCGGCCCGGACCTGCTGGTCGCCCCGGTCTTTACCGAGGACGGTGAGGTCGAGTACTACGTCCCCGAGGGCACCTGGACGTCCCTGTTCACCGGTGAGCGCGTCACCGGGCCCGCCTGGCGGCACGAGACGCACGGCTTCGACAGCCTGCCCCTGCTGGTCAGGGACGGGGCCGTGCTCCCGTGGGGCGCCGACGACCAGCGCCCGGACGGTGACTGGCTCGACGGTCTCACCCTCCGGGTGTTCGGACCCGGCGCCGGCGAACGGTCGGTCACCGTACCGGACCTGACGGGTACTCCGGCGGCGGTGTTCCGTGTCGTACGGGACGCCGGCGGCGCGCGGGTCACGGCGGAGGGCACGGACAGGCCGTACCGGGTGACGGTCGAGGAGACCGGAGCGGCGGGGGAGGGGGCGGGAACGGTCACCGTCGCCTGACCGGACCGCGCCTCGGCGCGGGTCTGCGGCCCCGCAGAGAGCCCTCTCTCCGGGGCCGCACGCATGCGGACGGCCGGGCCGTGCGCGCCTCCGGCGTGGACGACGTGGCGGCGATTCCGAGGCCGCCGCTGTACCGGTACTCCTGCGACGAGGGCCTGGGCACCGTCTATACGGGTCCACCGGTCCGCGGAGGGGCTGTGACCTCTGTCTTGCCCGGCGAGCGCTGGGAGCAGCCCTTCGGCGGCTTCGTTCCGGGGGCGCGCACGCCCCAGTAATCCGTCCAGCATTCAACTAAATGGTCCATTTATGGGCGCTTTGCCCGATTATGCGCGGCTGCGTTCCTGTGCTCCGCAGTGAGTCATGTCACCCAGGGTGAGTTTCTCGGCATACATTCCGCCGGACCGGAGAGGTGTCCGGGCTGCTGGTGTGCCCTCATCCCGGTCCACCGGCTCGGAACAGTGCTCGGCCGGACCGGTGCGGAGCAATTCAGGCACGGAAGGCAGACCACTACATGTCGGCTCACCCCTCGTCGGCCCACTCCCCGGCCGCCCTGGAGACCCTCCACATCGACGGTGTCTGGCAGGCGGCGGCATCAGGCGCGACGCGTGAGGTCCTCGACCCCGCCGACGCCACCGTGCTGGCGCTCGTCTCCGAGGGCGGTACCGAGGACACCGACGCGGCCGTGGCCGCCGCGCGCCGCGCCTTCGACGACGGCCCCTGGCCCCACAGGCCCGTCGCCGAGCGGGCCGAGCTCCTGCGCCGCGTCGCCGGACTCCTCCAGCGGGACCGCGAGGAGATCGCGATCACCGAGAGCCGCGACACCGGCAAGACCCTGGAGGAGGGGCGCGTCGACGTCGACGACGTCACCAACGCCTTCCGCTACTTCGCCGACCTCGTCATGAACGAGAGCGGCGGCCGGGTCGTCGACGCGGGCGACCCCGATGTCCACAGCGTCGTCGTGCACGAGCCGGTCGGCGTCTGCGCCCTGATCGCCCCGTGGAACTACCCGCTGCTCCAGGCCAGCTGGAAGATCGCCCCGGCCCTCGCCGCGGGCAACACCTTCGTGCTCAAGCCCAGCGAGGTCACCCCGCTCTCCACCGTCCACCTGGTCCGGCTGCTCGCCGAGGCCGGACTCCCCGACGGTGCGGCCAACCTCGTCACCGGGGCGGGCGACCCCGTCGGCGCCCGGCTGTCGGCACACCCGGACGTCGACCTGGTCTCCTTCACCGGCGGCCTCGCCAGCGGCACGAAGGTCGCCCAGGCCGCGGCGCCGTCGGTCAAGAAGGTCGCCCTGGAGCTCGGCGGCAAGAACCCCAACGTCGTGTTCGCCGACGCGTGCGCCACCGACGAGGGCTTCGACACCGCCGTCGACCAGGCGCTGAACGCCGCGTTCTTCCACAGCGGCCAGGTCTGCTCCGCCGGTGCCCGGCTCATCGTCGAGGAGTCCGTCAGGGAGCGCTTCGTCACCGAGCTCGCCCGCCGCGCCGACGCGATCCGGCTCGGCCGGGGCACCGTCGACGGGGTCGAGTGCGGCCCGCTCGTCTCCGCGCAGCAGCTCGCCAAGGTCGAGGCGTACGTGGCGTCCGCCCGCGAGGAGGGCGCGGTCGTCCGCTCCGGCGGCGCCCGCCCCGAGCCCACCGACATCCGGCCGGCGACCGGCTACTTCTACCGGCCGACCGTCCTGGACGGCTGCCACCGGGAGATGAGGGTGGTCCGCGAGGAGACCTTCGGCCCGATCCTCACCGTCGAGACCTTCCGCACCGAGGAAGAGGCCGTCACCCTGGCCAACGACACGGACTACGGTCTCGCGGGCGCCGTCTGGACCACCGACGCGGGCCGCGCCCGGCGCGTCGCCGGCCGGCTCCGCCACGGCACCGTCTGGATCAACGACTACCACCCCTACCTCCCGCAGGCCGAGTGGGGCGGCTTCGGCAAGTCCGGCACGGGCCGCGAGCTCGGCCCCACCGGACTCGCCGAGTACCGCGAGTCCAAGCACATCTACCAGAACCTCAACCCGCGCCCGCAGCGCTGGTTCGCCGGCTGAATCCGGAAGTCCGCCCGCCCGAACAACTGTTCGCAGCACCACGTACACGCAAGCACCTTGCAGAAGGAGTAGTGACCGATGCCCCCGTCCCCCAGCACCGCACGCCCCGACCCCGTCGACTACGTGATCGTCGGGGGAGGTACGGCCGGCTCGGTCATCGCCTCCCGCCTCACCGAGGACCCCGACGTCACCGTGACCGTCATCGAGGGCGGGCCCACCGACATCGACCGCGAGGACGTCCTCACCCTCCGCCGGTGGCTCGGCCTGCTCGGCGGGGACCTCGACTACGACTACCCCACCACCGAACAGCCCCGGGGCAACTCCCACATCCGGCACAGCCGCGCCCGCGTCCTCGGCGGCTGCTCCTCGCACAACACGCTGATCAGCTTCAAGCCGCTGCCCGGCGACTGGGACGAGTGGGCCGAGGCCGGGGCCGACGGCTGGGACGCCGCCGCCATGGACCCCTACTTCGCCCGGCTGCGCAACAACATCGTGCCGGTCGACGAGAAGGACCGTAACGCCATCGCCCGCGACTTCGTCGACGCCGCCCAGGCGGCCGCCGGCGTCCCCCGCGTGGACAGCTTCAACAAGAAGCCCTTCCACGAGGGCGTCGGCTTCTTCGACCTGGCGTACCACCCGGAGAACAACAAGCGCTCCTCGGCGTCCGTCGCCTACCTCCACCCGCACATCGAGGCCGGTGACCGCCCCAACCTCGAGATCCTGCTGGAGACATGGGCGTACCGCCTGGAGTTCGACGGAAACCGGGCCACCGGGGTGCACGTCCGCACCAAGGACGGCGAGGAGATCCTCCTGCGTGCCGCCCGTGAGGTCATCGTCTGCGCCGGCGCGGTGGACACCCCGAGGCTGCTGATGCACTCCGGTGTCGGACCGGCGAAGGACCTCGCCGCGCTCGGCATCCCCGTCGTCCACGACGCCCCGGGCGTCGGCGAGAACCTGCTGGACCACCCCGAGTCGGTCATCGTCTGGGAGACCGACGGGCCCATCCCGGAGAACTCGGCGATGGACTCCGACGCGGGCCTCTTCGTGCGCAGGGACCCCGGATCCCGGGGCCCCGACCTGATGTTCCACTTCTACCAGATCCCCTTCACCGACAACCCGGAGCGCCTCGGCTACGAGAAGCCCGAGCACGGCGTGTCGATGACCCCGAACATCCCCAAGCCGCGCAGCCGCGGTCGGCTCTACCTCACCAGCGCCGACCCCGAGGTCAAGCCGGCCCTGGACTTCCGCTACTTCACGGACGAGGACGACCACGACGGCCGCACCCTGGTCGACGGCATCAAGCTCGCCCGCGAGATAGCGAAGACCGAGCCGCTGGCGCACTGGCTCAAGCGCGAGGTCTGCCCCGGGCCCGAGGTCACCTCCGACGAGGACATCAGCGCGTACGCCCGCAAGGTCGCGCACACCGTCTACCACCCGGCCGGCACTTGCCGGATGGGCGCCGGGGGCGACCCCGCGGCCGTCGTGGATCCGCAGCTGCGGATCCAGGGGCTGGACGGGATCCGCATCGCCGATGCCTCCGTCTTCCCGACCATGCCCGCCGTGAACCCCATGATCGGAGTCCTGATGGTGGGCGAGAAGTGCGCCGAACTGCTCCGAGCGACCCCGACCACCGGAGGCGATGTCCGATGAGTGAAGCCGGTACCCCTGTGTTCAGCGTCCGTGACCTCTGGAAGGTCTTCGGCCCCAAGGCCGACCGCATCCCCGGAAGCGAGTTCGCCGGCCTGCCCCCCGCCGAACTGCGAGAGCGCACCGGCTGCACCGCCGCCGTGCGTGACGTCTCCTTCGACGTGGAGAAGGGGGAGGTCTTCGTCGTCATGGGCCTCTCGGGCTCCGGCAAGTCCACCCTCGTCCGGTGTCTGACCCGGCTCATCGAGCCCACCAGCGGCACTCTCGCCATCGACGGCGAGGACGTCCTGGCCATGGACAGCACCCGGCTGCGTGAACTGCGCCGCCACCGCGCCGCGATGGTCTTCCAGCACTTCGGACTCCTCCCGCACCGCACCGTCCTCGACAACGTCGCCTACGGCCTGGAGATCCAGGGCCTCGGGAAGACCGAACGCCGCGCCAAGGCTGCCGAACTCGTGGAGAAGGTCGGCCTCGCGGGGCTGGAGAACCGCCGCCCGGCCCAGCTCTCCGGCGGTCAGCAGCAGCGCGTCGGCCTGGCCCGCGCACTCGCCGTCGACCCGTCCGTGCTTCTCTTCGACGAGCCGTTCAGCGCGCTCGACCCGCTGATCCGCCGCGAGATGCAGGACGAGGTGGTCCGGCTGCACCGCGAGGAGGGCCGCACCATGGTCTTCATCACCCACGACCTCAGCGAGGCGCTCCGCCTGGGCACCCGCATCGCGCTGATGCGCGACGGCGGCATCGTCCAGCTGGGCACTCCGGAGGAGATCGTCGGCTCACCCGCCGACGACTACGTACGCGAATTCGTCCAGGACGTGGCCCGCGAGCAGGTCCTCACCGTGGCCACCGCCATGCGCCCGCCGGCCACCGGCGAGGACGCCCAGGGCCCGGCCGTCCGCCCCGGGGCCACCGTCTCCGAGGCCATCGAGGCCGTGTCCCGCTCCGGCGCCCCGGTCGCACGGGTGGTGGAGGACGGCAGGCTGCTGGGCGTCGTCGACCACGCCTGCCTGCTCGACGTGGTCGCGGGAGCCCGTGACCCCGAGCCCCGCGACCAGGGGACGGACGACTCGACGACCCGCGAGGTGACCGTCTGATGGCCACCGCCCAAGCCGCCTCCGGTACGGCTTCCGGACCCCCGGGCAACGCCCCGCTCGCCGCCCTGCGCGAGCGGCCCGCCCTCGGGAAGATCCTCCTGCTGCTGGTGATCGCCGCCGTCGTCGTGCCCCTCGCGCACGCCCGCTGGGGCGGCGGGGTCTGGCCCGGAGCCCTGACCGTCGACCTGAGCGGCCCGCTCGGGGAGGTCAACGACTGGATCATCGGCAACCGCGACAGCCACCCGCTGTTCCTCTACTTCTTCGGCCACATCAGCAACGCCGTGGTCCTGTCCGTGCGCGGCGTCTACCTGGCCCTGCTCGCCCTCGGCTGGGCCGGTGTCACCGCCGTGGCCGCGCTCGTCGCCTGGCGCACCGCAGGATGGCGCCTCGCGCTGACCGCCGGAGCGTCCCTCCTCGCCTGCGGGCTGCTCGGCATGTGGGTGCCGACCATGCAGACCCTCGCGCTGATGGTCGTCGCGGTCCTGGCCTCCGTCGTGCTGGGCCTGCTCCTCGGCCTCGCCGCCGGACTCTCGGACCGGACGTTCCGCGTCCTGCGCCCCGTCCTGGACACCATGCAGGTGCTCCCCGCCTTCGCCTACCTGCTGCCCGTCGTGCTGATCTTCGGCATCGGCGTGCCCGGCGCGGTGCTCGCCACCGTGGTCTACGCGGCTCCGCCGATGGCCCGGCTCACCGCACTCGGACTGCGCGGCGCGGACGCGGGCGTCATGGAGGCCGTCGCCTCGCTCGGCGCCACCGGCCGGCAGCGCCTGCTGAGCGCCCGGCTCCCGCTGGCACGCAAGGAGCTCCTCCTCGGCCTGAACCAGACCATCATGATGGCGCTGTCCATGGCTGTGATCGCCTCCGTCATCGGCGCCGGCGGCCTCGGTGACCGCGTCTACCAGGCGCTCTCCTCCGTCGACGTCGGCGCCGCGCTCGCCGCGGGCATCCCCATCGTGCTGCTGGCCGTCGTCCTGGACCGTACGACCGAGGCGGCCGGCCGGAAGATCGGCACGGAACCCACCGGTCCCACCGCCCTGCGCGGGGCACGCGGCTGGGGCCTCGCCGCCCTCATCGCCGCCGTCGTCGCCGTCGTGGGCCGCTTCGCCGGTGGCCGCATCTGGCCCGAAGGCGGCGTCGTCGCCATCGCGGGCCCGGTCAACACGGCCAAGGACTGGATGGTCGACCACCTCTACACCGGCATTCCCGTCATCGGCGGAACAGCCGACTGGGCCGCCCACTTCACCGAATGGATCCTCAACCCGCTCCGCAGCGGACTGCAGGGCCTGCCCTGGTGGTCGGTGCTGCTGATCGTCGCCGCCCTCGCCTGGACCCTCGGCACCTGGCGCACCGCGCTCACCGCCGTACTGGCCATGGCCGCCATCGGGGTCCTCGGCGTCTGGAACCTGTCGATGGACACGCTCAGCCAGGTCATCGCCGCCGTCGCCGTCACGCTCGTCCTGGGCTTCGGCATCGCCGTCGGCGCCGCGCGCAGCCGGCGCCTCGAACGGCTGCTGCGCCCCGTCCTGGACGTCTTCCAGACGATGCCGCAGTTCGTCTACCTCATCCCCGTCGTCGCCCTCTTCGGCGTCGGCCGCGCCCCGGCCGCCGCGGCGGCCGTCGTCTACGCGCTCCCGGCCGTCGTGCGCATCACGACCCAGGGGCTGCGGGGCGTCGACCCCGCCGCGATGGAGTGCGCCCGCTCGCTCGGCGCCACCGGAGGCCAGCAACTGCGGCAGGTCCAGATCCCGCTGGCCAGGCCCGCTCTTCTGCTGGCCGTCAACCAGGGCGTCGTCCTGGTCCTCGCGGTCGTCATCATCGGCGGCCTCGTCGGCTCCGGCGCACTCGGCTACGAGGTCGTGTTCGGCCTCGCGCAGGGCGACCTGGCCACCGGTCTCGTCGCGGGCGCCGCCATCGTCTGCCTGGGACTGATGCTGGACCGTGTCACCCAGCCCACCGCCCGCCGCCAGCGGAAGGAGAGCTGACATGGCTCGCACCCGTACGCATGCCCGTCTCCGTACCGCCGCGATCGTCGCCTCCGCGGGCGCGCTGCTGACCGTCACCGGCTGCGGCGCGGCCGACATGACCAAGCAGGCCTCGCCGTTCGCCGCGCCCGCGGACATCAAGACCGTCACCCTGTCCGTCCAGTCCTGGGTCGGCGCGCAGTCCAACGTGGCCGTCGCCCAGAAGATCCTCGAGGACGAGCTCGGCTACCGCGTCGACCTCGTCCAGACCGACGAGGTCCCCGCCTGGGACGCCCTCAGCCAGGGCCGGGTGGACGCCATCCTGGAGGACTGGGGCCACCCCGACCAGGAACAGCTGTACGTCAAGGACAAGAAGACCATCGTCCCCGGCGGAGACCTCGGCGTCACCGGCCACATCGGCTGGTACGTCCCCAAGTACTGGGCGGACGAGCACCCCGACGTCACGAACTGGAAGAACCTCGACAAGTACGCCGACGAGCTGCGCACCCCGGAGAGCGGTGGCAAGGGCCAGCTGATGGACGGTTCGCCTTCCTACGTCACCAACGACAAGGCGCTGGTGAAGAATCTCGGCCTGGACTACAAGGTCGTCTTCGCCGGTTCCGAGGCCGCCCAGATCACGCAGATACAGCAGTTCGCCAAGGAGAAGAAGCCCTTCCTCAGCTACTGGTACCAGCCGCAGTGGCTGTTCAACGAGGTGCCGATGGTCGAGGTGAAGCTCCCGGAGTACTCCGACGCCTGCGCGGCGAAGGACCCGGCGGACATCGACTGCGCGTACCCGAAGACACCGCTGCAGAAGTACCTCAACGCGGGCTTCTCGAAGCGGGGCGGGGACGCGGCCGCGTTCCTGAAGAAGTTCCACTGGTCGCAGAAGGACCAGAACGAGGTGTCCGAGATGATCGCCTCCGAGCGGCTGTCCCCGGACGAGGCCGCCGGACGCTGGATCGAGAAGCACCCGGAGACCTGGAAGAAGTGGCTGGACAAGTGACCTGAGACCACAGGCCCTCGCCTCCACCGTCAGCCGCCGCGGCACCTGCCGCGGCGGCTGAGGTGTTTTTGGCCACGGACCGTCCGGAATCACTATTCACTCAGTACATGTATCGAGGGCATAGTCGGTCCATGAGCACCCGCCACGTCCTTCTGGGCCTGCTCGCGGCCGGTCCCTGCCACGGCTACGACCTGAAGCGCCAGTACGACGCCCGCTTCCCGCAGGCCCGCCCGCTCGCCTACGGGCAGGTCTACACGACGCTGCAACGCCTCGTGCGTGACGGCCTGGCAGCCGTCGACGGCACCGACTCCGACGGCGGCCCGGAGCGCACCCTCTACCGGTCCACGGACGAGGGATCACACGAACTGGACCGCTGGGCCGACGAGATCACGGCACCCGCCCCCTTCGTGACGAACGAGATCTTCGCCAAGGTCGTCGTCCTGATCCTCGTCGCCGCCGTCTCCACGGGGACCGGTGAGGACGGACGGACGCCGGACGCCGCCGCGCACCTCCGGGCCCAGCGCGCCGCCCACATGGAGCGGATGCGCGAGCTCACCGCCCTCAAGACCACGCCGGGAGCCGATCTCAGCACGGTGCTCTCGGCCGACTACGCCCTTGCCCATCTCGACGCCGACGTCCGGTGGATGACCACGACCACCGCCCGCATCGACGCCCTGACCGCGGAGGTCAACGCATCATGAGCACACGGCACGAAGAACCGTCCCCGGGGGCGGCCCCGCTGATCTCCGCGCGGGGTCTGACGAAGTCGTACGGAAGGACCGAGGCGCTCCGGGGCGCCTCCCTCGACCTCCGTACGGGCGAGGTCCTCGCGGTCACCGGCGCGAGCGGCAGCGGGAAGTCCACCCTGCTGCACTGCCTGTCCGGGATCGTCCGCCCCGACGCGGGCACCGTCATGTACGACGGGGAGGAGCTCGGCGGGCTGTCCGAGGACCGGCTCAGCGCCCTGCGACGCGACGACTTCGGAGTGGTCTTCCAGTTCGGGCAGCTGATCCCCGAGCTCACCGCGCTCGACAACGTGGCGCTGCCGTTGCTGCTCGCGGGGACCCGGCGCGACCAGGCGAACGAGCGCGCGGGGGAGTGGCTGGAGCGCTTCGGCGTACGCGGCCAGGCAGCCCTGCGCCCCGGCGGGATGAGCGGTGGCCAGAGCCAACGGGTCGCTCTGGCGCGGGCTTTGGTCACCGGCCCCAGAGCCGTCTTCGCGGACGAGCCGACCGGGGCCCTCGACGCGCTCGCGGGGGAACAGGTGATGACCGCTCTGGTGCACACCGCGAGGGAATCGGGAACAGCGGTGCTGCTGATCACCCATGACGCGCAGGTCGCGGCGTACGCCGACCGTGAGGTGGGGATACGTGACGGGGTCGTCCACTCCGGTCCGGCCGAGACCTTCGCCCAGGAGGCCGCCCGCCATGAAGGCTGACATCCGCATCGCCTGGATCCTCGCGCGCGGCTCGGAACGCCGCGAGTGGTGGAGAGTCTCGCTCACGTTCCTGGGCGCCCTGCTCGCCACGGGCTTCGGCCTCGCGGCGGTGACGATCGCCGCCGTGCCGGGGCAGATGTCGATCCCGTACGCGCACGGCCTGCTGAACCAACCCGGCGAGCGTTCGGGGGTGGTGCTCGCGCTCGTGCTGCTGCTGATCCCCGTGCTGGGGTTCCTCGGCCAGTGTGCGCGCATCGGCGCCGTGCACCGCCACCGGCGGATGGCGGGCATGAGGCTCGCCGGGGCGTCGCCCGCCCAGGTGCGGAGAATCGCCGCCGTGGAGTCGGGATTCGCCTGTCTGGCCGGATCGACGACCGGATTCGGGGCGTTCGCCGTACTCCTCGCCGTCGTGGGGTACCTGCCGGACCTCCGCGCCTGGGCGGGTTTCGCGGCGGTCGTCCTCGCCGTTCCGGTGGCCGCGGGGCTGGTGAGTGCCCGCGCCCTGCGCACGGTGCTCGCCGCGCCCCTCGACCACGTGCGCAGGACGGGACCGGACTCGCAACGCCGGGCGGCGCTCGGCTTCGCCTTCGCGGTCGTGCTGATCGCCGTATCGGCCCTGCTCCTCCTGTTCCCGGCCCGCAGGGGCGCGGCGCCGATCGTGCTGCTGCTCGTGGCCCTCGTCCTCCTCACGGGGATGGGTGCGGTCTGGGCGGCCAAGGCGTCGGCCGCGTTCATGGGCCGCAGGCTCACGCTCCGCGCGAAGCGGCCGGCGGTGCTCATCGCCGCCAGCCGCCTCGCGCAGGATCCCTGGGCCGCCGCGCGCACCCACGCCGCGTTGCTGCTGGCGACGGTCGTCGGCGTCGGCTTCGTTGGCGTGCGCGGGGTCCTGCTCGCGGAGTTGCGAGGGCCTGGCCATCCCCCGGAGAACATGGCGTTCTACACCACCGGGATCGACCTTGCCGGTTCCGCCGTGCTGATCGCCCTCGCCATCAGCCTCTGCGGGCTGGCCGTGGGCGCCGCCGAGTCGCTCGCCACCCGCCGCAGGGGGCTCGCCGCCCAGGCGGCCGCCGGGGTACCGCACCGGGTCCTCGCCGGGGCCACACTCCTGGAGACCGCGCTCCCCCTGGCGCCCGCACTGCTGCTCGCGGGCGCCGGAGGCACGGTGGTCTACCTGGCGTACGCAGGCATCGTGAACAACGGCTTCGTGCCCCTGCTGCCGCTGCTCGTGCCCGTGGCGGTCTACGCGGCCTGCCTGCTGGCCGCCGCCACCTCGCTCCCGCTCCTGCGGCGCGTGACGCACCCGTCGGAGCTGCGCTTCACCTGAGGGCTGTCCCGCAGCCTTCGCAGAGCTCCGCCGCGCCGCGATGCCCGTGCACGACGTCGTCGCCCACCTGGCCGACACGGCCCGGACGACCTGCCTGGGCTTCGTGGCCGGCCTCGCCCGGGCGGGATTCGACTTCGACCGCCAGAACGCCCGCGGGGTCGCGCGTGAACGTGGTGCCACTCCGCGGGAGACGCTGGAGAGGCTGCGGCGGGTGGCCCCGCGGAGGCCCATCCCGCCGGCACCTCTCGACAGCCGACTGGTGGAGGAGGTCGTCCACGGTGAGGACATCCGCCGGCCGCTGGGGCTCCCCCGCTCCTACCCGCAGGAGGCCGTCGTCCGGTCGCTCCGCCTGCAGGCGCGTACTCCGGCCTCCTTCGGCGGTGCCAAGGAGCTCGTCGCGCGCGTTCGCCTGACCGCCGAGGACGCCGATCTCTCGATCGGTGAAGGCCCCGAGGTGTCAGGGGCCGCGCTGTCGCTGCTCCTGGCCGTCTCCCGCCGGCGGGCGGCGCTGGACGACCTCGACGGGCCGGGCGTCACCGCTCTGTCGGCGGCCATCTGACGCTCCTCCCGTGCACCGTCCTCCCGTGCACCGTCCTCCGTGCACCGCGTCCTCGCGTGCACCGTCCGACGCGTCGGCGCGACCGCCGCCGTCGCAGCCGACAGGCCCCTCCCGGTGGGGCCCGGCCCGGAGCGCACGTTCCGCCGCCGTTCCCCACGTGCGCGGGCTCTCAACGCACCGGCGGCGAAGGGCGGGTGGCCCGGTACTCCGCAGCGGTCATGCCGAGCAGGACGACGTCGTGGTGGCCCCCGGCGTCGCACGGGGGACAGGACCGGGAGCGAGGGGGGACTGGCGGGCGTCCGTCCCGTGCTGGTCAGAGCGGTGCGGTGTCCTTCACGGCCTCCGGGCGGTCGAACTGGGTGCGGTGCAGCTCCTCGTACCGTCCGCCGGCCGCCAGCAGCTCCTCGTGCGTGCCCCGTTCGACGACACGGCCCTCCTCGACGACCAGGATCAGGTCGGCCGAGCGCACGGTCGACAGCCGGTGGGCGATCACCACGGCCGTGCGGCCCTCCAGAGCCTCGGCCAGCGCCTCCTGGACGGCCGCCTCCGAGGTGGAGTCCAGGTGCGCTGTCGCCTCGTCCAGGATCACCACCCGCTGACGGGCCAGCAGCAGCCGGGCGATGGTGAGCCGCTGGCGTTCACCGCCCGAGAGGCGGTAGCCGCGCTCGCCGACCACCGTGTCCAGTCCCTCGGGCAGCGAGGCCACCAGGCCCTCCAGACGGGAGCGGCGCAGGGCGTCCCAGACCTCGTCCTCCGTGGCCTCCGGCCGCGCGAGCAGGAGGTTGGCGCGCACCGACTCGTGGAAGAGGTGCCCGTCCTGGGTCACCATGCCGAGCGTCTCCCGGATCGAATCGGCCGTCAGATCGCGTACGTCGACGCCGTTCAGCCGCACGGCCCCGGCGTCGGTGTCGTAGAGCCGGGGGAGGAGCTGCGCGATCGTGGACTTACCGGCTCCGGACGATCCCACGAGGGCGACCATCCGGCCGGGCTCCGCCGTGAAGGAGACGTCGTGCAGGACCTGCGTGCCGCCCCCAGAGTCGAGCGTGGCGACCTCTTCGAGCGAGGCGAGGGAGACCTTGTCGGCGGAGGGGTAGCCGAAGGAGACCCCGTCGAACTCCACGGAGACCGGTCCGTCCGGTACCCGGCGGGCGTCGGGCCTCTCACTGATCAGCGGCTTCAGGTCGAGGATCTCGAAGACCCGCTCGAAGCTGACCAGGGCGCTCATCACCTCGACCCGGGCACCGGCCAGAGCGGTCAGCGGGGCGTAGAGCCGGGTGAGGAGCAGTGCCAGGGCGACGACGGCTCCGGGCTCCAGGGCACCGCGCAGCGCGTAGTGGCCGCCGAGCCCGTAGACGAGGGCGAGGGCGAGCGCCGACACCAGGGTGAGCGCCGTGATGAACGTGGACTGCAGCATCGCCGTGCGGACGCCGATGTCACGCACCCGCCCCGCGCGGGCCGCGAACTCGGAGGATTCGTCGGCGGGGCGCCCGAAGAGCTTGATGAGTGTCGCCCCCGGCGCCGAGAAGCGCTCGGTCATCTGCGTGCCCATGGTGGCGTTGTGGCCGGCGGCCTCCCGCTGGAGGTCCGCCATCCGTGCGCCCATGCGCCGGGCGGGGACGACGAACACCGGCAGCAGCACCAGGGCCAGCACCGTGATCTGCCACGAGATCGTGAGCATCACGGTCAGGGTCAGCAGCAGGGTGACGACATTGGAGACGACGCCGGAGAGCGTGTTGCTGAACGCCCGCTGCGCGCCGATCACGTCGTTGTTGAGCCGGCTGACCAGCGCACCGGTCCTCGTACGGGTGAAGAAGGCGACGGGCATCCGCTGGACGTGGTCGAAGACGGCCGTCCGCAGGTCGAGGATCAGCCCCTCGCCGAGGGTGGCCGAGAGCCACCTCACGAGGAGGCCGAGCCCGGCCTCCGCGACGGCGATCAGGGCGATGAGCAGGGCGAACCGGGTGATCGTGCCGGAGTCCCGGCCCTGCACGATCGCGTCGACGACCCACCCCGCAAGCACCGGCGTGGCCACGGCGAGCAGGGCGGTGACCACGCTGAGGAGCAGGAAGCGGACGATCCTGCCCCGGTGCGGCCGGGCGAACGCCGCGATGCGGCCCAGTGTGGCCCTGGAGAAGGGTCTGCGGTCCTTCTGCGCGTTCATCGTGCTGTGCAGCGAATGCCACGCCGTGACTTCCATGTCCATGCGGTCCTCCGGGGTCGGTCGGTACGCGGGGAACGCTAGGACCCCAAGTAAGGTCGAGGTCAAGCGTTCCCCGTCGGCTTCACCCGTCGGCGCGCTCAGCGTGCCCGTACGGTCGCCATGACCTCCCGGTCCGGCTGCAGTGTCAGCGTCGGTACGGGATTGACGGTGCCGGGGTCCACCGCCAGCTCGAAACGGCGCGCCAGGACGGCCAGGATCAGCACCGCCTCGACCATCGCGAAGCGCGTGCCCAGGCAGACCCGGGGGCCGCCGCCGAACGGGTACCAGGCGTACTCCGGGATCTCGTCCCCGTCCTCGGCGTCCCAGCGCTCCGGGCGGAACGCCTCGGGCTCGGGGAACCACCGTTCGTCCCGGTGCGTGGCCCACTGGCTGCTCCACACCCGGGTGCCCTCCGGCATCGGCACCCCACCGATCCGGGCGCCCTCCTTGGCGATCCCCGTGACCAGCCAGATCGTCGGATACAGCCGGAGGGTCTCCTTCACCACCGCCTGCGCGTACGGCAGGTGCGCGTAGTCGTCGATGCCCGGTTCCCGGTCGCCCAGCACCCGGTCGAGCTCCTCGGTGAGCGCGGCCAGGGTCCCCGGCGTACGGGAGAGGAGGTACCAGGCCCACACGAGCGTGGAGGCGGTCGTCTCGTGGCCGCCGATGTAGAGCGTGACGGTCTCGTCCCGGATCTCCTGGTCGGTGAGGTGAGCCCCGGTCTCGTCGACCGCGGTGAGGAGTCGGCTCAGCAGGTCGGGGCGCTCACCGTCCCCGTCACGGTGGCGGGCCACCACCCGCCCGACCTCGGCGTCGATCACCGCGGCCGCCTTCTTGATCCTGGCCCGCCCGGGAGTCGGAACCCAGTCGGGCAGGACGGCGCCCAGCCCGCTGAACTCCTTGCCGATCTCCTGCTGGGCGATGTCCATGGCCCGGCCCATCGACTCGGCGTCGGCCGGCGTGTCCACCCCGAAGATCGTGCGGACCGCGATCTGCTGCGTCAGGGCCGCCATCTCGCGCTTGACGTCGACGCGTTCGCCGCCCGACCAGCTGTCGGCGAGCTCCACCGCACACGCCGTCATGGTGGAGGCGTACGACTTCACCTGCTTGGGCCGCACCGAGGGCTGCACCAGCGACCGCTTGCGGCGCCAGTCGGGGCCGCGGGCGACGACGACACCGTTGCCCATGACCGTGCGGAAGGCGATGCCCAGCAGCGGTTGGTCGAAGGTGCGTTCCGTCTCGGTGAGCAGCTCGCCGATGCACTCCGGATCGGCGACGAAGACACAGTCGTTGCGGCCGAAGCGCCAGCGCACCATGTCCCCGTATCCGCGCAGAAGCTCGAAGAACGCGAGGGGGTCCCTACCGAACCGAGGCAGGCTCCCCAGGAGGGGAATCCCTCGTGGTCCCTGGACGAGCCGGTGGCCGCTCGGCTCGGCGTCGAGGGCCGCACCGGTTTCCGTGGACATGGGAACTCCCGTCATCTGCCGTACGCAGTAAGTGAGTTGCTGAGCCTAACGTCAGTCGGCCGTGAGTTCGAAGCAGGTGACTCCGGTTCAGGCCACGGCATGACGGAGGGCCGCAGACGGTTCGCCTGCGGCCCTCGGAACAGCGTGCTGCGGGTCAGATCCCCTGCGGGACGCGGGACGGACGGCCGCCGCCACGCGTCAGGGAGTAGCCGAACACGCCCGCCAGCGCGGCGAGTGCGGCCCCGCCCGCGGTCCACAGCCAGCGGCTGGTCCACCATCCGGAGGACCAGCCGTCCTCCGGCTCGCTGCCGGCCGGGGCGGCGCCCTTGGCCGAGACGGCGGACGCACCCGGCACCACGGGTGCGGAGAGGGTGCCGTCCACGTCGTGGGCGCCGCCCTGGTCGGCCGAGGTGACCTCGGTCTCGACGTGGACCGGCAGGCCCAGGTCCTCCTCGGCCAGGCCGACCACCGTCAGGCGTACGTAGTACGTGCCGGGCAGCGGGTCGGACGCCCACGGCTCGGACCAGGCGCGCACCGTCCGCAGCACGCAGGAGAGCTCGACGGTGCCCGCGTCGGGCGCCGCCTTCCGCGTCTGGTGTCCGTACATGCAGGCCTGCCGTCGGCGGAGTCCGTCGTACACGTCGACCTGCCAGGTCGACGCCCCGTGCCGGGTGGCGCTCTCCGGCAGGCTCACCTTCGCCCGGACGGTGGGGCGTTGCCCGGTGTCTCCGGGGAAGGCCCAGTACAGGTAGTCACCCGTGGACGCGTCCGCGGTGGCCGCCTGTCCCTGCCGGACCGGCGTGGCGGTGCGGAAGGTGGTGCCCGCCTCGGTCGGTCCCGCCTCCTCGCTCTCCGACGGGCTCGCGCTCGCGGACGGGTCGTCCGCCACGGCGGTCCCCGCCGGTGTCAGCAGCGTGACGGCGGCCAGCAGTGCGCCCACGCCTACGCGTCGCAGGGTGTTCCTGCGGGTGGTACGCATCAGTTGGTCCTCCATACGGCGATGCGCAAGCGCGAGATCCAGCCGAACAGCAGGCCGGCGATCAGCCCGGCCAGCACCATGACGCCCAGCAGCCACCAGCCGCGGCCCAGGCCGAAGGCGGCGGTGTCGGCGGCCTCGTCGGGAGAGTCCACCAGGTCGATGGTCAGCTCGACCGGCATGCCGGGAGTGGTCTTCACGGACGCGGGCGCCGAGAAGGAGTTGCCGAGCTGGAGGCAGACGCTCTCGGCGGCGGACTTCACGTCGCCGTCGGAGTCGTCGGCGTCGTCCTGCTCGGGCTTCGGGTATCGCAACCCGGTGGAGACGGCGTCCGTGCGCCCGGTGCCCGACTCCGAGCCGCGGACGATCTCACGGCCGTGTACGGTCACGGCGCGCAGCAGGATCCCGTAGTCGTTGTTCACGGCGCGGTCCGCGCCCACGCTCACCGAGGCGCGCAGCTCCTGGCCGGGCAGGACGTCCACCCGGTACCAGCGGTGCGTGCCGATCACCTGGCGGTCCGTGTAGAGACCCGCCTTCAGGGCCGGGGCGGCGGAGCAGCTGCCCGCGCCCTCGGTCGCCACCGGGGTGACGACGGGCTCTGCGGCCCGGTCCACCAACTGCTGGACGCGGCCGGAGAGTTCGTCGGTGTTCTGTACGGCGGTGTAGGTGCCGCCGGTGGCCTCGGCGATGCAGGTCAGCTGCTGCCGGATCTTGGCGTTCGGCACCAGGCCCAGCGTGTCGATGACCAGGTGGATCCCCCGGGCGGCGATGTCGCGCGCGACCTCGCAGGGGTCCAGTGGTCCGCAGGTGTCCTCGCCGTCGGTGATGAGGACGATCCGCCGGGTGGCGTCCCCGCCGTCGAGGTCGTCGGCGGCGCCGAGCAGGGCCGGGCCGATGGGGGTCCAGCCGGTCGGAGCCAGCGTGGCGACGGCGGTCTTTGCTTCGGTGCGGTCGAGCGGGCCGACCGGGTAGAGCTGCTTGGTGTCCTTGCAGCCGACCTTCCGGTCGTCGCCCGGATAGTCCGCGCCCAGTGTGCGGATGCCGAGCTCCACTTCTTCGGGCACCGCGTCCAGGACGTCGTTGAACGCCTGCTTGGCGGCGGATATGCGGGACTCGCCGTCCATGTCGCGGGTCCGCATGGAGCCGCTGACGTCAAGGACCAGCTCGACCTTGGGCGATGCGGCGGCGGTGGGTTCGTCGGCGGAGGCCGGGAGGGCGGTGCCGAGCCCGGCGGCCAGGGTGGCGAGAAGGACGCACACCCCGGCCGTCAGCCGTTTTCTTGTGATCATCGCCGGATCCTATTGAAGATCCGCTGTCATCCCCAAAACGTGTGTGCCGGAAGCGATTTCGGGGCCCGTGCTCATCCGCCGAGCAGTGGCCCCGATGCCTTGTCCAGCACCGAACCGACACGCTCCCAGGTCTCCGTGTCCCGCTCCACCGGGGGGAGTTCGGCGTCGTCCGGCGTCGCGTTCCACCGCGTCGCGATGGCGACCGGATCGCCGCCGCCCGCCGCGGAGGCGGCCAGCGCCGCCGCTCCGAGCGCGACGAGTTCGCCGCTGCCCGGCACGATCAGGGGTCGGCCGGAGAGGCGGCGCACGGTGTCCACCCAGGTCCGGCCCTGGGCGCCGCCGCCGATCAGCCGCAGCGGCCGGCCGGCCACCTCGGGGTCGGCCGGGTCCAGGCCGCAGGCCCGCAGCAGCTCGTCGAGCGCGCGCAGCACGGTGAAGGCCGCCCCCTCGTACGCCGCGCCCAGCAGTTGCTGCGGCGTGGTGTCGTGCCGGAGGCCGGTCAGGAGTCCCGAGGAGGTGGGCAGGTCCGGGGTGCGCTCGCCGTCCAGGTACGGGAGCAGCACGGCCTCACCGCCGGGCGTCGCGTCGTCGCGGTGCAGGCCGAGGAGGGCGGCCACCTTGTCGACGGCCAGGGTGCAGTTGAGGGTGCAGGCCAGCGGGAGATACGTACCGTCGGCCGCCGCGAATCCGGAGAGGGCGGTCGACGCCGGACGGGCCCGGGAGGCGGCGAAGACCGTACCGGAGGTGCCGAGGCTCAGGACGGGGTGGTCCAGCAGGCCCGCGCCGCCCAGGCCGAGCCCCACGGCCGCGCTCATGTTGTCCCCGGTCCCGGCGGCCACGGCGATGCCGACCGGCAGGCCGAGCGTCTCGGCAGCGGCCTCGGTCAGGGAGCCGATCCGGGTCCCGCCCGTGGGGGCGACCTCGGGCAGCATCGAGAGGTCCAGGCCGAGGCGGTCCAGGAGCTCCGGGTCGTAGGCGCCGGTCCGCGTGGAGTACCAGCAGGTGCCCGACGCGTCCCCCGGGTCGGTCGCCGCGACGCCCGCGAGCCGCTCGGTGAGGAAGTCGTGGGGCAGCCGGACCGATGTCGTCGCCTCGGCGCTCGCCGGGTCGTTCTCGCGCAGCCACCGCCACTTCGTCGCGGTCATGGACGCGACGGGCACCGTGCCGGTGCGCTGGGTCCAGGCGTCGGGGCCGCCCAGCTCGGCGACGAGCGCGGCGGCCTGCGGCGCGGAGCGCGTGTCGTTCCACAGGAGCGAGGGCCGCAGCGGCCGGCCGGACCGGTCGAGGACGACGAGCCCGTGCTGCTGCCCGGCGACGGCGATGCCCGTGACCGAGGACGCGGAGAGGCCCGACTCCTTGAGCCCGGCCGCGACGGCGTCGCACAGCGCGCGCCACCAGACCTCGGGGTCGGTCTCGCGCGCCCCGCCCTCGCCGGTGACGACGTGCGGGGCGCGGCCGACGGCGAGCAGTTCACCGGTCTCGGCGTCGGTGACTGCAGCCTTGGTGGACTGGGTGGAGCTGTCCACGCCGATGACGACGGTACGCGGCGGCATGGGCTACCTCTTCTCGTGCGGTTTCCGGTGGTGCGGCTTTTGGGAGTGCGACAAACAAATTACGTGATCGGAGGCGTCCGGAACAGGGGCGGCCCCGTTTCGACGTCCGGGGGGTTACGTCCGCCCGACACCGTGTGCATAATTAATCATGTCAGTGAACAAATAGGCCCGGGGTGGCGACGACGGTCCCGGACCCCAGGTAGTCGAAGGCGGACAGACGATGACGGAACGCTTCACTCCCACCCCTTCGGACAGGTTCACGTTCGGTCTGTGGACCGTGGGCTGGCGTGGCAACGACCCGTTCGGTGAGCCGACACGTCCCGCGCTGGACCCGGTCGAGTCGGTCGAGCGGCTCGCGGAGCTCGGTGCGCACGGGGTGACGTTCCACGACGACGACCTGATCCCGTTCGGGTCCTCCGAGACGGAGCGCGCCCGGCTGATCGGCCGGTTCAAGGACGCCCTGTCCCGCACCGGGATGAAGGTCCCGATGGCCACCACGAACCTGTTCACCCACCCGGTCTTCAAGGACGGCGGGTTCACCGCGAACGACCGCGACGTACGCCGTTTCGCGCTGCGCAAGGTCATGCGCAACATCGACCTGGCCGCCGAGCTCGGCGCGACCACCTACGTCGCCTGGGGCGGCCGCGAGGGCGCCGAGTCCGGCGGCGCGAAGGACGTCCGTATCGCCCTGGACCGGATGAAGGAAGCCTTCGACCTGCTGGGCGACTACGTCACCGAGCAGGGCTACGACCTGCGCTTCGCGATCGAGCCCAAGCCCAACGAGCCCCGCGGCGACATCCTCCTGCCCACGATCGGCCACGCCCTGGCCTTCATCGAGCGCCTCGAGCGCCCCGAGATGGTCGGCGTGAACCCGGAGACCGGCCACGAGCAGATGGCCGGGCTGAACTTCCCCCACGGCATCGCCCAGGCCCTGTGGGCCGGCAAGCTCTTCCACATCGACCTCAACGGACAGTCCGGCATCAAGTACGACCAGGACTTCCGCTTCGGCGCCGGCGACCTGCGCCAGGCCTTCTGGCTCGTCGACCTCCTGGAGACCTCCGACTACACCGGATCCCTCCACTTCGACTTCAAGCCCGTACGCACCGACGGCATCGACGGCGTCTGGGAATCCGCGAAGAACTGCATGCGCAACTACCTCATCCTCAAGGAACGCGCCCTCGCCTTCCGCGCCGACCCCGCCGTCCAGCAGGCCCTGACCGCCTCCCGCCTGGACGAACTCGCCCAGCCCACCGCCGACGACGGCCTCAAGAGCCTCCTCGCCGACCGGTCCGCCTACGAGAACTTCGACGCCACCGCCGCAGCGGAGCGCTCCATGGCCTTCGAAGCCCTCGACCAGCTCGCCATGGAACACCTCCTCGGCGTCCGCTGACCCACCCCCCGGGGCACCCGGCCCACCACCGGGCGCCCCGGAC
>NZ_NEUF01000053.1:167-1878 GCF_002910915.1 Streptomyces sp. SM10 | reverse complement strand
CCCAGGGGCCCCAGGCGATGGAGGTGGCGGTCAGACCGCGGGCCCGGCGCCGCTCGGCCAAGGCATCGAGATGCGCGTTGGCCGCCGCATAAGCGCCCTGACCACCACTGCCCCAGACCGCGCTGATCGACGAGAACAACACGAACGCATCCAGACCACGGTCACCGAAAACCGCATCAAGGTTGTCCGCACCCGTCACCTTCGCACGCAACACCCCGGAAAACTCATCCGCCGTCATACCCACCAGACCGGTCATCTGACCGACCCCCGCCGCATGGAACACCGCGCGCACCGGACCGCCGACCGACTCGACCTCCTCCACCAGCCCCGCCAGAGCACCCCGATCACTCACATCACACGCAGCGACCACAACCTCGGCACCCAGCCCCTCCAACTCAGAGACCAGCTCCCCCGAAACCGAACCACCACGGCTCACCAACACCACACGGCCGGCACCCTCACCCACCACCCACCGGGCCACATGCCCACCCAAGGCACCCGAACCCCCCGTCACCAACACCGTCCCACCCACAACAACACCCGCACCCCCACCCGACCCCGGGGCACGCACCACACGACGCCCGAACACACCCGAGCCCCGCACCGCTACCTGATCCTCACCACCCCCACCGGCCAACACCCCACACAACCGGCCCAGCACACGCTCGTCCACAACCCCCGCGACATCGACCAGCCCACCCCACACCTGAGGCAACTCCAGCCCCGCCACACGCCCCAGACCCCACACCTGAGCACCCAACGGATCCACCACACCATCAGCACGACCCACCGACACCGCACCACTGGTCACACACCACACACGCACCGGCACACCCACACCGGCCAGAACCTGAACCAACCCCAACGTCCCCGCAGCATCCAACAACGACACCACGCCCGAAACGCCTACCAGACGCTCCCCCAACACCCCACCGTCAACAACACCATCGACCACCAACACACCCGCACCACGAGCCACCAACCCCGACACCACCGGGCCATCAACCACACCCGACCCACACACCACAAGCCAACCACCCGGGAGCGACTCCGACACCACACCCCCAACCGACTTCCACACCACCCGATAACGCCAGGAGTCCACGGTGGAGAGCTCGCGCGACTGGCGACGCCAGGACGAGAGGACAGGCATGACGTCGCGGAGCGGGCCGATGTCGGACGAGTCCAGCGTGCGCGCCAAGGCGTCGAGGTCTCCGGTCTCGACGGCGTCCCAGAAGCGGTGGTCCGACGTCGAGCCGGTGCTGTCCTCGGCCACAAGACCGATAGGGGCGGATTCCGGCCAGTAGCGCTCGTGCTGGAAGGCGTAGGTCGGCAGATCCAACCGCGCCGCACCTGAACGCGCGAAGTACGCGGCCCACGCAATCGGCACACCACGCACGTGTGCCTCTGCGAGCGCGGTGACGAGAGTCGTCGCTTCGTCGCGGTCCTTGCGCAGCACCGGGGCGAACGCCGACTCCTGGACACAGTCCTGGCCCATGGCGCTGAGCACTCCGTCGGGGCCCAGCTCCAGGAACGTGGACACGCCCTGCTCCTGGAGGGTGCGCATCCCGTCGACGAAACGAACCGCCTCACGGACATGGCGCACCCAGTAGTCCGCCGAACCAACCTCGTCGTCTGCTACGACACGGCCGGTGACGTTGGAAACTATCGCGATCTCGGGCTGGTGGAAGGTCAGCGTCTCCGCGACCGC
>NZ_NEUF01000053.1:0-159 GCF_002910915.1 Streptomyces sp. SM10 | reverse complement strand
CGTCGAGCATGGCCTCCATACGCGGCGAGTGGAACGCATGACTCACCCGCAGCCGCTTGGACTTACGACCCTCCGCCTCAAAGTGCGCGGCGATCGCCAGCACAGCATCCTCATCGCCGGAAACCACCGTCGAGGCAGGCCCGTTGAGCGCGGCGATCG
>NZ_NEUF01000052.1 GCF_002910915.1 Streptomyces sp. SM10 | reverse complement strand
CGGGCGACCCGCAAGGCCACCGCCCCGGCAGGCTCGCCGTCAGGGGCCGACGAGGCCGCGGTCGTCGTGGTCGCGGGCGACTCCGAGGCGACCGGCGCCGCCGGCGCCGAGGCTTCGGAATCGGAAGCTCCGGTGAAGAAGGCCGCTGCGCGGAAGACCGCGAAGAAGGCCACGGCGAAGAAGGCGGCCACCAAGAAGACCGCCGCCAAGACGGTCGCGAAGAAGACCGCCGCGAAGAAGACGACCACCAAGAAGGCGGCGGCGAAGAAGACCGTCGCCGCCGAGCAGTCGTCGCCCTCCGCGGCAGCCTCCGCGCGTACCGGCGAGAGCGAGTAGCCGAGCCGCTGACGGCCCCACGTGTCCCGCCCCGAGCGCTTCGGGGCGGGACACGTGTGTTGTACCGGCCCCGGGTCGCCCGACAGCGGTGGAACCTCATCCCTGCGCTACATATGTCCATATGTGTCATGATTCGATGCATCCCTGGTATGGCAGGGCGAGGAGCGCGCGATCCGCGCACTCGTCAAGGAGGTCGTCGATGGCGAGCATCAACGAGCAGCCGGTTCCCGCAGCCAGTCCCGTCATCGGGGAGGCCGAGATCGAGGCCGTGGTCCGTGTGATGCGCAGCGGTCGCGTCGTGCAGGGTCCCGAGGTCGCGGGCTTCGAGGAGGACTTCTCCGGCCTGGTGGACGGACGGCACTGCGTCGCGGTCAACTCCGGCACATCGGCCCTTTACCTGCTGCTCCTCGCCCTGGGCATCGGCAGGGGCGACGAGGTGATCGTCCCCTCGTTCTCCTTCGCGGCGTCCGCGAACGCGGTACGGCTGACCGGTGCCGACGTGGTCTTCGCCGACATCGAGCGGGGGAGCTTCGGCCTCGACCCGGCCGCCGTGGAGGCCGCGATCACGCCCCGCACCGCCGCGGTCATGCCGGTGCACCTCTACGGGCACCCGGCCGCGATGGGCCGGCTCATGCGCGTGGCCGACGAGCACCGCCTCGCCGTGGTCGAGGACGCCTGCCAGGCGCACGCCGCGGCACTGGACGGGACTCCGGTCGGGGCGTTCGGTGCGGGCGGCGCCTTCAGCTTCTACCCGACCAAGAACATGCACTCCCTCGAGGGCGGCATGGTCACCACCGCCGACCCGGCACTGGCCCGGACCCTGCGCCTGCTGCGCAACCAGGGCATGGAGCAGCGCTACGCCAACGAGATCATCGGTGCCAACCTGCGGATGACGGACGTCTCCGCCGCCGTCGGCCGCGTGCAGCTCGCCAGGATCGGGGAATGGACCGAGCGGCGCCGGGCCAACGCCGACCACCTCGACACGCACATCACCGCTCCCGGCGTCACCACGCCGCCGGTCGCCGAGGGCGCCCGGCACGTCTACCACCAGTACACCGTGCGCGTCCCCGGCTCCCGGGACTCCGCGGCGGCGCAGCTGGCCGAAGCGGGCATCGGGCACGCGGTCTACTACCCGACGCCGATCCACCGGCTCAAGCCCTACTGGGAGCCGGACCAGAAGGCCGGCCGTCTCTGGGACCTCCCGGAGACCGAGCGGGCCGCCGCCGAGGTCCTCTCGCTGCCCGTGCACCCCTCCCTCGGCCAGGAGGACCTGGAGCGGGTGGTCGCCGCCGTCAACGCTCTGGAGGTGGTCCTGTGAACGCCGGACTGAGGGCAGGTCTGATCGGCCTCGGCTCCATGGGCCGCCACCACGCACGTGTCCTGGACGCCCTGGAAGGCGTCGAGCTGGCCGGCGTCGTCGATCCGCTGGGCGACAAGAACGACTGGGCCCAAGGGGCACCCGTCCTGCCGGACGTCGAGGACCTCCTGGCCCTGGGCATCGACTACGCCGTCGTCGCCTGCCCGACGGGCCTGCACGAGGAAGTCGGCCTGAGACTCGCCGAGGCCGGTGTCTGCGTGCTCGTCGAGAAGCCGCTCGCGGACTCCGTCGAAGGCGCCCTGCGCCTCGTGGACGCCTTCGAGTCGCGGCACCTGACGGCGGGCGTCGGCCACATCGAGCGGTGCAACCCCGCCCTGCGCTCACTCCGCAGCCGCCTGGAGACCGGCGAACTCGGCGACCTCTACCAGGTGGTGACCCGGCGCCAGGGCCCCTTCCCGCACCGCATAGCCGACGTCGGAGTGGTGAAGGACCTGGCCACCCACGACATCGACCTGACGGCCTGGATGACCGGCCGGAGCTACGTGTCTATCGCGGCCCACACCGTGTCGAAGTCGGGCCGCCCGTACGAGGACATGGTCAGCGCGGTGGGCCGGCTCTCCGACGGGACGATGGTCAACCACCTGGTCAACTGGCTGAGCCCCCTCAAGGAGCGGTTCACCTCGGTCACCGGCGAGCGGGGCTGCCTCATCGCCGACACCCTGACCGCCGACCTGACGTTCTACTCGAACGCGGCGGTCGACACCGAGTGGGAGGCCCTGCGCGCGTTCCGTGGCGTCTCCGAGGGCGACATGATCCGCTACGCGATCGCCAAGCGTGAGCCGCTGCTCGTCGAGCACGAACTCTTCCGGGACGCCGTGCAGGGCCTCTCCTCCGACATCTGCACGCTGCGGCAGGGGCTGCGCACCGTGGAAGTGGCCGCCTCCCTGCTCGACTCGGCCAGGACGGGCCGCACGGTGGTCTTCGAGGCGGAGGAGGCTGTTCCCCATGGAGCCTGACCCGGACGCGGTGCCCCGGCTTCGCCGCGGGAAGATCGTCATGCTGGTCGAGAACGGTGTGAAAGGCGACTCCCGCGTACAGAAGGAGGCCCGGTCCGCCGCGGCGGCCGGCTGGGACGTGGTGCTCCTGGGCAAGTCGCCCGAGAAGAAGGCGAAGAGCTGGCGGCTGGGGGAGGCGCGGGTACGGCTGCTGCCGGTCGCGACGCCCCTGCACCGCCGCCGGCACGAGTACCGCCGGGCGTTCCTGCGCGCACCGCTCGCCTATCCGCCGGGCCCGCTGGCCGAGTACCGCAAGCAGCGGATGAAGGCGTGGCGCGCCGAGCTCAACCTCCAGGTCATCGAGACCGGGCGGAACGGCTCGGCCGTCGCGAGGGCGCGGCTGCTGCCCACGCGGCTGCTCGCCCGGGGCATGGGCAAGTGGGTCCGGCTGCGTGCCCGGCACACCGCCGCGCTGGAGCGCCGCCGCAAGGACATGGACACCCCGCTCGACCGGTTCACCACGGCCTTCTGGGTCCGGGCGATGGGGGAGAGGGCCTGGCGCCGGCTCGACCCGGGTCTCTGGGACCTGGAGCTCGCCTACGGCAAGGTCATCGACTCCCTCGAACCCGACCTGATCCACGCGAACGACTTCCGGATGCTCGGTGTCGGCGCACGCGCCAAGCTGCGGGCCGAGGCCAGGGGCCGCACCGTACGGCTCGTCTGGGACGCGCACGAGTACCTGCCCGGCATCAAACCCTGGAACCCGCACCCGCGCTGGCACGTCGCCCAGTGCGCCCACGAGCGGGAACACGTGAAGTACGCGGACGCCGTCACCACCGTGTCGGGGACCCTGGCGCAGATGCTGGCCGAGCACCACGGGCTGAGTGAACTCCCGGAGGTGGTGCTCAACGCCCCCGACGCCGTGGTTCCCGCGGACCGGGCCGCCGAGCCGGTCCCCGACCTGCGGGCTCTGTGCGGAATCGGCCCCGAGGTGCCGCTGGTGGTCTACAGCGGCTCCGCCGCACCCCAGCGGGGACTCGACATCATGGTCGAGGCTCTGCCGCACCTGCCCGCCGCGCACGTCGCGTTCGTCGTCCCGCGCGGCGACTCGCCCTACGTGCGGACGCTCGGAGGGCGCGCCGTCGCGCTCGGCGTGCGGGACCGCGTGCACGTGCTGCCGTACGTCCCCCACGACCAGGTGGTCCGTCACCTGGCCGCGGCGGACGTCGGGGTCATCCCGATCCACCACTGGCCGAACCACGAGATCGCCCTGATCACCAAGTTCTTCGAGTACTCCCACGCCAGGCTCCCCCTCGTCGTCAGCGACGTCCGGACGATGGGAGGGACCGTCGCCACCACCGGGCAGGGCGAGGTCTTCACCGCCGAGGACGTCGCGGACTACGTACGGGCGGTGGCCGCGGTCCTCGCCGACCCGGGGCGCTACCGGGACGCCTACGACCGGCCGGGCATGCTCACGGAATGGACCTGGGAGACGCAGGCGGCGGTCCTCGACGGCGTGTACTCCCGGCTCGTCGAGGGCGCCCGTACACCGGTGGGCGGCGGGCGGATGGCCCCGGTGACCTCATGACCGTATGCCCCGACGTCACCGTGATCGTGGCGGTGTACAACACGATGCCCTACCTGACGGAGTGTCTGAACTCCCTGGTGGGGCAGAGCATCGGGCCGGAGCGCCTCGAAGTGATCGCGGTCGACGACGGCTCCACCGACGGTAGCGGAAGCGAACTCGACCGGTTCGCCGAACGATATCCGGATGTGGTCACCGTGCTGCGCCAGGCCAATTCGGGCGGCCCCGCCGCCCCCAGCAACCGTGCTCTGGACCGGGCCACCGGACGTTTCGTCTACTTCGTCGGCTCCGACGACTACCTGGGCGAAGAGGCCCTGGAGCGGCTGGTGGCCTATGCGGACACGCACGGATCGGACGTCGTCGTCGGTCGGATGGTCGGAGTCGGCGGACGGTACGTGCACCAGAAGCTGTACGCGCACAACGCCCCCGACATCAGTCTGTACGACTCGCCCCTGCCGTTCACTCTGGCGAACACCAAGCTGTTCAGACGTGAGCTGGTGGAGAAGCACCACCTGCGCTTCCCGGAGGACCTGCCGGTCGGCAGCGACCAGCCGTTCACCATCGAGGCGTGCGTGCGCGCGCGCAGGATCTCGGTGCTCGCCGACTACACCTGCTACTACGCGGTCAGGCGTGGCGACTCGAGCAACATCACCTACCGGGCCGACCACCTCGCCCGGCTGCGGTGCACGGCCCGCATCATGGACCACGCGGCCGGCCTGGTCCCGGCCGGTCCCCGCCGGGACGCCCTCCTGGCACGCCACTTCGCCTGGGAGCTCTCCAAGCTCCTGCTGGCGGACTTCGCCGCACTCGACGTCGACACCCGGCGGCACCTGTGCGACGGGCTCTCCGCGCTGCTGGACGCCTACTACACCGACGCGCTGCGCGACAGCACGGGAGTGAGGCGCCGGGTGCGCTTCGGCCTGGCCGGGCGCGGGGCCGTGGAGGCCCTCACCAGCGCCATCGCGGACGAGTCCGCGTACGGTGCCCCGCCCTTCCGGCTGGAGGGCGACCGCGCCTTCGCCGAATACCCGGGATTCCGGGACCCCGTGGTGGGCCTGGACGACCGGTACTACGAGGTCCTCGGCGAGACGGTGGCCGGCCGGCTGGCGGCGGGTACGGAGTTCGAGTCCGCCGACTGGGAGCAGCAGGGCGCGGACCTCTGGCTCACCGTGCGGGTGCGGCTCGGTGTCGTCGGGGACCTGTCCTCGGCGGTGGTCGTCCTCGCGCAGGGAGCCATGCCGCCGAGCGCGGACGGGCCGGGCGCCCGCAGGATGCGGCCGGAGGACCGGCTTGCCCAGGCACCCGGCGAGTTCACCGCCGCGGCGACCGAGGACGGGCGCGCCACCCGGATCCGCGGCCGCGTCCCGGTCCCCGCCGTCCGGGCGAAGAAGGGGGTCCGCGTCCACGTCGACGTCGCGGGGGCGGCCTACGAGATCCCGGTGAGGACCGGCGGACGGCCCATGCCGCTGGCCCGCCGGTGGGGTGAGGCCGAGCCCTACCGCGTCGCGGCCAGACCGAACACCAAGGGCCGGCTCGTGATCACGACAGCTCCGCTGGTGGAGTCCCGGGACGGACCGGGTACCAGGCTGTGGAGGCTGTTGAGACCGAAGAGAAGGCGAAGCCGATGAACATCTGTGTAGTGGCGCTGGGCAAGATCGGGCTCCCGCTCGCCGTGCAGTTCGCCGCCAAGGGCCACACGGTCATCGGCGCGGACGTCGACGAGGAGGTCGTCGGCCTGGTGAACTCGGCCACCGAGCCGTTCCCCGGCGAGCGCGACCTGGACGTCAGGCTCAAGGAGGCCGTGGGCGCCGGCCTGCTCTCCGCGACGACGGACACCACGGCCGCCGTCGCGGCGTCCGAGGCCGTCGTGGTCGTCGTCCCGCTCTTCGTGGACTCCGGGGGCGCCCCGGACTTCGGCTGGATGGACGCGGCGACGAAGGCCGTCGCCGCGGGCCTGCGCCCCGGCACTCTCGTCAGCTACGAGACCACCCTGCCGGTCGGCACGACCCGCAACCGCTGGGCGCCGATGCTGGCGGAGGGATCCGGCCTCACCCCCGGACGCGACTTCCCTCTCGTCTTCTCCCCGGAGCGGGTCCTGACCGGCCGCGTCTTCGCCGACCTGCGGCGGTACCCCAAGCTCGTCGGAGGCATCGACGAGGCGTCGACGCTGCGCGGCGTCGAGTTCTACGGGGCGGTGCTCGACTTCGACGAACGCGACGACCTGCCCCGCCCCAACGGTGTCTGGGACCTCGGCACGGCGGAGGCCTCCGAGATGGCGAAACTCGCCGAGACCACCTACCGGGACGTCAACATCGGTCTGGCCAACCAGTTCGCCCGCTTCGCCGACCTGCACGACATCGACGTCGAGCAGGTCATCGACGCCTGCAACAGCCAGCCCTACAGCCATATCCACCGGCCCGGCATCGCCGTCGGCGGCCACTGCATCCCGGTCTACCCGCAGATGTACCTGTGGAACGACCCCGGGGCGACCGTGGTGCGCGCTGCCCGTGAGGCCAACGCCGCGATGCCCCGGTACGCCGTGGACCTGCTGGCCGCTGCCTACGGCGACCTGGAGGGCGTAGGGGTCCTCGTGCTGGGCGCCGCCTACCGCGGCGGCGTCAGGGAGACCGCGTTCTCCGGCGTCTTCGGTGTGGTCCAGGCACTCCGGGAGCGCGGCGCGGTGGCCTTCGTGTCGGACCCCCTCTACAGCCCCGGGGACCTGCGGTCCCTGGGCCTGGTCCCGCACGAGAACCAGGCCGTCACCGCGGCGGTCGTCCAGACCGACCACCCCGAGTACCGCGAGCTGTCCGCGCGGAGCCTGCCGGACGTCCGCGTCCTCGTCGACGGACGCCGCACCACGGACCCGGCGCTGTGGGAGGGCGTGCGCCGCGTGGTCATCGGCGGCTGACCCCGCGGGTGCCGGACGCGGCGGGACGGGGAGCCGTCGTACGCCTCAGAGCGCCCGCGCGACGCGTTCCGTCAGCACGCCGTCGTCCTCGTCGTGCAGTGCGCCGGTCCGCGGGCACTCCCAGACCCCCGGCTCCTCCACTCGCTCGACGAGCTTGACGCCGGACCGCCCCACCCAGCCGATCCGGCGGGCCGGTACGCCTGCGACCAGGCCGAAGTCCGGAACGTCCTTGGTCACCACGGCGCCGGCCGCCACCATGGCCCAGCGTCCGATCCGCAGGGGCGCGACACACACGGACCGTGCGCCGAGCGAGGCGCCCTCGCTCACCTTCACGCCCACGGCCTCCCAGTCACCGTCGCGCTTCTGCCTGCCCCCGGGGTCGACCGAGCGCGGGTTGCGGTCGTTGGTGAGGACGACGGCGGGGCCGACGAAGACACCGTCACCGAGCTCGGCCGGCTCGTACACCAGGGCGTAGTTCTGCAGCTTGACGTTGTCCCCGATCCGCACATCCGTGCCCACGTAGGCACCGCGGCCGATCACGCAGCCCTCGCCGAGCCGGGCGCCCTCACGGATCTGGGCGAGCTCCCAGACACTGCTGCCGTCCCCGATCCGGGCACTCTGGTCGACCTGTGCGGTGGGCTGGACCTTGTACGTCACGTCAGCACCTTTCGGGGAACGGATCAGGACAAAGAGTACGTTCGATCCGCTCCGTACCGACTCGCACCCGCCCGCGTCCACCGTGTGCGCGGCGGGGAACCCGGTTTGACCCCCTGCGGTCCGCCCCGTAATCTTGACCCTCGGCGTGTTTCTGTGCGCCTACCCCCTGAGCACATCCCTCCCGGTGATCCGTCCCCGGGGGAGGCCGCTCATCCTTCCGGACTGTCGCGGGCCCCGGCCTGCGCGGGCGGCTGGCATCAGGGGATCCGTTCCGAGTGAGAGAGAGATCCGCGTGTACGCCATCGTGCGCAGCGGTGGTCGCCAGCACAAGGTTGCTGTCGGCGACATCGTTGAGGTTGACAAGATTTCCACCGCCAAGGTTGGCGACACGGTCGAGCTCTCGACCCTGCTCGTTGTCGACGGCGACGCCGTGACCAGCGACCCGTGGGTGCTGGACGGCATCAAGGTCCAGGCCGAGATCGTGGACCACCACAAGGGCGCGAAGATCGACATCCTTCGCTACAAGAACAAGACCGGTTACCGCCGTCGCCAGGGTCACCGCCAGCAGTACACGGCGATCAAGGTCACCGGTATCCCCGCGGCTGCGAAGTAAGGGACTGAGGAGACATGGCACACAAGAAGGGCGCATCGTCCACTCGGAACGGGCGCGATTCCAACGCTCAGCGGCTCGGCGTGAAGCGCTTCGGCGGTCAGGCCGTCAACGCCGGTGAGATCCTGGTCCGCCAGCGCGGCACCCACTTCCACCCGGGCACGGGCGTCGGCCGTGGCGGCGACGACACGCTGTTCGCGCTGACCGCCGGTGCGGTGGAGTTCGGTACGCACCGTGGCCGCAAGGTCGTGAACATCGTTCCCGTCGCTGCCTGATCCAGGCAACGGCGAGACGACACAGCACCTTCCGAGGGCGGATCTCAGCTTTCCCGGTAAACGGGGAAGCGGGTCCGCCCTCGGCGCGTTACGTCAAGAGACATTCCCGTATCTTTTCCGCAGTACCTGGAGGCACCCACCCATGACCACCTTCGTGGACCGCGTCGAGCTGCATGCCGCCGCGGGTAACGGAGGCCACGGCGTGGCCTCCGTGCACCGTGAGAAGTTCAAGCCGCTGGGCGGCCCGGACGGGGGCAACGGCGGACGCGGCGGCGATGTGATCCTCGTCGTCGAGCAGGCCGTCACCACACTGCTGGACTACCACCACCACCCTCACCGCAAGGCCACGAACGGCCAGCCCGGCGCCGGTGACAACCGTTCGGGCAAGGACGGCCAGGACCTGGTGCTGCCCGTCCCGGACGGCACCGTCGTGCTCGACAAGGCCGGCAACGTCCTCGCGGACCTCGTCGGCCAGGGCACCACCTTCGTCGCGGGCCAGGGTGGCCGCGGCGGCCTCGGCAACGCCGCGCTGGCCTCGGCGCGCCGCAAGGCGCCCGGCTTCGCGCTGCTCGGCGAGCCCGGCGAGAGCCGGGACATCGTCCTGGAGCTCAAGACCGTCGCCGACGTCGCGCTCGTCGGCTACCCGAGCGCCGGGAAGTCCTCGCTCATCTCCGTGCTGTCGGCCGCCAAGCCGAAGATCGCGGACTACCCCTTCACGACCCTCGTGCCCAACCTCGGCGTGGTCACCGCGGGCTCGACCGTCTACACCATCGCGGACGTCCCGGGGCTCATCCCGGGCGCCAGCCAGGGCAAGGGCCTCGGTCTGGAGTTCCTGCGCCACGTCGAGCGCTGCTCCGTGCTCGTGCACGTCCTGGACACCGCCACGCTGGAGTCCGACCGCGACCCGCTCTCCGACCTGGACATGATCGAGGAGGAGCTCCGGCTCTACGGCGGTCTCGAGAACCGCCCGCGCATCGTCGCCCTCAACAAGATCGACATCCCGGACGGCCAGGACCTCGCCGACATGATCCGCCCGGACCTGGAGGCACGCGGTTACCGCGTCTTCGAGGTCTCGGCCATCGCGCACAAGGGCCTCAACGAGCTCTCGTACGCCCTCGCCGGGATCATCGCCGAGGCGCGCGCCAGCAAGCCGAAGGAGGAGTCGACCCGGGTCGTCATCCGTCCCAAGGCCGTCGACGACGCCGGTTTCACGGTCACCGTGGAGGACGACGGCATCTACCGCGTCCGCGGCGAGAAGCCCGAGCGCTGGATCCGTCAGACCGACTTCAACAACGACGAGGCCGTCGGCTACCTCGCGGACCGGCTCAACCGCCTCGGTGTCGAGGACGCGCTCCGCAAGGCGGGCGCCCAGGCCGGCGACGGCGTGGCCATCGGCCCCGAGGACAACGCGGTCGTCTTCGACTGGGAGCCGACCATGGCCGCCGGTGCCGAGATGCTGGGCCGCCGCGGTGAGGACCACCGTATGGAGGCTCCGCGCCCCGCCGCGCAGCGCCGCCGCGAGCGTGAGTCCGAGAAGGATGTCGCGCAGCGTGAGTACGACGAGTTCGACCCCTTCTAGGCCTGCCTGCCGGGCGCCCCTGTCCTGCGGGGGCGCCCGGCCCGGTTTCACCGGGAACTGCCAGGTGGAGGCGGTGCGCTGCCCGCTCATGTGCGGATTGCGTAACACGTCTGTGGAGTCCGTCACCAGGGGCCGGGGCGGCGGAGCCGTCAATCTGCCTGGCCAGACGGTGAACTGCAGGTTTCCCAAGGGCAAGGGACGGTAAACGTCCACCTTGCGAGACGGTCGCGGAGAGTGCGACCATCACACTGTTCCCCCCTGTCATCGCAAGGTAGGTCGTCTGTGTCTGTGCCGCATGAAGCCAAGCCCCGGACCACAGCGGTCGTGCTCGCCGGTGGGACCGGTCAGCGTGTGGGACTGTCCATCCCCAAGCAACTGCTGAAGATCGCCGGTAAGGCAGTCATCGAGCACACGCTGACCATCTTCCAGAACGCCGAGGACATCGACGATGTCATCGTGCTGATGGCGCCGGGCTTCGTACCCGACGTCGAGAAGATCGTCGCCAAGGCCGGGCTGACCAAGGTCATCAAGATCATCGAAGGTGGCAGCACCCGGAACGAGACCACCGAGCGTGCCATCGAGGCCCTCGGTGAGGGGCTCGCCGAGGGAGAGGACCGCAACGTCCTCTTCCACGACGCGGTCCGCCCGCTCCTGTCGCAGCGCGTCATCAAGGACTGCGTGGACGCCCTCGGCCGGTACCAGGCGGTGGACGTCGCCATCCCGTCCGCCGACACGATCATCGTGACCCGCACCCACGGCGAGGACGGCGAGTTCATCACCGACGTCCCGGACCGGTCCCGGCTGCGCCGCGGCCAGACCCCGCAGGCGTTCAAGCTGTCCACGATCCGCAAGGCGTACGAGGTCGCGGCAGGCGACCCGAACTTCCAGGCCACCGACGACTGCTCGGTCGTCCTGCGGTACCTCCCCGACGTGCCGATCTTCGTGGTCGCGGGCGACGAGTACAACATGAAGGTGACCCAGCCGGTCGACGTCTTCATCACCGACAAGCTCTTCCAACTGGCCTCCACCGCGGCCCCCCGCCAGGCCGACGAGGCCGCCTACCGCGAGCTGCTCTCCGGCAAGACCCTGGTGGTCTTCGGCGGTTCGTACGGCATCGGCGCCGACATCGGCACCCTGGCCGAGCAGTACGGCGCCACGGTGTACGCGCTGGGCCGCTCCACCACCGGTACGCACGTGGAGAACCCCGAGCACATCGACGACGCGCTGTCCAAGGCCTACGCCGAGACCGGCCGCATCGACTACGTCATCAACACCGCGGGCGTGCTGCGCATCGGCAAGCTGGCCGAGACGGACAACACGACGATCCAGGAAGCGCTGAACGTCAACTACCTGGCCCCGGTGCAGATCGCCCGAGCCTCGTACAAGTACCTGGCGGAGACCCAGGGGCAGTTGCTCCTGTACACCTCCAGCAGCTACACCCGGGGCCGTGCCGAGTACAGCCTCTACTCCTCCACCAAGGCCGCGATGGTCAACCTCACCCAGGCGCTGGCCGACGAGTGGGCGGGCGAGGGCGTCAGGGTCAACTGCGTGAACCCGGAGCGCACCGCGACCCCCATGCGGACCAAGGCGTTCGGCCAGGAGCCGGAGGGCTCGCTGCTCTCCTCCGAGGCCGTGGCGCGCACCTCGCTCGACGTGCTCCTGTCCGCGATGACGGGTCACGTCATCGACGTACGGCAGCAGGACCCGACCCGTGATGTCACCGAAGCCTCGGGCTTCGAGCAGGCGCTGGCCTCGGTGCTGGACCGTCAAGAAGATGTGTAATAATTCTTGACAATTGTGCTTTTACGGGCCTCCGGATTCACTGAAAGGTGATTCCGGGGGCCCGTGTGCGTGAAGCCGAATCTTCACATTTCCCTCAATACGTGAATCAACCGGCACCCCCTGGAGCAGGTTCTTCGTGATTTCGACAGCCATCCGCCTGGCCCGTGTGGGCAGTCGGTCAGAACTGGCGGCAGCGATACTGATGATGCTGGGATATCCCTGCGTCATGATCGCCGCTCTTCTCCCCGATATCTGGTTCTTCGCGGCGGCCACGGCTGTCACGTACATCGCGGACTGGTACCTGCACCAGCGCGGCAGCTATCTGGTCAACAGGCTCGGAAAGGTGCGGGCGGGGCTCTCCATCCGCTTCCTGCTCCGTCAGCTGATGATCATCCTGCTCCTGGCCCGGCTGGACCTCGCCCAGGAGCCGCTGTTCTACGCGGCGGTCGCCTGCTTCCTTCTCTTCTACGGTCTGCAGGCTCCGCACGGCGCGCTCACGACGCTGATCCGGCTGCGCCGCAGCCTGCCGATCGTCACCCGCAACGTGGACCTGCACGGCGTCCGCATCCCCAACGGCCCGCCGCGCGCGCTGCTGCACCGCGCCAGCGAGAAGATGCTCCACCTCGACCTCCCCGCGGTGGCGGGCGTCCTGATCGCCGCCGGCACGGGCGAGGACATGATCGGGTACATCGGCGCGGCCGTCACGCTGCTGCTGGCCCTCGGCTACAACGCCGTGCTCGTCCCGTACCTGCGCAAGAACCGGCAGGCGCCCTCGGCCCCCGCCGTGCTGAAGGCGCTGGACACCTGGCTGGGCGAGTACCAGCCGACCGTCGTGCTCTACTTCTCCGGCTCCAGCGAGTCCGCCTACCAGGGCAACATGTGGCTCGAGACCATGGCGGCCGTCGAGGGACGCCCGCTCATCGTCATGCGCGAGCGCAACCTCGTGTCGCAGCTCGCGGACACCTCCGTACCCGTCGTCTGCGTTCCCGCCGGCACCCACCTGATGAACCTGGACCTCTCCACCGTCCGGGTGTGTCTGTATCCGGCCAACGTCGGCAAGAACATCCACATGCTGCGCGTCCCGACGATGAAGCACGTCTTCATCGGCCACGGCGACAGCGACAAGCTGGCCAGCGTCAACCCGTACTCCAAGGTCTACGACGAGGTGTGGACGGCCGGCCGTGCGGGCCGCGACCGCTACGCCCTGGCCGACGTCGGCATCCGCGACGAGGACATCGTCGAGGTCGGACGGCCCCAGCTGGCGCCGATCGAGAGCTGGACCGGCACCACCAGGAACCCCGTCCCGACGGTGCTGTACGCCCCCACCTGGGAGGGCTGGGACGACAACCCCGGCAACACGTCGCTGCTCCTGGCCGGCGAGCACATCGTCCGCCGCCTGCTCACGGCCGACAGCCCGGTCCGGGTCATCTACAAGCCGCACCCCTTCACCGGTATCCGCAGTGCCAAGGCCAAGGCCGTCGACACCAGGATCCAGAATCTGATCGCCACCTCCGCGCAGAAGCGCGCCGCCGAACCGCGCTGGGTGAAGGAGGCCGCCGCCGCGGCGGCCGGCCAGGGTGAGGCGAAGGCGGAACTGGTCCGCATCGAGGCCCGTCTGGAGGAGCTGGCGAAGCCGGGCCGCGCCGGTGGCGACGAGGCGGACGAGTCGCGTCTCGCGCTCGCCGACCCGGCTCGCCAGGCCGAGATCACCACCCTGCGGGCCGAGTGGAACGACGCCTACTGGCGCTCCTTCGGCTGGTGGCAGCACATGACGGTGACCGGCGCGCAGCCGAAGCTGTACGACTGCTTCAACCAGTCCGACGCCATGGTCTCGGACATCTCCAGCGTGGTGTCCGACTTCATCGCGAGCGGGAAGCCGTACGCGGTCACGGACTCGGCCGAGCTGGGCGCGGAGGAGTTCAAGCGTCAGAACACCGCCGTGAGGGCGGCCGTCATCCTCTCCAACAGCGCCGCGGAGATCGACGAACTGCTGCGGGCCGTCGCCGATCCGGCCGCCGACCCGCTGGCCGAGGCCCGGCATGAGCTCAAGACCTACCTGCTGGGTCCGGACGAGCCGACCTCCATGGAGCAGTTCAACGCCGCGGTCCACGCGCTGGCGGCCAAGGCGGAAGCACGGAACATCGGTGTCGCGCAGCGCGTCGGCGGGCAGCAGCCGGCCGCCCCCCTGCCGGACGCCGAGGCGGAGTCCAGCGGTGCGGGCGACGGCACGGCCGAGATCATCGCCGAGGCCGACGCCGCGGTCGACCCCGACGTGCCGGACGCTCCGGACGTGCCGGAGGCCGACGCCGGCATAGGAGCGGGTCCCACGGCGATCCGCTGAACCAGGGGGTGTCCGGCCGGCCACGGAACGTGAGAGTGGCGACCGGACACCGATGCGTTCACCTGGTGTTATCCATCCATTATCGCCCGGTTCGAATGTCGTCCGATTTTCGACACAACCCACACGACGGCCCGTCCGTCTCCTCCTGAGGGAGGGGAACGTACGGGCCGTTCGGCGTGTCCGTGCCTGGAACGGGGCGTGTGCCATCATTCCATCGTTTCTCCTGATTGATGCGTTTTTGTGTGAACCGGGGAGAAATGGGCACCACCGCCGCACCAGATGTGACCGTGATCATCGGCGCCTATGAGGCGATGCCGTATCTGATCCGCTGCCTGGAGTCCGTCGATGCGCAGACGCTTCCGGCCGGGCGCATGGAGATCGTGGCGGTCGACGACGGCTCGACCGACGGCACGGGGGAGTACCTGGAGGAGTTCGCCGCCCGGACCGCCATCGACATGCGCGTCGTCCGCCAGGAGAACTCCGGAGGCCCCAGCGGCCCGCGCAACGTCGGCATCGGGCTCGCCCGCGGCCGGTACGTCTTCTTCCTCGACGCGGACGACTACTTCGGCGAGGAAGCCCTGGAGCGGATGGTCGCGATGGGCGACCGGGCCGGAACCGACGTCGTGCTCGGCAAGGTGATCGGCGTCAACCGGGGGGCGCCCAAGTCGATGTGGTCGCGGACCGAGGAGCGCGTCGACGTCCACCGGTCCAAGGTGATCTACACGCTCAGTGCCCAGAAGCTCTTCCGGCGTGACCTGCTGGAACGGATCGGGCTGCGCTTCGACGAGCGGCTCGAGACCGGCGAGGACGCCCTCTTCACGATGGAGGCGTACCTGCGCGGCGCCGGCGTCTCCGTCGTCGCGGACTACGTCTGTTACCACCTCGTCGGCCGAGCCGACGGCAACCACGCGACCAGGAGGGGCGGTTACACCCTTCGCTTCGACGCGATGGAAGCCATGATGGCGCTCATCCACAGGCTGGAGCCGGCCGGCCCGAAGCGCGACCAGCTCATGGTCAGGCCCTTCACGGTCGGCATGCTCCAGCAGTTCGCCACCGGCCTGCTGAGGCAGCCGCCGGACGAGCAGCGGCACAAGATGGAGCTCGCGGCTCCTCTGATGCGGAGCTACTGGACGGACGGCGTCGCCCGCCGGATCAAGGTGGCCGAGCGGCTGAGGCTCGCCTGTGTCGCGCGCGGCCGCCTCGACCTGCTGACCGACGTGTTGAGGTTCCTCCGGGGAGGAGAGGTCCCGGAGCTCGTGCGTTCGGACCGCGGCGACAAGCTCTTCCTCGCCTATCCGTACTTCCGGGACGAGGCCGCCGGACTCCGGGAGTCCGACTACGAGGTCACGGTGCCCGACTGGCACGGCGACGACCGGGTCAGGCGGCCGAAACGCGCGCGGGGGACGGCACCGCAGCAGCCGTCCACGGCGCGGCGCGCCGTCCGGCGGCTGCGCAGGGAGATCCGTGGCTGGCGCACGCGCCTGAGCCTCGGCTGAGGGCCGGGGCGCCGCCCCCCCTGGTCCAACCGGCCCGCACAGAGGGCCGTTCGCGTCCCTTGTGCGCGTCCGGTGGCGGAACTTCGGGAGATGCAGAGACAAACTCCTACAATATTCATGATCCGTCGCAAGATCTACATATCATCGTCGGAACAGGAACAACGTGAAGGCTCTCGTACTCTCCGGTGGGGCGGGCACCCGTCTTCGCCCCATCACGCACACGTCGGCCAAGCAACTGGTTCCGGTGGCGAACAAGCCGGTCCTCTTCTACGGGCTGGAAGCCATCGCGGAGGCGGGGATCACCGACGTCGGCATCATCGTCGGTGACACGGCGCCGGAGATCCGGGAGGCGGTCGGTGACGGCTCCGCGCTCGGCATCGACGTCACGTACATTCCGCAGGACGAGCCGAGAGGGCTCGCCCACGCGGTCCTCATCGCCCGTGACTTCCTGGGGGACGACGACTTCGTCATGTACCTCGGTGACAACTTCATCGTCGGCGGCATCGCGGGACTGGTCGAGGAGTTCCGCACGGAGCGCCCCGAGGCCCAGATCCTGCTGACGAAGGTGCCCAACCCCACCGCCTTCGGTGTGGCGGAACTCGACGCCGAGGGCCGGGTGGCCTCCCTCGAGGAGAAGCCGAAGGAGCCCAAGAGCGATCTGGCGCTCGTGGGCGTCTACCTCTTCACCCCGGCCGTCCACGAGGCCGTGCGCTCGATCGAGCCGTCCTGGCGCGGCGAGCTGGAGATCACCCACGCCATCCAGTGGCTGATCGACCATCAGCACGACGTCCGCTCCACGACCATCTCCGGGTACTGGAAGGACACCGGCAACGTCACCGACATGCTGGAGGTCAACCGCTCCGTCCTGGAGACACTGAAGCCCAGCACGGAGGGGACGGTCGACGCGAGCAGCGAGATCATCGGGCGGGTGCGGATCGAGGCGGGGGCGCGCGTCACCAGCAGCCGCATCGTCGGCCCGGTGATCATCGGCGCCGACTCGGTCATCAGCGACGCCTACGTCGGCCCGTTCACCTCGGTCTCGGAGGGATGCCGGATCGAGGACAGCGAGATCGAGTACTCCATCGTCCTGCGTGGCGCGTCCGTCTCCGGTGTGCGCCGCGTCGAGGCATCACTCATCGGCCGGGACGTCGAAGTGACCCCCGCGCCCCGCAACCCGTCCGCCCACCGACTGGTGCTCGGTGACCACAGCAAGGTGCAGATCTCTTCATGACCACCCACATCCTGGTGACCGGCGGGGCCGGATTCATCGGCTCCCACTACGTTCGTACCGTGCTGGGCCCCCAGGGACCGGGTGATGTCGCCGTCACGGTGCTCGACAAGCTCACGTACGCGGGCAACCCGGCCAACCTCGACGAGGTCCAGGGCCATCCGGGCTTCACCTTCGTGCAGGGCGACATCTGCGACGCCGAGCTGGTCGGCAAGCTGATGGCCGAGCACGACCAGGTGGTGCACTTCGCAGCCGAGTCCCACGTGGACCGCTCCATCGACGGCGGCGCCGAATTCGTCCGCACGAACGTCGTGGGCACGCACACCCTGATCCACGCCGCGCACCTGGCGGGCATCAAGACCTTCGTGCACATCTCGACGGACGAGGTCTACGGGTCGATCGACGAGGGCTCCTGGCCCGAGACGCACCCGCTGGAGCCCAACTCGCCGTACTCCTCGGCCAAGGCGTCCAGCGACCTGATCGCCCTCTCGTACCACCGCACGCACGGCCTGGACGTGCGGGTGACCCGCTGCTCCAACAACTACGGGCACCACCACTTCCCCGAGAAGGTCATCCCGCTCTTCGTCACCAACCTCCTCGACGGCAAGACCGTGCCGCTGTACGGCGACGGCGCCAACGTGCGCGACTGGCTGCACATCGACGACCACGTCCAGGGCATCGAGCTGGTCCGCACGAAGGGCCGCGCGGGCGAGGTCTACAACATCGGCGGCGGCACCGAGCTCTCCAACAAGGAGCTCACGGGACTCCTCCTGGAGGCCTGCGGTGCCGACTGGGAGACCAGTGTCACCTACGTCGAGGACCGCAAGGGACACGACCGCCGCTACTCCGTGGACTGCACGAAGATCCGCGAGGAGCTCGGCTACGAGCCCCGCACGGACTTCGTCACCGGCCTTGCCGAGACGGTGCAGTGGTACCGCGACAACCGCGTGTGGTGGGAGCCGCTGAAGGACCGGGCGGCGCTGTAGGAATCGGCGGGGCGGGGGGCTCCGGCCGGCGGGCGGAGCGAGCCGGAGAGGGACGTGGAGGCCGGTCACCGCCCGGTGCGGCGTCACCGCGCAAGGGCCGGTTCACGGTCACGGCAACAGGCACGACGGAAAGCGGGATGCGGTATGAGCGGCAGCTGGTTGGTCACAGGCGCGGGCGGGATGCTCGGACAGGACGTCCTGGCGAGGCTGGCCCGGGACGGCGGGTCCACCGTGGGCCTGGACCGAAAGGCCCTGGACATCACCGACGCGGACGCCGTGCGCAGGGCGGTCGAGGAGCACGGCCCCGCCGTGATCGTCAACTGCGCCGCCTGGACCGCGGTGGACGACGCCGAGACCCGGGAGGACGAGGCGCTGCGCATCAACGGCGACGGCCCCCGCCTCCTCGCCGAGGCCTGTGCCGAGCGTGGAATCGTACTGATCCAGGTCTCCACCGACTACGTGTTCGACGGAGCGGGCGGCGAGCCCTACGCGGAGGACGCCCCCACCGCACCCCGCAGCGCGTACGGGCGTACCAAGCTGGCCGGGGAGGAGGCGGTCCTCTCGCTGCTGCCCGACACCGGATACGTCGTCAGGACCGCCTGGCTCTACGGCGCGGGAGGAGGGAACTTCGCCCGCACGATGATCAAGCTCGAAGGCATCAAGGACACCCTCGACGTCGTCGACGACCAGCTCGGCCAGCCCACGTGGACCGTCGACCTCGCCGACCGCCTCGTACGTCTGGGGCAGGGAGCCCTGGCCCAGACGGCGCCGGCCGGTGTCTATCACGGGACCAGCGGTGGCGAGACGACCTGGTTCGGCTACACGCGGGCCATCTTCGAGCAGCTGGGCGCGGATCCGGAGCGCGTCCGCCCGACCACCAGCGCGGCGTTCGCGAGGCCGGCGCCCCGTCCCGCGTACAGCGTGCTGGGGCACGACCGCTGGACGAGGGCCGGTATCGAGCCCATCAGGGACTGGCGGGAGGCGCTCGCCGAGGCATTTCCGGATCTGCGCGCGGCCCGGTGAGCTTCTGATGATTGCCGACTGTCGCCCGGACGCAGTAAGTTCACTGCCCATCGGGCCGGTCGATGCACAACAAAAACGCCTTTGGCGCGCAGGCTGTTCCTGAGCCGGCGAGGCCAGGCGAAACGGATCTGCACCTCTGGATTCCTGAAGCGCAGCTCGGCCGGACTTCGGGTGCCACACTCACCATCGTGACGCCTGGGCAGTGTTCCACACGGAAGGGGATCCGTAACATGGCAACACAGACGGCTGCGAAGAGGATGGTCAGGAAAATTGTCGGTGAGGCGGGGTGGAAGCAGCTGCGTCGCTATCGGCGAAAATTTGCGGGTGCGCCCACTCCCGTGCCTCGTCCCGCCAAGCCCGTGGGAATCGAGGCGATCTCGGACGACCTGTGCGAGCTCGCCAAGCATTTCGGGACGGACAAATGGGGAACCCATCGATATGCGCAGCACTACCAGCGGCACCTTCAGCATCTGAAGGGTGACTCCATCAACCTGCTCGAGATCGGTGTGGGCGGGTACAGCAGGGCGGGTCAGGGCGGCGCCTCCCTGCGCATGTGGAAGCACTTCCTCCCGAACGCCCAGATCTTCGGGATGGACATCCAGGACAAGTCCTTCGTCGACGAGGACCGGATCACGACCTTCATCGGTGACCAGTCGGATCCGGGCTCCCTCGTCGGTGTCGCCTCGAAGATCGGCACGCTGGACGTCATCATCGACGACGGGAGCCACCTCAGCCCGCACATCCTCACCACCTTCGAGACGCTCTTCCCACTGCTCCGGGACGGCGGCGTCTACGCCGTCGAGGACACGCAGACCTCGTACTGGCCGGAATGGCAGGGCAGCGAGGACCGAAGCGACCCGAAGACGAGCATGTCGATGCTGAAGAGGCTTGCCGACGGCCTGAACTACGAAGAGTTCGTGGACGTCGACTACGAGCCGTCCTACAGCGATCTCAACATTGTGGGGATGCACTTCTACCACAACCTGGTCATCATCGAGAAGGGTAAGAACGCCGAGGGAACGAACAAGAAGCGGGTGCTCAAGAAACGCTACAGCCAGGACGGCATCAAGCCCTGAATTCTTGGACCGGGTGCCCCTTTCCGGACTCGGCCGGGCCCTGGAATCCGCTGGACGGATTCGGGGTCCCGTGGCCAGGTTTCTCCTCTCCTGTTCCCGGTCACTCAGCGTCCCCATCCGATTACTGGACATCTGCCCGTGTGAGGCGACTTCGCCATCGATATATCCTGGCGGGCGGGCGCTCCGGGTGGGGTACGGCGCCGACTTATCGATTACCAAATGGGGTTCTGCATGTCCGTCAAGGTCAGCGTCGTCATTCCTGTCTACAACCCTGGTGAGTACATCGAGGACTGCATCTCCGCGCTGTTGAGGCAGAGCCTGCCGGAGGACGAGTACGAGGCGATCTTCGTCGACGACGGTTCCACGGACGCCACCCCCGCGCGCCTGGACGAGATCGCCGCCGCGCACCCGAACATCCACGTGGTCCACCAGGAGTCGTCGGGCTGGTCGGGCAAACCCCGAAACGTCGGAACGGCCCTGGCCAAGGGCGAGTTCGTCATGTACGTCGACAACGACGACTGGCTGGGCGACGAGGCGCTGGAGCGGATGTACCGCTACGGCGTGGAGAACGGCGCCGACGTCGTCATCGGCAAGATGGCGGGCAAGGGCCGTCCGGTCCCGGTGGAGCTCTTCCGGATCAACCGCCCGCGGGCCAGCGTCTCCGACGCCCCGCTGATGGACAGCCTGACGCCGCACAAGATGTTCCGCCGGGAGTTCCTGGAGAGCAACAACATCACGTTCCGCGAGGGCCGCAGACGCCTCGAGGACCATGTCTTCGTCGTGGAGACCTACCTCCGGGCCGCGAACATCTCCGTCCTCAGCGACTACCTGTGCTACTACCACATCAAGCGGGAGGACGCGTCGAACGCCGGCTTCCAGCGCTTCGACCCCGTCGGCTACTACGGCAACCTCCGTGAGGCTCTGGACATCGTCGAGAAGTACACGGAACCGGGCGCGCTGCGGGACAGCCTCTTCCGCCGCTGGCTGCGCAACGAGATGGTGGAGCGGCTTCGCGGCAAGCGCCTGCTGAACCTTCCCGAGGACTACCGCCAGGAGATCTTCACCGCCATCCGAGGCGTGGTCACCGAGCGCTTCGGACCGGGCGTCGCGGCCGGTATGCAGCCCACCCAGCAGATAGTCGCGGCTCTGGTCGTGGACGACCGGCTCGCCGACATCGAGGAACTGGCACGGTGGGAGGCCGGGATCAGGCCTGTCGGGCGGCTCGACAGCCTCGGCTGGCACGACGGTGCGCTGAAGGTCGGCTTCACCGCCGAGTACCAGGTGTCCGACCAGCCGATGACCTTCCGCTCGGAGGGAGGCGAGGACCTCCTGGACCCGCCGCTCGCCGAGGAGACGCTGGCCAGGATCGCCGGTCTCGGCGTCAGCACCCTGGCACCCGTGGAGAGGTCCAAGGTCGACCTGGTCGTACGGGAACGGTCCACGGCCGCCGAGTTCTTCCAGCCGGTCGAGTTCACGCGGGAGCGGATCCCGGTCGGGGGCGACTCCGCTTTCCGGCAGGAACTGCGGGCCACCGCGACGGTCGATCCGGAGACGGCCGCCAACGGCGCACCGCTCGGCAAGGGCATCTGGGACATCTTCGTCCGGATCAGCTCCTGCGGCTGGACCAAAGAGGCCCGGCTGGGATCGACGCGTGCCGACCAGGTCGAGGACGGGCGGCGCGGCGCGCTGAGCGGTCCCCCGCACCGGGTCGTCCTGCCGTACTGGACCGAGCCGCACGGCAACCTCTCGCTCGACGTGGACCTCGCCACCAGCCGCATCGACCGGGACGTCAAGGTGCTCGCCCCGAAGGACGTCCTGGTCGGCGGCGGACGCGTCGAGCTGCCGATCCCCGTCGAGGCGGACCGCACCGCGGAGAGCGGGGCCGTGGCCCTGCGCTTCAAGGCGGCGGGTGTCGCGGCGGTCCGCACCGAGGGCGTGCTCACCGCACGTCCGAAGGGCGCCGTGCTCACCGCGGACCTGCCCGACGGACTGCTCCCGGGCCACACCTGGGACATGGGACTGGGCCTGCCGTCGGCGCGGCGGGGCAAGCCGCGCTGGACGCCCCTTCCCACCGCCCTCCTGATCGCTGCCGACGGCACGATCACCACGGGGGCGGCCGGTACGCCGAGCGTCGCGCCGGCCGTGGTGCAGAGGCCCGCCGCCCCGAAGAAGAAGAGCTCCTTCCCCAGCCGTGTGGCAGGACGGATCAAGCGCGGCCTGTTCCGCTGAGGGCGTGTCCGCCGGGCGGCCGGGAACCGGCCGCCCGGCGCACGTGCCCCGGAGCGCAGACAAGCCAGTCGAGAAAGAAGCAGAAAAGTATGCGACCTCTGTCCATCGAAGGCGCCTGGGTTCACGAACCGAAGGTGTTCCCCGACGACCGCGGCAGCTTCCACGAGTGGTTCCGCGGCGCGGACTTCCGCACCGCCACGGGCCAGGACCTCAGCCTCGTCCAGGCGAACTGCTCGGTGTCCAGGCGGGGTACCCTGCGTGGCATCCACTACGCGGACGTGCCGCCGAGCCAGGCGAAGTACGTCAAGTGCGTACGGGGTGCGGTCCTCGACGTCATCGTCGACATCCGCGTCGGCTCCCCGACGTACAAGCAGTGGGAGATCGTCCGGCTCGACGACGTGACCCATCACGCCGTCTACCTCTCCGAGGGGCTGGGGCACGCCTTCTTCGCCCTGAGCGACGACGCCACCGTGGTGTACCTCTGCTCCGAGGGGTACGCCCCCGAGCGTGAGCACGGCATCAACCCGCTCGACCCCGAGCTCGGCGTCGCCTGGCCCGAGGACATCGCCCCCCTGCTCTCCCCGAAGGACGAGCAGGCTCCGACCCTGGCCGAGGCGGAGCAGCGGGGTCTCCTGCCCCGCTACGAGGACTGCGTCTCCTTCCGGGATCAGCTGCGCGCACGCTGACCGGTCCCGGCGAAGCCGCCGGCCCGCACGTCTCGCGCATGCCCGTGAGGTCCGGCCAGGGGCACGCGCGGGGCGGCGGACGTGCTTGCTACTGCTCCGGGCGCAGCAGCCTGCGCACCGGGCGGCCCACCACGCGCCGGGCACGCCGGTAGGCGGACGGCCACGCGGCCGGTGCGTCGCCGCCCTGGAGCTTGATGTTGACCGGGCGGCCGGCCTTCCTTTCGAGCTGGCCGAGCAGGAGGGCGTTCTGTTCGGCCAGCTCCTCCATCCGGCTCTGCATGAAGCTGAAACGGCTGCTCAGCGAATCGAGGCCGGCCTCGGTCCACGGCCGCACGGCGGGTGGCAGGGCCAGCTTGGAGAGCTGCGCGTCGAACGCCTTGCCGCCGTCACCGTGGTGGAAGGTGTTCTCCAGGCCGTTCTTCTCCATGAAGCCGGTGAAGCGGAGGAACCTCTCCTTGTGGCCGTTCACCAGTTCGCCGAAGTCGGCCGCCTCGTACAGCTCGGCGGGGTCGATGTTCCTGGGCGTCTCGGAGATCTTGCGGTGCGGGATGCCGAAGTACCGGCAGAGCTCCAGGGTCCGGGAGTCACTGCAGAGCACGGTGCTCGGGACCCCGGCCAGCAACGCCGCGATGTTGCCGTGGATGCGGGAGCCGAACGAGAAGTCGAACGCGCGTAGCTCCTCGATCCATGTCGCCGGATCGACGTAGAGCCTGACCTTGCCCTCGCGGTACATCGGGTGCGACGGATGCGTCGGCATCGAGGTCTGGGCGCCGATCGGGTTCGGCGTCTCCCGCCAGTGGAGCAGCTGGGCCTCGAGCAGGTTCTGCCCGACGAACCGCAGATGCGGGTAGCGCTCGTGGGCCTGCCGGATGATGGCGTCGAGGCCGTGCGAGCGGACGGCGCTGTGCGAGCCGTTCACCGAGATGCGGGACTCCGCGGTGAGCGACTCGGCCCCCTTCTCGAGCGTGAACGTCTCGCCGTTCATGAACATGGACGGGCAGCCGATGACCTCGACGTCCCGGAAGCCCATCTTCTTCAGGTACTGCTCGGTGAACTCGCCCCGCACGCCGATGGACGCGCTGTGGTTGAGCACCTCCGTGACGAACTCCCTGACCGTCGGCTCCATCGGCTTCAGCCGGTCCGCGTTGTACTTGAGGTCGGCCTGCGCGCCGACGCCCAGGACGACGACCGGGATGCGCAGCTTCTTGATCAGCTGCGTCATGCGCTTCAGCGGACGCTCGAAGGTGGGACGGAACGCGTTCGCCAGCGGCACGACGAAGGCGTCGAACTCCTCGTTTATGCGGTCGGCCGCAGAGGGATCCGTGCGGATGCCGTTGGAGAAGACCTCGGCCCGCGGAGTCGTCAGGAGTTTGTGTGCCGCGTCGCTGAAGATCAGGTTGCCCGCGTTGGTCGCGAAGACATCTCTGTGGAGGGAGTGTTCGAGCGAAGCCACATCGAAGGGGCTCTTGCCTGATCTGAGGAGAATGCGCCTCTGGCGGGTCGGTTCATCTGTCACATAAAGAGGGTAGCCCGATGAACGGCCCGTGGAGATTACGTAAATGACTCCATTCGGGCGCATGTCGGTCAGTTGTCCGTCGGCCTTTTTTCCCTCTACCGGGCCCAGGCCGTGACAGCAGCTGAGACGGCACGGTGCCCTCAGTCCCCCTCGCGTAGATTGGGAGGACCGAGCAGGACGACGTGATGTGGGGACGGGCGTACGTGTCAGGGGCAAGGGAATCTCGAGGCGCGGCAGAGGGGTCCGGGAGCGCACTCCGCGCACCCTCCGGCGGCGGAGCGGGGCGCAGGCCGGGTGTGACCGATGCCCGCAGGATCGTCGTCAAGGTCGGCTCCTCCTCGCTCACCACCGCGGCGGGAGGGCTCGACGCCGACCGGGTGGACGCCCTCGTCGACGCGCTCGCCAAGGTCAGGAGCGGCGGGGAGCGCGAGATCGTCCTCGTCTCCAGCGGCGCCATCGCGGCGGGCCTCGCCCCCCTCGGACTCGTCCGCAGACCCAAGGACCTGGCACGCCAGCAGGCCGCCGCCAGCGTCGGGCAGGGGCTGCTCGTGGCGCGCTACACCGCCTCCTTCGCCCGCTACGGCGTACGCGTCGGCCAGGTGCTCCTCACCTCCGACGACACCAGCCGGCGTGCCCACTACCGCAACGCCTACAGCACGCTCGACCAGCTGCTCGAGATGGGCGCGTTCCCCGTGGTCAACGAGAACGACACGGTGGCCACGGACGAGATCCGGTTCGGCGACAACGACCGGCTCGCCGCGCTCGTCGCCCACCTGGTCCACGCCGACCTCCTGGTGCTCCTTTCGGACGTCGACGGCCTCTACGACGGTGACCCGAGCACCCCGGGCACCTCCCGCATCGCCGAGGTGAGCGGACCGGCCGACCTGGAGGGCGTCACCATCGGCAGCGCGGGGAAGGCGGGTGTCGGCACCGGAGGCATGGTCACCAAGGTCGAGGCGGCACGGATCGCCACCGCCGCGGGGATCCCGGTCGTCCTCACCTCGTCGAGCCATGTCGCCGACGCACTGGCGGGGCGGGACACCGGCACCTACTTCCACCGGACGGGGCGCCGCTCGGCGGACCGGCTGCTCTGGCTGGCCCACGCCTCCACGCCGCAGGGTGCCCTCACCCTCGACGACGGAGCGGTGCGCGCCGTCGTCGAGCGCCGCACCTCCCTGCTGCCCGCCGGCGTCTCGGCGATCGAGGGTGAGTTCTCCGCGGGGGACCCGGTGGAGCTGCGGGACACCGCCGGCCGGGCCGTCGCCCGTGGACTCGTCAACTTCGACGCCAAGGAGATCCCCCAGCTCCTCGGCCGGTCCACCCGTGACCTCGCGCGCGAGCTGGGCCCCGCCTACGAGCGGGAAGTCGTACACAGGGACGACCTCGTCGTCCTCACGCCTCGCACGGCCCCCTGAAAAGGCTGAAAGTCCAGCCTTCGGGCGGAGACCTTCACGAAAACCGCCCCGAACCGGGCCCCGGGCTGGTCAACTTTGTCACGGGGACACAAGGGGTCAGCACAGCTACGCATTCACAGGAGGCCGCCGGTGAGACGAGCGCGCCCGGGGGCGCTGCCCCGCGGAACGGGCAGCCGCGCCCTGACCAGTGTCGGAGCGGGGGCCGACTTCGTCGGCACGCCCACCGACCAGCCCCTCGAGCAGGAACCGGTGGTGACGGAGGAGGAACGGACCCGCTCCAAGCTGTGGCACATCACCCTCAGCGTCTCGGGCAGCGAGACCCCGCTGAAGGAGGTCAGGCGTGGGCTGGAGCAGCTGGCGCACGACCACCCCTTCCTGCTGACCAGCCGCTACGCGAACGACCACGCCGAGATCCGCTACTGGGAAGAGGCCCGCGACCTGCACGACGCCGCCGCGGTGGCGCTGCGGCTGTGGGGGGAGCACCGCTCCAGCGCGAAGCTCCCGCCCTGGGAGATCGTCGGCCTGGAGGTCATCGACCGCGAGACCTACCACCTGCGCATCGCCGAGGGCTACGGCCCGCCACCGGCGGCCCCGGTCGGGGTGCACCCGTACTGACCGGGTGAACCGAACCGGGTGCACCCGCTGCGACCGGGGTACGACGAGGGGCGCACGCGTACCGATACGCCTGTCTCGCATCACGGGATACGTGACGGATGCCCGCAGTGTGCGCACTACCCTGCGGGCATGACCACGCTTTCGCCGTACGACAACATGTCCCCGGTCGCCCAGGCCGCCTACCGGGCACGCGCCGCCGCCGACGACATCGCGCCACTCCCGCGTGCGGCGAAGGACGACGCCCTGCTGGCGATCGCGGACGCGCTCGAGGTGCGCACCAGCGAGATCGTCGACGCCAACGCCGAGGACGTCGCGAAGGCCAGGGAGGCGGGTACGAGCGAGTCGGTCGTCGACCGGCTGACACTCACCCCGGAGCGGATCCGCGCGATCGCCGCGGACACGCGTGACGTCGCCGCCCTGCCCGACCCGGTGGGCGAAGTCGTCCGCGGTTCCACCCTCCCCAACGGCATCGACCTGCGTCAGGTGCGGGTGCCGCTCGGCGTGGTCGGCATCATCTACGAGGCGCGGCCCAACGTGACGGTCGATGCCGCCGCGCTCTGTCTGAAGTCCGGCAACGCGGTGCTGCTGCGCGGATCCTCGTCGGCGTACGCCTCGAACAGCGCGCTGGTCAGGGTCCTGCGTGACGCGGTGGGCGGGTCCGGTCTCCCGGCGGACGCGGTGCAGCTGGTCCCGGGCGAGAACCGCGATTCGGTACGCGAACTGATGCGGGCCCGCGGCCTCGTCGACGTGCTCATCCCGCGTGGCGGCGCCTCCCTGATCCGCACGGTCGTGGAGGAGTCGACCGTCCCCGTCATCGAGACCGGCACGGGCAACTGCCACGTGTACGTCGACGCGCAGACCGATCTCGGCATGGCCGTCGAGATCCTGGTCAACTCCAAGGCGCAGCGCCCCAGCGTCTGCAACGCCGCCGAGACCCTCCTGGTGCACAAGGACATCGCCGCGGAGTTCCTGCCCCTGGCCCTGGACGCGCTGGCCGATGCCGGGGTGACGGTGCACGGCGACGAGCGGGTGCTCGCGCACGCCGAGGGGTCCAAGGCCACCGTGGTGGCGGCGACCCCGGAGGACTGGGAGACCGAGTACCTCTCGTACGACATCGCGGCCGCGGTCGTGGAGTCGCTCGAGGCCGCTGTGGCGCACATCCGGCTCTGGTCCTCCGGCCACACCGAGGCAATCGTCACCACCTCGCAGGCGGCGGCCCGCCGGTTCACCCAGTTGGTGGATTCCACGACGGTCGCCGTGAACGCGTCCACACGCTTCACGGACGGCGGACAGTTCGGATTCGGCGCCGAGATCGGCATCTCGACGCAGAAGCTGCACGCCCGTGGGCCGATGGGCCTGCCGGAGCTGACGTCCACGAAGTACATCGTCACCGGCGACGGCCACATCCGTTAGCCAACGCCCCCGGCGGGGCGGGGCGAGTTTGCGGACTCTCTGCCCAAAACGCCCCGCCGGGGCTAGGCTGAAGCCGTGCCGGACGACGTGGGGGGCAAGCCGTTCCCGGACGGCTGGGAGCCCGACGACGACCGCGGGGGCGCGGACGAGGACTTCGCCTCCGTGGTGTTCGACGAGGACTTCGTCCGGTCCGCCGAGATTCATGAGCCCACCGCGGTCGAGCGCCTGCTGGCCGCCGCGCAGGCCCGCGCCGAGGCAGAGGCGAGCAGGGCGCGTTCGGGCGGCGGCGCCCTGGACGACGACCTCTACGACGACGGCTACGGGCCGGACGGGGTGTACGGCCGCGAGAGGGCCTTCCAAGGCTCCTTCGGCCCCGATGACCCCGATGGCGCCTACGGGGACGAATACGGCCCGTACGGACGCCATGGCGGCTCGCTGCGCCCTTACCGGGGCGCTGCCCGATGGCACCGGCCGATCGCCTGGCTGCTCGCCCTGCTGATGGGGGTCGGGATGGTGGCGCTGGCCTTCAGCGCCGTGTACCGAGGCGCGGCGGCCGGCCGGGAGGAGCAGGTGCCGCCTCCGGTGACCAGCGGCGTCGACAAGCCGGGCGTCGCCCCTTCGGCCTCGGCCGACTACTCGCGCCCCGCGGTCTCTGCCGTTCCCCGCTCGCCCTGAGCCTCCGGGTGTGACGGCCGGATCTCCAGCGACGGCTGGATCTCGGGCGGGGGCGGATCTTCGGCGGGAGGAGGTCCCCGTGGCGCGGCGCCCTGCCGGCCGGTGCTGACGAGTCTGCCCGGTGTCGACGATCCCGTCCGCCCGGGCCGTCGGTCCGATGAGAGCGGGCCGACGGCCTACGGGCGCCCTGCCGGCCGGTGCCGACGAGCCTGCCCGGTGCCTACCTGCCTGCCCGGCTCTGAGGATCCGCGCCGACGAGCCCGATCGGCGAGCCTGCGGCACGGGGCCCGGTGACGTGGGGCCTGGTGACGTGAGCCCCGGTAGAGCGGGCCGGTTTCCCCTGGGGCGCCCCTCCCGGCGGCGCTCCGCCTGCGCTCCCACCTGCGGGGCGTTTACCTTGATGACGATCGACCCAATCTGAAGGTACGACCCCCTGACCCCTCCTCCCGTCCCCGTCCCCGGGAAGAGGGTCGGCCACGTGTCCGAGTGCCGAATCGTCCCTATGCCGAACCCGTGACGGACAGGTCCGCCCGACGCCGAACGGCCCGGGGAGGATCCCAGCGCCCCGCCCGTGGCGCGGAGATCGGGAGATGTCATGACAGGCCGTGGAGAACCGCCGGAGGTGCCGCCCGAGAACCCCTCGGGCGGGGAGGACGAGTACCGCTCACTCGTCTTCGACGAATCGTTCGTGCGCGCTGCCCGGCTGCAGGAGTTCTCCGCCCAGGAGCGCATGGCCGACCATGCGCACGCCGTACGCTCCCTCCCGGGGCGCGGCAGCCGCCGGTACCGCTCCAGGGCCGGGATCGCGCTTGTCCTGCTGATAGCGCTGGCCTTCGCGGCCGCCGTCTACCTCGGCTTCCGCAACCCCTACCCGACACCCGCCGGCCGACGTGCCGAACCGCTCCAGACCACGGTCGTCCCACTCGCCCCGCAGGGATCCGTGCCCGGTGGAACCGCTGCGTCGCTCCTCGCCGAGGGTCCGGCCACCGGTCACAGCACCGGCGCCGCGGGCATCAACCTGCCGTCGGTCCGGCGGACGAAGAGTTTCTCGGACAGCCAGGTGACCATGGCCCTGACCACGGTCAAGGACTACCTGGTGAACTCCTCCCTCGATCCCGACGTCCTCACCGGCGGGGTCGTCCGGCCGGTGGGGCGGCTGCTCGACCCGGACCAGACGGCCCAGTTCGACCGGAGCATGGAGTCACCGGCCGACGACGGCCTCCACAGCGCCACCGGCTGGCTGGTGCGCTTCGACCCCGCGGAGGTGGAGCTGGCCTCCCCCGACACCCGGGTGCGGGGCACCCTCTCCTACGCGGAGGCGGGGGCGGACGCCCTGGAGGTGGTGTCCGACCACACCTTCACGTACGCGCTGCGGCCCACCGTGTCGGGACCCCACCGGCCGGACGGAGACTCGCTCTTCACCGTGCGCCGCGTGCTGCACTTCCTGCTCGACCGGGAAGACATCCGGCTGCACCGGCTGGAGGTCCGCAGCGCCTATGTCCAGGCCGGCCCCCAGTCCTGCTCGGCCGGGGCCACGGGTGCCATGCGCCCACTGCTCGCGGGAGAGCGCGCGGACACCCGGGGCCCGTCGGGCACCGATCCCTACGCCACGGGCGTACCCGCGGCGGGGCTCTGCGGCACGCTGGCCGTCAGCTCCCCGAGTCCGGGCTCTCCTCCCCGGGCTCCGGACGCCGCCACGTCCCCTCGGAGCCGTCCGTAGCGTCCGAGGACGGCGCTCCGCCCTTCCCCGCTCCGCTCCCGTTGCCGCCGCCTGTGCCGGTGAACCGGTCCCGGAGCTTGCCGCCGAGGTCGCCGGCCCCGCCCGCGATGTCGCCGACCAGCTTCATCAGCGGGTCCTTGCTGGTGCGGACCGTGTCGGCGTAGTGCGCGGCGGACTCACGGAAGGAGTCCGTCACCGATGTGTCCTTGTCCTCGTCCCGCTTGGGGTAGTGGCCGTCCATGACGCGCTGGAAATCCCGGGTCTCCGACCACTTCTTCAGCTCGGCTGCCCGGACCGTGGTGAACGGGTGCGTGCGGGGCAGCACGTTGAGGATCTTGAGCACGGAGTCGCGGAGGTCGCCGCCCTTCTCGTACTCGTCGGCCTGGGCGAGGAAGGCGTCCACATTCATCTCGTGGAGGTGATTGCCTCCGGCGATCTTCATCAGGCCGCGCATCGACGCACGCAGATCCTGACCCACCAGAAGTCCTGCCCGGTCCGCCGACAGCTCCGACTTGCGGAACCACTCGCGCAGTGCCGTCACGATCGCCATGATCGCGACATTGCCGAGCGGAATCCACGCCACCTTGAGCGCGAGGTTGGTGAGGAAGAGCAATATCGTGCGGTAGACCGCGTGACCGGAGAGCGCGTGGCCCACCTCGTGGCCGACGACGGCCCGCATCTCCTCCTCGTCGAGCAGCTCCACCAGCCCGGTCGTCACCACGATGATCGGCTCGTCGAGGCCGATGCACATGGCGTTGGGCTGCGGGTCCTGGCTCACGTACATCGGGGGGACCTTCTTCAGGTCCAGGATGTAACAGGCGTCCCGCAGCATGTCGTTGAGGTGGGCGAACTGTGCATCGCTCACCCGGACGGAGTCCGACAGGAAGAGCAGCCGCAGGCTGCGCTCGGGCAGCAGGCCGCTCAGCGCCTTGAAGACGGTGTCGAAACCGCTCAGCTTGCGCAGGGCCACCAGGGCCGAGCGGTCCGCCGGGTGTTCGTAGGCCCGGGAGGAGATGCCCGGAAATCGCTTGCGGTGCCTGCTCGGCACGCTCTTGTGACTGGTGTCGGTCATGGATGGCCCCCTGTTCGTACGAGACGTCGCTCGTCCCCCTGGCAGAAGCCAGCGTATGTGCTGGCGCTACGGTGTGCGGGGGGCTGTGGATAACGTTGAGGAGCGCCCGGAATGCCGCATACCGCCGTTTTGCTCGCCGCCGTGTCCGAGGAGCAGGGGCCTGGCAACACGCTGCGCGTCGTGCTGCTCGTCTCACTGGTCGGAGCCGCCCTGCTCGCCTGGTTCCTGCTTCGCGGATACCGCAACGACGACAACAACGACTGAGTCGGCGTGAGCGTGCCCAATGCGCCCGCATACGATGTGCGCGACGTCTCCCTCCTGATTCCCGATGGATAGGTCCTGCAGAAGATGAGCCTCTCGAGCACCGCGCACCAGCTGGTCACCCTCGCCTCCGAAGGCGAGCAGGGTGGTAACCACGAAAGCCTCAGCCCGTACCTCACCGGTGGCGGCGCGCTCTTCGCGCTGCTGCTCCTGCTGTGGATCACCACCCGTTTCAACCGAGACCGCTGAGACAGAGGCGAACGGTTGTGCCAGTAGGGTCTGCACGCATGGGAGAGCAGGAAGTGCCTACCGGCCGCGCCAAGCGCCGACTCGGCGTGATGGGCGGGACCTTCGACCCGATCCATCACGGACACCTCGTGGCGGCCAGTGAAGTGGCCGCCCACTTCCACCTCGACGAGGTCGTCTTCGTCCCGACCGGGCAGCCGTGGCAGAAGAGTCACAAGCAGGTGTCCCCGGCCGAGGACCGCTACCTCATGACGGTGATCGCGACGGCGTCCAACCCGCAGTTCTCGGTGAGCCGCAGCGACATCGACCGTGGCGGTCCGACCTACACGATCGATACGCTGCGGGACCTGCGTACGGCCCACGGCGACGCGGACCTCTTCTTCATCACCGGCGCCGACGCCCTGTCCCAGATCCTGACCTGGCGGGACGCCGAGGAACTGTTCTCGCTCTCCCACTTCATCGGTGTGACCCGGCCGGGCCATGTACTGACGGACGACGGGCTCCCCGAGGGCGGGGTCTCGCTGGTGGAGGTGCCCGCACTGGCGATCTCGTCCACGGACTGCCGCGCCAGGGTCGCGCAGGGAGAGCCGGTCTGGTACCTGGTGCCGGACGGCGTCGTCCGTTACATCGACAAGCGCCAGCTGTACCGCGGCGAATGAGCCACGGAGAGGGGCACCTGTGAACGACCGACAGAGTCCGTACGACCCGTACCAGCAACAGCCGCAGATCATCGGCTACGACGAGTACGGGCAGCCGGTCTATCAGCAGCAGGGGCAGCAGCAGTACGACCCGTACGCCCAGCAGCAGCCCCAGCAGCCCCAGCAGCCCCAGCAGGACGGGCAGCCCCAGCAGGGCTACGGCTACGACCCGTACGCGGGCGCGCAGCAGTACTACGACCCGTACACCGCCCAGCACGCCCAGCAGCAGGCACCGCCCACGCAGCAGCCCGGGTACGGCTACGACGACGGCGGTTACGGCACGAGCACCTACGACACGGGCACGTACGGCCACGACACCGGTACCGTGCCCGCCATGGAGGACTCCACCCAGCAGTGGAACGCCCCCCAGGCCCCTGCGGCACCGGCGGCCGCACCGCGGCCGCCGGTGCCGGAGCAGCGCCGCGAGCCCGAGCCGGAGTCCGACGCCGCCGTCCCCGGGCAGCGCCGCGCCGACCGTGACTACGGCACCGAGCAGTTCGCCTTCATCGAGGAGCCCGACGAGGACTCCGAAGACGTCATCGACTGGCTGAAATTCACCGAGAGCCGCAGCGAGCGGCGCGAGGAGGCCCGTCGGCGCGGGCACAACCGGATGGTGGCGCTGATAGTCGTCCTGGCCCTCGTGGTCGTCGGCGGAGCGGGCTACCTCTGGTTCGCCGGAAAGATCCCGGGGGTCTCGGGGCAGGACGAGCAGAGCGCCGCGGCGACCGGCCCGCAGAAGCGGGACGTCATCGTGGTCCACCTGCACAACACGAAGAAGGGCGGCACCTCCACGGCGCTGCTCGTGGACAACATCACCACCGAGCAGGGCGCCACCGTCCTGCTCCCCAACTCGCTGGCCGTGGCCGGGGACGACGGTTCCACCACCACCCTGGGCAAGTCGGTCGACGACGACGGCTCCACCGGGACCCGCGAGGCGATCGACACCGTGCTCGGCACCAGCATCAGCGGCACCTGGCGGCTGGACACCCCCTACCTCGAGAACCTCGTCGAGCTCGTCGGCAACATCGAGGTGGACACCGACACGGACGTGCCCGACACCAAGAAGGGCGCGGCACCGCTCGTGAGCAAGGGGGAGGGGCAGACGCTGAGCGGCCAGATGGCCGTCGCGTACGCCACCTACCAGGGCACGGGCGAGCCGGAGGCCAAGCAGCTGATCCGCTTCGGGCAGGTCATGCGCAGTGTGCTGCGCAAGCTGTCGGAGGACCCCAAGGCCGCGACCCTCACCATCGAGACGCTCGCGCAGATCCTCGACCCGTCCCTGCCGGAGCAGGACCTGGGCGCGTCGTTGGCGAAGCTCGCCGGGCACGCCAAGGTGGGGGACTACGAGACGGAGCTGCTCCCGGTCCAGAGTGACGGAACGCTCACCGAGAAGGCCACCGAGAGCGTCGTGAAGGACGTCCTGGGCGGCAAGGTGAAGGCCCCCGACCAGGACGCGGCGGTACGCGTCGGCATCAGGAACGCCACGGGGGACACGAAGGGCACGGAGCACGCCAGGGTCCAGCTGGTCAACGGCGGCTATGCCTTCGTCGACAGCGGCAAGGCGGACGCCGCGGTCTCGTCCCAGGTGGTCTACGGGGCGGCCGAGGACAAGGCGAAGGCGGTCGAGGTCGCCAAGACCCTGGGCCTGTCGGAGGGGGCCGTGAAGAAGGGCGAGCCCGCCGCGAACGCCGACGTGTCCGTGGTCCTCGGGCAGGACTACAAGATCCCCGAGCAGACGTCGTAAGGGCTGTCGGCGGTCCGTGAGACCCTAGAGGTCGATCTGACCGCCGACGAAAGCCTGCATGTGACCGCCACGGACCGCTCCATCGAGCTCATCAACGCCGCCGCCCAGGCGGCGGCCGACCGGCTCGCGCACGACATCATCGCCTACGACGTCAGCGATGTGCTGTCGATCACCGACGCCTTCCTGCTGGCCTCGGCTCCCAACGACCGCCAGGTCAAGTCGATCGTCGACGAGATCGAGGAGCGGCTGCAGAAGGAGCTCGGCGCCAAGCCGGTACGCCGCGAGGGCGACCGAGACGCCCGCTGGATCCTTCTCGACTACGTCGACATCGTGATCCACGTCCAGCACAGCGAGGAGCGTGTGTTCTACGCGCTCGAGCGACTGTGGAAGGACTGCCCCGAGATCGCCCTTCCGGAGGACGCGGTCAAGACCCGGGGCAAGGCCGAGGAGCACGCCCAGCTCAACGGCGGCACGGAAGGTGATCAGAGCTGAACGGCAGCAGGAGCGGCAGGGGCCGCAAGATCGTCCTCTGGCGGCACGGCCAGACGGCGTGGAATCTCGAGCGCCGTTTCCAGGGCTCCACGGACATCGAGCTGACGGAGACCGGCGTGGGTCAGGCACGCCGCGCCGCAAGGCTGCTCGCCTCGCTGCAGCCGGACGCGATCGTGGCGTCCGACCTGCGGCGGGCAGCGGCCACGGCGGCCGAGCTCGCCTCGGTGACCGGCCTCGACATCGCACACGACTCCGCGCTGCGTGAGACGTATGCGGGCGCCTGGCAGGGCCTCACGCACGAGGAGATCGTCGGGCAGTACGGCGAGCAGTACGCCGCCTGGAAGCGCGGCGAGCCCGTCCGCAGGGGCGGCGGCGAGCTGGAGACCGAGGTCGCCGACCGAGCCGCCCCGGTCGTGCTGGAACATGCCGGCAAGCTGCCCGACGCGGGCACGCTCGTCGTCGTGAGCCACGGCGGCACGATCCGGACGACCATCGGCCGTCTGCTCGGCCTCGAGGCCCACCACTGGGAGGGGCTCGGCGGGCTCTCCAACTGCTGCTGGTCCGTGCTGGGCGAAGGTGCGCGCGGCTGGCGCCTGCTCGAGCACAACGCCGGGACACTCCCCGAGCCGGTGCTCGGGGACGACGATTAGCGGGTGCCCGGGGGTTCCCTCCGGGCGGCAGGGGCCGGATTTCACTTTCCGGCTCGGCGCAGGCTAAAGTTCTTCTTGTTCGCAGCGCGGAAACGCAGGGAAACACAGCGGACAGCGGGGCTATAGCTCAGTTGGTAGAGCGCCTGCATGGCATGCAGGAGGTCAGGAGTTCAATTCTCCTTAGCTCCACAGTCAAGATCCCGTCCCCGGCAGGGGGCGGGATCTTTTTTTGCCAGATATGTCGAACCTGCGCCCCGGTCCGCGCCGTCGCGCTCCAACTGCCCTGGCCCGCCCGGGACAAGGGTCCAGGAGGCGCTCCGGGGGCTTCCTCGCAGGTGCGCGGGCCTGCCGGGCGCCCTTGCTTCAGGACAAAGGCGGTGGGCGGGACGGTCATCGGGCTGACCCTCTTGCGGCGCCATGGCAGAATCGGAGCGCCGGAGGGGGCGACGGACCGATCGGGAGGGAGCGCGATGCCTGCGAGTCGCGTACGGGTCCCGGGCCCGCCCTCTGCCCTCACGGCGACCCACGGCTCCACCCTCACCCCGGCCCTCGGCGCCCCGCGGGAACACTCCTTCGCCTGCACGGCCTGCGGCCACCCCCGGAGCTGACCGGGATGGGTGCACACAGGCGGAAGTGCGACTGGTGCGGCAGCGGTACGCCCATCGTCCGGGACATGGACCCCGTCAACGCGGATTTCCAGTACTGGTGCGAGGAGTGCGCGCGGGCGCTGATCATAAAAGGCGACCCCATCGAGACGTACCGGGAGCTCGAGGGGGAGCCCATCTACGGCCGGCTCCTGGAGGAGCACTGCACGCTCAAGCGGTTCTACTCCTTCGCCACTGCCTGACGGGGGTCTTCGGTCGGTCGCCCCGGCCCGGGCAACCGCTGGTCAGGGCGGTGCCGGCCGGTCATATCCGGACGGACCGGAATCGATTTTTGATGGGCCGGGGGGACCGTGTAATGTTCTCGATGTCGCCAGGGAAACCGGGCGGAGAACAACACGGGGCTATAGCTCAGTTGGTAGAGCGCCTGCATGGCATGCAGGAGGTCAGGAGTTCAATTCTCCTTAGCTCCACAGTGAGGAAGCGGGTCATCCGAATCGGATGACCCGCTTCTTGTCGTGCGCGGTCCGGGAGGTGTCCGGTCAGCCGCGTCCGCTGCCCAGGGCTCTGCGCTGGGCGCTCGGGAGTGCGGGGCGCTCGGCCGGCGCCTGCTCGATACGGAGGGCCAGCGCGGGGCATCGCCGTACGGCACGCTGGGCCCGGCCCCGCAGGTGCATCGGGACGGCGGCGTCCGCGAGCGCCGGATAGCCGTCGGGTCCCAGCCTGATCAGCTCGGGCACGATGTCCGCGCACAGTCCGTGGCCCTGGCAGAGCGTCCAGTCGACCGCCAGCTTCTCGCCGCTCGGGATGGACTCCTCCAGATCCTCGTAGCCGGGGGAGGGCAGCGGCAGCACCCCGAGCGTTTCGCGTCCGCAGCCGCCGTCGAGGACGTGTGCGGCCAGGTCGTCGGTGAACGCCGAGAGGGTGGACGACAGGAAGCGGGCGGATCCGTCCGGGTGTTTGCACGCCCCGCGGCCCTTCACGGCCTGGGTCACCTCGCGGAGGGCCTCCAGGGCGGCGGGACCGCCACCGTTCAGTACGTCCGAGAGGCCTCCGGCGGCGGCCGGGAGCCCCAGCTTGCACGGGCCGCACTGGCCCGCGGTCTCGGCGGCCAGCCAGTTCGCGATCCTCAGTGACTCACCGATCGGGCAGGTGTCCGGCCCGATGGGCAGGATCGCACCGGCGCCCAGTGCACCGCCTGCCGCGGCCAGGGAGGCTCGGGAGACCACGGCGTCGTGCGAGGCGATCGCGTCGATCCAGTTGCCGTGGTAGCCGCCGGTCAGCACGCCCTGGGGCAGCGGCGGGGCACCGGCCAGCTGCAGGACGTAGCGCAGTGGCACACCGGTGGGCACCTCGATCACCATCGGGCGCGCCACGGCCCCGGAGACGGTGAGCAGGACCGTGCCGGGCTCGTCCGGCAGACCTGTGTGGCCGTAGCGGCGCGAGCCCAGCCGTGCGGCGACGGCGAGCTGCGCGTAGGTCTCGGCGTTCGACAGGAGGGTCGGGGCGCCGGCCACACCGGACTCCGCGGCGCGTTCGCGGCGGCCCGGTGGCAGGGCGGGGCCGCCGTTCACGGCCCGGATCACCGCGGAGGCCTCCCCGGAGACCATGCGCTCCGGCGTACGCACCACCCGGGCCCGCAGATGCTGGCCGCGGCGGTCGGAGAGACCGCGTTCGGCCAGGGCGGACCGGACGGACATCTCCGTGGAGTTGCGTGTGACAGCCACGACCAGCGTGCGTGCGCCCAGTGCCTCCGCGGCGAGGAGGGCACCGTCGAGGATGAGATGAGGGGCGCGGTTGAGCAGCACGGTGTCCTTGCGGCAGGCGGGCTCGCCCTCGCTTCCGTTGATCACGACGACGGGCCGTACTCCGCGTCGTACGGAGGCCTTGGCGACCGCGCGCAGCTTTCGCCCGAAGGGGAAGCCCGCGCCCCCGCGGCCGCGCAGCGAGACGGACTCGGCCAGTGCGGCCAGCCGCTCGCCCGTCATCGGTTCGAGGGGGCCGTGCACCTTGAGGTGCATGGCGAGGTCGAGGCGCTCCACAAGGTCGAAGCCGGTGGTCAGCTGGGGGAGTCCGACGACGCGGACCTCCGGCACATCGGGGAGGGGGACGTTCACGGTCGGTCTCCTGCTGGTGCGTGCCAGGGCTCTCCTGCCGAGGGCGGAAAGAGCGGCCCCGGCAGTTGCTCGGTCTCCTGGTCTGAGGTCGGGGTGAAGGCGTTGGGCGGGTGCGGGGTGTACGCGGGCCTGAGCGACTGGGCGGGAGGCGCGGGGGACGGGGTGGGCCAGCGGCCGTCGGACGTCTGGGCCGGCCGGGCGGCCGGGCGGGCGACGGCCCGGTAGCCGGCGGAGATGCCGTTCGGGGAGCCCGGTGCCGGTGCGGGACCCGGAACGAGACGATCGGAACTGCGCGGCGGGGGTTCGTAGGGGGGCTGACGGTAGGGCTGCCGCGTTCCGTGGTCCGGTGGTTCGTAGGCGGGAGGCATGGGAGGAGCGGGGGGCAGGGGGGCCTCCAGCGTCCGGGAGCGGACAGGGGTGCCGCGTATCCCGCGGTCGTCGTCACCCCAGCCGGGCGCGTCGGGCGGCAGGCCTCGGCCGGACGGCTGAGACGCGTGTTCCGGGGCGGGGGAGGGCCGTATGACCGGGTCCGACGCCGACGGCGGGACGTCCGTGCCGATCAGGTCGCCGATCAGGCTGGTGAGCAGGCGCTTGGCAGGGTCGGGCAGCAGGCGCAGGCCGAGTGCGGCGGCCACCGCGGCCACGCAGAGCATGTACATCACGACGACCCAGGTTGCGGGCGGCCGGCCGGCGTACAGGCCGTGCACCAGTGCGAAACACCAGGCCGGGTAGGCCAGGGCATGCAGCGCGCGCCAGCGGCCGGCGATCCTGCCCGGGGTGGCGAAGGCGCTCCGCACGGCACCCGTCGCCGCAGTGGTGATCATCAGCAGTCCGGCCAGTGAGCCGAACCCGATGAGGCCCGCGGTGCCGCTCACGCCGGTGCCGAACGGTATGAGGGCACCGAGCAGACCGACGTGGCCGAGGGCCACCTTGACCGTGCCGTGCAGCAGGAGGAAGCCGAGCGAGGTGACCGCGGCGGCCCGGTGGACGGCTTGGCAGACCAGTCGCTGACGGGTCGAGAGGAACAGCCGGTCGGTGGCCAGCAGGCCCCAGGCGACGGCCGCGGTGAGCGAGACGAGCGTCAGGACACCGGTGGTGAAGTCGAACGCGGCACGCATGCCGTCGCTCCCCGCGACGGCGAGCAGAGGGATGAGAACGAGCGCCGCGACGGTGAGCCCACCCTGGACCGGGCGGCTCATTCCTCGGTCGGGGCTGAGGGTGGGGGACGAACGGATCCTGCGATGAGGGTTCATGGGGGGGCGACTCCGAATGGCTCGGCAAAGCGGTCCCGTTGCCGCATGCTAGGTCGCCGTCTACCGACCGGTACGGGGTTTGAGTTGTTGCCCCGATAGAGGGCAGTACGCGGAGTAACCTCCGGAGTGTGTGGGTCGTGTGGAAGGTTCGCGCGGATGGCGTGCGGTCCGACCCTCCGGGGAGAGGGTGTGTCCGGCCCCTCGGAGGACGAATGTGCCGGGCCGGGCTCCGGGCCCGTGCGGTACCCTGACGCCATGCGTGCCGTACGCCTTCTGCTTAGCGAGCCGCGCTGATCCTTCCCGACCGGTGAGAACGCCTGGTCGGACTCGGCGCGGCGTCCCCTCCTGTGCGAGGGGATTTTTCGTTTCCGTAGACGTGTGTCCGTAGACGTGGGCGCCGGCAGATGACGATCGATGGAGCTTTGAGGATCATGAGCGAGACGAACACCGCGGCCGAGGTGGCCGCGCCGCACCGCTACACGGCAGCGATGGCCGCCGACATCGAGGCACGCTGGCAGGACTTCTGGGACGCCGAGGGGACGTACGAGGCGCCGAACCCGACCGGTGACCTGGCGGACGGATCCGAGCTGGCCGCCAAGCCCAAGAAGTTCATCATGGACATGTTCCCGTACCCCTCGGGGGCAGGTCTGCACGTCGGCCATCCGCTGGGCTACATCGCCACCGACGTCTACGCCCGCCACCAGCGGATGACCGGGCACAACGTCCTGCACACGCTGGGCTTCGACGCCTTCGGCCTGCCGGCGGAGCAGTACGCCGTGCAGACGGGCACACACCCGCGGGCCTCCACCGAGGCCAACATGGAGAACATGAAGGTCCAGCTGCGCCGGCTGGGCCTGGGCCACGACAAGCGCCGCTCCTTCGCCACGATCGACGCGGACTACTACAAGTGGACCCAGTGGATCTTCCTGCAGATCTTCAACTCCTGGTACGACACCGAGGCCGACCGGGCACGCCCGATCGCCGAGCTGGTCGCCCAGTTCGAGAGCGGTGAGCGCGCGGTCCCCGGCGGCCGGGAGTGGAGTGCGCTGAGCGCCGCCGACCGCGCCGACATCCTGGGGCGGTACCGCCTGGCGTACGCCTCGGACGCGCCCGTCAACTGGTCGCCGGGCCTGGGCACCGTCCTGGCCAACGAAGAGGTGACGGCCGACGGCCGCTCCGAGCGGGGCAACTTCCCGGTCTTCAAGGCCGAGCTGCGTCAGTGGAACATGCGCATCACCGCCTATGCGGACCGCCTGCTGGACGACCTGGACGGGCTGGACTGGCCCGAGGCCATCAAGCTGCAGCAGCGCAACTGGATCGGCCGGTCCGAGGGTGCGCGGGTCGACTTCCCGGTCGACGGGGCCGGCGACATCACCGTCTTCACCACCCGGCAGGACACCCTGTTCGGTGCCACCTACATGGTGCTGGCGCCCGAGCACGAGCTGGTCGAGCGGATCATCCCCGCCGCCTGGCCCGAGGGCACCCACCCCGTCTGGACCGGTGGTCACGCGAACCCCGCCGAGGCCGTCACCGCGTACCGCAAGCAGGCCGCGGCCAAGTCCGACGTGGAGCGGCAGGCCGAGGCGAAGGACAAGACCGGTGTCTTCACCGGTGCCTACGCGACCAACCCGGTCAGCGGCCAGAAGGTTCCCGTCTTCATCGCCGACTACGTCCTGATGGGCTACGGCACCGGCGCGATCATGGCCGTACCGGCGCACGACGCGCGCGACTTCGCCTTCGCGCGCGCCTTCGAGCTGCCGATGCGCTGCGTCGTCGAACCGTCGGACGACCGCGGACTGGACCCCGCGACGTGGGAGGACGCGTTCGGCTCCTACGAGGCGAAGCTGGTCAACTCCGCCAACGGGGAGATCTCGCTGGACGGCCTGGGCGTCGTCGAGGCCAAGGCGAAGATCACCGAGTGGCTGCAGGAGCACGGCGTCGGCGAGGGCACCGTCAACTTCCGGCTGCGCGACTGGCTGTTCAGCCGCCAGCGCTACTGGGGCGAGCCCTTCCCGATCGTCTACGACGAGGAGGGCATCGCCCACCCGCTGCCCGAGTCGATGCTGCCGCTGGAGCTGCCCGAGGTCGAGGACTACTCGCCGCGGACCTTCGACCCGGAGGACGCCGACACCCAGCCCGAGACCCCGCTGTCCCGGAACGCCGACTGGGTCAACGTCACCCTGGACCTGGGCGACGGCGCCGGCCCGCGGAACTACCGACGCGAGACCAACACCATGCCCAACTGGGCGGGTTCCTGCTGGTACGAGCTGCGCTACCTGGACCCGAACAACGACCAGCGGCTGGTCGACCCGGCGATCGAGCAGTACTGGATGGGACCGCGCGAAGGACAGCCGACCGGCGGTGTCGACCTGTACGTCGGCGGCGCCGAGCACGCGGTGCTGCACCTGCTGTACGCGCGCTTCTGGTCCAAGGTGCTGCACGACCTGGGGCACATCTCGTCCGCCGAGCCGTTCCACAAGCTGTACAACCAGGGCATGATCCAGGCGTTCGTCTACCGGGACAGCCGCGGTATCGCGGTACCGGCGGCCGAGGTCGAGGAGCGCGACGGGGCGTACTACCACGGTGACGAGAAGGTCAGCCGTGTGCTGGGCAAGATGGGCAAGTCCCTGAAGAACGCCGTGACGCCCGACGAGATCTGTGGCGAGTACGGGGCCGACACCCTGCGGCTGTACGAGATGGCGATGGGCCCGCTGGACGTCTCCCGTCCCTGGGACACCCGGGCCGTGGTCGGCCAGTACAGGCTGCTGCAGCGACTGTGGCGCAACGTCGTCGACGAGGAGACCGGTGAGGTCACCGTCGTGGACACCGAGCCCGACGACGGGACCCTGCGGGCGCTGCACAAGGCCATCGACGGTGTCGGCCAGGACATGGCCGGGATGCGGTTCAACACGGCCATCGCCAAAGTCACCGAGCTGAACAACCACCTGACGAAGACCGGCGGCCCGCTGTCCCGGTCGGTGGCCGAGCGGCTGGTGCTGCTGATCGCCCCGCTGGCGCCGCACGTGGCGGAGGAGCTGTGGCGCCGGCTGGGCCACACGGAGTCCGTCGTGCACCAGGACTTCCCGGCCGCCGACCCCGCGTACGTCGTGGACGAGACCGTGACCTGTGTGGTGCAGATCAAGGGCAAGGTCAGGGCGCGTCTGGAGATCTCTCCTGCGATCTCGGACGAGGAGCTCGAGGCGCTGGCCCTGGCCGACGAGAACGTCGTCGCCGCGCTGGACGGGGCCGGGATCCGCAAGGTGATCGTGCGAGCGCCGAAGCTGGTCAACATCGTTCCCGCGTAACGGCACCGGGGCGCTCCGGCGGACGTGCCAGGGCTTGCGCGGACGTGCCAGGGCTTTCCCCTACGGGCAGGTTGGGGGTTCCGGTGGAACCCTCGGCCTGCCCGTTCCGTTTACGGTAGGAGGGTGACCGCACGCGGGCGGCCGATCCGACAACCGAGGGGCGTTCATGGAAACCGTGTTCCTGATCCTGACGCTGCTGTTCGTCGCGTTCATGGCGCTCGGGGTGTACGCCGGAGTCAAGGCGGTGCGCGCGGCCAAGCGCGGTGTGGACCGGACGATCACGCAGGCCCGCCGTTCCGTGGAGGACACCGCCCTGCGGGCCAAGAGCTACGGACAGCCGGGGGTCCCCGGGGAGCTCGCGCAGCTGCGGCTCGCCCTGCGTACGTCGATGCGGGCCACTCAGGACGCGCTGAACGCCCGGGCCGCGGAGGACGCCTCCCTCTCGGAGTCGCTGGGGCTCTTCGAGCGGCTGAGCGTGCACGGACGCGAGCTCGACGACGATCTCAAGCGCCTGGAGCGCGAGCCGGACCGCGCGACGGTGGCCACGCTCCTGCCCGGGCTGAGGGAGCGCACGGAGCGCATCACGCACTCGGCGGAGTCGCTGCGCTGGGCGGCGCGCGACCGGGCGAGGCAGTTCGCCGACGACGACCTGGCCGCGCTCAACGCGCAGATCGACCTGGAGGCCGGGGCGTTGCGTCACTGGACGACCGAGGAGCCGGCGGCACCGCGCGCGACGGCCGGGCACAGCTGGAGCGGGCCCGCGGATCAGGAGCAGCCCCCGTCACTCACCCCTCCTGATCCGCGGCTGCACGCGGGCTATCCGTGGCAGAAGTCCGCCAGACCGGAGACCACGAACTGACGCGCACCCGCTGCGAGGACACCGGCCGTTCCGCGGAGGGGCGGACACCGGCCGGGAGGAACGCGGATGCGGTGCGCACGCGTCCGGAAGCACTCCGAAAAGTCCCAGGCGCGTCAAAGACGGACACCGGACCGGACGGAAATGATCAGCAGGCCGGTCCCGGGCTGCCGCGCCGCCGCCGCGGAAGGTAATCTCCGGCTCATGTCCCGCCATGTCGCGATCGTCACCGATTCAACGGCCTACCTGCCGCACCAGACGATGGAACGGCACGGCATCACGGCGGTGCCGCTGACCGTCGTCCTGGGGGATGAGGCCCTGGAGGAAGGCACGGAGATCTCGGCTCGGTCGCTGGCGCTGGCCCTGCAGAAGCGCCGCTCCGTGACCACGTCGCGGCCCAGCCCCGAAGTCTTCGCCGCCGCCTATCGCGCCGTGGCCGAGGAAGGTGCCACCGGCATCGTCTCCCTCCATCTGTCGGCCGAGTTCTCCGGGACGTACGACGCCGCCGTGCTCGCCGCGAAGGACGCCCCGGTGCCGGTGCGAGTGGTCGACACCGGCATGGTCGCCATGGCCCTGGGGTTCTGTGCGCTCGCGGCGGCCGAGGCCGCCGAGGGGGGCGGTGGGCTGGACGAGGCGGTCGCGGCGGCTGAGAAGCGGGCGGCGGGAACGTCGGCGTTCTTCTACGTCGACACCCTCGACTACCTGCGCCGCGGGGGGCGCATCGGGGCCGCGCAGGCGCTGCTGGGGTCGGCCCTGGCGGTGAAGCCGCTGCTCCAACTCAACGGTGGCCGCATCGAGATGCTGGAGAAGGTGCGGACGGCGTCCAAGGCGATCGCGCGGCTCGAGGAGATCGTGGCCGCGCAGGCCGGCACGGGTGCCGTGGACATCGCGGTCCATCATCTGGCCGCTCCGGACGGGGCCGAGCGGCTGGCGGAGCGGCTGCGGGGCCGCGTTCCGGGGCTGGTCGACCTGCATGTGAGCGAGGTCGGTGCGGTGATCGGTGCACACACCGGTCCGGGGCTGCTGGGAGCGGTGGTCTCGCCGCGCTGATCCACTCCGGCGGGTGATGCGGTTGTCCACAACCGGAGAGTTATCCACCGTAATTGGGGCGGCTCGGCGGAATTCCGCAGAAGTGCCTAGCGTCGTGAGGCATGACCTTCCGATCATTTTCCCCGGCGATCCCATCGACCGACCGGCAGGGCCCGCCCGGCTTTGTCGCGGACCCGATCGCGTTCCGGATCGCGGATCCGCAGGGACACCGGATCGCGGATGTGCCCGCACCTGCGGCGATGGGCCCGCCCGCACACCGGGCCGCACATCGCGGCGCACATCGACTCTCGCGCGGGGCCGGGGCCGGGGCCGGGGCCGGGGCCGGGGCCGGG
>NZ_NEUF01000051.1 GCF_002910915.1 Streptomyces sp. SM10 | reverse complement strand
CCGAGGCCGTTCTGGGTGATCTCCTCACCGGTGACCGCCTTGACCACGTCGGGGCCGGTGATGAACATCTGCGAGGTCTCACGGACCATGAAGACGAAGTCGGTGAGGGCCGGGCTGTAGGCAGCGCCGCCCGCGCACGGGCCGAGCATCACCGAGATCTGCGGGATGACGCCGGAGGCGCGGGTGTTGCGCTGGAAGATCCCGCCGTACCCGGCGAGCGCGGAGACACCCTCCTGGATACGGGCACCGGCGCCGTCGTTCAGCGAGACCAGCGGAGCACCGGCCGAGATGGCCATGTCCATGATCTTGTGGATCTTCGTGGCGTGGGCCTCGCCCAGCGCCCCGCCGAAGATCCGGAAGTCGTGCGCGTAGACGAAGACCGTCCGGCCCTCGACCGTGCCCCAGCCGGTGACCACACCGTCCCCGTACGGCTTCTTCGCCTCCAGGCCGAAGCCGGTCGCCCGGTGCCGGCGCAACTGCTCGACCTCCTTGAACGATCCCTCGTCCAGCAGCAGCGCGATGCGCTCGCGCGCCGTCAGCTTGCCCTTGGCGTGCTGCGCCTCGGTCGCCCGGTCGCTCGGTCCACGCCGGGCCTGCTCGCGCAGCGCCAGCAGTTCGGCCACCCGCCCACGCGTGGCCGACAGGGGCACTCCGACAGAACGTTCATACGAAACGGTCATCACACCGACTCTCTTCGAGGAGAGGTGACGGTCGGCAGGATCCGGACCAGCCGGCCCGGGGTTCCCTGCCGCCGTTGCCATTCGCGGGGGTACCCAAGGGAGACCTCCTGGTGCGGCACGCCATCGCAGTGGATCACCCTGGGAATGTGCAGGTGGCCGTAGACCACCGACCTGGCACGGAACCGCGTGTGCCAGTCGGCCGTCTCCGTGGTTCCGCACCACAGCGCGAACTCCTGCCGCCAGAGCACACGCGTCGGTTCGCGCACGAGCGGCCAGTGGTTCACCAGGATGGTGGGCAGGTCCTCCGGGAGAGCCGTCAGACGTGCCTCGGTGAACCGCACACGGGCCCGGCACCATGCGTCGCGGCTCGGGTAGGGGTCGGGATGCAGCAGGAACTCGTCGCTGCAGACCACTCCGGCCTCCTCGGCCACCTGGAGCGCCGCCGCCTTCGAGTAGGTCCCCGGGGGACGGAACGAGTAGTCGTACAGGAGGAAGAGCGGTGCTACGGCGACAGGCCCGCCCTCTCCTTCCCAGACCGGGTACGGGTCCTCGGGAGTGGACACTCCGAGCCTGCGGCAGATGTCCACGAGGTGCAGGTAGCGCTGCTCGCCACGCAGCTGCACAGGGTCGTCGGGGGCCGTCCACAACTCGTGGTTGCCCGGCGCCCAGATGACCTTCGCGAACCGGTTGCGCAGGGTGCGCAGCGCCCACTCGATGTCCGAGACGATCTCACCGATGTCACCGGCGACGATCAGCCAGTCCTCGTCGTTCTCCGGTCTGATCCGGTCGACGATCTTCCGGTTCTCGTCGTAGCGGATGTGGACATCACTGATCGCGACGATGCCTGCCCGCCCCGGGTCAGCCACGTGTGACCCCCTGCCCGTCACGCGCGCGCTCGGCGAGCTCCGCGACGTTCGTGAGTGTGGGCCGTCCGAGGATCGCCGGCAGGGCCGCCATGAATATCCGCTCCCGCCGGGCTCCCACGACCTCGTCGCTGACCGCGGCGAGCATCGCCAGCAGGGTCGCGGAGTCGCCGCCGAGCCTGTGGAAGTCCGAGTCCCCGCCGAGCCGGTTGACGTCCACCGCGAGGACGCGTGCCCAGATCTTGGCCACCTCCTCCTCCACCGCACCGCGCGCCTTCGCCTCCGCGGCCGCGACATCGGCCTGCGGCCCGGTGAACGGCACCGGCAGCGCGGCGACGTCGACCTTCTCGTTGACCGTGCGGGGCAGTTCAGGCACGACCGTCGTCGTAGCAGGCACCATGTAGCGGGGCAGACGCCCGGCGACATGGGCCGTGAGCTCGTCCACGGGGACCTCTTCGCGCAGGACGACGTAGGCGCACAGCACCTTGTCGGTGGTCCCCGGCCTGACCAGGCCGGTGACGAAGGCGGTGGCCACGGCCGGGTGTTCTTCCAGGGCCTTGGCGACCTCGGCGGGCTCGATGCGATAGCCGAGCACCTTGACCTGCTCGTCGTTGCGGCCCACGGACTCCAGTTCACCGGAGTCCAGCATCCTGGCGAGGTCACCACTGCGGTAGACGCGGGTGCCGTCGGCGAGGGCCGTGAACCGTTCACGGACGAGATCGGGCCGGCCGCGGTAGCCGCGGGCCAGCTGATCACCGGCGAGATACATCTCACCCACCTCCCCGGGGGCCACGTGACGGCCGTCACCGCCGATCAGGTGGATCCGGGTGTTGTCCGTCGGTACGCCGATGGGCACCGACGGCAGGTCCGCGTCGTGTTCCGGGTCGAAGCGTCGTGTCATACAGCCGATGGTCGTCTCGGTGGGGCCGTACTCGTTGAAGATGCCGCACTGCGGCCCGAAGAGCTGCTGAGCACGGTCGGCGACGGCCCCCCTGAGGAGTTCCCCGCCGGCGATCACCGCCCGGAAGCCGGCCGGGGCCAGGCCCAGCCTGCCGATGAGATCGAGATGTGTGGGGGTGAGCTTGAGCGCGTTGGCGCCCGAGTTCTCCAGCATGTCGCGCAGCACCACATGGTTGGGCTCGTCGGGTACGAGCGCGATCGATCCGCCGGCCAGCACCGGCAGGAAGACCGCGGTGTTGGAGAGGTCGAAGGCCAGCGAGGTGAACAGCGGGAAGCGGGTTGTGGAGTCCACCCCGTAGACGCGGGTCGCCCAGCTGATGAAGGTGGCCAGCTGACGGTGCTCGATCTCCACGCCCTTGGGGCGTCCGGTGGAGCCCGAGGTGTAGATGACGTACGCGAGGTCCTCCGGCCCCACCTCGACGCCCTCGGGCCGGCGGTCCGACGGCTCCAGTGTCTCGAGCACCACCACGTCGCAGCCGGAGTCCGGGGTGAAGCGGCGCTCGGCGTGGACGTGCTCGACGAGGCACACGGTCGCCCCGGCGTCCGCCACCAGGTCCGCGAGCCGGTGATCGGGCTGCTGCGGGTCGAGCGGCAGGTAGGCCGCACCCGCCTTCAGCACCCCCCAGATGCCGGCCATCGCCGCGACCGTACGGCCGGCCAGCAGGCCGACGACGTCGTCGCGTCCGATGCCCCGGTCCAGCAGCGCGACGGCGACGGCGTCCGCCCGCCGGTCCAGCTCACGGAAGGTCACCTCGCCCTCGGGGCCGGTCAGGACGATCGCGCCGGGTGTCAGGGAGACCTGCCGGCGGAACTGCTCGACCGCGGTTCCCGGACTGGTGAGTGCCCGCTGGGTCCGGTTGCGGTCCCACTCACGGTACGCCCGCGGGGACAGGACCTCCTCGATGCGGTCGAGCAGTGCCTCCGCGCGGTCCGGGGTCTGCGGACCGTCGTACCAGCCGATGGTGATCTCGGTACGGTCGCCGAACTCGACCGCGTTGATCTCCGGTGGTCCCAGGGGACCGGAGTTGGGCAGGGAGTAGACGGTGGCGGCGTGGAACGTAGGCGTGCTGAAGTCGGCGGGGGCGACCCTGCCCATGTGGGAGAGCGTGGCCAGGCTGCTGTAGCGGCCCTGCTGTGCGGAGTAGGCGTCGAGGCCCATGATCTGCTGGTGCAGCTCCGCCAGGTCCTGACCGGGCAGCGAGGGGTCGACGCGGGCCGCCAGGTCCTGGCCGGTGGACAGGATGGACAGCAGTCGCTCGTGGGCCTGCTCCCAGCCGGCGTCGCCCTCTACCTCGTACAGCGGATTGTTCGTGAGGTTGCCCGTCGAACGGAGTCCGGGCAGGTACCTGCGCAGATCGACCGGGACGAGGAACCTGCCGGTGCGCAGACCGCACGCCTGGGTGACGGTACGGGCGATCTTGGCGACGAGCGCGGGGTGCGTACCGTCGATGGTGCGCCTGCGCCAGAAGAAGTCGTGCTGGCCCCGCGGGCGGGAGCCGAGCGCGGACGGCCAGTCCAGGTCGGGGGTGATCTCCCGCTCCTCCGGCGCGCCGGCCTGCTCGATCAGTTCGTTCTCCGTGACGCGTGAGGGCGCGCCCACGGGTTCCTCGCCACGCAGCACCCGGAAGATGTCCTCCGCCCAGATGCGCACGCCCTGGCCGTCCATGACCCCGTGGAACGCACGCACGATCAGCGTGTCCGACTCCTCGTCCGTGAGGAGCAGGAGCTCGCAGGTGGGTCCGCCGTCGTCGCCCATGAGAGGGCTGTGCAGTTCGGCGGCATCGGCGAAGGTGTGCCGGTCGACCCGGTGGCCGGGCAGGACCCGCACGGCCGGTGCCACGCCGCTGTCCACCCAGGTCATGCCCTGACGGGTGAGCCGCGCTCCGGGGCATGCCCGGGACGCGGTCTCGACGGCGCGGATCAGTTCGGTGCGACCGATGTGACCGGCGCCCTCGATGACGATCTGGATGACACCGGGGACCGACTCGGGATACACCAGGAACCATGTCTCGGTGGGCGACACAGGCCGGCTGTAGACGTTGTCGTCCTCGCCCGCGGACATGGAGTACCTCTTTCGTTTCGGGTCGGTCGGGGGTGCGTCACGTCCGGTCAGCGAAGCGTCTCGCCGGCGCCGAGCACCTGTCCGTCCGCCCTGCGCATGACGCGGGACTTACGGAAGTCGAGGTGGACGAAGACACGTTGGAGCCAGCGGTCGCGGCCGTCGTAGCGGGGCTGGAAGGAGTTCCGGCCGTGCAGGGCCAGCCGGTTGTCGACGAAGGCCAGGTCACCGGGGCCGAGGATCAGTGTGTGGGCCACCCGTTCGATGACAGCCTCGAGCTCGGTCATGGCCTGCGCGGCGTCGTCGTCGGACGGGATCGTGCTGCTGAAGTCCACCTTGAGATCGGGGTCCTCGAAACTGCCGGCGAGGATTCCGTGCGGTTCCTCCAGGCCGTCGGCGATCTCGAAGGAAGCCGGTGCCATGGTCACGAATCGCGGCTGGTGGAGAATTTTCCTGGTCCGGGCGGATAGCAGCGGAACTGCGTTGCGCACGGACGCCACGCGCAGTCCGGCGACGTTCTCATGGTCGTTCCGCAGGCACATCAGGCCCACCAGATCGGGCTTGTGCTCATGAAAGGCGTTCTCGGTGTGCATGTTGAGCTTGATGGAGCCGGCATTTCCCTGGAACTGTTCCATTCCGGGGACGGGGACCACATCCTGCACGAGTGCGCCGGTCTTCTCCTTGTCGAAGGAGATCACCTCGCCCATAGCCATGGCGATGAGCATCAGCGCGGACGCCGGCGTGGTGGTCTCGCGCTGCACCGAGCCGCGTACCGCCGGAGTGTCGGGGACGTTCTCCACATCCACCGGCAGGTTGCGTACCAGGAGCATGGCCTCGCGGCCCGAGTTCCAGGTGAACCGGCGCAGTGTCTGACGCAGCCGAGTGGGCAGCCGGCAGGAGAGCTCCCGTGCGGCGGACGTCCAGCGGGGGTCGTCGTTCAGGCGCGGACCGAAGTCACGCAGTTGCTCGGCCAGAAGGGTCAGGTCACCCCTCTCCTGGCCATCGAGCGATATCTGGGCATCGTCGCCGATTTTCGGCTTGACTTCGGCAGGCATAATTCAACCATTCGTGGGCAGAGTTGATGCGAATGAACGGGCTCGCCAAGTCGACTCCGGTCCGCAGACTATGGATTCGGCCGAATTGACGGCAACCCCTATCTAGGGTTCGCCGACCCCTGTGCGGCAGCCTCGCGGATTGGGTGCGCCTGGTCTCAGCACCCTTGCTCCGTCAGCCATTCACGCATTCGGTTCGCCAGGGGTCCCGCGTGTTCGCCGAGCATCGTGAAGTGGTTCCCGTCGGTGTCGGTGACCGAGTGGGGCAGGGGCCAGACGGCATGCCAGTCGCCTTCGCCCGACCACGCGCGCAGGGGTTCCCCCGCTCGTACCAGGAGTGTGGGCACGTCGACGGGCTGCGCCCGGCACGCGTACAGGAAGGGGAGGTAGGCGGCCCACGCTGTCGCGCGGAAGTCGTCCATGGGCGTGTACGCGTCGTCGCGTTCGACCATGCCGTCGAGCAGTTCGGGCATCCAGGTGGCCATCACCTCGCTGTCGGCGGGATAGCTGTCCAGCAGGATCACGGCGGCCGGCGGCCGGCCTTGCCGGTCCAGTTCCCGGGAGAGCGCGTTGGCGAGCAGGGCCCCGCCGGAGTGGCCGGTGACGACGAACGGTTTGTCGCCCACCGTGCGCAGGACCGAATCGGCGTGCGTACGCATCAGGACGTCGAAGTCCTCGGGGAGGTCCTCGCCCTCCGTGAAGCCGGGGTGCGGGAGCGCGTACACGTCCCGCTCTCCGCGGAAGCCGGCGGCCAGGCGTGCGTACTCGTGGGGTCCGGAGAGCATCGACATCGTACAGAGGCAGATGAGCGGGAGGCCGTCGCCCGAGGCCAGGCGGACCACGGGCGCTGCCTGGGCGGGTGGCGCCTCGCTGGTGTAGACGTCCCGGAACTCGGCGAGTTGCATCAGCACCTTCGCGTAGTCCACGGCCTGGCCGGTGGAGCGGGTGTGCTGGAGGAGGGGCCCCAGGATGCCGCCTCTCGGCGTCGTCGTGGGTGCGGTGTCTTCGTAGCCTGTGCCGTTGCCGTCCAGCATGCCGGCCAGATGCCGGGCAAGACGGGACGGCGTGGGGTGGTCGAAGAGCAGGGTGGCCGAAAGTTCCTCGGTCCCCAGCACCTTCTGGAGGCTGTTCCGCAGCTCCAGGGCGGTCAGCGAGTCGAAGCCCTGCTCGAGGAAATCCCGCGCGGTGTCCAGCTCTTCGGCCGAGGGGAGCCCCAGTGCGGCGGCAGCCCATGTGGCGACGACTTCCAGGAGCAGCGTGTGCCGCCCGGCGGGGGTGGCCTCGGCAAGCCGCTCGGCCAGTGCCGTCGGCGCTTCGGTGGGCGGGCTGTCCTCGGCCGTCTCGGCGACGGCCTGGCCGGGGGATGTTGCCTGGCCGGGGGTGTGGGCGGGAGGCGCGGGCCAGTACCTGCGGCGCTGGAAGGCATAGGTCGGCACCTCCGTCAGGTGGGCGCCCCGTCCGGCGAACACCGCCGCCCAGTCGACGGGAACGCCGTGCACATGGAGCTCGGCCAGTGCGGTGAACAGGGCGCGCACGGGTGAGCGGTCGCGGTGCTGTGTCGCGACGAGGAGGGGCGGATCGAGCTCGCCCCGGCCGGCGAGGCAGGCCTGGGTGAGGGCGGTGAGCACGCCGTCCGGGCCGATCTCCAGGAAGGTGCCGACCCGGTCGTCGTGCAGTCGCCGTACCGCGTCGGCGAACCGGACGGTCTCCCGGACGTGCCGGGTCCAGTGGTCGGGGCTGACCGCCTGGTCCTCGGTCAGGGGCATGCCGGTGGTGGCGCTGACCAGGTCGGTCCGGGCCGGCCGGAAGGTCAGCCTCGCGGCGACCGAGTGGAGGTCGTCCAGCATGGCGTCCATGTGCGCCGAGTGGAAGGCATGGCTGGTACGCAGCTCCTTGTGTCTGCGTCCCCGCTTCGTCCAGAGGGTCACGAGGTCCTGGACCTGGTCCCGGTCACCGGAGAGGACCACGGACGACGGCCCGTTGACGGCGGCGACCGACAGATCGGTACGGGCACCGAGGAGCTCCCGTACCTCCTGCTCGGTCGCCTCCACGGCCACCATCAGGCCGCCGGCCGGCAGGGCCTGCATCAGGCGGCCGCGGGCCGCCACGAACGTACAGGCGTCCTCGAGCGACAGGACCCCGGCGACGTGCGCCGCGGTGACCTCGCCCAGTGAGTGGCCGGCGACCGCGTCGGGACGCACACCCCAGCTCTCCAGGAGCCGGTACAGGGCGACTTCGAACGCGAAGAGAGCGGGCTGGGCGAACTCGGTCCGGTCGAGCTCGGCCGAGCCCGCGCCCGACATCACCGTGCGCAGGGACGTGTCCAGGTGCCGGTCGAACCCGTCGCAGACGGTGTCCAGGGCCGCGGCGAACGCGGGGAACACCCCGTACAGCTCGTCCGCCATGCCCGGCCGCTGACTGCCCTGCCCGGTGAAGAGGAAGGCGGTGCCCTCCCCCGCCCGCTCCGCGCTCCGGATCAGGCCCGGGGCCGCCTCGCCACGGGCGAGGGACGTGAGCCCGCGGACGAGGCCCTCGCGGTCGTCGGCCAGGACCACCGCCCGGCGGTCGAGTGCCGCACGGGAGACGGCCAGTGAGTACCCGAGGTCCGTCGGTGACTGTCCGGGATCATCGCGCAGCCGGTCCAGGAGACGGGCCGCCTGAGCTCTCAGGGCTTCCTCGGTGCGAGCGGAAAGCAGGAAGGGAACGACGGGGAGCTCTGTGGTGGCCCCGGCGGCGAGCTCGTCGGCGGGTGCCTGTTCGAGGATCAGGTGCGCGTTGGTCCCGCTGAGCCCGAAGGCGGAGACGCCCGCCCGGCGTGGCCGTCCCGTGTCCGGGAAGGGTGTCGCCCGGGTCAGCAGGGACACCGCGCCGGCCGACCAGTCGACGTGGGGCGTGGGGGCATCCACATGCAGGGTCTGGGGCAGCACCCCGTGTCCGAGTGCCAGGACGGTCTTGATGGCACCGACGGCACCGGCGGCGGCCTGGGTGTGCCCGACGTTCGACTTGACGGTGCCGAGGAACAGGGGCCGGTCAGCCGGACGGTCGCGACCGTAGGCGGCGAGCAGCGCCTGGGCCTCGATCGGGTCGCCGAGCACCGTGCCGGTGCCGTGCGCCTCCACGGCGTCCACGTCGGCCGGACCCAGCTCCGCGTCGGCGAGCGCCTGGGCGATCACGCGGCGCTGGGCCGGCCCGCTGGGCGCCGTGAGTCCGTTGCTCGCACCGTCCTGGTTGACCGCGCTGCCGCGCAGCACGGCCAGCACCTTCCGACCGTTTCTACGGGCGTCGGACAGACGTTCCAGAAGGATGACGCCGGCTCCTTCGCCCCAGCCCGTCCCGTCGGCGGAGGCCGCGAACGACTTGCAGCGGCCGTCGTCGGCGAGTCCGCGCTGCTTGCTGAACTCGACGAACGCGCCGGGGGTGGCCATCACCGTCACCCCGCCCGCGAGTGCCAGCGAGCACTCCCTGTCGCGCAACGACCTGGCGGCGAGGTGGATGGCGACCAGGGACGACGAGCAGGCGGTGTCGACGGTGATCGCCGGGCCCTGGAGGCCGAGGATGTAGGCCACACGGCCGGATATGACGCTGCCCGCACCGCCCGTGAGGAGGTAGCTGTCGCTGCCCTGGGCGTCGCCGTACATCCCCGCGCTGTATCCCGAGGAGGAGGCCCCCACGAACACACCGGTGCTGGTGCCGCGCAGGGACGAGGGGGCGATCCCGGCCCGTTCGAACAGTTCCCACGACGACTCGAGCAGCAACCGCTGCTGCGGGTCCATCGCCAGCGCCTCGCGGGGACCGATGCCGAACAGAGCGGCGTCGAACGCGTCGGCGTCGTCGACGAACCCGCCTTCCGGGGTGATGCCCGCGTCCCCGAGCCCCCGCAGCCACTCCACGTCCCAGCCCCGCCCGTCGGGGACGGGCGACATGGCGTCCGTGCCGTCCGCGACGAGGCGCCACAGGTCCTCCGGAGATCGGACGCCGCCCGGCAGGCGGCAGCTCATCGCCACGACGGCGACCGGCTCCGTCCGCTCGTCGACGAGACGCTGATGCTGCCGCCGCAGCCGTTCGTTCTCCACGAGAGACGCCCGTAGCGCTTCGACGATCTCTTCGACCTGCATCCCCATCATGTGCTCCACGCTGCTCGTCGCATCAGGCTTCCTTCGTTCGTGTGGCCATGCGGACGAGGGCGGTGACGTCCATGGCGTTGATCTCGTCCACCCGGTCCTCGGACTCAGGCGCTTGCTGCTCCTGCGGGACGTCGGCCTCGGCGGGGCGCAGAAGCGCGTCGAGGAGACCCGACTCGCGGATCCGGGCCATCGGAAGGGTGGCGAGCAGCGCACGCACCTGTGCGTCGTCGGCCTCGGCGGACGGTTCGGCGCCGGGCGGCAGCAGTTCACGCAGCAGCCGGTCACGGAGACCGGTGGGTGAAGGTTCGTCGAAGACCAGAGTGGTCTCAAGCCGCAGCCCGGTGGCGGTGTTCAGACGGTTACGCAGCTCGACCGCCATGACCGAGTCGAACCCCATCTCCCGGAAGGCCCTCTGGGGGTCCACGGCCTCGGCGGCGGGATGTCCGAGTACCGCGGCCGCCTCGGTGCGTACGAGGTCCAGGAGCATCCGCTTCCGCTCGGCGTCCGACGCGCCGGCCAGTCCGTCCGCGAGAGCGGTGGCGGTGGCCCCGGTCGCGTCGTGGTCGTCCTCGGGCGGCTGGAGTACGGCGGCGGCCTCGGGGATGTCCTCGATGAGCGGTCGGGGCCTTGCCATGGTGAACGCGGGGGCGAACCGGGTCCAGTCGATGTCGGCGACCGTCAGGCAGGTCTCCTGGCGTTCCACCGCCTGGACCAGCGCCCGGACGGCCGTCCCCGGCTCCATGGGACGCAGCCCGATGCGGGTCAGCGTGGACTCGGCGGAGGTGTCCACCATGCCTCCGCCGGCCCAGCCGCCCCAGGCGACCGAAGTGGCGGCCAGCCCGCGGGCGCGGCGGCGCTCGGCCAGTGCGTCGAGGTGGCAGTTGCTGACGGCGTAGGCACCCTGCGCCGACCCGCCCCAGACACCGGCGCCGGAGGCGAACAGCACGAAGGCGTCGAGCGAGTCGGATCCGAAGAGTTCGTCGAGATGGGTCGCGCCCGCCGCCTTCGCCGACATGACCCGGGCGAACTCGGCCGGATCGCTCTCCTCCAGGCCGGACACCAGGGTCTCCCCCGCCGCGTGCACCACGGTGCGTACGGGTGCCCTGCCGTCCTGTGCCAGGTCCTTCACCAGGGTGGCCAGGGCGTCGCGGTCGGCGACGTCACAGGCTGCGAGTGTCACGCGAGCGCCGAGGGCGGTGAGCTCGTCCCTCAGGGCGAGGGCCCCGGGGGTGTCTTCCCCCCTGCGCCCGGTCAGCACCAGGTGTTCGGCGCCCTGGCCCGCGAGCCAGCGTGCCACGTGGGACCCCAGCGCTCCCATGCCTCCGGTGATCAGGGCCGTACCGCGCGGCTTCCAGCACTGCGGCGCGGTCGACCGCGGCCCGGCCGGCGAGCGTCCGAGGCGGCGGGCGAACACGCCCTGGGGGCGGACGGCCAGCTGGTCCTCGTCATCGGCCCCGGCCAGCAGTCGGCACACCTGGCCGGCGGACCGTTCGTCCGGCTCTGCGGGCAGGTCGATGAGGCCGCCCCAGCGTTCGGGGTGCTCGAGGCCGATCACGCGGCCCAGTCCCCAGATCTGCGCCTGGGCGGGGCCGGTGAGCGGGCCGGAGCCGTCGACGGAGACCGCCCCCCGCGTGAGGCACCACAGGGGTGCCACGAGGTCCAGATCGGTCATCGCCTGGATCAGGGAGGTGGTGGCCGCGACGCCGGCCGGTACCACCGGGTGGAACGGGTCGGGGCGCTCGTCCTCGGCCAGGAAGGACAGGATGCCCTCGACCCGCCCGTCGGGCACGGCCTCCCCGAGTCGCTGCAGCGCCATGGCCCGTCCGGTGTCGTCGGCCTCGAACAGCACCTGGAGCGTGCGGACCCCGTTGCGCGCCAGCTCTCGCTCGACGGCCTCACCCGCCTTGTCCTCGACCCCGGACGAGCTGACGATCAGCCAGGTCCCCGAGGGAGCCGGGGCCGCGGACGGAGCGACCGGCTTCCAGCTGATCCTGTAGCGCCAGCTGTCCAGGACGGACTGCTCGCGGCGTTCCCTACGCCAGGAGGTCAGGGAGGGCAGGACGCTTTCCCATGAGCGCCGGGTGTCGTCGTCGCCGCTTCCCAGCATCCCGGCCAGCGCCTCGGGGTCCTCGCTCTCCACGGCGGTCCAGAACGCGTCGTCCACAGGGTTCCGCTGTTCGGCCGGTGCGGGGAGCACGGCGGGCTTCGGCCAGTACCGGCTCCGCTGGAAGGCGTACGTGGGCAGCCTGACGTGGCCCGTGCGGGGGCCGAACACGGTGCGCCAGTCGGGGGACACGCCGGCGACGTGTGCTTCGGCCAGGGACGTCAGGAAGCGGTGGGTTCCGCCTTCGTTGCGGCGCAGGGTCCCCAGTGCGGTCGCCTCGGTCTCCTCGGCGTCGAACGTCTCCTGGAGCCCGAGTGCCATCACCGGATGGGGGCCGACCTCGAGGAACACGCGGTGGCCGTCGGCGAGTGCCGCGCGGGTGGCGGCCTCGAACTCCACGGTGGAGCGCAGGTTGCGGAACCAGTACCCGGCGTCCAGCGCCGTGGTGTCGATCATCGCGCCTGTGAGGGTCGAGTAGAACGGCACGGTGGACGAACGGGGGGTGATTCCGGTGAGCAGCCCGTCCAGTTCCTCGCGAATGGCCTCGACCTGGGCGGAGTGCGAGGCGTAGTCGACCGCGATGCGTCTGCCGCGTACGCCGTCGGCCTCGCATGCGCTCAGGAGGCTGTCCAGCGCGTCGGGTTCCCCGGCGACGACGGCGGACGACGGGCTGTTGACGGCAGCCACCGCCAAACGGTCGCCCCACGGGCCGAGACGCTCACGCAGCAGCTGCGCGGACTCCCCGACCGATGCCATGCCGCCCTTTCCGGACAGGGCGAGCAGCGCCCGGCTTCGCAGGGCGACGACACGCGCGGCGTCCTCGATGGACAGTGCCCCGGCCACGGTCGCGGCGGCGATCTCGCCCTGCGAGTGGCCGAGCACCGCGGCGGGACGGACTCCGCAGGCAGCCCACAGTTCGGCCAGCGACACCATGACCGCCCACAGCACGGGCTGCACCACGTCGACCCGGTCGAGGCCGGGAGCGCCGGGAGTCTCCCGTACGACATCCTCCAGCGCCCAGTCCGTATGAGGGGCCAGGGCCTGGGCGCACTCGGCGAGGCGCACGGCGAACACGGCCGAGGTGTCCAGGAGTTCCTTGGCCATGCCGGGCCATTGGGCGCCCTGTCCGGGGAAGACGAGCACGGGCCCCGTCTCGCGCGCCGCGCTCCCCCGTACGATTCCGGCCGCCGAGCCGTCGGCTGCCACCACCCGCAGGGCCGCCTCGAACTCCGCGGGCTCCGCGGCCACGACGGCGGCGCGGTGCTCGAAGCGGGATCTGCTGGTCGCCAGGGCGTGGGCGAGGTCTGCGGGGTCTGCGGTGCCGACCTCGGCCAGCAGCCGCGACGCCTGGTCCCGGAGGGCTTCGCGCGTCCTGCCGGACAGCACCCACACGGTGGTGGCGCCGGTGTCGAGCGGAACGTCCGGCTCGGGAGCATCCGGGGTGGGGGCGGCGGGAGCCTGCTCGATGATGGTGTGCGCGTTCGTGCCGCTCACGCCGAACGACGACACGCCCGCGCGGCGCGGCCGGTCCGTCTCCGGCCAGTCGACCGGTTCCGTCAGCAGTGCGACGGCGCCCGCCGACCAGTCGACGTGGGACGACGGCTCGTCCACGTGCAGTGTCGGGGGCAGCACGCCGTGCCGCATCGCCATCACCATCTTGATCACACCGGCCACGCCTGCGGCGGCCTGCGTGTGACCGATGTTCGACTTGACCGAGCCCAGCCACAGCGGCCGGTCGGCAGGGCGGTCCTGCCCGTACGCGGCCAGCAGCGCCTGCGCCTCGATCGGGTCGCCCAGCGTCGTGCCGGTGCCGTGCGCCTCCACGGCGTCGACCTGGCCGGCGGTCAGGCCGGCCCCGGCGAGCGCCTGTCGGATGACCCGTTGCTGCGAGGGGCCGTTGGGGGCGGTCAGACCGTTGCTCGCGCCGTCCTGGTTCACCGCGGAGCCCCGTACGACCGCCAGCACCTCACGGCCGTGACGGCGGGCGTCCGAGAGCCGTTCGACCAGGAGGACTCCGACGCCCTCGCCCCAGCCCGTGCCGTCGGCGGCCTCGGCGAAGGCCTTGCACCTGCCGTCGGAGGACAGTCCGCGCTGCCTGCTGAACTCGATGAAGGCCGACGGCGTCGACATCACGGTCACACCGCCGGCCAGGGCCAGGGTGCACTCGCCCGCGCGCAGGGCCTGGACGGCCAGATGCAGGGCGACCAGTGAGGACGAGCACGCCGTGTCGACGGTCACCGCGGGCCCTTCCAGGCCCAGCGCGTAGGAGACCCGTCCGGAGACCACGCTGGCCGCGTTGCCCGTGGCCACGAAACCTTCCGCGCTCTCGGCCGAGCCCATCAGGAGACCGGTGTAGTCCTGGCTGTTGGTGCCCGCGAACACTCCGACCCGTCCCCCGCGCACCGATTCGGGGTCGATGCCGGCCCGCTCGAACGCCTCCCACGACGTCTCGAGGAGCAGACGCTGCTGCGGGTCCATGGCCAGCGCCTCGCGCGGCGCGATACCGAAGAACCCGGCGTCGAAGTCGGCCGCACCGTGCAGGAAGCCGCCTTCGCGAACGTACGACGTGCCCTGCTGGTCGGGGTCCGCGCTGTACAGCCGCTCGATGTCCCAGCCGCGGTCGTCGGGCAGCGGGGACACCGCGTCGGTACCGGACTCCAGGAGGTCCCAGAACTCCTCCGGGGAGCGCACCCCGCCGGGGAAGCGACAGCTCATGCCGACGATGACGATCGGGTCGTCGTCCATGACGGCGACGGGGCCGTCCTGGGAGGGTCCGGTCCGGGAGCCGGCGAGTTCGTCACGCAGGTGCCGGGAGAGGGCCAGCGGGGTCGGGTAGTCGAAGACGAGTGTCGCGGGCAGGGCCAGTCCGGTGCTCGCGCCGAGGAGGTTGCGCAGCTCCACGGCGGTCAGCGAGTCGAAGCCGAGTTCCCGGAAGGCCCGTCCGGTCTGTACTCCGTCCGCCGAGGCGTGGCCGAGTACCGCGGCGGCCTGACCACAGATCACGGCGAGCAGGATGCGCTCGGCCTCCTGCGGCGACGTGCCGGCCAGTTGCTCGTGCAGGGCGCTCCCGACGGCCTTCTCGGGCGCGGGGGTGCCGGCCGCTGCCGACAACCGCTGTACGTCCGGGATGTCGCCGATGAAGGCGGACCTGCCGGGCGGCAGGGCGGGTGCGAAGCGCTCCCAGTCCACATCGGCGACGACGGTGTGGGGTGCACCGTCCTCGACCGCCTGTCGCAGAGCCCGCATCGCCAGTTCCGGAGGCAGCGGAGGCATACCGCCCCGGCGTACGCGTTCGGCCACCAGCGGGTCGGCGGCCATCCCGGCGCCGTCCCAGGCTCCCCATCCGATGGACGTGGCGGGTAGCCCCTGGGCGCGGCGGACGGCGGCGATCGCGTCGAGGAAGGCGTTGCCGGCTGCGTACGCGGCCTGTCCGGCGTTGCCGAACGTCGCGGCCAGCGAGGAGAAGAGGACGAACGCCGACAGGTCGAGGTGGCGGGTCAGTTCGTGCAGGTGCATGACCGCATCGGTCTTGGGCCGCAGAACCCGCTCGACCCGGTCGGGCGTCAGCGAGCCGAGCATGCCGTCGTCCAGCACACCGGCGGTGTGGACGACCGCGGTCAGTGGGTGCTCGGTGGGTACCGAGCCGAGCAGTGCGGCCAGCGCCTCCCGGTCGGTGACGTCACAGGCGGCCACGGTGACGCGCGTACCGAGCTGCGTCAGCTCGGCCTCCAGATCCCGGGCTCCGGGGGCATCGGGGCCGCTGCGGCTCGTGAGCAGCAGGTGGGCGGCCCCGTTGCGGGCCAGCCAGCGGGCGGCGACGGCGCCCAGGGCGCCGGTGCCGCCGGTCACCAGGACGGTGCCGGACGGCTGCCACGGTGTGCGGGTCTCCGGCGGCCGGGGGGCGGACCGGACGAGGCGGCGTACGTGGACGCCGGAGGAGCGGATCGCCAGCTGGTCCTCCGTTCTCCGGGGGTCCGCGAGTACGCCGCACAGGCGGCGGGCGGCGCGGGTGTCGAAGGTGCCGGACAGGTCGATCAGGCCGCCCCGGAGACCGGGTTCCTCGACGGCCACGACCTGGCCGAGGCCCCAGACCATGGCCTGTTCGGGGGCGGTCAGCAGGTCGGCGCCGTCGACGGCGACGGCGCCGCGGGTGGCCAGCCAGAGCGGGGCGCGCAGCCGGGCTTCCGCAAGGGCCTGAACGAGCGCGAGGGTGTCCTGCAGCCCTCGGGTCCCCCCACCGTTCAGGGCGGTCAGGGCCAGGACGCCGGTGACCCCGCCTTCGTCCAGGGCGTCCCGCAGCAGGGCGCTGTCGCGGGACGCGGGGACGCGGACGACTCGGACTCCGTGGGTACTCAGGGCGCCCGCGATGTCGTGGGTGGCCTCCTCGGGGCCCACGACGAGCCACGTGCCGGACGGTACGGCGGGTTCGGGCTCCGGTGCCTGGCGCCACTGCACCTCGTAGCGCCAGGAGTCGATGACGGACTGGTCACGCCGGCCGCGCCGCCAGTCGGCGAGTGCCGGGAGCACGGTGCTGAGCGGCTGGTCCCCGTCGAGGGCGAGCGTACCGGTCACGGCATCCAGGTCCTGGCGCTCGACCGCGGACCAGAAACCCGCCTCCGCCTGGTCCTCGCCGCCTCGGACGTCGGCTGCCGCTGTCCATCTGAGCGACTCGGGCCAGTACCGGGTGCGCTGGAACGCGTAGGTGGGCAGGCTCACCGCTCCCGCGCCGGGGAACAGAGCCGTCCAGTCGCAGTCGACGCCGCGTACGTACAGTCTGGCCAGCGCGGTCATCGCGGCCCCGGTCTCAGGACGTCCTGCCCGAAGGACCGGGAAGGCGTCCGCGGCCTCGTCCAGGCAGTCGGGGACCATCGCGCTGAGCACGCCGTCGGGGCCGAGTTCGACGTACGTCTTCACACCCTCGCCGGCGAGGGTGCGCACGCAGTCGTCGAACCGGACGGCCTGACGTACGTGGGAGACCCAGTAGTCGGCCGAGGATGCCTCCTCGGCCGACAGGATCCGGCCGGTCACGTTCGAGACGACCGGGATGGCGGGAGCGGCGAACGTGAGGGACCGCAGGACCCGGCCGAACTCGTCGAGCATCGGCTCCATGTGCGGGGAATGGAAGGCGTGGCTGACCTTCAGCCGCTTGGTCCTGCGGTTCCGGCCCTCGAAGTGGGCAGCCACAGCCAGCACTTCGTCCTCGTCACCGGATACGACGACGGAACGGGGGCCGTTCACCGCGGCGACCGAGACCCGGTCCGTCCGGCCCGCCAGCACCGTGAGCACTTCGTCCTCGCGGGCCTCCACGGCCACCATCGCACCGCCCTCGGGCAGCGCCTGCATCAGCTGTCCCCGCGCCGCGACGAGCGTGCACGCCTCCTCCAGGGAGAGGACCCCCGCGACGTGCACGGCGGCCACCTCGCCGATGGAGTGGCCCGCGAGAAGGCCGGGGCGGACGCCCCAGTGGGCAAGGAGGCGAAAGAGTGCCACCTCGATCGCGAACAGGGCGGCCTGCGTGTACGCCGTGCGGTGCAGGAGGGCCGCTCGCTCGCTGCCCTCCTCGGCGAACAGCACGCTGCGAAGGGGGTACCGGAGATGGCGGTCCAGGTAGGTGCACACGTCGTCCAGCGCGTCACGGAAGACCGGGTGGCGTGCGGCGAGTTCCTGCCCCGTACCCAGCCGCTGGCTGCCCTGGCCGCTGAACAGGAAGGCGACCCGGCCTTCGGTCACGCTGCCGCGCACCGGTCCGGCCGCGCCGTCGGCCAGGGCGTCCAGCTGCTGAAGGGCGTCGTCGCGGTCCTCGGCGACGACCACGGCCCGGTCCTCGAAGGCGGTGCGCGTGGTCGCGAGCGCGTGGGCCAGATCCGCCAGGCCGTAGTCGGGACGGGCGGCCAGCAGCGCGCGCAGCCGGGCGGCCTGCGCGGCCAGCGCCGTCCCGCCACGCGCGGAGACGGCCAGGGCGACGGGTCCGCTCTGCGCCTCGCCGCCGGCCGGGGCGTCGGCAGCGGTGTCCGCCTGCTCGATGATGACGTGGGCGTTGGTGCCGCTGATACCGAACGACGAGACGCCGGCGCGCCTGAGCCGGCCGGTCTCGGGCCAGGGCACCGCGTCGGTCAGCAGCCGCACCTCGCCGGTGCTCCAGTCCACCTGCGGTGTGGGAGCGTCGACGTGCAGCGTCGCCGGAATCGCGTCCCGCTGCATCGCCATGACCATCTTGATCACACCGGCCACACCTGCGGCGGCCTGCGTGTGCCCGATGTTCGACTTGACCGAGCCCAGCCACAGCGGCCGGTCGGCGGGACGGTCCTGCCCGTACGTGGCCAGCAGTGCCTGCGCCTCGATCGGGTCACCGAGCACGGTTCCGGTGCCGTGTGCCTCGACCACGTCGACCTGGGACGGTGTCAACGAGGCGTCGGCGAGGGCCTGCTCGATGACGCGCTGCTGTGAGGGGCCGTTGGGGGCGGTGAGGCCGTTGCTCGCACCGTCCTGGTTCACCGCTGAGCCACGGAGTACGGCGAGCACCTGATGCCCGTTGCGACGGGCGTCGGAGAGCCGCTCCACGAGCAGAACCCCGGCGCCCTCGGCAAATCCTGTGCCGTCCGCCGCGGCGGCGAACGCCTTGCAACGGCCGTCCCTGGCCAGCCCGCCCTGCGCGCTGAAGCTGCTGAACATGCCGGGGGTCGCCATGACCGTGACCCCGCCCGCGAGCGCCAGCGTGCACTCGCCCCGGCGCAGGGCCTGCGCAGCCAGGTGCAGGGCCACCAGGGACGACGAGCACGCGGTGTCGACGGTGACGGCGGGCCCTTCGAGGCCCAGTGTGTAGGAGACTCGTCCGGAGACCACGGCGGCTGCACTTCCCGTACCCGTGAAGCCCTCCAGCCCTGTCGCGCCCATCAGGAGGTAGGGATAGTCCTGGCCGTTGGTCCCGGCGAAGACTCCGGTGCGGGTCCCCCGCAGCGTCTCCGGGTCGATCCCGGCTCGCTCGACCGCTTCCCAGGACGTCTCGAGGAGCAGGCGCTGCTGCGGGTCCGTGGCAAGCGCCTCGCGCGGGCTTATGCCGAAGAACGCGGCGTCGAACTCCCCCGCGTCGTGGACGAACCCGCCCTCACCGGCGTACCCCGTCCCCTCGGCCCCCGGCTGGAGCACGGAGTCCGTGTTCCAGCCGCGGTCCGAGGGGAAGCGGGTCATGCCGTCGGCTCCGGCGGCGACCAGGTCCCACAGCTCCTCCGGGGAGCGCACTCCGCCCGGGTAACGGCAGCTCATGCCGATGATGGCGATCGGCTCGGTGTCGCGCTCCTCCATCTCGCGGATCCGGTCGTGCGCCGTTTCGAGATCGGTGCTGACCCGCTTGAGGAAGTACCGGAGCTTCTCTTCGTTCGCCATCGGGCGACCCCTCTGTCAGGAACTGTGTGGTGCGATGTGCGTGACGCCGGACGGCCTGTCAGGAAATGCCGAACTTCTTCCCGAGCAGCTCGAACATCTCGTCGTCGGATGCCGCTTCGATCTCTTCACCGACCGGTGCGGCCTGCGTTTCCTGCAGTTGGGCGAGCAGCGCCTGCACGCGCCGCACCACCTTGGCCCGTCCTTCGTCGTGCGCCGCGACCGTGACGAGTGCGGCTTCCATCCGGTCCAGCTCCTCGATCACCGACACGGCCACGGTCTCTCCGTCGGGTACGAGCTGCTCCCGCAGGAACGTGGCCAGTCTCACCGGGGTCGGGTAGTCGAACGCGAGAGTCACCGGCAGTCGCAGACCTGTCTTGGCGCCGATCCTGTTGCGCAGTTCCACAGCGGTGACGGAGTCGAACCCGACCTCTCTGAAGGCTCGTTTGACGCTGACGGCCTCCGGCCCGGGGAATCCGAGCACGGCGGCGACCTGCTCGCGTACCGCCTCCAGCAGTACGGCGTCCCGCTCGGCGTCGTCGAGCCCGGCCAGGCGCTGTGCCAGGGCGGACGGCTCCTCGGCGCCGGCGCCGGCCGAGCCGTGGCCCTCCTGTGCGATCCGGCCCACCTCGGGCACATCGGCGAGCAGCGGACTGGGCCGGGTCGCGGTGAACGCGACGAAGAAGCGTTCCCAGTCGATGTCGGCGATCAGGACACAGGTTGCCTCGTGTTCCACTGCCTGCCGCATCGCGCCGGCCGCGGCTTCGGGGTCCATTTCGCGCAGACCGTGCCGGTTCAGTACGTCTCCGAACGCGCCTTCGGCCATTCCACCGCCACCCCAGGCGCCCCACGCGATGGAGGTGGCCACGAGGCCACGCGATCTGCGCTGTTGGGCCAGAGCGTCCAGGAAGGCGTTCCCCGGCGCGTAGTTGCCCTGCCCGGGCGTGCCCACGATGCCGCCGAACGAGGCGAACAGGACGAACGCCGAGAGCTTGATGTCCCGGGTCAGCTCGTCCAGATTCTGCGCGGCTCGCGCCTTGGCGTGCAGGGCACGGCCCAGCTGTTCAGGGGTGAGCGTGTCGAGCAGCCCGTCGTCCAGCGCGGCGGCGGTGTGCACGACGGAGGTGAGCGGGTACGCGGCCGGTACCGCGGCGAGCACGTCCGCCAGGGCGTCGCGGTCGCCGGCGTCGCAGGCTGCGACGGTGACCCGGGCGCCCAGTGCCGTCAGTTCGTCGCGCAGTGCGGCTGCTTCCGGGGCGTCGGGACCCCGGCGGCTGACGAGCAGCAGGTGCTCGGCGCCGTCACCGGCCAGCCGGCGCGCGACGTGGCCGCCGAGAGCTCCGGTCCCGCCGGTGATGAGCGTGGTGCCCCTGAGGTCCCAGGTCCGGGACCCGGGACCCGCGCCGAGGCGGGCCCGGTTCAGCCGGCGTACGAATGTCCCGGAGGGCCGGATCGCGAGCTGGTCCTCGTCCCCCGAGCCCCCGAGCGCACCGCTGAGCATCGCTCCCGTGCGCGCGTCCAGTGCCGGAGGCAGGTCGATGAGACCCCCCCATCGGTCGGGGTGCTCCAGCGCGGCGACCCGGCCCATGCCCCAGGCCATCGCCTGCTCCGGACTGTCCAGCGCGTCGGCGGGGCCGACCTGGACCGCGCCTCGCGTGGCGCACCACAGCGGTGCTGCCACCCCTGCCTCGCCCAGCGCCTGGAGGAGCGCGACAGTGGCGGCGTAGCCCCGCGGCACGTCAGGGAAGCCGGGGTGCGGCACGCTGTCCAGGGTGAGCAGCGACAGGACGCCCTCGATGCCGGAGGGCAGGTCGTGGTCCGCGAACAGGTCGCGGTGCGGTACGCCGGCGTCGACGGTGACCGAATGGGGCCTGGCGCCGTGGGCGGCCAAGGCCTCCAGGCACCCGAGCACCAGTTCGTCCTTGTCGTGGCTCTCGGGAACGATCACCAGCCAGTGCCCGGAGAGACGACTCGCGGAGGCTTCGGGCATCGGGCGCCAGGCCACCTCGTAGCGCCAGTCGTCGACGGTGGAGAGCTCGCGGCTGCGTCGCCGCCAGGAGGAGAGTGCGGGCAGCATCGCACTCAGAGCCGAGCGCGCTTCGTCGCCTCCTTCGAGAGCGAGGGTGTCTGTCAGGAATCCGAGGTCCTGCTGTTCGATGGCGTCCCAGAACTGCGCGTCGGCCACGGACAGCTCACCGGCGGAGCCGGCGGGTGCGTCCATGACCGGGCGCAGATCGTCGATCCAGTAGCGCTGACGCTGGAACGGGTAGGTGGGCAGGTCGACATGACGGGGCGTATGTCCGGCGAACAGGGTGTTCCAGTCGAGGTCGACCCCGTGCACATGCGCGTGGGCGAGGGAGGTCATGAAGCGGCGGGACTCGTCCTCGTCCCGGCGCAACGTCCCCAACGCGACCGCGTCACTCCCGGCCGCCTCGAACGTCTCCTCCAGCCCCACGGACAGCACCGGATGCGGACTCACCTCGACGAACACACCATGCCCCGCACCCAGCAGAACCCCGACCGTCTCCTCCAACAACACCGTCCGGCGCAGGTTCGTGTACCAGTACTCGGCATCCATCCCCACCGTGTCCAGCAACCCGCCCGTCACCGTCGAATACAACGGCACCCGCGAACTACACGGCTCCAGATCCGCCAGCACCTCCAGCAACCGGTC
>NZ_NEUF01000050.1 GCF_002910915.1 Streptomyces sp. SM10 | reverse complement strand
GGCTTCCTAATGCTGTTGTCAAGCGGCCGTAGCCATCGGCGGTGTCACTTCGTAGCACCGTCGGTCGCGGATCAGTGCCCAGATGACGTTGACACGTCGGCGGGCGAGGGCGAGCACGGCTTGGACGTGCCTCTTCCCTTCGGCGCGTTTGCGGTCGTAGAACTGCCGTGAGTTCGGGTCGTAGCGGACGCTGACGAGCGCGGAGGTGTAAAAGACGCGCTGGAGTCTGCGGTGGTAGGTGACCGGCCGGTGGAGGTTGCCGCTGACCTTGCCCGAGTCGCGAGGTGCTGGGGCGACGCCGGCGAAGGCCGCCAGGGCGTCCGGGGAGTCGAACTCGTCCAGATCGCCGCCGACGGCGGCGAGGAACTCGGCACCGAGAGTCGCACCGATGCCGGGGACGCTCAGGACGATGTCGGCGAGTTCGTGCTCGCGAAACCGGCCCTCGATGAGCTTGTCCATCTCGGAAATATGCGCGTTGAGGGCCATCACCTCCTCAGCCAGGGTATGGACCAGCTTCGCGATGGTCTTCTCCCCAGGCACGGCGGTGTGCTGGCGCGCGGCGGCCTCGACCGCCGCTTCGGCCAGGTCCTTGGCGCTGCGGACCTTGCGGTTGGCCAGCCACTTCGTCAGCCGGGCGACGCCGGCCCGGCGGATCGAAGCCGGGGTCTGGTAACCCGTCAGCAGCTTGAGCGGGCCGGTGTTGGTCACGTCCAAGGCCCGCTCCAGGGCCGGGAACATGCTCAGCAAAGTGCCGCGCAGGCGGTTCACGACGCGGGTGCGGTCCTCGACCAGGTCAGACCGGCGCCCGGTCAGCAGCTTCAGCTCGATGGCTGCCTCGTCACCGGGACGGATGGGCCGCAGGTCGCGGCGCATCCGGGCCTGGTCGGCGATCACGTAGGCATCGCGGGCGTCGGTCTTGCCCTCGCCGCGGTAGCCGTCGGACGCCCGGTTCACCAGTCGGCCGGGCATGTAGAGGACCTCTTGGCCGTGGCTGACCAGCAAGGCCAGCAGCAACGCGGGTTCCCCGCCGGTCATGTCGATCGCCCAGGTGACCTCACGCCCGTCGGCCAGGTCCAGGACATCCCCGACCAGCTTCAGCAGCTCGGGTTCGTCATTGGCGACCCGCCGCGACAGCAGTGTCTTGCCGTCCACGTCCAGGGCAAGGCCGTGATGGTGGCCCTTGCCGACGTCGATCCCCGCCCATATCCGGCTCATCGCGCTCCTGACATGCGTGTTCGTACTCTTCGTGCCACGGACGACCTCGCCGGCATTGCTCTACACAGCGACTTGTTCGCACTTCCTAATCGGCGGCCGAGTCGTCGTGGGGCGCTGAGCGGCAAAGCCTCGATTGCCACGAGACGGCAGCGGCCTGAAAGCCACACCCAGCGCCCCTGGGTGACCCAACCCTACGAATGGCTCGATCAGCCCGATCAAGAAGGTAGAGCGGCCTGAGCCGCTGACCGGGCGACCGCCCCAGCCCCCGGCCCCGCAGCCCCAACTGCTGGTGTCCGGGGGCTGTGCCGTTCGGCACACCACCGGAGGGCGATCAGACGTGGGAGGTCAGGCGCCTATGCTCGCCGTATGGAGCAGAGCGAAGTCCTCAAGCGAGTGATCGGCATCCTCACGGAGGCGGGCGAGATGCAGCGCCACGTCGAGGAGGACGACGGCGGCGGCGAGCTGGACGCGGGCGGGAACATGGTGACGACCCTGCTCAACGAGACGATGCCGCACATCGCCATCCCCTCCGACGCCACCGTCGAGGAGATGGCCGCGCTCGTGGGGCGCGAGGTCGGCGGCGCGGTCGAGCAGCTGGTCGGTGCGTTCACCCTGGCCTTCATCGCCCTCGCGCAGATCCACGACTCCGGGCAGGAGGACGTCACCTCTGCCGACGTTCTGCAGGATCTGGCCCTGCGGGCCGAGGAGTTGAGCTCGGGCGACGAAGGTCCGGAGGGGCCTCTCTAGCACGGTCCCGGGGGCGAGGCCGGCCATGGCCACGGGATCTGTCCGGCCGGGTCCTCCGGTACGAGGAAGCCTGGGCGGCGGGGGTCGGCGAGGGGCTGGTGTGACCGTCACACGATTGGCTCGTTTGCCGGAGTGACGGTTCTCTGCCCACGGCTCGGAGGCACCACCCCATGCCGCTCCATCCCTCGCCGCTTCGCCACCTCGGTCCCGGCGCGCACCTCGGTGTGAAGGAGGCCGAGGCAGCACTCGTCGAGCACTACCCTCGCCTGGTCCGCCTGGCCTATCTCACGCTGCCGCCGGCCCTGGGCCGTCACCGCAGGGTGCTCGCCGCCCACGCCGCGGTCCAGCGGGCCCTGCGCGGCA
>NZ_NEUF01000049.1 GCF_002910915.1 Streptomyces sp. SM10 | reverse complement strand
GTGCTCATTAGAGGACCATCCCTTCTGCAGCCCTCTTCGGTAGGGTTGTGACCTCTCGGTCCCGGTGGGTGCATGGCCAGTAGTGCGAGCCGTTCGACGGCCAGCATGAGTTCCGCCAGCCCCGCCGGGCCGAGGCCGTCTGATCGGCTTCAGGGACACGCCCCGCAGAGGGCCGATTAATGAGCTCCCGGCAGACGACCTCACCACCACCGGGCAGGTGCTCCGTCGACGTCACAGGAGTACTTCTTTCGTGTTCATCGGATGGGACTGGGCGACCGAGACCCATGACGTCACCGTCATGGACGACGCCGGAAAACGCGTGGACCGGTGGGAGTTCGCCCACACCGAAGAGGGATTCGCCAGGACCCTGGCCCGGCTGGGGAAGCACGGAGCCCCGGCGGATCTGCCCGTGATGATCGAGACCAGCCGCGGCCTGGCCGTGGACCGGCTGCTGGTTGCCGGCCACCCGGTGGTGCCCGTGCATCCCAACGCCTTCCACGCCATGCGCCCGCGCTGGGGCGCCAGCAAGGCCAAGACCGACGCGGGCGACAGCATGAAACTCGCCGACTACCTGCGCACCGACGGCCACTTGCTGCCCCGGCTGGAGCCCACCGAGCAGGCCACCCTCGATCTGCAGGCCCTCACCCGGACCCGCGCCGACCACGTCGAGGCCCGCATCGCGGCGGTCAACCAGCTTGCCGCGCTGCTGGACATGCACTGGCCCGGAGGCAAGGCCGTGTTCGCCAACCTCGACAGCGACATCGCCATGGCCTTCCTGGAGCGCTACCCCACCCCGGCCTCCGCCGCGAGGCTTACCGCCGGACGCCTCGAAGCCTGGTGCAAGCGCCACGGCTACTCCGGCAGGAAGCCCGGAGGTGTCCTGATCGAACGCCTGCGGACGGCCCCGAAGGCGGCCTCCCGCCTCAGCGAGGCAGTCGTCGAGCAGCTGGTCCAGGTCCAGGTCCAGCTGGTGAAGGGCATCCGCACGACCATCCGCACGCTGGACAAGACCATCGCCGAGGCGGTCGAAACCCACACCTACGCGCCGCTGTTCGCGACGATGCCGCGCATCGGCAGGGTCAGCCTCGGCCAGATCATCGGTGAGATCGGCCCGCTCCTGGAACGCGCCCGCACCAGCGAGCAGCTCATCGCCGAGGCCGGGGTCGTCCCCGTGACCCGAGCGTCGGGCAAGTCCCGCACCGTCGCCTTCCGCTTCGCGACCAACCGCAGAGCCCGCGTCGCCCTGACCGCCTTCGCCGACAACAGCCGGCACGGCAGCGACTGGGCCGCGAAAATCTACAACGACGCCCGAGCCCGCCAGAAACGACACCCCCACGCCATCCGCATCCTGGCCCGCGCCTGGCTTCGCGTGATGTGGGCCTGCTGGCGCGACGGCACCTGCTACGACCCCGCCATCCACCAGGTCAACGGCAAGATCAACACGACCACCGACACTGGCTTGGCGGCATAGAGGTTGACTCAGGAAACTCATGCGGTGGCCTCCTGGGCGTCTACGGGAGCGAGCGGGGCCGCACCCTGGGTGTCGGGGAGAGCGGGCGGGCCGGGATCCGGGGCGTCTACGGGAGCGAGCGGGCCTGGGTCCGGGGAGCCGGCCATGCTGCAGCGGATGTCCTTCGAGGGCGGGCCGGCCGTGCCCCACAGGTCGGAGAGCTCGGGGACCCGTCGCCAGACCCGGGCGATCCAGGCGTCCTCGACGATCTGGGCGACCTCGGAGGTGTACTCGCAGACCAGTCCGGACGGGTCGGTGAAGTAGGAGAAGGTGTTGTTCCCGGGGCCGTGCCGGCCGGGACCCCACTGCGGGGTGATCCCGTGGTGGCGCAGCCGTCCCAGGCCCCGCATGAAGTGGTCGACCGAGGTCATCTCGTACGCCACGTGGTTCAGCGAGGTCCACTCCGCCTGGTTGAAGGCGATGCAGTGGTGGTCGCTGTTGCAGCGCAGGAAAGCCATTTGGTGCTCGGACCAGTCGGAGACGCGCAGCCCGAGGACGTCGCGGTAGAAGGCGACCGCGGCGTCGATGTCGGTGGTGTTGAGCACGGCGTGGGTGACCCCCACGGGCACGGCCCCGTCCCGGCCGCGCGGGGCGACGGCCTCGACCTGGGCGCTGATCTCGATGAGGCGGCCCTCGGGGTCGGTGAAGCGCAGTCCGTAGCCGCCGCCCGCCTGGTCGAGCGGGCCGGGTCCGGTGACGGGCACGATCGAGCGGGCTTCGAGCTGCCGGGCCGCACGGTCGACCTCGGCGGGTGTGGCGACGGCGAAGGCGATCCGGCCGAGGCCGACCCGGTCGCGCTCGGTGAGGTGCAGGACGTGGTGCTCGTCGCTCGTGCCGCGGAGCCAGCGTGCACCGGTGTCGGACTCGACGGTCTCGAGACCCCAGACGTCCTCGTAGAAGTCGGCGGCCTCGGTGAAGGCCGGGGTGTGCAGCTCGACGTAGCGCAGCGAGCGGAGCCGGGCGATCGGACCGGGCGGTGGCTGATGCATGGGGTCCCTCCAGGACGGGCGGGCGTGCCGGGTCAGTTGGCCCAGGGAAGCGGATGGTCCGAGATGCCCCAGTACAGGGACTTCTGGCGCTGGTAGGCGCGGATGGCGTCGCGACCCTTCTCCGTGCCGAGGCCGCTGGCCTTCCACCCGCTGAAGGGGGTGGAGGCACTGAACTGCTTGTAGGTGTTGATCCAGACCGTTCCGGCCTCGATCCGGCGGGCCAGCGCACCGGCGGCTCGCAGGTCACGGGTCCAGATCCCGCAGGCGAGGCCGTAGACCGAGTCGTTGGCCTGGCGGACCAGGTCGTCCTCGTCGGCGTAGGGCAGGGCGACCAGGACCGGACCGAAGATCTCCTCCTGGCAGGTGCGTGAGGTGTTCTCCAGGCCGTCCAGGACGGTGGGCAGGTAGTAGGCACCGTCCTCGTACAGCCCTCCTTCGGGCGCCGATCCGCCGCAGAGGACGCGGGCACCCTCGGACCGGGCGAGGTCGACGTAGGCGGCGACGGAGTCGCGGTGGCGGTGGTGCACCAGGGGGCCGACCTGGGTGGCCGGGTCGGTGCCGGGGCCGACCCGCAGGGCCCGTACCCGCAGGGCGAGCTCGCCGACGAAGGAGTCGTAGATCTCGCGTGCCACGAAGAGCCGGGAGCCCGCGATGCAGGACTGCCCGCTGGACGAGAAGATCCCGAACATCACACCGGCCAGAGCCTGTTCGATGTCGGCGTCGGCGCGCACGATCGTCGGGGACTTGCCGCCCAGCTCCAGCGAGACGGGGACCAGCCTGCGGGCGGCGGTCTCGGCGATGGACCTGCCGGTCTCCGTACCCCCGGTGAAGCCGATACGACCGACGCGCGGGTGGCGCACGAGGGCGTCGCCCACCACCCGGCCGCTCCCGGGCAGGACGGACAGCAGCGCGACCGGCAGCCGGTACTCCTCCAGCGCCTGGAAGATCAGCCTTCCGAGCGCCAGGGAGACCAGGGGGGTCCAGGCCGCGGGCTTCAGGATCACCGCGTTGCCCGCGGCGAGGGCGGGGGCGATCTTCTGCGCGTCGCTGGCGACCGGGGAGTTCCAGGGATTGATCGCGCCGACGACTCCGATCGGCTCGTGGGTGCTCACGGTGACGTACGCACCCCGGGACGGGGTCACCGACTCCTCGGCCGTCTCCAGCACGGCAGCCATGTAGCGGAAGGTGCCTGCCGCGCTGAGTGCGAGGGCCCTGGTCTCGGCGAGGGTCTTGCCGGTGTCGGCGGTCTGCAGGGCCGAGAGTTCGCCGGCGGCCTGCTCGGTGAGCGCGCCGATCCGGTGCAGCAGCCCCGCCCGCACGTGGGCGGGCAGCTCACGCCAGGCCGGGTCGGCCACGGCCTGGGCCGCGGCTTCCGCGGCTTCGGCGACCTCGTCCGCCGAGGCGGAGTGGACGGTGGCGAGCACACGCCCGGTCGACGGGTCGATCGTGTCGACGGGCTCGCCCGCACCGCGCCGCCACTGGCCCGCGATCAGGATTTCGGTGGGGAACTGCGGCACGGGTGGACCTCCGGGCGAGGCGGGATGAGGGTGAACTCCGGTCGCGGACAGGCTCGTCGGCCTCTCCGCACTGAACTCTCGAAGCACTAGAAATCTAAGCGCTTAAGTTTCTAGACGCAAGACCCCGAGGTGAAATCACCGCCAGGAAGTCCTTGAGCACAGGATCCGTGGCGTCGATGATGGCTACCGGGTCGCCGGGGGCACAGTTCCTAAGCTCTTAACCATTGACCGCTTAGATATAACCCCCCTACTGTCTCCGGAACCCCTCTGCCCGCGGAAGGACACCCTCCATGACGACTGTGGCCGGCAAACCCGCTCTCGGCTCCATTGCCGCGAGACTCGAACGACTGCCGCACTCGCGGTGGCACGTCAAGGTCCGGTTCCTGATCGGCGCCGTCACCTTCTTCGAGGCGTTCGATCAGCTGCTGGCCGCATCCGCGCTGCCCGTCCTGATGAAGGAGTGGAACCTGTCCACCGGGCAGGCCACCTTCGCCGTCACCTCGGCCTCGATCGGCATGCTGCTCGGCGCCCTGGCCGCCGGCTGGCTCGGCGACCGCATCGGGCGGGTGCGCACCGTCGCACTGGGCGTCGGCGTCACGGGCCTCGCCAGCCTTGCCGTGGCCTTCTCCGGCACCATCGAGACCTTCTCCGTCTTCCGGTTCCTCCAGGGACTCGGGATCGGCGGGGTCGTGCCCGTCGCGGCCACGTACATCAACGAGATCGCCCGGTCCGACAAGCGGGGCCGTTTCGTCCTGCTCTACGAGATGATCTTCCCCGCCGGGCTCGCGGCGGCCACACTCCTCGCCGTCTGGGTCGTCCCCGCCTTCGGCTGGCGCGCGATGTTCCTGGTGGGCGCCCTGCCGGTCGTGATCGCCGCGCTGCTGCCCCGCCACGTCGAGGAGTCCCCGCGCTGGCTGCTGTCCCGCGGGCGCAGCGCGGAGGCCGAGGCGGCCGTCGCCCGGATCGAGGCGGAGGTCGCCCGCGCGACCTCCGAGGAGCTGCCCGCGCCGGTCCCGTCCTCGGACGGGCCGAACGAGCCCAGAGGCACGCTGAAGGACCTGTTCCGAGGACGCTATCTGCGGCGCACGGCGGTTCTTTCGGGGCTGTGGTTCGTCGCGTACTACGTCAACCACGGCATCTCCACCTGGCTGCCGTCCCTCTACACGAAGGAGTTCGGACTGGATCTCACGACGGCGCTGGTCTTCACCCTGCTCAGCAACGTCACCGGCCTGCTCGGCACCTTCGTGATGGCCATGCTGATCGACCGCATCGGCCGCAGGCCCGCCCTCATCGGCGCGTTCGTCGGCACCACGCTCTCGCTCGCCGTCCTGGCGGTCGCCGGCGCGACCTCGGGCGGCCAGGTCGCCGTCTTCGCCTCCTGCACCACCTTCTTCCTCTACGCGATCAACGCGGGCCTCTACCTCTACTCCCCCGAGCTGTACCCCACGGCCAACCGGGCCAGGGGCGCTGCGTTCGGCGGCCTGTGGAACAGGCTCGGCGTCATTCTCGGCCCGGTGGCCGTCGGCGCGGTCATCGGAGCGGGCGGCGGCCTGGCCCTGGTCTTCGCGCAGCTCGCCGTGATCGCCACGGTGGGTGTGGTGATCGCGTGGTTCGCCGTCGAGACCAAGGGCAGGACGCTGGAGGAACTCAACGCCTGACACCTGCGGCTGAGCCGCCCATCGCCTCAGCGGTAAGATTCTCAGTGCCGTGAGAAGCCGGAGGGACGCCGGCTCGAGCCGTACGGAGGGGATGAGGATGGCAGCGTCAAGGCACGCGGACCACGATGCCGTGGCGAAGGTGGTCGAGGACTGGGCGCGGGAGCGTCCGGAGCTGGACACCAGCCCCCTCGAGGTGCTCGCCCGGCTGCACCGCTCCTTCCTCCGCTACAGCACGGGGCTCACCGAATCGATCGAGCGGCACGGCCTGTCCGTGGCGGGTTTCGACGTCCTGACGGCGCTGCGCAGGTCGGGCGAGCCCTACCGGCTGACGGCGGGACAGCTGGCCGACTCGGGCCTGGTGTCGTCTGCGGGGGTGACCCTGCGGATCGACCGCCTGGAGAAGGACGGACTCATCGTCCGCGAGCGGGACACCCAGGACCGCAGGGTCGTCTACTCCCGCCTCACCGAGAAGGGTCTCGCCACGGTGGACACGGCGTTCACCGAGCACCTGGACAACGAGAACCGGATGCTCGGCGGACTGTCCCCCTCCGAGCGCCGGCAGCTCGCGCGGCTGCTGCGCAAGCTGGAGATCTCGATCCTCGACGCCGACGAGGAGCGGGCGGGCGCCGCCGGCTGACCGGCTCCGCCGGGTTCCGGCCATTGCGGGACCTGGCTCTCCCCAGGGACGGCGCACCGGCCGCCCGTGCGGCGACTGCGCGCGGAGCGGCGACGCATACCGGTCCTCCAGGAGGGCACACGGCAGGGCACATCGACCCTGGGAGCCTTTCATGATGATTATCGGTATCGTCGCCGTCTGTGTCGTTCTGGCCGTCCTCGCGTTCTTCGTGCCGCGTCTGTCCCGCCACCCCGAACGTGGCACCCAGCGAACGCTCGGAGTCGGTTCGCGTGTCGGCGGGAAGGCGCCGGGCATCCTGGGCCGGCTCTTCAGCAAGCCGTTCCGCAGCAGCTCCAAGGCCGTGGGCAGCAGCGGCTCCGCCGGCCGCCGCGCCCGCAGCCGCTTCCCGTTCTGACCGCCCGGCCCCACCCGACCGGCACACGCACGGTGGGCGTGGGGCTCGCGCGTGGGCGCTCGGCGGCCTGATCATCGCCACCCTGGGCGCGCTCCTTCCCGCGGGCCGGGCCGCCGGGGCCCTGCGCACCCGTACCGGCACCGGCTGAACGAGCGGATTCCGGTGCGGTTAACATATGAGCACCGCCTAGCTCGAAAGATGGACTTGTGACTGCCACCGAGGACTCGTTCACCAATTGGAAGACCCGCGAGGAGATCGCGGAGTCGATGATCCCGCTCATCGGGAAGCTGCACCGGGAGCGGGACGTCACGATCCTGATCCACAGCCGCTCCCTGGTGAACAAGTCGGTGGTCAGCATCCTCAAGACCCACCGGTTCGCCCGGCAGATAGCCGGCGAGGAGCTCTCGGTCACCGAGACCCTCCCCTTCCTGCACGCTCTGGCCGCGCTCGACCTCGGCCCGTCGCAGATCGACCTCGGCATGCTCGCCGCGACCTACCGGAGCGACGACCGCGGCCTGTCGGTGGACGACTTCACGGCCGAGGCCGTGGCCGGCGCGACGGGCACCAACAAGACGGAGCGCCGCGAGTCGCGCGATGTCGTCCTCTACGGATTCGGCCGCATCGGCCGCCTGCTGGCCCGCCTGCTGATCGAGAAGACCGGCTCGGGCAACGGGCTGCGCCTGCGCGCCATCGTCGTGCGCCAGGGCGCCGGACAGGACATCGTGAAGCGCGCCTCGCTGCTGCGCCGCGACTCCATCCACGGCCAGTTCCAGGGCACGATCACCGTCGACGAGGCGAACAGCAGGATCATCGCCAACGGCAACGAGATCCAGGTGATCTACTCCGACGACCCCACGGAGGTGGACTACACCGCGCACGGCATCAAGGACGCCATCCTCATCGACAACACGGGCCGCTGGCGCGACCGCGAGGGACTGTCCAGGCACCTGCGCCCCGGCATCGCGAAGGTGGTCCTGACCGCACCCGGCAAGGGCGACGTCCCCAACATCGTGCACGGCGTCAACCACGAGACGATCAAGCCGGACGAGCAGATCATCTCCTGCGCCTCCTGCACCACCAACGCGATCGTCCCGCCGCTCAAGGCGATGGCGGACGAGTACGGTGTGCTGCGCGGCCACGTGGAGACCGTCCACTCGTTCACCAACGACCAGAACCTGCTGGACAATTACCACAACTCGGACCGTCGTGGCCGCTCGGCCCCGCTCAACATGGTCATCACCGAGACGGGCGCCGCCTCCGCCGTCACCAAGGCGTTGCCCGGCCTCCAGGCGAAGATCACCGGCAGCTCGATCCGTGTTCCGGTGCCGGACGTCTCCATCGCGATCCTCAACCTGCAGCTCGCGCGCGGCACCAGCCGCGAGGAGGTCCTCGACCACCTCCGCAACGTGTCGCTGACCTCGCCACTCAGGCGCCAGATCGACTTCATCACGGCTCCCGACGCGGTGTCGAGCGACTTCATCGGCTCCCGCCACGCCTCGATCGTCGACGCGGGCGCCACGAAGGTCGAGGGCGACAACGCGATCCTCTACCTCTGGTACGACAACGAGTTCGGCTACTCCTCCCAGGTCATCCGGGTCGTGCAGCACGTCTCCGGCGTGGAGTACCCGACGTACCCGGCCCCGGCGGTCTGATCCGCGTCCCCCTGCGGCTCCCCGCGCCGGGAGCCGCAGGGGGGCGGGCCTCCGCGTCAGGCGGGGTCCGTCTCCTCCGTGCCCGGCAGCGGCTGTTCGGCCCAGATGGTCTTGCCCGTGCCGCTGTAGCGGGTGCCCCAGCGTGCGGTGAGACTCGCGACGAGCAGCAGACCGCGTCCGCCCTCGTCGTAGATCCGGGCGCGGCGCAGGTGCGGTGCGGTGCTGCTGCCGTCCACGACCTCGCAGATGAGCGCGGTGTCCCGGATGAGACGGAGGTGGATGGGATCGCCGCCGTAGCGGATGGCGTTGGTGACCAGCTCACTGACGACCAGTTCGGTGGTGAACACCGCGTCCTCCAGGCCCCATTCGACCAGTTGCGCGGCAGCGCGCTTCCGTGCGGTCGAGACGACGGCCGGATCCGCGGGAAGGTCCCACGAGGCGTAGTGATCCGCGTCGAGCCGCCGCGTGCGGGCCAGCAGCAGGGCGACGTCGTCGTTCGGATGCTCGGGAGCCAGCGCGTCCATGACGGCGTCGCAGGTGTCCTCGAGCGAGTGTGCCGGACGGCCCAGGAGGTCGCGCAGCCCGGCGCGGGCGGTGTCGGCGCCCCCGCCCGCGGTCTCGATCAGGCCGTCCGTGTACAGGGCGAGCCGGCTGCCCTCGGGGAGCTCGAACTCGGCGGCCTCGAAGCCGGGACCGCCCACACCGAGCGGCGCGGCGGCGGGCAGCGACAGCTGTTCGACCGTGCCGTCGGGGCGCGCCACCATCGGCTCGGGGTGCCCGGCGCCGGCCATCGTGCAGCGCCCGGTCGCCGGGTCGTACACGGCGTAGAGACAGGTCGCACCGGCGACCTGTCCGCCCTCGGAGCTGTCGGACGGCTGTTCCCGTTCGAGGGTGAGCACCAGCTCGTCGAGCTGGGTGAGCAGCTCCTCGGGGGCGAGGTCGACGTCCGCGAGCGTTCGTACGGCGGTGCGGAGCCTTCCCATGGTGGCCGAGGCGTGGAGCCCGTGGCCGACGACGTCACCCACCACCAGGGCGACCCGGGCGCCGGACAGGGGGATGACGTCGAACCAGTCCCCTCCGATGCTCGCGCCGTTGGTGTTCGGCAGGTAGCGCGCGGCGACGTCCACGGCCCTCTGGCGGGCGGCCCGGCGCGGCAGCAGGCTGCGCTGCAGAGCCAGTGCCGTGGTCCGCTCCCTGGTGTAGCGCCGGGCATTGTCCACGCAGACGGCCGCCCGCGAGACCAGCTCCGCGGCGAGCTGCAGATCCGCGGCGCCGAACCCCCCGGGGGTCCGGTGGCGGCAGAACTGTGCCATGCCCAGCGTGACGCCCCGGGCTCTCAGCGGCACCACCAGCACGGAATGGATGCCGTGCTCGCGCATCGTCCGCAGGCGATCGAGGTCGTTCCTCATCCAGTTCGGCAGGGTCTCCGGGTCCACGACGAAGCGGATCGGCTCTCCGCGGACCAGGGCGCGGGCCACCACGGAGTCCCGGTCGTAGGCATGCGTCTCTCCGACCGGGACGACCGACTCGGGGCAGCCTGCGAGGACGGACCGCTGGGCCACCCGGTCGAAGCTGATCGCGTGGGCGTGCTGCACCGAACGCACTTCGCCCCCGCTCAGCACCTCGGAGAGCAGGTCGACGGTGACGAGGTCGGCGAAGTCCTCGACGGCGAGCTCGGCCAGCTCCTCGGCGGTGCGCCCGACGTCGAGGGTGCTGCCGATGCGCATGCCGGCCTTGTTCAGCACGGCCAGGCGCCTCCGCGCCCAGAACTGGTCGGTCATGTCGTGCGTCACGACGCACACGCCCTGGACCTCGCCGGTGGCGTCCTTGACCGGCGACAGGGCCAGCTGCCAGACGCGGTCGCTGTTCTCCACCACGAGGTGGGCGTCGTAGGGTGCGCCCTCGCCCGTCCGCATCACCCGGTCGAGCGCATCGGAGAGGCCCTCGCCCCCCTCCAGGAACATGCCGGGCTCGATCTCGCCGGGCCGGAGTCCGAGCATGGACTTCTCGGTCCTGCCGACGGACGCGGCCTCGTTGGCCATGGCGAGCCGCAGGTCACGGCCGAAGTACGCCACCGGCACCGGCAGCTGCTCCAGGATCCGGCCCAGGACCTCCGCGGACAGTGCCCCGGCGTGCCCGGTGCCGCCCCCGGCTTCCGGTGCGGGCTCCGGTCCGTCCGGGGGCCGGCCTGCGGGGCCCGTCTCGTCCGTGGTCATCGGCCGGTCACCGGTCCTCCCCGCCTCGGCAGGCCGCCCACGCACGCTGGTGCGGCTTTCGTTCAAGAATGCCCTCGTACGTCCGGGCTCTCAACCGCCCCCCGTATCCGCACGGCCACATCAAGGACCCACCCCCGTGACCAGGCCCCTCAGGGGCGCGGTCCGTCACCCGCGAGGGGGCCGCCCGGGTCGAACGCCAGTCGCGCGAAGCGTTCGCCCATCCGGCGGTGCGTGGCGGCGTCGGGGTGCAGTGCGTCGGGCAGTGGCAGCTCGGTGGAGTCGTCCTCGCCGTAGAGTTCGCGGCCGTCGAGGTGGTGGAGGTGGGGGTCCTCGGCCGCCCGCTGCTCGACGATGCGGGCGAGTTCACCCCTGATGACGCGCAGGGTGAGCTTCCCGGCGGCGGTCTCGGCCGGGTCCCCCGCGGCCCGGAAGCTCAGCCTCCCCTCACTCATGGCGCTGTGGTCGGGCGCGCTGGGGCCGGGGGTGTCCTCGTGGATGGGGCACAGGATGGGCGAGACGACCAGCAACGGCGTGGTGGGGTGCCCCTCCCGGATCGTGTCGAGGAAGCCGTGGACGGCCGGGGTGAAGGCACGCAGGCGCATCACGTCGGTGTTGACCAGGTTGATGCCGATCTTGACGCTGATCAGGTCCGCCGGTGTGTCGCGCAGGGTGCGGGCGGTGAAGGGGTCGAGCAGGGCGCTGCCGCCGTACCCCAGGTTGACCAGCTCCACCCCGCCGAGTGCCGCGGCCAGGGCGGGCCAGGTGGTGGTGGGGCTCGCCGCGTCGGAGCCGTGGCTGATCGAACTGCCGTGGTGCAGCCACACCGGGCGGCCCCGGTCGGGGACGGCTTCGACGGGGGCGTCGGTGCGCAGGGCGACCAGCTCGGTGGTCTCGTTGTGCGGCAGCCAGATCTCGATGTCCTTCGGCTCGGCCGGCAGGCCGTCGAAGCGGACGGTGCCGACCGGGCCCGGCCTGACCTCGGCGGTTCCGGCGACCATGTCGATGGTCAGGGTGTTGCCACCGTCCGCGGAGGCCCGGCCCGCGAGGCGGCCGTCCACCAGCAGGTCGTACACCCCGTCCGGGCGGGGCGGCGCGCCCGCGTACACCCGCTTGGTCGGCAGCGTGTCGAGCTCCACGAGGGTGGCCCGGGTGCGCAGGACGATCCGTACGCCGGAGGGCTGGGCCTCCGCCATGGCCAGCTGGCCATCGGTGTTCCGGGCCCGGGCGCGGGCGGGCAGCCGGTGCGGCAGCAGACCGTGTTCGGTGCGCTCCAGGTCGAGGGCTCCGCGCAGGAGGTCCCCGGTGAGGGGGGTGGTCATCAGCGGGTGGGGGCTCATCTTCTCCGACGTCCGTCCGGGTGTGTGTCTGGTGAGGGCCGGCCGGTCAGGGCGCGGGCCAGTTGCGCAGCAGGGCGTCGAGGGCGTCCAGGACCCGTGACCAGCTCTCCTGCGTGCCGGGAGCGCTGTGGCTGAAGCTTCCGCCCGACTCCAGGCTGATGTAGCCGTGGAAGACGCTGCCGAGCAGCCGGACCGCGTGCGTCTGGTCCGGCTCCGTCAGGTCGTAGCCGTGCAGGATGGCCCGCGTCATCCGGGCGTGCCTGCCGCCGGCGCTGGCGGCGGCCGCCTCCGGGTCGAGTCTGAGCTGTGCCGCGGCGTAGCGTCCCGGGTGCTCCTTCGCGTAGTCCCGGTAGGCGTTCGCGAAGGCTTCCAGCGCGTCCTTGCCGGCTCGCCCGGCCATGGCCGCGGCGACACGGTCGGCGAGCTCTGCCAGGGCCAGCAGGGCGATCCTGGTCTTGAGGTCCTGGGAGCTCCTGACGTGCGAGTAGAGACTCGCGTCCTTCACTCCGAACTGCCGGGCGAGCGCCGCGACGGTCACCTTGTCGAAGCCGACCTCGTCGGCCAGTTCCGCTCCTGCCTGTGTCAGGCGTTCCGCGGTCAGTCCTGCTCGTGCCATGCCCACCATCCCCTTCGGCAGATTCGATTATGCATTTACCTAATACTCTTAGGCAAATGCCGAATCCCCCTAAGCCGAGAGTGCCGCAAAACTCTCAGTCCGTGCGGATCCGGGCTTCGGGGAGACCGGCCAGGATCGCCGCCACCGTCTCCTGCGGTGTCTGCCGCGAGGTGTCCAGCGTGAGACCGATGCGGGGCGTCCCCTCACGGAGATCGCGATCGAGGGCCTCGACCGTCCAGGCGCCGTACCCGGTCTTCGGACGTGCCGCTTCCCTGTCCCGCACCGCCGCGGTGGAGGGCGCGAGCACCACGACGTACAGGGGGCGTGCGCGCACCCGGGCGACGTAGCGGGTCAGATCCTCGCCGAGGACGATGTCCTGGATGACCGCGGTCCATCCGTCGCGGACGTACTCGTCGGCCACGAGCGCGGAAAGCCGGTAACGGAGCTCCAGTTGGGCCCGCGCCTCCGCGGTCTCCCCGGGCATCAGCTCCTCCCGGCCGGAGACGAGCATGCGGCGGAACAGATCGCCTCGCACGTGCGCCGCCCGGGGCAGACGCTCGGCCAGCAGCTGGGCGACCGTCGACTTCCCCGCGGCCATCACACCGGTGATCAGAACGACGGAGGGCCCTGGTCCGGTGTCCACACGGTTCCTCCCGTCCGCGAACGCCACGCGCCGGGACGAGCCCTCGACGGCAGCCGTGCTCATAGGGTAGGGCTCCTCGTCAGGTGCCGGACGAAGGGCGTGCACTGGATGACCGACGGCTGGGAACGGGACGACACGCTCTTCGCCGAAACGGCTGCCCACTACAGCCGGGGAAGACTCCCCTACGCTCCCGGACCGGCGGACACGCTCGCCGACGTGCTGCGCCCGGACGGGCCTGCAGCCTGCCGAGACAGAACCCCGACGGCCCGGACGAGGCACCGAAGCCGGACCTGAAGTGGTTCCGGCCCGCCCCTCGAACGGCCTGGGCAGCAACAGCGTCAACCTCCGCTACGCGCTGATTCTCTCCGGTGCCGCCAATCGCGCCGCGGACGACGCGGACCTGGTCGCCTGGGGCACGGACGCAAAGGCCGCGGTCGTGGCCGACAATTCCACCCCGGCCACACGGTGCGGCCCGATGACGTGCCGTCCGACGCCGTCACCTCCTCCGCCCCGGGCCTCGACCCGGACATCTCCCCGGCGTACGCGAAGCTCCAGATCCACCGGGTGGCCGAACGGAACGGCCTCTCCGTCCAGCAGGCCGCGAAGCTCGTGACCGACCACACCGAGGGCCGTGCCGTCGGGTTCATGGGCGAGCCCCGCGTCAATGTGCTGGAGCTCGACAGCGCGCTCAGGCACGTGAGCAGGGGCTGAGCCCGGGCCCCGACCCGCCGCTCGTCCACGGCCCGCGTGCCCACGCCTCCGCGGCCGGGGAAGCCGCTCACCCGCACACGGCGAGCGCTTCCCCGGCCGCGACGCGCGTGGGCATCCGGCCCCGTCAGCGACGGAGTGACGGGCGGATCCCCGCGCCGGGCACGCTTCACCGCACCACCATCCCTCCACGCAACACCGCCGAAAGTCTTCGAAACTTTCGACAATCGATGCGCTGATTCCTGATCCGAATCCTTCACCATTCCACACGTGAGATCGGCCGGATCGGTTCATCGCATCAATGAGCAGGCAGAATCCTTCGATGCCAACTCCTGCGCCCGTTCGACGCTTTCGTTATTCGTGGCGAAAGTATTGACACGCAACCGGCCCGGTTCAACACTGTTCGCCGTCGACAGACCTCAACCACTGTCGATCCGGGTCCACCCGAACCGGTGCTCCGACCGGTCGCCGGACGCGACGACCGGTCCGGTCCGGCCGGGCCGCGCGACAACGTCTCCGCATGGTCACCGTCACCGCCTGCTCCACCGACACCCCCGCAGAGGGCGTCTCACGCTGCCCGGACCCCACCCGGCCTCATGAGAACAAGGAGGAAAGCACGCACATGAACGACGCACCCGCACAGTCGACGAGCCGCACCCGCGGCCGGTTCAGACGGTCCATCCGCAATGCCCTGGCCGTGGCGATGGCCGCAGTGGCCGTGTTCGCCCTGCCCGGCGCCGCAAGCGCCGACACGGTCATCAACTCGAATCAGACCGGCACCGACAACGGCTACTACTACTCCTTCTGGACCGACAGCCCCGGCTCCGTCTCGATGAACCTCGCTTCCGGTGGCGGCTACGGCACGTCCTGGAGCAACACCGGGAACTTCGTCGCGGGCAAGGGGTGGAGCACCGGCGGACGCAGGAGCGTGACCTATTCGGGCACCTTCAATCCGTCCGGTAACGCATACCTGACTCTCTACGGCTGGTCGACGAACCCGCTGGTGGAGTACTACATCGTCGACAACTGGGGCACCTACCGCCCGACGGGCACCTTCAAGGGCACCGTCACCAGCGACGGCGGCACGTACGACATCTACGAGACGACACGCGTCAACGCACCCTCGATCGAGGGCACCCGCACCTTCAAGCAGTTCTGGAGCGTCCGCCAGTCGAAGCGGACCGGCGGAACGATCACCACCGGCAACCACTTCGACGCCTGGGCCCGGAACGGCATGAACCTGGGCACCTTCAACTACATGATCATGGCCACCGAGGGCTACCAGAGCAGTGGAAGCTCCTCCATCACGGTGGGCGGCACCTCCGGCGGCGGTGGCGGCGGCGGAACCGGTGGCTGCACCGCCACCGTGACCGCGGGACAGAGGTGGAGCGACCGCTACAACCTCGACGTCGCGGTCACCGGCTCCAGCAACTGGACCGTCACCATGAACGTCCCCTCCCCCGCCAAGGTCCTCTCCACCTGGAACACCACCGCCACCTACCCCAGCGCACAGGTACTCACCGCGAAACCCAACGGCAACGGCAAAACCTGGGGCACCACCATCCAGGCCAACGGCAACTGGACCTGGCCCACCGTCACCTGCACCACCGGCTGACCGGACAGCGCATCCGCGGGGCGGCGGTCCATGTCCACCGGCGCCCCGCACCCAGCCGTTTCCCCCATCCGCCAGGACGCGAAGGACACCCGTATGCGCATCACCACGCCCCGTCCCTCCCCAAGGCCACTGGTCACGGCGCTCGCCGTCGCCGCGATGGCCGCCACGGCCACGGTCGCCGTCGACACCGCGCCCTCGCACGCCGTCTCGGCCGCCGCGTGCAACGGATACGTGGGACTCACCTTCGACGACGGCCCGTCGGGCAGCACGCCCGGCCTGCTCAACGCCCTGAAGCAGAACGGGCTGCGGGCCACGATGTTCAACCAGGGGCAGTACGCCGCCTCCAACCCGGCCCAGGTCCGGGCACAGGTCGACGCCGGCATGTGGGTCGCCAACCACAGCTACACCCACCCGCACCTGATCCAGCAGAGCCAGGCCCAGGTCGAGTCCGAACTCTCCCGCACCCAGCAGGCCATCGCCGCCGGCGGCGGGGGCACGCCCAAGCTGTTCCGCCCCCCGTACGGTGAGACCAATGCGACGGTGCGGTCGGCCGCCGCCAAGTACGGCCTCACCCAGATCATCTGGGACGTCGACTCGCAGGACTGGAACAACGCGAGCACCGACGCGATCGTGGCGGCGAACGCCCGGCTCACCGACGGCCAGATCATCCTCATGCACGACTGGCCCGCCAACACGCTCGCCGCGATCCCGCGCATCGCGCAGGGCCTGGCGAGCAGGGGGCTGTGCGCCGGCATGATCTCCCCGCAGACGGGGCGCGCCGTCGCCCCGGACAGCGGCAGCACCGGTGGCGGCGGAACCGGTGGCTGCACCGCCACCGTGACCGCGGGACAGAGGTGGAGCGACCGCTACAACCTCGACGTCGCGGTCACCGGCTCCAGCAACTGGACCGTCACCATGAACGTCCCCTCCCCCGCCAAGGTCCTCTCCACCTGGAACACCACCGCCACCTACCCCAGCGCACAGGTACTCACCGCGAAACCCAACGGCAACGGCAAAACCTGGGGCACCACCATCCAGGCCAACGGCAACTGGACCTGGCCCACCGTCACCTGCACCACCGGCTGACCGGACAGGATGCCGGTGGGGACGGAGGCCCTGCCCACCGTCCCCACCGGTCGCCGGAGGCACGGCCGGGCCGCCGGTCCGTCGGATCGGCGTGTAGGGGACATCACCGGCGAAGTCGCCTTTCGTGGCACATGAGTTGGCGTTCGGGCGACGTGATCGACGCTCACGTTCCCTATCCTGTTCGCAAGCTGATCATCCGCTGCCGCGCACACCCAGGAGTTCGCCATGTCCCGACCGGAGAACGATGCCCCCGCCCTGCGCATCGACACCAGCCGACCTCATCCCGCCCGGATGTACGACTGGTTCCTCGGGGGCAAGGACAACTACCCGGTGGACGAGGCTCTGGGCCGGCAGATGCTGGCCGTCGAGCCCGGGGTCCCGGTCATGGCCAAGGTGAACAGGGCCTTCATGCACCGCGCCACCCGGTGGCTCACGGGCAACGGAATCCGGCAGTTCCTCGACATCGGCACGGGGATACCCACCGAGCCCAACCTCCACCAGGTGGCCCAGAGGGCGGCACCCACCACCCGGGTCGTCTACTGCGACAACGATCCGATCGTCCTGGCGCACGCCGAGGCCCTGTTGAAGGGCACCGAGGAGGGCGCCATCGACTACGTGCAGGCGGACGCCCGTGACGTGGACGCCATCCTGGAACACGCGGGCAAGACCCTGGACTTCAGCGAGCCGGTCGCCCTCTCGCTGATCTCGCTGCTCCACTTCGTGAGCGACGAGGACGGGGCCTACGAGCTGGTGGACCGGCTGACCACGGTGCTCGCGCCGGGCAGCCATCTCGTCATCTCGCACCTCACCGCCGACTTCCATCCGGCGGAGGCCCGCAAGGTCGACGAGATGTACAAGGCCAACAGGCTGACCCTGGCGCCCCGGACCCGTGATCAGTTCTCGCGCTTCTTCGACGGACTCGACATCGTCGAGCCGGGCATCGTGGCAGCCGAGGCGTGGCACCCCGGGCTCGGTGAGCCGGTCCCCGGCCAGGACGACGTGATCAGCGCCGGCTACGTGGCGGTCGGCCGCAAGCCGTAGCCCCGCACCGCGCCCTCCCTCAAGGCGCTCGGACCGACCGTCGTCCCCTCAGGGGACGGCGGTCCGGGAGGGCTCAGACCGGGGGTCCCTCGTCGCGGACGTGGCGGAAGCAGGAGACGGCCACCACGAGGGGCCAGAACGACTGTGCGAACGTGATGACCCGCTCGGCCGCCCCAGCGGTCTCCAGCAGGAACAGCGCGAGCAGGAACCAGGCGCCGCCGAGCCACATCAGCGCGGTCGCCGTCGTGGACGGCACGGGCCGCAGTCCCCAGGGTGCCGTCCTGCCGGAGAACGGGGCCGCCGCCCCCGGTCCCGGGCCGGCTCGGCCGACGGACGTGATCCGCTGGGGGCCGGCGCCGCGCCGCACGGCCAGGACCGGCCAGACGGCCAGGAGCACGAATCCCACGGCCACGACCACGCCGTGGGAGAACGATCCACCGCTGGTCGGCGCCGGGAACAGCGCCAGCAGCATCACCGAGAGCCCGCCGCAGGCCAGTGCCACCCGTCCGAACGGTGCGGCGGGGTGCAGCCCCCAGGCAGTGATCACATGGCAGGCTCCGAGGGCGAGCAGCGCCGACGTCATCACCCAGTACCCGCCAGCACCGTCGGCGGCCAGGATGCTGATCGTGGCCGACGCGGGGTCGTAGCCGGGTCCCTGCAGCTCCGCCGAGACCGCCCAGCCCCCGACGAGGAGGATCGGGGCGCTCACCGAGGAGAACAGGACCCACCAGGGGACAGATCGCATCGGTGAACGGTAGAACGCCCGGACCGGCAACCGCGCGTGCACACGCAGGCGGGCGCGTACTCCGCTCGCGCGCGGGTAGACGGGTGACGCCGGATCACATGGCGGTACGCGAACCGCGCAGCCCGATCGTCCGGCTGACGGCCCGTACTCCGGTGCACCGCCCCGGACGTGGATCGACCCAGAGGAGAACCCGCTGTGCTGACACCCAGTCCTCAGGACCTGAGAGTGGCTCTGGCCCGCTATGCCGACGCGCGGATCGAGGACGCCCGCCGTTCGACCGACGTCACCTCCCGGGTCGTGGAGGACGCCGCCTACACCCTGTGCGTGATGACCGGCACGCAGGCCGTCCGGCAGGCCCTCCAGGTGGCGGACTCGATGCTGGGCATGCGGGCGACGCTCTCCCCGGGCCCGCACCGGCCCGTCGGCACCCAGCAGGACGAGGGCCTCCTGACCGCATGAGCGGACGCCGGTGGGCGGGGCCCGGTGCCGGTGCACCCCCCCGCCCGGCTCCGGTGCCGCTGTACCCTCCCGCCCGTGCCCGGCTTGCCCGCCGTCGGCCTGATCCCGCACGGTTCGGCCTCGGCACCGGGACGCTGGGCGGGTGGACGAGAGCCGGGCGGGAGCGGGCGACGAGAAGACCACGGAACGGCTCACCGCGCTGTCCGACGGGATCTTCGCGATCGCCATGACCTTGCTGGTCCTCGATGTCCGCGTGCCGCCGGGACTGAGCGCCGAGGGATTCCGGGACTCCGTCGTCGACGTCCTGCCGGACCTCGGTGCCTATGCCCTGAGCTTCATGATCCTGGCCGCCTTCTGGCGCGACCACCGCCGGATCATGGAGCTCGTCCCCCGGTTCGACGCGCTGCCGCTGAGGTTCGCGCTCATCTGGCTGGGCGCGATCGCGCTCATCCCCTTCCCGACGTCGCTCCTCTCCCAATACGCCTCCGAGCCCTTGGCCGTGGCGGTCTACGCGGGCGCCGTGAGCATGACCAACCTGCTGGAACTGGCTGTGCTGAGGACCGGACTGCGCCGGTCATGGCCGAAGGACCACGCGGCGATGGAGCGGACAGCCCGCTCCATCGCCGCCGACCTGGGAGGCACGGCGCCGGTCTTCGGTGCCACCGTGCCGCTCGCCTACGCCTTCTCCCCCGCGGCCGCCATCTGGTCGTGGCTGGCGCTCATCCCGGTCAAGGCCGTGCTCGGCCGCAGAAGCCGTCGCGTGCCGTCCGTCTGATGCGGGCAGGACGGCGAGGGGCCGGCACCGCTCCCGTGGTGCCGGCCCCCGCGGTCATTCGGCGGCGGTGACCAGGGATTCGTAGTACGCACCGAGCTTCCGCAGGTAGAAGAGGTCTCCGGTGTCCTGGTCACGCTCGAAGCGTGGGGCGTCCTTGATCTGCTCCTTCGTGCACCCGACCGTGACCACCTGTTCGCCGGCGTCGATGCCGGTCACCATACCGGCCGGCACGACGACGCTCCTCCCGAACTTCCAGACGCCCGCGTCGATCACCAGGTGCTCGAAGCCCGGCACCGGCGAGAGCCTGACGACGGTGCCCACGCTCCCGTCCGTGGCCTCCACGCCGTAACCGATCACATCGTCATCCAGCGAGCCGTCCAGTTGTGCCGGACGGGTCCAGACCGTGTCCATGGTCGCCTTCCTCCTGGCAGCCGGCCGGATCCGGCCGCCGGACCTTCCATATGCCCCCGCGAGCGTGAGCGAAGCGGTCCGGTCCGGCCCGATACACGGTCAGCGGCTACGGAGCCGTCTCGTACGCCCCGGACAGCGCCGCGACGCGCTCCCAGACGCGCGCCGCGCGGGCCTCGTCGACGACCGGGCGCCGCACCGCGGCGATGGCCCACGCCTGCTGCTCCTCGGTGGCGGAGTCCTTGCCGTGCAGTTCGACGGCGTTCGCGGAGAAGTCGCGGACGAGCACGGAGAAGAGCTCGTCGAGCACGTCCTCGTCCAGCCCGGTGAGCCGGGCCTGCTCCAGGATCAGCTGGCCATGGACCACCAGTGCGAACAGCTGGCCGACCGACAGGAGGAAGTCGAGGTCGAGGCTCTGCTTCTCGTCGGGGGCGGCCTCGGCGACGAAGGCGCACAGTGCGTCGGCCTGCTCGCGGAAGCGGGCGACGTTGGGAACCGCGGCGTAGGCGTCGTAGGCGGGGCGCCAGTCGTGGAAGCGCACGGCGCCGAGGCCCCGGGCCGGCCCCTGTCGGAAGAGGAACGCGTCGTCGGCGGCGTCCAGACGGGTCGTCACCGGCTCGTATCCCGCAGGGTCCAGCAGGTGGTTGCGCATGAACTTCAGGATGAGCGCGAGGTTGACGTGGACCGTCCCCTCCAGCTTGGGAAGGCCCCGGATCTCCACGGCCGCCTGGGCGAAGTAGGTGTCCCTCTCGAAGCCCTTGGCGGCGATGACGTCCCACATGAGGTCGATGACCTTCTCGCCCTCCGTGGTCACCTTCATCTTCGTCATCGGATTGAACAGCAGGTACCGGCGGTCGTCCGGTCCTGCCGAACGGAAGTAGTCGACGGCGCGGTCGCTGAACAGCTTCATGCCGACGAGCCGGACGTACGCGTCGGCCAGCTCACGGCGGACGTGGGGGAAGGCGGTCACCGGGCGGCCGTAGAGGATGCGGTTCTGCGCGTGGGTGACGGCCTCGTACATCGCGTGCTCGCAGATGCCGATCGAGGCGGTGCAGAGGTTGAACTTGCCCACGTTGACGGTGTTGAGGGCGGCGTCGAACGCGGCGCGCCCGGTGTGCAGGACGTCGTCGGGGCCGACCGGGTAGCCGTCGAGACGGAACTCGCTGACGTACTTGGAGGAGTCGACGACGTTCTTCACCAGGTGGTAAGCGGGGTGGCGGCTGTCGGCGGCGAAGAAGACGTAGCCGTCGGGGCCCTCGACGTCGGTGCGGCGGCCGAAGACGGAGACGAGGCCGGCCGCGTTGCCGTTGCCTATGTAGTACTTGGAGCCGGTGGCCCGGAACCCGCCGTCGCCGTCCGGTTCCAGGAGCATGTCGGTGGAGTAGATGTCGGCGCCGTGCGCCTTCTCGGACAAGCCGAAGGCGAACACCTCGCCCTCGGAGAGGAGCCGGGCCGCGCGGGTTCGGGCGGCGGCGTTGTCGCTCTGCCAGACCGGGCCGAGACCGAGGATGGTCACCTGCCAGGCGTACCAGTAGTCGAGTCCGTAGAACCCGAAGATCTCGTTGAGCGCGGCGATCCGGGCGGTGTCCCAGCGCTGGTCCTCCCGCTCCGCGGCGGAGGCGGGAGTGAGGAAGGTGGCGAACAGGCCTTCCTTCGAGGCGAAATCGAGGAAGTCCCCCAGCCAGGCACGGGACCGGTAGTCCTCGAGGAGCCGGCGCTTGCCGCGGGCCTCGAACCAGTCGACGGTGGCGCGCAGCAGCCTTCGGGTCTCGGGGTCGAAGTGCACCGGGTCGTAGGAGCGCGGGTTGAACAGCAGCGTGTCGGCCATGGTGGAACGCCTTCCGGGGAAAGGTGGTCGGGAGGTGGGTGAGGGACGGGTTCAGGCGAGCCTGTGGAGGGTGGCGAGTACGTCGTCGAGCCAGGCGACCGTCATGCGCTCGTACGCGATGCCTCCGCGCAGCACGACGTGCTGGAGCTCCTGACCGGCGTCGAGGGGTACGGGTGCGCCGGGCCCGGTGAAGTCGCGCACCTCCCCGGCCAGGTAGTGCGCGAGCCGGTCGCTGTGCACCCGGTGGTGGCGCCCGACCTCCTGGAGCAGCGCGGCCGGGTCGTCGAAGGCGGCTCCGCGGATCTTCACGGCGAGGTCGTGGCGGAGGCTCTCGGGCTCGATCGGCTCGTGCAGCCACTCGGCGAGGGCGGAGCGTCCGGGGCCGGCGACGGAGTACTCCTTCTTGTCGGGCCGGCGCTCCTGCGGGACGTCACGGACGTCGAGCAGGCCGTCGCCCTCCATGCGCTTGAGGACGCGGTAGATCTGCTGGTGCGTGGCGGTCCAGAAGTACCCGATGGACCGCTCGAACCTCCGGGCCAGCTCGTAGCCGGAGCCCGGCTGCTCCAGCAGGGAGACGAGGATCGCGTGTTCGAGCGCCATGCCCCGATCGTTCTATGCAACTGGTTGCATAGCAAGCGGCGGCGGCCGGGTGAGACGCTCCTCACCCGGCCGCCGCCGCGGACTTCTCAGGGACAGCGGCCCCTTGGCCGCCCGGTGAGGGCGGGCAAGGGGCCGCTCCGGCTTCAGACGGCGTCGGCGTCCGTCCCGGTCAGGCGTGCCGATGCGTCCCACAGGGCCCGTGCCGTGTCCATGTCCTGAGCGCGGGAGGACATCCGCGCAGGGGCGGGCCCTCCTCTGGTCTCGCCCAGCAGCCGCGGACCGTAGTAGCTTCCGCCGAGCGCGCCCGGCAGGGTGGCCGCGTACAGCGTGGGGAGCGCGCCGGCGGACGGGGGCTGCGTGTAGATGCGGGTCGCCCGTTCCAGCTTCGCCGCCCAGGTCCGACCCGACAGCCGGGGGCCCGCCTGTCCCAACTCCGTCGCGGACAGGCCGGGGTGGGCGGCCAGCGCGAGGATCGGCCGGCCGGCCGCGTCGCAGCGGCGCTGGAGCTCCGCGGTGAAGAGCAGGTTGGCGAGCTTGGACTGCCCGTAGGCGCGCCATTTGTCGTAGCCGTGTTCCGCGTTGAGGTTGTCGAGGTCGATCCGGCCGATGCGGTGCGCCAGCGACGAGACGGTCACGACCCGCGAGGGCACGCTTCCCTCTCCGAGAAGCGGCAGCAGGTGGTGCGTGAGGGCGAAGTGGCCGAGGTGGTTGGTGCCGAACTGCATCTCGAACCCGTCGGCCGTCCGCAGCGGGGGCAGGGCCATCACCCCCGCGTTGTTCACCAGCAGGTCGAGCCTGCCGTCGGTCTCCTTGGCGATGTGGCCGGCGGCCTCGGCCACGGAGGTCAGGTCGGCCAGGTCGAGACCCACGAGGCTCGTGTCCGATCCCGGCGCGGCACGGCGTACCGCGTCCAGGGCTCGCCCGCCGCGCTCGGGATCGCGGCAGGCGAGAACGGTCCGCGCGCCGGAGCGGGCCAGGGCGAGTGCCGTCACCGCTCCGATCCCGCTGTTGGCGCCCGTGACCACCGCGGTGGTACCGGACAGGTCGGGCATGTCGTGGAGGTTCCAGGAGTGCATGCGTCACGCATCCCCGGCGGGAGCCGTCGCACACCCGTGGACTCGTGGCGCACGGGTGAGAAGGGACTCGCGTGGCGGCCGGCGTTCCGCTCAGGTGCCCGGGGCGTCCCCGGCGGCCGCCTTGCCGCCGGCTCCGTCCGGGTGCTCGGGGGACGGTGTGGCACCGTCTCCGGTCACCCGTGTCCCCGGATGGCGGTGCGCGCACAGGTAGGCGACGGCGAGGGCGATGGCCATGCCGTAGAACACCCGCTGGTTCGCCTCCGCGAAGTCCAGCCTGACCGCGTCGATCGAGTCGCGCATCAGTGTGGCGATCCGGCCGTCACCGGTCGGTGCCTGGGCGTCCGGGTTCCCCGTGACGGCCTCGGCGACCGATCGGGCGGCGTCGTTCGCCACGTCTGCCGGTACGCCCTTGGACGTGAGGGTCTCCCTGACCTTGTCGGTGGTGACATGGGTGAGGATGGTCCCGAAGACGGCGATACCGATACTCGCCGCGTAGTTGCGCACGGTCTGGGTGACCCCGGTGACCTCACCGTAGGAGGCGCCGATCGACCGGTTGACCGCGTCGGTGGAGGCGGGCGCGAGGAGGAAGCCGATCCCCGCGCCGGCGAGTGCGGCGTAGGGCCACTGGTCGTGCATCGACAGGTCCGTCAGCTTGTTCGCCCACAGGCCGAAGCCCACCGCACCGAGCGCGGTGCCGATCTTCATGGCCGGCCGCGCCCCGCGCCGGTCCAGGATGCGGCCGCCCCACTGGGAGGCGATCCCGAAGCCGATGAAGAAGTAGAGCAGGTAGAGCGCGGCCTGGTTCGGCGAGGCGCTGAGCGAGACCTGGGCGTAGACGGAGGCGAAGAAGAAGACCGGGACGAAGGCCAGCATCGCGAAGAAGAGGACGAGCATGTCGACGGTGAACGCCCGGTCCCGGAAGACGTGCAGCTTGATCAGGGGTTCCGCCACCCGGAGCTCGTAGCGGCAGAACACCACGAGGACGGCGAGCCCGCCCACGACGCACGCCCAGGTGGCGACGCTGCTCCAGCCCCAGGCCGACGCCTGTTGGAAGCCGAGGACGCTCAGCCCCATGCCCACGGCCACCAGGACGGCGCCCGGCACGTCGAGCTTCTCGCGACGGCGGGTCTCGGGGATGCGCGCCATCGCCGCCAGGACCAGGGCGATGACGGCGACCGGCACGTTGACCCAGAAGATGGCCCGCCAGGTCCAGGCCGTCAGCCAGCCGCCGAGCAGGGGGCCCACCGCGGTCAGCGCACCCGAGAGGCCGAAGAACAGCGCCAGCGCACGGCCGCGCTTCTCCACCGGGAAGACCGCGATGACGACGGCGAGTGCGGCGGGGAACATCAGCGCCGCACCGAGGCCCTGCGTCGCGCGGAAGACGATCAGCCACGTCTGCGCGTAGTCACCGGCGGGGACGCATCCGCACAGCACGGAGGAGACGACGAACAGCAGCGTGCCGATCACCATCACCCTGCGGTGGCCGATGATGTCCGACAGCCGCCCTCCGAGCGCGAAGAAGGCGGCGAGCGAGAGCAGGTAGGCGTTGACGACCCACTGCATGCCGGAGGACGAGAGACCGAGTTCGTCGATGATGTTCGGCGCGGCGATGGAGACGATCGTCTGGTCGATGAACGTCATCGACACGGCGAAGAGCATCGCCGCGAGGGCCAGCGTCCGGCGGGCGGTGCCCCGTCTGGCAGGGCGGCCGACCGCGCCAGGTCCGTGGCCCGGAGAGGGCTTGTCGGTGGGCATGATCCGAGTGTGGACCGGATGGGAACCGTGCGCACATCAGGACAGCGGCGCCGCACGGCGGATGGCGGTTCCTCAGCTCCCCCTGCGGAGCAGGCCGGCAGCGACGAGCCCCGCCAGGCCGACGTCCGCGTCCGTGTACTCACCGCCCAGCAGGTGGTCCACGTAGGCGTCCGGCGCCAGGGTGAACGGGTCGACGAACTCCTCCGCGTCAGGGGTGGGTTCCGCGACCTTGCGGCAGTCCCTGGCCAGCACCGCGTAGCGCACATGGGTCGCGTAGGACGCCAGGTACGTCCTCATGACGACCTCGGCGGTCCCCGCCCGGTAGCCGGTCTCCTCGAGGAGCTCCCGTGCCGCCGCGTGCAGGACGTCCTCCCCCGGCTCGATCATGCCGCCGGGGAGCTCCGCCAGCACCTTGCCGGGACCCGGGCGGTACTGGCGTACGAGGATGCCCCGGCCCTCCTGCGTGAACGCGACGAGGGCGACCGTCCGGGAACCGTCGAGGATGTCCCACTCCGACTCCTTGCCGTCGGGCTGCACGTAGGTACGGCACCGCACCGTCAGATATCCGGCCGGCTCCGGACGCTCGCTCTTCAGCGCCCATGTCATCGCGTCACCACTCTCCGTCACGAACGGATCATGTCCAACGCTCCGCACGGCAAACGGGACGGAACGTCGGACATGCGTGTGCCCGGTCCGCCCCCGGAGCAGCCGGCTGCGGTCGCGGTCACGCGCCGGGCGGGGACTGTTCAGCCGGGGAGGCGGCCGGAGCGGGCCCGTCCGGCGGTGCGGGCGCACGGCCGTCGCGGGCCCGGTGCAGGGCCAGCATGGCCTGGTCGTCCTGGGGCCGTCCGCCGGCATGGCGGCGGACGTCATGGATCAGCAGGTCCAGGATCTGCCCCGGCGCGAGGTGTCCGACCGAACGCAGCCGCCTGCCGAGCACGAGCGGAAGACGCGTGACGGGGTCGTAGAAACGTCCGGCGGCGTCCCGGGACTCGGTGACTCCGTCGGTGTAGCAGAGCAGGGTGGAGCCGGCGGGGAACGCGAAGCTGTCGACCGGGGCGGTCCACGCGCCCAGATCGCTCATCCCCAGCGGGGGCGCCTCCTCCGACGTCGCGAGGAGGGTGGCGCGTCCCCGCGCGTCGATCAGCACGGGTGGCGGATGGCCCCGGTTGATGAGGCGTACGGTCTCCAGGTCCGTGGAGAACTCCGCGATGAGGGCTGTCGTGAAGCCCTCCGCCTGCTGCTGGCCCCCGCGCCGGTCGCCCTCGCGCAGCAGGGCCCGTTCCAGCCGGTTCACCAGGCGCGGCAGGTCCTCGGCCTCGTCCGCCGCGTACCGGAAGGCGCCGAGGTCGGCGCTGACGGCGCTGACCGCCCCGAGGCCCTTGCCCCGCACGTCACCGACCATCACCCGGATTCCGTACGGGGTGCTCTGCACGATGTACAGGTCACCGCCGATCAGGGCCTCGCTCTCGGCCGGCACGTACCGGGCGTCCACGTGCAGATTCCCCAGGCGTGACGGAGGCCTGGACAGCACGGCCCGCTGGGCGACCGCCGCGACCTGCTGGGCACGGCGGGCGCGGGCGTCCTGTCGGCGGAGCGTGCGGTGGATCAGGACGGCGAGCGCGGTGACGGCCGCGAGCGTGATCTGGTTGGCCACGCCCGCACGCCACCCGAAGGTACCGTCCACCCTCGCGAGAACCGCGTGGACGATCATCGCCGTGATGCCGACGCCGATGATCCCGCGGACCCCGAGGAGCGGCGCGGCGGCCACCGGGGCGGCGATGAGCAGCGGGGCGGACGTCACGTCGTGAGGGGTGGTCAGGTCGACCACCACGGCCAGCACGATCAGGCCTACGGGGATCCACTGGCTTCTCAGCAGCTGCGGCACTCCCCCACGCTGCCCGCAAGCGCCGTCCTCCGCATCCCCGGCGGCCACCCTCCGGCGGACATGACAGGGCGTCCGGCGGGCACGAGCCTCTCCGGGACCGTGGAGCGGGTCCGTCGCTCCGTCCCACGTGAAGGTCTTCCGATGGGGGCAGCCTCCGTCCGGATCGTCACGTGTATTACCCATGTACGTGCTCGTACGGAGCAGCCGGAACCTCGTCCCAGGGGGAACTCATGCACCTTCGCAAGACATCCGCCGTCCTCGCGGCCACCGCCGTTGCCGCCCTGGCCCTGACCGCCTGCGACGACGGCGGCGGGCCCGGCGCAGCGGCTCCCGTCTCGGCCGGGGCGTCCTCCGGCAGCGGCGGCAGCGGAAGCCCGAGCGGTTCCCCCGGCGGTGGCACCCAGGCCTCCGCCTCCGCCTCTCCGTCCGACTCCGCCTCCGGGCCCTCGTCCGGCGACACCTGCCGGACCGCGGACCTCTCCTTCAGCAGTTCCGGCGGCATGGCGGAGGGCGAGGTGCTGATCAACCTCAGGAACACCGGATCCTCGTCCTGCTCGATGCGCGGATTCCCGGGACTGGACCTCTCGGGCAAGGACGGGACCGTCAGCGCCGCACGCAACACCGACCGGAAGGCTCCCACGGTCACGCTCGCCCCCGGGGACAAGACCAACTTCTCCCTCAACTTCCCTCCGAACACCACGGGCGGCTCGGGCGTCACCTTCACCTCGGCGGTCGTGACGTCCCCGAACGAGACCCACTCGCACCGCATGCCCCTCTCCGTCGGCATCCCCGCCGACTCCGGTTCCGCTCCCCGCATCACCGTGAACCCGGTGGGTTCGGGCAAGTAGGGGGACGGAACGCCTGCTGCTGAGGTCCTCCCGGCCATTGGTCTCTCGGCGAGGAGACCGGACGTGGCAGGGGACGACGACGTCTCCGGGCGACACCCGGATGTGATCGGCCCTCGGCCGGTGCGCGACAGCAGCGTGGCCGCTGGGCCCCGTGTCGTTCCCGCTCCCCCTGTCCGCCCGGGCAGAACTCCGTCTGCCCGTATGCCACACGAGGTCATGCCCATGTCCGACACCTCCGCACCCCTGCCTGCGGTGGCGGTGGCAGGGGTGCGAACTGCGGCTGCGGCCACCGCGGGAGGGAGCGTGAACCGCACCTGTCGTCCCTGCGGCGGGGACCTCCACCATGCACACATCCTGGACAGTTCGTCCACATCGCGAGACCCGTTTGCGGAGGCCCGCGCCTGCGGCGTCTCATCGCGCCTGTGCAAACCGAACGGATATCCCCTGATCAACCGGCATCCGACGACAAGGCGGCGAGGCGCGCCGTCACGGTGTTCCCCGTCCTCGTGCTCGTGGCGGGCGTAGCCGGTCTCGTCGCCCCCGGCACGTTCGACGGCTGGACGGAGTCGGTTCCGTACCTGCTGGGAATCGTCATGTTCTGCATGGGGCTGACGATGACCCCGCTCGACTTCAGGGGCGTGGCGAAGCGGCCGTGGGCCGTGGCGATCGGGCTGGTCGCGCACTACGTGATCATGCCTGGTCTCGGCTGGGCCATCGCCCATCTGCTCGGGCTGCCACCGCAGTTGGCGGCCGGGCTCATCCTCGTCGGCTGCGCACCGAGCGGCACGGCCTCGAACGTGGTGACGTTCCTGGCGCGCGGCGACGTGGCCCTCTCGGTCTCCGTCGCCACCGTCTCCACCCTGGTGGCCCCCCTGGTCACGCCGCCGCTCACGCTGCTGCTCGCCGGGGCGTATCTGCCGGTGGACGCGGGTTCGATGATCACGGACATCCTCAAGACCGTGCTGCTTCCGGTGCTCGGCGGTCTCGTGGTGCGGCTGGTCGCGGGCAAGGTGGTCGACCATGTGCTCGGACTGATGCCCTGGCTGTCGTCGCTGGCCATCGCCGCGATCGTCTGCACCGTGGTGGCGGGGAGCGCCGGAACCATCAAGTCGGCCGCGGTGACCGTCCTGATCGCCGTCGTGCTGCACAACGGCCTGGGTCTCGCCCTCGGCTACGGCGCGGGCAAGATCTCGGGGCTCGGACGGCCCGCGAGCCGCGCCATGGCCTTCGAGGTCGGCATGCAGAACTCGGGGCTCGCCGCCTCGCTGGCGACGGCCCACTTCAGCCCGCTGGCGGCACTGCCGGCCGCGGTGTTCTCCGTGTGGCACAACATCTCGGGCGCTCTGGTCGCCGCCTGGATGTCCCACCGCTCGCGGCGCGACGGGCCCGGCCCCGCGGCGGCGGTTCCGGCCCCGCGGACCGCGACCGCCGGGGAGTCCTGAGCGGACTCCGCCCCCAGCCGCACTTCCCCCCGAAGGCGTTCGTCCGGGGCCACCCGGACGGACGCCTCGTGCGTTACGGGGACGGCCCCTCCTCGGGCACGGTCCACCCATGGGCGGCGGTCGCGCCGGCTCTTCGGCACGGCACCGGCAACATCGGAGGTGGCCGAGGTCTTCGGCGTCACCCGGGGAATGAGGACAGGACCTGGCCTCTTCCTCTGCGACGGTGGTCCTGCACAGCAAGGGGAACGACCGGAAGGACGATCACGATGGCCACACCCTCCGCGCGCCTCGTCGAGGAGCGGGCCGGTCCGCCCACGACCGCACGGGCCGCCGGTCCGCATGCGTCAGACGGGCCGTGCGGGCGTCCGGACCGCTCCCGCCGTTCCGGGCACCGGGGTGACACGATGACCGTACTCGGTCCCCGGGCCCTCAACCGCGCGACGCTGGCACGGCAGTTGCTGCTCGATCGCGCCGGTCTGCCGACGCTGGACGCCGTGGGGCATCTCTGCGGCCTTCAGGCGCAGGAACCGCAGGAGCCGTACACCGGTGCGGTTCCTCCCTGCCTTCGACAACGCCCTCCTCGGATATCACGACCGCAGCAGGATCATCGACGACGAACACCGGGGGCTCTCGGTCGCCGGCGAGCGTGTCGTGCTCGTCGACGGACGGGTCGCCGCGACCTGGCGGGCCGACACCGGCACCGTGGCGGTGACCCCGCTGCACAGGCTCTCCCGGGCCGACCGCGAGGCCGTCGCGGAGCAGGGGAGCGAGCTGTCGGCGTTCCTGTCCGACGGCGCGAGCAGGGACGTCCGAGTCCACACGGCCCCGCGCTGAAGCCTGTTCGGACGCGGCAGGCCGCGTCCGAACAGGTTCCGGGCGGCGGTCTCCGATTCCGGGCCGCCCGACGGTGGTACGCCCGGCCCGCTCCGGCCGGGCCGGGCGGACCACGGAGGCGTCAGGCGCGGTCGGCCGCCATGCTCTCCACCAGGCTCCTGGGCCGCAGGTCGGTCCAGTTCCGCTCCACGTGGTCGAGGCAGGCCTGGCGGGTGTCCTCCTGGTGGGCCACGGTCCAGCCGCCCGGCACCTCGGCGAACGCGGGCCACAGCGAGTGCTGCCCCTCGTCGTTGACGAGCACCAGATAGGTGCCGTTCTCGTCCTCGAAAGGATTGGTCACCGATACTCCTCGAACTTAGGTAAGGCTTTCTTTGCTTGGCTGCGGGTGACTCTACCTGGCCGCCGCCGGGTCGACGCGCCGGTTTCCGTGGCTGCCGCGCCTCCGCGAAGGCTCCGCCCACATCGAACCGCACCCCGGACAGGCTCTGTTCGGGCGACGCCCGGTCCGGCGTCCCCTGCCCAACTGCCGGTCAGGATGCACGGGCCGGAGCGAGAATGGCGGTATGAGGTCCCCGGATGTCGTCCTGGGCGAGCTGAGCCGGACCATGGCCGCGCTCACCACCGACGGGCGGGCGTACGTCCGGACCGGCCGGTACACCGAGGCAGTCGCGGACATGCCGTAACTGACCGCGCAGATACACCCATTGCTCCTCCAGGTCTTCGAGGACGCGTCCTTGAGCCGCTTCCTCGCCCCCGCCGAACCGATGGTGGCACGCAGCATCGAACACAGCCTGGAGCCCGTCCAGGGCGACACCCGCGGCCACTCTCCTCGCGTCCCTCGCCGCGGTCGTCGTCGTCTGGCCGTCGTACCGCCGCCTCATGGACCACGACGAGGCGGCCCGGACGGCGGCGCACGCGGCGTCCCTGCTCGGGAACGGCGCGACCTGGGGGACCAATCACGCCCCCCGCGGAGCCACCCACCTGGTCACCCCGGTGTTCGACCTCCTGGTCGCCGGGACCGACGGGGAGTACTACGCCATGGCCGTCCAGGTCGCCGACGGCTGAACGCGGCCTCCGCCGTGCGGAGGACCGCACCCCGGGCGCCTTCGGCGGGGTCCTGCCCCGCCCGACGCGGGCGAACACGGCGCCGGGGTGGCCGGCCGTGACGGCGGGTCGGCGGCCCGGGATCCATCTCGCTGACTACGCAGGGCACTTCACATGGCCCTCAGGTAGGACCCACGACCGACGCGGAGAGGGATTCGTGGAACCCACGCCCGCCCATACCGTCTTGATCAAGACGGCGGCCGACCACCGCCGGGACGGTTTCGAAGACAGGCGAGACAGTGAGCGGGTGGCACGGGTGACTCAGCAGAAGCGGCCGAAGGACAAGGCGTTCGCACCGGAGTACCAGGGGGCGCTCGGCTCCTTGTCGGTGAACTCCTCCCTCACCGAGGTGCTGGCGAAGGGGATCGAGGAACTGCGCGCCGCCGAGCGTGCCGGGGAGCAGCGGGAGACGGCGCGCTGCGGGCTCGCCGTGGCGGAGGCGTACCGGCGTCTGGGCCGGGTGACGGACGCCGACGCCGCGTGGAAGGCGAGTTACCGTGCCGCGCGTGCGGCGGGGGATCTCGGGGCGATGGCCTGGGCGCTGTGGAGCGGCGGGACGCTGGCCCGCCAGCGCGGCTCCCTGGCGCTCGCGTACCGCTTGCTCGGGCTCGCGGCCGGCCTGGGTGAGCGAGGGGGCGACGTGGTGGTACGCGGCTACTCGCTCGCCGGCCTCGCCGAGACGGGACGCATCCAGGGCGACTACCAGGCCGTCGGCGAACTGCACGAACAGCTCCTCGCGGAGGCCCGCCGGCGGGGCGAGGCCCGGCACACGGTCTGGGCGCTGGAGGGCATAGCCCAGATGCACCGGAACACCGGCTCGTACGACAGGGCACTGGCCCTCTTCGAGGAGGCTGCCGAGACCGCCGGCAAGGCGGACGACCGGCGGGGGCGGGCCTGGGCGCTGCGCGGGATCGCCGACGTGGTGTCCGTGCGCGACGGTGACGTGGAGCGCGCGCTCTCCTTGCTCTCCGAGGCCGAATCGGCCTGCCGCGAGATGAAACTGTCGAGCGCCCTGGCGTACAACCACAAGATGCGGGGCAACGTGCACTACCGCGCCGGGCAGTACCCGCAGGCCCGCGACACCTACACGCAGGCGCTCGCGGAGTTCGAGGAGATGAACGAGCCGCGGGGGACGGCGCTCTCCCGGCTGGGGCTCGCGAAGTCGTTGGCGCGGCTGGGGCGGAATCCGGCGGAGACGGCCGTGGAGCTGGCGGAGCTGCGCCGCACTCTGGACCGGATCGGCCTGCGGCACGCGCGGGACATGGTCGACAGGGCGACGGCCGAGCTGGGAGTGGGCCCGCTGCCCGGTGCCGGCCACCGCGCAGAGGAGGCGGTGGCCCGATGACGACTCCCACGAGCGTGGAGGCCCAACCCGCCGAGTCCGTGCGCGGTGCCGCACCCGCCAGGAGGGCGGCTCCCTGCGGCACCGCGGCTCCGGTCACCGCCCCGCGCGTACTCGCCCGCTGCCGCGACCTGGTGCGCCCCTCCTTGTCCTCGGCGCTGGCACGGCTCCATCCGTGGCCGGGCGAGATGGCCGCGTACGCGCTCGGCTGGTGCGGAGCCCACGGTGCGCCCACCGACGGGTCCTTCGAGGGCAAGGGCCTACGCCAGGCCCTTGCCGTGCTGTGCGCGGAGGCCGTGGAGGCGCCCGGGGAGACCGCCGCGGCCGGGGCGGTGGCCGTCGAGCTGATCCACACCTTCTCGCTGCTGCACGACGACATCATGGACGGGGACGGGACACGGCGGCAGCGGGAGACCGTGTGGAAGGCGTACGGCACCGGGCCCGCCGTGCTCGCGGGCGACGCACTCCTCGCGCTCGCGGTGCAGACCCTGACCGAGACGCCGGGTCCGCACGCCGCCGCGGCCGTGGGCCGGCTCTCCGGGACCATGAGCGCTCTCGTACGCGGTCAGGCGGAGGACCTGCTCTTCGCGGCCCGGCCCTGGACCGGGCCGGAGGCCGTACGGGCCGATGAGTACCGGACCATGGCGGAGCTCAAGACCGGCACCCTGCTGGGCTGCTCCGCGGCGCTCGGCGCCCTTCTGGGCGGGGCGCCGCCCCCGACCGTGGCCGCACTGGACCGGGCGGGCCGCCATCTCGGGGTGGCCTTCCAGGCCGTCGACGACCTGCTCGGCATCTGGGGCGACCCGGCGGTGACGGGCAAGCCCGTGTACAGCGATCTGCGGCAGCGGAAGAAGACCTACCCCGTGCTGGCCGCCCTGGCGGCCGACGGACCCCGCACCGAGGAGCTCGTCGCCCTGCTGGACTCCCCGGTCACCCTCGACGACGCGGGTGCCGCGCGCGCGGCCGCTCTCGTCGAGTCCTGCGGCGGTCGCGCCGCCACCCTGGCCGAAGCCGGCCACCACCTCGATGCCGCCCGCGCCTGCCTGCGGAGCGTTTCGCTCGGCCCGCGCGCGGCACACGAGATGGAGGTGCTGCTCGGGTTCCTGCTCCACCGCAGGATGTGAGGGGCGTCGCGTCTACGGAGGTATGGCCCGGACGCGGGGGCCTCCCCTGCCGCGGGCGCGCTGGTGCCGTGGGCGTCGATGGCCAGGGTGCCGCCGAGCGTGAGTTCACCCGGTGCGGGGTGTTGGTGACGCCCAGGCCGTGGCCGGCCAGGAAGGCCGTCAGCGTCTCCAGGGTCACCCCGGTCTGCGCGCGGACGGCCCCGGGAGGCCGGCGGGCGGTGCCACCAGCTCCATGCGGGTCAGATGCCTGGTCGTGTCGATGAGCAGCACGTGCCGGTCGGACTCGGTGGGCCCGGTGATGGCGAGCGGCGACCAGGTGGGCGCCTTGCCCCGTGCGCGCAGTCTCCAGCCGTTGCCGTGTGCCCAGTTCGCGAGATCGGCGAGATCCTGGCCGTCGCGGGGAGCGCAGGCCCACAGCCCGTGGTGCGTGACCTCACCGGCCCGGTTGACGTGAGGGGTTCGGTACGCCTCCAGCCCGGAGGGCAGTTCCGGAGGCTGTGGCAGGGCGGCCGACGGCGTCACCGCGGCGGAGGGACGCCCCCCTGCCGCCAGCGCCCCTCCGGGAACACCGAGCGCTCCGCCGACGGCGGCCCCCGCACGCAGCACCCCGCGCCGTGAGGGAGGGAGGGAGGGGACATGACGTGACGTCAGAAGAATCTGGCATGCGCACGAAGTGAGCGGCCCCCGCGTTCCGGCCGGCGCGTACTCCCGAAAGCCTGCAGGACCCACATATCCGGGCGTATGGCGCACCGGACGCGGACGGAGGGGGCGGCCTATCCGAGAACGGCGGCGATGGTGATGAGGACCGGAACGGAGGCAAGTGTGGACAGCAGTATGGATTCCCGGGCGAGCTGCTCGGCGACGCGGTACTGCGAGGCGTAGGTGTAGAGGTTCTGGGCGGCGGGCAGCGCCGAGGTCACGGCGACGTCGAGGAGCGCGGCGCCGCGCAGATGGAAGACGCCCGCGCCTATGGTCACGGCGACAAGGGGCTGGACGGTCGTCTTGAGGGCGGCGGACAGGACGATGGCGGGCCGGTTCTCCCCGCGGGCGGGCATGCCGCTGCCGCGCAGGGAGATCCCGAAGGCGAGCAGGACCGCGGGGACGGACATGTTGCCGATGAGGGTGAGGGGTTCGAAGGCAGGCGCGGGGACGGTCCACCCGGTCGCGGCGACGGTGACGCCCGACAGCGAGCCGACGGCCATCGGGTTGCGGAGCGGTGTGGTCAGACGCTGCCAGAGGGGGCGCGGCTCGCCGGGCCGGCTCAGGTCGAGGACGGTCAGGGCCAGCGGCGTGACGACGATCTGCTGGAAGAGCAGGACGGGGGCGACGAGTGAGGCGTCTCCCAGCACGTAGACGGCGATCGGGATGCCGAGGTTGCCGGCGTTGACGTAGCTGGAGCACAGGGCGCCGATGGTGAGCTGTCCGGCCCCCCAGCCGCGCAGGAGACCGACGGAGATGAAGAGGGCGGCCGCGGCGGCGGTACCCGCGGCGGTGACCAGGAGGCGCTGGGAGAAGATGACCGACAGGTCCGCCTCCGCGAGCGTGGTGAACAGGAGCGCGGGGGTCGCGACGTTGAAGGCGAGCCTGGTCAGGACCGTACGGCCGTCGTCCCCCAGGTGTCCGCGGCGTCCGAGGACGTAGCCGACGCCTATGACGACGGCGATCACCGCGAAGCCGGTGAGAACTCCCTGCATGAAAATCCCTGCTGATGAATCGTGTGCGGCCGGCCTCAGCCTACGATCGCCGAAGCAGAATCGTTTCATCTGTCCAGGCGTGGCAGCAGGGGCACCACTGGTGCGCGGTGAACGAACGCGTCGGAACGGTGGCCGGGGCGGCTGCACCGTTCGCCGCGGCACCGGTCGGGTGAGCGGCGCGGACCGCGGACCGGCCGCGACGGCGATCACGGCCGGCCCACCCCATCGGGAGGACGTGCAGGCCGGCCGTCCTCGCTCAGCGGGCCGCGCGGGCCCGGGGTGTCTCCGCCGCCGCGCGGGCCCGGGCGGGCGGAGTGCGGTCGCGCCGTTCCGCTCACCCGGCTCGGGCACCCCTCGTAGGGTCCGCACGCACACCGGCCGCCTGAACTATGGTGTCCCGCCACATACGCGCCTGACCTGGCCCTTCCTACCGTATGGCGACACGGAAACGTCCCCGCCAACTGTCCGGAAGTGGTACACATGGCCGCCCCAGCAACCGCTCCCCCACCACCGACCGACCTCCGCCGCGTCGTCGCCGCGAGCCTCGTCGGGACCACGGTGGAGTGGTACGACTTCTTCCTCTACGGCTCAGCCGCCGCGCTCGTCTTCAACAAGCTGTTCTTCCCCGGCTCCGACCCGCTCGTCGGAACCCTTCTCTCCTTCCTCACCTATGCGGTGGGCTTCGCCGCACGTCCCGTCGGGGCCCTGGTGTTCGGGCACTACGGGGACCGGCTCGGGCGCAAGAAGCTGCTGGTACTGAGCCTGCTGATGATGGGCGGCGCGACCTTCGCCATCGGGCTCCTGCCCACACACGCCACCATCGGGTCCGCCGCTCCCGTCCTGCTGACGGTCCTGCGCCTGGTGCAGGGCTTCGCCCTCGGCGGCGAGTGGGGCGGCGCCGTGCTGCTCGTGTCGGAGCACGGCGATGCGAAGCGGCGCGGGTTCTGGGCGTCCTGGCCCCAGACGGGAGCACCCGCCGGGCAGTTGCTCGCGACCGGGGTGCTCTCCGCCCTCACGGCGCTCATGTCCGATGCAGCGTTCGGGGCATGGGGATGGCGGATTCCCTTCCTGCTCTCGGGGGTCCTCGTCATCCTCGGCCTGTGGATTCGTCTCTCTGTCGATGAATCACCGGTCTTCAAGGCAGCCCTGGCGCGGGCCGAGCAGCGCAAGGCCGCCGACGCCCAGGCCGAGAAGATGCCTCTGGTCGCCGTCCTGCGGCATCACTGGCGCGACGTGCTGATCGCCATGGGTGCGCGTATGGCCGAGAACATCAGCTACTACGTGATCACCGCGTTCATCCTCGTCTACGCGACGACGTCCGCGGAGCTGAGCAAGCAGACGGCACTCAACGCCGTACTCGTCGCGTCCGCCGTGCACTTCGCCGTGATCCCGCTCTGGGGCGCGCTCTCCGACCGGGTGGGCCGCAGGCCGGTCTACCTGATCGGCGCCATCGGTGTGGCGCTGTGGATGTTCCCGTTCTTCGCGCTGATCGACAGCCGGAGCTTCGGGAGTCTGCTGCTCGCCGTCACGGTCGGCCTGATCTTCCACGGCGCGATGTACGCGCCGCAGGCGGCCTTCTTCGCGGAGATGTTCGCGACGCGGATGCGCTACTCGGGAGCCTCGATCGGCGCCCAGTTCTCCTCGGTCGCCGCGGGCGCCCCGGCGCCCCTCATCGCCACCGCGCTGCTGGCCGACTTCGGCAGCTCGACGCCGATTTCGCTGTACGTCATCGCGGCCGCCCTCCTGACCGTGCTGGCTATCGTCTGCGCGAAGGAGACCAGGAACCGGGACCTGGCGGACATCGAGACGGAGGCCGGCGGGCCGGCCGCGGACTCCGGGGCGCTGCCCGCCGACGCCCGTACCGTCTGAGACGGTCCCGCCGAAGGGCCCGCCTCCGCCGTCCTCCGGGGGAGCCGGGCCCGTCAGGCCTCGGGGGTGCGCGCGAACCAGGTGGGGCCGTCCGTGAGGGACTGCTTGATCCGGAAGAGTGAGAACTCGCTGAGCGGAGGCAGCGCGTCGACGTCGAACCACGCGACCTCCAGCGACTCGTCGTCGTTCACCCGTGCCTCCCCGCCGGTAACCCGGCAGCGGAAGGTGATGTCGACGTACTGGCAGCGGTCGCCGTTGGCGTACTGCACCGGCTTCAGTGCCTGGGTGAGCACGACCCGCTCCGCGACGCAGCGCACCGCGGTCTCCTCGTACACCTCACGCTCCGCGGTGAGCGCCGGCTCCTCGCCGGGCTCGCCGATACCTCCGATGACCGACCACTTCCCGGTGTCGGACCGCCGGCCGAGCAACACCCTTCCTTCGTCGTCGAAGACGATCGCGGTGACCCCTGGCAGCAGAAGCAGCTGGTGACCGGCGGTGGCGCGGATGTCGCGGATGAAGTCTGGAGTGGCCATGGCCCGAGCCTACGTGCCGTCCGGAGCGCTCCGCGGGCCGGTCGTGAGGTCCTTGCGCGCCCTCCTCGCGCGCACCGCCCGGGCCGTCGCCCAGCCGAGTCCGGCCAGGGCCAGCAGCGCCAGAACCCCCTCGGGGAGGGCTCCCAGCCGGGTCGCGGGCGTGAGCGAGGAACGCAGGGGCACCTCGTCGACCAGCGCGTCCGGGGTGAACATCTTCGTCTTCTCCACGATCGTGCCGTCCGGTCGGATCACCGCGCTGACACCGCTGGTGACGGGTACGACGACGGACCGCCCGTGCTCGACCGCCCGCACCTGGCTCATGGCCAGCTGCTGGTAGGTCATCTCGCTGCGCCCGAAGGTCGCGTTGTTGCTCGGGACGGCGATCAGCTGTCCGCCGTCCTTGACCGTGTCGCGCACGGCGTCGTCGAACGCCGCCTCGTAACAGGTGACGAATCCGACCTTCGTGCCGGCGAGGTCGAAGACGCCGACCTTGGTGCCGGAGCCGAAGTCCCGCTGCACCCGGTCGACGTCCTTGCTGAAGATCCGTGCGACGGAGCGCATCGGCATGTACTCGCCGAACGGCTGGATGTGCCGCTTGTCGTAGGTGTCCACGGGGCCGCTCTCCGGGTCCCACGCGATCAGGGTGTTGCGGAGCGGTCCGGTGTCGGGGGTGAGGACGGCGCCGATGACGGTGGGGGCTCCGATCGCCTGCACGGCCCGGTCGATGACCTCGCGGGCGTCGGGGTTGCGGTACGGGTCGAGATCGGAGGAGTTCTCCGGCCACAGGACGAAGTCGGGCTGGGCCACCTTCCCCGCGGCGACGTCCCGGGCGAGCTCCTCGGTGCGCTTCGCGTGGTTGTCCAGGACGGCCCGGCGCTGGGAGTTGAAGTCGAGGCCCAGGCGCGGGACGTTGCCCTGGATCGCGGCGACCGTGGCGGTGCCGTCCTCGGGCGAGTCGTCGACGAGCGGGAGGGCGGCCAGCGCAGCGGCGACCGGCGCGGCGACGGCGACGGCCGCCGCGACGACGGCGGAGCGGGGCACGGTGCCCTCGGCCCGGTACCGGCGGACCTGCCGTACGGCCTCCAGGAGACCGAAGCCGCACAGCACGACGGCGAACGAGAGCAGCGGGGTACCACCGACCGCGGCGAGCGGCAGGAACGCACTCTCGGCCTGGCCGAAGGCGATCTTGCCCCAGGGGAAACCGCCGAACGGTACCCGGGCCCGGAGCGCCTCGTCGAGGGTCCAGACGGCGGCCGCCCAGACGGGCCAGTACGGGAGCCGGGAGACCGCGGCGACACCGACGCAGCCCATGGCGATGAACAGCGCTTCGGCGAGTGCGAGGGCCAGCCAGGGAACCGGGCCGACCTCCTCGCCCGTCCAGTGGAGCAGCGGCAGCATGAAGCCGAGGCCCGCGAGCAGACCGAGGCCCAGCGCGGCGCGCACCCTGCGCCCGGTCAGGACCCAGCCGAGCAGGGCGAAGCCGGGCAGCACGAGCCACCACAGGGGCCGGGGCGGGAAGCTCGCGTAGAGCAGCGCACCGGACAGGACGGATGCGGCCGGCCGGACGAGCCGCGGCCACAGCTTCCTGCTGCGGGACACGGGGGCGGGCGGCGGTTCGGCGGTGGTGATGGTGGCGCTCACCTGCCGGAGTCTACGGTGAACGGCCCTGAGGACGGCGGCCGCTCCCGTTGCCGGGCAGCGGGAGCCGGAGCGGGTCAGGTGCCCGACGGGCCAGGTGTCTTCCCCGTGGCCGGGAGGTGCAGACGGTCGCGGATGAACCGTACGGCGGCCTCCGCGTCGTCCACGGTGACGGTGAAGGTCCTGCCGTCCCCCAGCAGGAGCACGAGACCCTCCCCCCGGCGCACGACCACGGCCGTGCCCTGGTCGGGGCGCCAGCGGTAGCCCCAGCCGCCCCACTGGCGCGGGGTGACCTTGGGGGCGAAGTCCGCGCCCACCACATGGGTGAGCAGAATCCGGCGCCGGGGCAGTCCGGCGTGACCGCAGCGCACCTCCAGGGCGTCGCCGTCGACCCTCACCGCGACGTGGACGAAGGCGAGGGTCCCGAAGAGGATCAGGAGGCCGGCGGCGACACAGCCGATGACGGACATGAGCAGGGGGGCGATCCCGGCGCTCCAGGCGGAGTCGACGGCCAGCTCGATGCCGAGCGCCAGGCACCCCGCTCCCACGGCCGCGAGCAGCCACTGGAAGCGGTTGGTGGCCCGTCCCGTCCAGACCGTGCTCGGGGCCTGGCTCGAACCGTGCCGCGTCTTGCCGGGGTGGTCCGTCATGCTGAGCAGCGTACCCACGTTCCCGCCCGTGAGGAGGGGGTGCGCGGCCCCGGTGAGGTGCCGGAGGGGGTCAGATCGCGGGGCTGACGGCCTTGAGCAGGAGGCCCTCGGCGTAGGCCAGAGCGGGTTCGGTCAGGTCTGCGGTGTGTCCGCCGAGCAGGACGGTGAGCGTGCCGGCCGGTTCGGCCGACGGAGCGGGCTCCGCCCCGATGCGGCGCAGCGCCTGGGCGGCCACCGCGTCGGCCGAGCCGTGGAGCACGAGGGGAGCGCGACCGGGGCGGCCGCCCTCCACGGCGGCGCGAATGCGTGTCGCCACCAGCTCGTAGTGGGTGCAGCCGAGGACGACGTCCGTCACGTCCGCGGGGGTGAGCGCGGCCGCGGCGGCCACGGCGCGGTCGATCGCTTCGTCGTCGGCGTGCTCGACGGCGTCGGCGAGCCCGGGGCAGGGCACCTCGGTCACGTCGACGGAGCGGGCGAAGTCGTGGATCAGGCCGCGCTGGTACGGGCTCCCGGTGGTCGCCGGCGTCGCCCAGATCGCGAACGGGCCGCCGCCCGCCGCGGCCGGCTTGATCGCGGGCACGGTACCGATGACCGGCAGCCCGGGCTCCAGCTCGGCGCGCAGCGCGGGCAGGGCACGGACGGAAGCGGTGTTGCAGGCGACGATCAGGGCGTCGGGCCGGTGCGCCGCCGCAGCGCGTGCCACGGCCAGTGCGCGCCGGGTCACGTCCTCGGGCGTACGGGGGCCCCAGGGCATCGAACCGGGATCCGACGACAGCACCAGGTCGGCGTCGGGCCGCAGTCGGCGGACTGCGGCCGCTGCCGCGAGCAGGCCGATTCCCGAGTCCATGAGTGCGATCTTCACCCGGTCACCATAGTCGACAGCCCTCGCGGCACCGTCGGAGTGGGGCACACTTCGACGGATGAGCGCCCTTGCCTGGATCGCCGTGGGTTCACTGACCGTATGGGTATGGCTGCTGCTGGGCCAGGGGTTCTTCTGGCGGACCGACCAGCGGCTGCCCGTACGCGGGGAGCCGGAGCGCTGGCCCTCGGTCGCCGTGGTCGTCCCGGCGAGGGACGAGGCGGAGGTCCTGCCCGTGAGCCTGCCGTCGCTGCTCGCCCAGGACTATCCGGGGGACGCCGAGGTCTTCCTGGTCGACGACTGCAGCGAGGACGGCACGGGCGAGCTGGCCCGGGCACTCTCCGAACGGTGCGGGGGGCTGCCGCTGACGGTGGTCACTCCCGGTGAACCGGAGCCGGGGTGGACGGGCAAGCTCTGGGCGCTGCGCCACGGAATGGCGCTGGCGCGGCAGCGGAAGCCCGAATTCCTGCTCCTGACGGACGCCGACATCGCCCATGAGCCGGACAGCCTGCGCGAACTCGTCGCCGCGGCCGGGGCCGAGGGGGCGGACGGCTTCGACCTGGTCTCGCAGATGGCCCGGCTACGGGTGACGAGCGCCTGGGAGCGGCTGGTCGTGCCGGCGTTCGTCTACTTCTTCGGGCAGCTGTATCCGTTCCGCCGGGTGAACGGGAAGGGTTCGCGGACGGCCGCGGCGGCCGGCGGCTGTGTGCTGCTGCGTGCCGGAGCCGCCGAGCGTGCCCGGATCCCGGAGTCCATCCGCCAGGCGGTGATCGACGACGTGTCTCTGGCCCGTGCGGTCCGCCGCTCCGGCGGCCGCATCTGGCTGGGGCTCGCGGAGCGGGTGGACAGCGTGCGCCCGTATCCGCGCCTCCTCGACCTGTGGCGGATGGTGTCGCGCAGCGCGTACGCCCAACTGCGCCACAGCCCTGTGCTGCTGGCCGGCACGGTCCTCGGCCTCGGCCTCGTCTATGTCGCGCCACCCGTCGCCCTGCTCACCGGCCTGCCGGCGGGGGATCCGGTGGCCGCTTCGGCGGGCGGGGCGGCCTGGGCCGTGATGGCGGGGACCTACCTGCCCATGCTCGCCTACTACCGGCAGTCGTTCTGGCTGGCGCCGCTGCTGCCCTTCACCGCGGTCCTCTATCTCCTGATGACCGTGGATTCGGCGGTACAGCACCACAGGGGGCTCGGTGCGGCCTGGAAGGGGCGTACGTACGCCCGTCCCGAGGCCGCACCGGAAGCCTGAGTCCGGGCCCGGCCGGTGCGCTCACTTGCGCCCGGGGGTCCAGTTCATGCCCCACCCGTAGGCGGCGTCGATGGTCCGCTGGGGGCTCACCCCGCGCTGGGGGACGAGATAGCGGGCCTCGCGCTGCACGGTGAGGTCTCCCCCGCTGTTCGTGATCAGCGCGAGCGCGCACACCGTGGACGGGACGGTGCACTCGTCGAGGGAGAAGTCGATCGCCGCGCCGTTCTGCGGCTGCAGGGTGACGGTGGCGTGCAGATCGGCGAAGCTGCGGGCGCCTTCGTAGATGGTGACGAAGATGAGTACCCGGCGCAGCCTGTCCTTGTGGTCGAGGTTGACCGTGAGGTTCTCGCCGGTGGACACCGAGCCGGTCCGGTCGTCCCCGTCGAGGTGGATGTACGGGGGCTGGCGCAGGGAGCCGAAGGCGTTTCCGAGTGCCTGCACGACCCCCTTGCTCCCGTCGGTGAGTTCGTACAGTGCGCAGAGATCGAGATCCAGGTCGGAGTGCATGGCGACGGCCCTGCCGAGCTTCGCGCCCCACCCCTTGAACTGCTTGCGCACCTCCCAGTTGAGGTTGACGCGCAGCGCACCGGACGTGCCGCCCTGTTTGGACAGGGAAACCGACGGGGCCTCCTTCGTCAGGGTGACCTTGGTCAGCCTGACGCCCTGTACGACAGGGGGCGCGGCCTGCGTCGGGGCGGCCGGGGGCGCGACCGGGCGTGCCGGGGGCTGCGTTGCCGGCCGCGGCTGCGGGGCCGGCGGTGCCTGCTGCGGCTCGTCGACCGAGATACCGAAGTCCGTCGCGAGGCCCGCGAGTCCGGTGTCGTAACCCTGCCCCACGGCCCTGAACTTCCAGGCACCCTGGCGCAGGTACAGCTCACCGAGGATGAACGCGGTCTCGACCGTCGCGTCCGCGCTCTCGAAACGCGCGATCTCGGAACCGTTCGCCGGGTCCACGATCCTCACGTAGAGGCCGGTCACCCGTCCGAAGGTGCCGCCGTCCGCCGAGGCAGCCACCACGACGCGGTCGATCGTGGGCTCGATCCGCGCGAAGTCGACGGCCAGACTGTCCGTGACGGAGTCCCCCGCCGTCCGCTTGCCCTCGTGGCGCACCGCACCCGAGGCGTGCTGCGGCTGGTTGTAGAAGACGAAGTCCGCGTCGCTGCGCACCTTCCCGGACACCAGGAGGAGCGCCGAGGCATCCACGTCGGGTGTCCCCGGCGAGGTACGCCAGCCCAGTTCGACCCGCACGGACTGTGCCGGCACCGCGACATTGGTTCCCTTTTGCATGGTCATGCTCGCCCCCATCACGAGTCCGGCTGCCCGGAGAGTCTCCCGGACCAACCTAATCCCCGGCCCGTCGGGGAGCCCACACCCTCGACGGACCGGTCCCCGCGATCCCCCGTGGACCGCTTTCGGCGGCGCCGCCCCGGGCCGGACCGCGGGACCACGGTGGCGGGCGGCCTCAGCGCGCGGCGGTGGAGAGCGCTGTGGCGTACTGCTCGTCGGTGACGGGTTCCAGCCAGGTGGTGCCGTCGCACGCTTCTCTCCGGCGCAGCCGTGAAGGTCCGCCCCCGCGGTGCGTTCCGGCGCGCACCACACGAATGTCGCCCTTGGTAGCCCTTTCGCCACTTCCCGTGAACCCGGGGCCGGTTCGGGCGGAAAAGCCCCTGCCCCCGACAGGAGCATCCGGCGATGTTTCGGCAGGTCAGACGAGCAGAACCAGCATAAAAAGGATGAGCCCAAGATTGGGGCTCCCCAACCGGCACATCGTGGGCTTAACTTATGTGTCATGACCTCCCCCCGCTCCACCTACGGCAGCGGCTACTACGCCGCGCCGTCGTTCCCCGACACCCCGATCTACGACTCCCTGGTAGCCGAGCGGGGGACCCCTCAGATCGCACCGATCCGAGTCCCCGCCGCCTACGACACCGGGAACAGCTACCTGCCGGCCCTGCCGTCGGCGCTCCCGGCCCTGCCTGCGGCACCGTCGCAGCACACCGGGTCCTACGGCTACCCGCAGCAGACGCCGCAGCCGCAGTACCAGAACGCCGGGATGCAGCAGGCGCCGATGATGCAGCCCGCACAGCTGCAGCAGGCGCCGGCGCCGTACATCCCGCAGCAGCCGTCGGCGGCGCGCGGCTACCAGCAGCAGCCGCAGAGGCCCGGCACGGGATACGAGGCGATGCGCCCCGCTTCGCCGCGCCCCGCACCCGCGCAGTCTCCGTACGAGGAGCCCTACAACCGCCCTTACCAGGGCCGGGGGTACTGACTGACGGGCGCTCCTGCGCACCGTCGGTGACGGCTGGCAGGATGAGGGCATGCCTTCTCCCGCACTCGGTGCCGTGTACGTCCACCCGGTCAAGTCGCTGGCCTCGCTCGCGGCCGACCAGGCCGTCGTCGAGCCATGGGGACTCGCCGACGACCGTCGCTGGATGCTGCTCGACAGCGAGAACAGGGTGGTCACCCAGCGCCAGCAGCCCCGTATGGCACAGCTGTCCGCCGAGCTGCTGCCCGGTGGCGGGGTGTCGTTGGCGGCGGCGGGGAGTCCGTCGCTGGCGGTGGAGGTGCCCGATCCCGCCCGTACGGTCACGGCCGAGCTCCACCGGAGCAAGGTCGAGGTGGTCATGGCCTCCGGGGAGGCACACACCTGGTTCAGCGCGCGTCTCGGTGCGGAGGTCCGGCTCGTCCATCTCGACGCGCCGTCGCACCGCAGGCCCGTGGACCCGGAGTTCGGCCGCCCGGGCGAGACCGTGTCACTCGCCGACGGCTTCCCGCTGCTGCTCACCGCCAGGTCCTCGCTGGACGCGCTCAACTCGCTGGTGGCCGAGGGGGACCACCCGGACGAGGGGCCGCTGCCGATGGACCGCTTCCGGCCGAACGTGGTCGTGGACGGTACGCAACCCTGGGCGGAGGACGGCTGGAAGCGGATCGCGATCGGGGAGGTCGCGTTCCGTGTAGTGAAGCCGTGCGGTCGGTGCGTGATCACGACCACCGACCAGCGAACGGCGGAGCGGGGCAAGGAGCCGTTGCACACGCTGGCCCGGCACCGCCGCGACGGAAAGCATCTTCTCTTCGGCCAGAATCTGATTCCGGAGACCACGGGCATGATCCGGGTGGGGGACCCGGTGCGGGTCCTCGGCTGACCTCGCACGGATTTCCCGGTTCTCCGGATTCCCGGAGGAGAATTCGAGGGAACTCGGTGAGGCCCGGGAGGCGTTGTCGGCGTGAGGTTGCTCTCTCTTCGCCGCCCGTGGACGCATTCGCCGCCCCGGCGGGTTATCACGGACAGGCAAGGGGGTGGATGACTGTGCGAGCGATTCTGGGAATCCGGAGGTGGCGGCGCAATCCGGCATGCCGGCCCACCGACCGTCATGAGGCGTGGGTGGCGCTGGCCGCGTTGCTGCTGATGGTGCTGGCGGCACCGGTGCTCGGATGGAAGGTCGGGTCGCTCACGGACGACGCGCTCCGGCAGGCGGTGCGGGCCCAGCACGAGCAGCGCCACCTGGCCCCGGCCGTCGTGGTCCGCGCCTCCTCGGGCACCTCACGTTTCGCCCAGGACCCCGAGGCGGCCGTCACCGAGGGCTCCATGCGCACGTCGGTGGTGGCCGACTGGCGGGCCCCGGACGGTACGGCGCGTACGGGCACCGTGTCGACGGCGTCGACGATGACGGCTCCCGGCACCCGGATCCGGATCTGGACGGACGACCGGGGGAACCCGGTGATGCGCCCCATGGACAGTTCCACGGCACACACCCACGCGGTGCTCGCGGGCCTCGGCGCCGCGCTGGTCGTCGGCGGTCTGGCGGAAATCGCCCGCAGGGCCGTCGTAGGGCGCATGATGCAACGGCGGTACGCCCGGCTCGACCGTGCGTGGGCCGAAGTCGGCCCCGACTGGGGCAGAACGGGTACGGGCAGCTGAGCCCGGGGGCGCAGTTCTCCTGGTGCGCGGCCGGGGCGGGCCGCTCCCTGCGGCCGACCCGTCAACTCGCGCCCGTCCCGCGCGCTACGGTGGACCGGCCCGCCCGACTCCTCGACAGGCGGGACGACGGCCCGCGGGTGAACCGGCGGGGCAGGCGGACAGGCACGAGGCAGCGCACACGGCACGAGGTGGGGGCTCAGCAGCACCATGGCACAGGGCACGGTCCAGGTGACGCACACCGGCACATCGCGATGGCGTCGCCGAACAGGCGAATACGCTTCCCTCACCGCCGCCCTGGAGGCCGCAGCGGACGGTGACGTCCTCACCGTCGCCCCCGGCACCTACCGGGAGAATCTCGTCGTCCACCGCGCGGTGACACTGCGCGGTCCCGAGGGGTCCGCGGGCTCCGTCCGGATCGCGCCGGCCGACGGAGTCCCCCTGACCGTCCGTGCCTCCGCCGTCCTCCAGGACCTCCATGTGGAGGGCCAGGACTCGGCGGCCCCCGCGCTGCTCGTCGAGGAGGGCACGCCCGAGCTGTCGGATCTGCGCATCGTGACCAGGTCGGCCGCCGGGATCGAGGTGCGGGGCGCCGCCAGGCCGACCGTGCGCCGCTGCACCGTCGACAATCCGGCAGGCGTGGGAATCGCCGTACTCGACGGCGCCGGGGGCGCGTTCGAGGAGTGCGAGGTCGTCTCGGCCGGCCAGTCCGGCGTCTCCGTGCGGGACGGCGCGCACCCGCGGCTCGACCGCTGCCGTGTGCACCACGCGTCGGGCGCGGGCCTGAGTGTCACCGGGGAGGGCAGCGCCCTGGAAGCGGTGGGCTGCGAGGTGTACGAGATCAAGGGCAGCGGGGTACAGGTCTCCTCACGCGGAACGGCGCACCTCACGGACTGCACGGTGCACCGCACGTCCTCCGACGGAGTCACGCTGGACACCGACGCCGTCCTCACCCTCGCCGACTGCGACATTCACGACATCCCTGAGAACGCGGTCGACCTGCGGTCCCGTTCGGTGCTCACCCTGACCCGCTCCACCGTCCGCAGATTCGGCCGCAACGGCCTCTCGGTCTGGGACCCGGGCACCCGTGTCGATGCCAACCAGTGCGAGATCCACGACAGTACGGGTGACTACCCGGCGGTCTGGGTCAGTGACGGTGCCACGGTGATACTCGACTCGTGCCGGGTCCACGACGTGCCCGACGCCCTCTTCGTCCTCGACCGGGGCTCGCGCGCGGACGTCGTGGACAGCGACCTGTCCCAGATCCGTAACACCGCGGTCTCCGTGAGCGACGGAGCCACGGCCCAGCTCGACGACTGCCGGATCCGTGAGGCGTCCACCGGGGCGTGGTTCCGCGATCACGGCAGCGGCGGCACGCTGAACAACTGCACGATCGACGCGGCGCAGACCGGTGTCATCGTGACCAAGGGCGCCGACCCGACCATCGAGAGGTGCACGGTCACCTCCCCCGCGGAGGCCGGCTTCTACGTCTCCGCCGAGGGCCGTGGCACCTTCGACAGCTGCCGGGTCACGGGGAGCGAGGGCTACGGCTTCCATGTGATGGACGGCTGCCGCTCCACCCTGACGCGCTGCCGTACCGAGCGGTGCGCGCGCGGCGGCTACGAATTCGCCGAGGGCTCGGGCGACGGGCACGCGTCCGGTCCGGTGGCGCAGGACTGCACCAGTGACGAGAGCGGCCTGCGGGGCGTCACTCCCCCTGCCCCCGCGGTCCTGACGGCGACGCAGGCCACCCCCGGACTGCTCGGCGCGATGCCCGGGCAGCGGACCTCCGAGCCGGCCGTCCCCGCGCCCGTCGCGCCTCCCGCCGAACCGGCGCGCGAGTCGGACGCCGTCCTGGGTGAGCTCGACGCACTGGTGGGCCTGGACAGCGTCAAGCGCGAGGTACGGGCGCTGACCGACATGATCGAGGTGGGACGCCGCCGCCGGCTGGCCGGGCTGAAGGCGGCGTCGGTGCGCCGGCACCTGGTCTTCACCGGTTCACCCGGTACGGGCAAGACGACGGTGGCCCGGCTCTACGGCGAGATCCTGGCCTCGCTCGGCGTCCTGGAACACGGCCATCTCGTGGAGGTGTCCCGGGTCGATCTCGTCGGCGAGCACATCGGATCCACCGCCATCCGTACCCAGGAGGCGTTCGACCGGGCGCGCGGCGGGGTCCTGTTCGTCGACGAGGCGTACGCCCTGTCGCCCGAGGACTCCGGCCGCGACTTCGGCCGGGAGGCCATCGACACGCTGGTGAAGCTGATGGAGGACCACCGCGACGCCGTGGTGGTGATCGTCGCCGGCTACACCCACGAGATGGAGCGGTTCCTCACCGTCAACCCCGGTGTGGCGTCGCGGTTCTCACGGACCATCACCTTCAGCGACTACGAGCCCGACGAACTGCTGCGGATCGTCGAGCAGCAGACCGAGGAGCACGAGTACAGCCTGGCGGAGGGCGCGGCGGAGGCACTGGTCAGCTACTTCACGGTGCTCCCCAAGGGCCCCGCCTTCGGCAACGGCAGGACGGCCCGCCAGACCTTCGAGTCGATGGTGGAGCGGCACGCCGGCCGGGTCGCCCAGCTCGCCGACCCGAGCACGGACGACCTGACCATGCTCTATCCCGAGGACCTCCCGGCGCTTCCCTGAGCGGTGCCGTCCTGAGCGCTGCCGCTCCGGGGTCCGCCGCCCTGTGCGCCCGCACCGGACTGCTGGGGCACGCGGGGCCCGAGCCGTTCCAGGAGGGCGGCACGCTCCACCGCGAAGACCGGGTCGGCCTGGTAGTCCGAGTGGCCCAGGATCGGTTCGGGGAGCGGGTGTTCGACGGTGCGGCCGTAGACCAGCGGGTCCTTCAGCGGGCCGTGGTCGATCTCGTGGCCCTGCCGCTCGTCGATCCGGACCGGGCCGCCGATCGGGTCCGTCCCACGCCAGAGGTTGCGCCAGCAGTGCATGGACCGGTGCAGCCCTTCCAGGGGGACGCGGCCGAAGTAGGCGGGGAACCAGCGCCCGTACAGTCGCTCGATCGGAGATCCGTACGTCAGCAGTGCGACGCGGCGCCGGGCGGAGTCGGGGAGCTGCCACACCGCCGCCGCGGCCAGCACGCTGCCCTGGGAGTGGCCCGAGATGACGAGCCTGCCGCGGGTACGTCCCGTCCAGGCGCACATCCGCGAGGAGAGGTCCGGGACGGCCCGCTCGGCGTAGCAGGGCGGAGCGAAGGGATGGGCCGCCCGCGGCCAGAACGTCCCCACGTCCCAGAGGATGCCGATGGTCCGCCGGGCGGAGACGTCGCGGTAGGCGCGACGGCCCCAGGTGACGAACAGTATGACGCCGAAGCCGGTCAGCCAGGAGCCGGTAGACTGAGCCGCCTCGGCGAGCGATTCGACGAACGGGCCCGTTCCGTCCATCGCGAGACCGGGGACCTCGCCGGTGATCCAGGAACCGGTCACCGCTCCCGTGCCGAGCAGCAGAGTGGCCGCGGAGAGCAGTCCGAGGATGCCCGGCGCGGAGTCGGTGAGTGCGGCGGTCGCCCTGGTGCGTGCGATCTTCCGGGTGCGGTCCGGCTCGGGGTGCCTCACCTCGTACTCCGCCTCGACCGCGGGCCCCAGCCGGCGCGCGTGCCGCAGGGTGCGGAGCGTCAGCCAGATGACGGGGAGCAGCAGGAGAAGCAGCAGGACCGGGATGACGGAAGCCTGCCAGCTGAGGAGCACCGGAGGGCCCGGTATGTCGGCGCCCGCGCCCATGCCGGGCGTGCCGGGACCGTCGAGCCAGTCGGCGACGCGCTGGGCGACCCCGCCGGTCATCACCCCGCCGAGGGCGCAGGCGAGCATGGCCACGACGGGGCCGCCGAGGCCGTGGAGGGTCGTACGCGGCTCGGGGGCACGCCGGTACAGGGCCAGCGCCACCACGGCGAGTACGACGACGAGCAGGCCCTGTCCCAGGGCGAGCGCGCGGAAGACGGCCTCACCGGGAAGAGTGCCGGAGGACACCCAGCCGGGACGCGACCAGCCGGCGTAGGTGACCGCGCAGAGCAGCAGGCCCAGAGCGGCGCCGGGCAGGAACGTGGTGACGGCCCGGTCGATGCGGTTGTCGAGGCGTCGCTCGCTGCGCCCCCGGTGGCAGACCACCGCGACGACGACGAGGCCGCACAGGACGAGGCCGGCCTCGAACAGGACACCGGCCATCGCGAGGACGGGGCTGTCCGCCGCCCGGTCGTGCCGAGCGGCGGTGGATCCGACCGAGGCCGCGACGGTGAGGAATCCGGCCGCGGTGTGTGCCGCGCGCAGGCGGGCCACCAGCCGTCGGCCGTACCAGAAACCCGGCCTGCCGAGGGCGGGGCGGACCAGGGGTGCGCCGGACTCCGCCACGACGTCCGCGTCCTCGTCGGGATCGGTGTCCGCCTCCGTACCGGCCGGTTCGTCCATGGTCAGGGGACGCTGCGACTCGTAGGCGCTCCAGGTGCGGTTGGACAGGTACCAGAGGAGTCCGACCAGGGCTGTGGGCACGAGCGCGGCGACAGCGAGACGGCGTCCGGGCTGAGCGAACCACCCGTCCTGGTGTGTGGACAGGAAGCCGAGCCAGGAACGCTGCCCGGAGCACTCGGGAGTCCCCGCGCACTGCCAGGCCACCAGGTCGAGGGCGACCTCGCAGGCCGCGGCGGTCAGCAGCACGGTGAGGGTGAGGGCGACGAGCCGCACCAGCACGCCGTACAGGCGGACCGCCCGGGTACGCCCCTGCGCGGTGGGCCGCATCCAGTGGGCGAGGTTGACCACCATGAAGGGGAGCAGCAGCAGCCACAGGGCCCGGGAGCCGTTGCCGGAGGTCAGGTTGGACCAGCAGTAGGCCTCGGCGACGGGCCCGTCCCGGAGGTGCTCGGGGTGCTGCTCGGCTCCTACGTCCTCGGTGCGCCGGTACACAGCGGCCGTGGCGTCACCGGTGATCCTGGTCGTACGCGGGTCGCCGAGCATGTCCTGGGGGGTGGCTCCGCCGACGCCGTGGACGAGCAGTTCCAGTGCGGCACCACTGTTCGGCGCGGCGTCGGCCTGGGAGGCAGGGGGCAAGGTCGGTGACTCGCTTTCTGGTCCGTCCGGCTCTCGGCCGGCGGGAGGGGGGCGGCTTTGCGTCTGAGCTGATGCGCAGTCACCACCATCGCGGACGAGGGGCACTCGCCGCACCGGCTCTCACGGAATCTCCCCAGTGGGACGGCTCGGGAGCGTGCGTGGGAGGATGTGGGCGTCCCGCAGGACCCCTGCCGGACCGTGCGGACAGAGGGAAGGGCCGGGGCCCGGCGTTGAGCGAGAACCAGAACCTGCTCGCGGAGCAGCGGCGTGCGCTCATTCTCGACGATGTGCGCAAGCGCGGCGGGGTCAGGGTCAACGAGCTGACCCGCAAGCTGAGCGTCTCCGACATGACCATCCGCCGGGATCTGGATGCCCTGGCGCGTCAGGGAGTCATCGAGAAGGTGCACGGCGGAGCCGTCCCCGTCGTCGAGGCGAGCACGCACGAGCCCGGCTTCGAGGCCAAGTCGACCCTGGAGCTCAGCGCCAAGGAGGACATCGCGCGCACGGCGGCGGCGATGGTCGCGCCCGGCAGTGCCATCGCGCTCTCCGGCGGCACGACCACGTTCGCGCTGGCCCGTCATCTCCTCGACGTACCCGGCCTGACGGTCGTGACGAATTCGAGCCGGGTGGCCGACGTGTTCCACGGGGCGCAGCGTCCGGCGTCCTCGGGCGGCGCGCGGGCCGGGGCGGCGACGGTGGTGCTGACCGGAGGCGTCCGTACGCCGTCCGACTCGCTCGTCGGCCCGGTCGCGGACCGGGCGATCGCCTCGCTCCACTTCGACCTCCTGTTCCTGGGCGTGCACGGCATCTCGGCCGAGGCCGGTCTCTCCACGCCCAATCTCGCGGAGGCCGAGACGAACCGCCGGCTCGTCCAGGCGGCCCGCCGGGTGGTGGTGGTCGCCGACCACACCAAGTGGGGGACGGTGGGGCTCAGTTCCTTCGCCACGCTCGACGAGGTGGACACCTTCGTGACGGACGCCGGGCTGCCGGACGGCGCCCGGCAGGAGATCGAGGAGCATCTGCCCGGCCTGGTGGTGGCCGGCGGCGCGTCGGACGAGTAGTCCGCCGGGTGGCACCCACGTGTTCCGCTCCCCGGGCCTGCGCGCGACAGACGTCCTAGGATCGGGCTGTGGCCGTATTCCGCATCGAACGCTTCACTCCTCTCCCCGCTGCCGAGGCGTGGCGCCGGGTGACGGACTGGGAGCGGCACGGCGGGGCGGCCCCGTTCACCTCGGTCACCGTCCCGACGGGGCTGCCCACCCGTACGGGAACGGTCTTCGTGGCCCGTACGGGTGTGGGTCCGCTGGGCTTCGACGATCCGATGGAAGTGGTGCGGTGGACCCCGCCCGCCGCCGGCCGGGCGGGGCTGTGCCGGTTGGAGAAGCGGGGTGCGGTGGTGCGCGGCCGCGCGTCGATCGACATCCGGCCGACGGATTCGGGCTCGCACGTCATCTGGGTCGAGGAACTGCGGGTGCGGCTCCTGCCGCGCTGGTTCGATCCGCTGCTGGCGACCGCCGGCCGACGGCTCTTCTCCCGCGTGCTCGGCGTTCTGCTGGAGGACTGAGTATCCCGCGGCCTTCGCTCGCCCAGGACCGTCCCGCCGGGCGCGACGGCGTCGAGCACGGAACGATCACCCCTCGGACATGCTCCCAGGAGGGGCGGCGGCTCGGCCGGTGAGGTATCCCGGACTCATGGGACTGCGGCAATGGCGTGAAGGGCTCCGGGACGGTACCCGGCCGAGCAGGGCACTGCTCGCGGCGCCGTTCACGCTGATCGCCGTGGTGACCGTGGTCGACATCAACGTCCCGCCCGAGGTGCACCTGGGGCCCTTCCTCGTGGCGGCACCGGCGCTCACGGCATCGTTCGCCGGCCCGCGTCTGACCGCCTGCGTCGGCGCGGTGGCTGTGCTGGCCCAGGCGGCCGTGGCCCTGACGCGCTCCAGCATCCACGACCTCAATCACACCTATCAGATCGCCGCGCTGTTCCTGATCTCCGCGATCGTCACGTTCTTCGCTCATCTGCGCGAGCGCGGCACGACGGAGATGGTGCGGCTGCGGACGGTGGCCGAGGCGGCCCAGCGCAGCGTCCTGCGCCCGCTGCCCGCACGCAGTGGCCCGTTGCACCTCGCCTCCTTCTACCTGGCGGCCGAGGCGGGCGCGCAGCTCGGCGGCGACCTGTACGCGGCGGCGCGGACGGATGCGGGAACCCGCGTGATCATCGGTGACGTCCGCGGCAAGGGCCTGGACGCCATCAGCGGTGCCGCGGGGGTTCTGGGCGCCTTCCGGGCACTGGCCCGCCAGGAGGGGCACCTGCCCGGTCTCGCCGCACGTCTGGAGACGAGCGTGGCCGCCCACCGGATCGACTCGCTGAACGAGCAGGACGAGCACACCGACGATCCTGGCATCACCGAGGCCTTCGTCACCGCCGCCGTGCTGGACATCCCGGATGCCGCTCCGGAGCTCCGCCTGGTCAGCTGCGGGCATCCGCCGCCTCTCCTGCTGCGGTCGGGCCGCGTGCACGCCCTCGACGCCACGGAACCGGGGCCGCCGCTGGGGGTGGGGGCTCTGTCCCCGGCCGGCCCCACGCAGGACGTGTTCTCCTTCCGTGCCGGTGACATGCTGCTGCTGTACACCGACGGCGTGACCGAGGCGCGGGACCGTTCGGGGCGCTTCTACCCGCTGGCCGAGCGGGTGGCCTCGTGGTCCGGCCTGGGACCCGGGCAGCTGCTGGAGCGGATGCGTGCCGATCTGCTGCGGCACGCGGGGGGCAACCTGGGCGACGACGCGGCCGTCGTCGCCGTCGAACGGCTTGCGGCCCCGGGCGGTGCGGGCCCTGCGCCGGCACGGTCAGCCGAGGCGGAGGACGGAAGGTGAGACGGGAGGCCGGACGTGCGGTGTCCGCGCGCATCCGGCCGTGGACCGCTCAGGCGGGCCAGGTTCCCGTGGCCAGGAAGTGGTCGATCGTCGCGGTGTACGGTCCGATGTCCAGGCCCTGTTCACGCAGCCAGTCGTCCGAGTAGTACTTGTCGAGGTAGCGGTCACCCGGGTCGCAGAACAGTGTGACGACGCTTCCGGTGGTGCCTCTGCCGACCATCTCGGACACGAGCTTGAACGCGCTCCACAGCCCGGTGCCGGTCGAGCCGCCCGCCTTGCGGCCGATGGCACGCTCCAGCACCCGGGCGGCCGCGACGGAGGCCGCGTCGGGCACCTTCATCATCCGGTCGATGGCTCCGGGCACGAAGCTCGGCTCCATCCGGGGTCTGCCGATGCCCTCGATGCGTGAGCCGCAGTCGCTGGTCGCCAGCGGATCCTGCCGGGTCCACCCGTCGAAGAAACAGGAGTTCTCCGGGTCGGGCACGCAGATCCGCGTGTCGTGCTGCATGTAGCGGACGTAACGCCCGATGGTCGCGGAGGTGCCACCGGTGCCGGCGGTGGCGACGATCCAGGCGGGCTCGGGGTAACGCTCCAGCCTCAGCTGCTGGTAGATGGACTCGGCGATGTTGTTGTTGCCACGCCAGTCGGTGGCACGCTCGGCGTAGGTGAACTGGTCCATGTAGTGCCCGCCGGTTTCGGCGGCGAGGGCGGCGGACTCCTCGTACAACCGGCGGGAGTCGTCGACGAAATGGCACTGTCCGCCGTGGAATTCGATCAGGCGGCACTTCTCGGGGCTGGTGGTCCGGGGCATCACCGCGACGAAGGGCACACCGATCAGCTTCGCGAAGTACGCCTCCGAGACGGCCGTCGAGCCGCTGGACGCCTCGATCACGGGCTTGCCGCGGCGGATCCAGCCGTTGCAGAGCCCGTAGAGGAAGAGGGAACGGGCCAGCCGGTGCTTGAGGCTGCCGGTGGGATGCGTCGATTCGTCCTTGAGGTAGAGATCGATACCCCAGTGCTCCGGCAGGGGGAAGCGCAGGAGATGGGTGTCCGCCGAACGGTTGGCGTCCGCCTGGACCTTGCGCACCGCTTCCTTGAGCCAGTCCCGGTAGTCCGGATCGCTCCGGTCGATGTCCACGGTCTCCATGAGGCCACCGCCAGGTGTGTGCTCACTGGTGTCCATCAGCGGTCTCCTTCGGTGGTGACGGCGGTACTCCGTGGGACCCACGATATTCCCCCCACCTGCACAAACCTTTACTTTGACGATCCATAGCCTCTCCTTGCCCCAGGCGTCACGGCCTGAGGGCCCCCGGACGGGGTCCGGTCGGAATCGGTCGCCACGAGCCCTGGTGCAGGAACGCTGTCTGCGGGCAGACTTGCAGAAGCCGGTACAAGGGGGGGGCGAAGTCGCCATGGCCGAGACAGAATTCAGCGCTGCGGATTTCGGCGCGCCGGACTTCGGCGCGGTGGAGTTCAGAGCGAGCGACGTCAGGATCCAGCGGTGGGCGAGATCGCTGACCAGAGCCGGCCAAGTGATCGTGAAGGACGGCCGGATCGCGCTGCTCACGAGCAACGGGCGGGAGATCACCAGCGCCCCGGTGACGGCGGTGAGCGCGGGAAGGCCCTGGTTCCCGGCCGCCGACTCGGCGGTCGCCCGCATCAACGGGGTGCGGTACCGGCTGACCATGGGCCAGCGCAACCGGCGGCCCGGCGGAGCCGCGCCGGTCCGCAGATTCCTGGAGGCACTCCGGGCCGCCGCAGGGCGGCGGATCTGACGCTGCGGTCCGGTGCGCACACCGCGAGTTGCGGAGCCCAATCCCCTGAGTCACGCTGGTCACACGTCACTGATGGTGTACCGGCGGTGACAGCGGAAGCCGCACCGCCGGAGGCCACGCAGGGCGGACCACGCATGACCAGAAACAGCAGTCAGCCATCTGCTGGATCCGTTCCTCCGTCTTCTTCCGGACCTATTTCGGGGAGTCGCAGCCGTGATCAGCGAGCCAAGCAGGCACTGCGCGGTGGAGCTCCAGGCCCTGCCGTCGCGGATCGGTCAGGTCCGCAGAATCATTTCGGCGCAACTGCGCTACTGGCATCTCGATCCTCTGATCGACCCGGCAGCGCTCGGCGTCACCGAACTGCTGACCAACGTCCACCGGCATGCACAGCCGGACAAATCGTGCACCGTCGAGGTCGATCTCCTGCTCGACCGGCTGACGGTCTCCGTCCACGACCACGACCCCCGGCTGCCGACCGTGTGCAACGCCGATTTCTCGGCCACATCCGGGCGCGGGCTGGCGATGATCGCAGCATTCAGCGAGAGCTGGGGCGTACGACCGAGCGACGACGCGGGCAAAGTCATCTGGTTCACCCTGCCCGCACCGTCCTTCACCACCGCTCTGCCCCCACTCCCGGTGTACGGGTCGACGACCGACGGCCCGTTCGGCTCGGACGTCGCGGGGCTCCTGGAACCGACAAGCGCGCGGACGCGGGTCCGGTCGGCCGTCGTCGGCTGACCGGAGCCGGGCCGCGCACCGCGGAGCGCGTCGATCCACTCGCGATCGACGCGTTCCGCGCTGGCCGGGCCTCCTTCCGGGCCTTCCGGGCCAGGACGTCACCCGCGGTCCGCCGTCACGCCGGGCCGTCCTTGTCGTAGCGGCCGTAGGGCTCGTCCAGGACGGAGAGCCTGCGCCAGTACTCGTCCTCGTCGATCTCGCCGGCGGCGAACCGCCGTCCGAGGAGACCGATCGGCGAGTGCTCGCCCGCGGGGCCGGCCTGCCGGGTCCCGCGTGCCTGCCACGGGCCACGCCGTCCGCGCAGGACGGTCCGGCGCAGCAGCGTCACGACGCCGATGGCGACGGCGGCCCAGATGACCGGGAAGAGAAGGATCCAGGGGCCGGGCCCTCCGGAGTTCGCCAGTGTGTCCATCTCGGTCAGCTCCTCGATCGTGGGTTCAGCCGTGCGTTCCTGTCACCTACGAGCCTGTCCCCGGCGGCGGCCGGAGGCGTCGTACGGGTGGCGGCAGTCCACGTACCGCGGCGGGAGTACACCGGGACCGGTGTTCTGCTTCCCGGGATACGCGGATCGGCGTGGATTCTGTACCTACTGGTATGTACAGTTCCTGCATGAGCACTCCGGAGCGGTTGATCGAGGCCACCCAGGAGCTCCTGTGGGAGCGCGGCTACGTGGGCACCAGCCCCAAGGCGATCCAGCAGCGGGCGGGGGCGGGCCAGGGCAGCATGTACCACCACTTCACGGGCAAGCCCGATCTGGCTCTCGCCGCCGTCTCGCGCACCTCGGCGGAGATGCGCGAGACGGCCGGCCGCATCCTGGACGGCCCCGGATCGGCGTACGAGCGGATCTCGGCCTATCTGCTGCGTGAACGCGAGGTGTTGCGGGGCTGCCCGGTGGGGCGGCTGACGATGGACCCCGACGTGATCGCCAGCGACGCCCTGCGGGCCCCGGTGGACGAGACGATCGGCTGGCTGCGGGGACGGCTCGCCGAGATCGTCCAGGAAGGCCTGGACGAGGGCGAGTTCTCCCCCGGCATCGACCCCGGTGAGACCGCCGCGGCTGTCGTGGCCCTCGTCCAGGGCGGCTACGTCCTGGCCCGTGCGTCAGGGTCGGGAACCCCGTTCGACGCGGCTGTCCGGGGGCTGCTCTCCCTGCTCGCCCCGCAGATCACGTCGTCCCGTCAGGCCTGAGGAGCAGTCGATGCACGCCATGCAGTACGAGATCACCCTAGTCAACTGGATACTACGCCATAGCGGGCTGCCCCGCACGTGACCTGCGAGTCTGCGCCAAAACACGAGGAAGCCCCGTACCTCCGCGGGGGATCGGAAGTACGGGGCTCCAGGTGGAACGGCGGGGGTCGGCATGTCGACCTCACCCCCGCCGCCCCCGCGCCGCTAGTCGGCTAGTGCCGCGTCAGGCAACGTTTGCCCTGTTGTGACGTGACGCGCCGTCCCGGTGCTGTGCCGGGCGGCGCGTGGCCGTCACCCTGTCCAGGTGGCAGAGCGAGTACGCGTACGCGAGATCGACGATGATGAGGGCAGACGGCTGCTGCGGATCATCCGCCGGGGCACCGGGTCGGTGGTGACCTGGCGGCGGGCCCAGATGGTCCTGCTGTCCGCGCAGAGCATGCCGGTGGCGAAGATCGCCGAGGTCACCTTCACCAGCGCGGACCGGGTCCGGGATGTGATCCACAACTTCAACGCCGACGGCTTCGAGTCGCTGTATCCGAAGTACAAGGGCGGGCGTCCGAAGACGTTCACACTGCCCGAGCGGCGCGAGATCAAAAAGATCGCGAAGTCGAAGCCGACCGAGCACGACCTGCCGTTCTCCACCTGGAGCCTGACCAAGCTGGCGGACTTCCTGGTCGCCGAGGGGGTGGTCGACGACATCAGCCACGAGGGCCTGCGCATCCTGCTCCGCGAGGAAGGCGTCTCCTTTCAACGCCTGAAGACCTGGAAGACCTCCCGCGATCCGGACTACGCGGCCAAGAAGGCCCGGGTCGAGCACCTCTACGCGATCGCCGACGGGGAGGTCATACCCGAGGTGGACGAGCCCGAAGTCATCTTCTGCGTGGACGAGTTCGGGCCGCTCAACCTGATGCCCCACCCCGGCCGGCAATGGGCCGAGCGCGGCGGGAAACACAAGGACCCCGACCGCGCACCGCGCCGCAGGCGGCGGGCGACCTACAACCGCTACGGCGGAGTACGGCACCTGTTCGCCGCCCTGGACCTGGCCAGGGACAAGCTCTACGGCCACATCAAGCCGATCAAGAAGCGCACCCAGTTCCTGGAGTTCTGCCGCTATCTGCGCAGCCTCTACCCGCCCCAGGTCCGCATCGCGATCGTCTGCGACAACTTCTCCCCGCACCTGACCACCAAGAAGTGCCAGCGGGTCGGCACCTGGGCCACGGCGAACAACGTCGAAATTGCCTACACCCCGACCAACAGCTCCTGGCTCAACCGGATCGAGGCCCAGTTCACCGCCCTTCGCTACTTCACCCTCGACGGCACCGACCACGCCAGCCACAAGGAGCAGGGCAGCATGATCCGCCGCTACATCATCTGGCGAAACAAGCACACCGCCGATATTCGCTTGCGCACCCTCGTCACACGGGTCAACGTCGCCTGACACCTGACGAAGGAAGAGAAAATGACCACGCAGACCCACCCCGTCGACCACGAACTCATCCAGGCCGCGGCGCACGTCGCTCGCACCCGCTGCCGGGGCGACAACCACACGATGGCAGCCGCGGCCCGCGCCCAGGACGGCCGGATCGTCACCACCGTGAATGCCTACCACTTCACGGGAGGTCCCTGCGCCGAGATGGTCCTCATCGGCGCGGCAGCCGCCCAGGGCGCCTACGAGCTCAACACGATCGTCGCGGTGGGCGACCGCGACCGAGGAGTTGTTCCCCCATGCGGCCGGTGTCGTCAGGTCCTCCTCGACTACTTCCCGTCCCTCAAGGTCATCGTCGGCGAAGGCGACCGCATCCGAACCGTCCTCATCACCGACCTGCTGCCCGAAAGCTACGTCTGGGCCGACCACCAGCTCGGCGCTGAGTGAACCGCTCCACCGAGCACCATCTGGCACCGCTGCCGACAACAGGGCGAACGTTGCCTGACGCGGCACTAGCA